>NZ_JBVFXI010000002.1:0-631691 GCF_055524595.1 Oceanobacillus sp. B139/18 | reverse complement strand
TATTGAAAAAGAGTTAAGCATCATGCTTAGCTCTTTTTTGCATAAGTAAACATTAATTAATACACTAAAGACAAGCTCAGTATATATATGAGCTTGTCTGACTGGCTAAAAGTGTTGCAATTACTCGTATAATCAATATTTCGAAGTTTATCAAGTTTAAATGCTTTTACCTTAGCCTTTTTTATTCCGTTATTTTGGACATTGTTGCTAATTTATTAACTGTTTTCCAATTACGAGTTGTAGATTGGGTATCTAGTTTCTGAAGTTGATTTGCCAGTTTAGAGTTATGGATACTATCATAAAATAGAAGATAGATTTCTTTGTTTTGAATATGATATTTTTCTTTTTCATTTTGGAATTTCCGTAAACTTACTAAATTAGCTTTAGACGGATTGCTTGGAAAAAATGCTACATAGAGACTCTCTCCTGTAGAATCTGCTTCAGCTTTTGTAATCTCTTCTGCAGAGAAGGGGCAAGCTTTCATTATTTGTTCCCATTCTTCGGAGGTTCTCAAAATCACAGGAATGGAAAGTTGATAATCTTGCATTATTTTATATTCTATTTCCTCTTTAATAATTTTTTCCTGCTTATTGGATTGAAATAAGATATTTCCACTCTGTATATATGTTCGAACGTTTTTTAAACCTATTGCTGTAAGGGATTCTCGCAATTCCGCCATCTTAATCTTATTTTTTCCGCCTACATTAATACCTCGTAACAATGCAATATATCCTGTCATAGCCCGTCAACTCCTTTTGTATCAGTGTAGTCCAGTATTCTTTTTATTATTTTACTCTATTGACTGAAGCAATACAAAAAAGAAACCAATAATAAACTCTCTAGTTCTGAAAGCAGATGCAGATAGGAAATCGTTTGTTTTTTTGATATAATTATAATCAGCTTAAACATTAATATGTGAAGGAGGTGAGTAAGTATGTTATTGGAATTGTTTAATAATGCTTTCATAGATTCTTCCATCTTTTATATGTATTTTGGTGTTATTTTGATGACGATGGGAATTATGTATTTTGTTAATCTGCATCATAATACTCCGGTTATCTATGAATACTCTTTTGGCAGTAAACACCAAAATATTAAAATTAATATGAATCAAATGAGAAAGACCTTAATTATTAATGAACCCTTTCTGATTTGGCTCATCATCACATTTAAAAGAGTCGACCAAAAAGATGATAAAATGGACAATGTATCCTCTTATTTTAAAAATGAGTTTAAAATAAGAGGAGGAGAATTATGGGAAAACATGGCTTACTCACAGCCTTTAAAAAATACAGGTTTTTCTTTTTAGTAATATTGTTAGTCTTTGTACTTGCAGGGTGTGGAGGTAATAACACACCTATTGACAGTTCATCAACAGGGTTCTTTGATCATTATTTTGTATATACCTTTTCTCTGCTAATAAAAAAGATTGCTTCTTTATTTCAGGGTAACTATGGAATTGCTATTGTATTGATTACAATTATTATCCGATTTGTGTTAATGCCGTTCTTTATTCGCCAGTCAAAGAATAGTAAAGACTCGCAAAAGAAAATGGCAGTTATGAAGCCTGAGATGGATGAGATTCAAAAGAAATATAAAGGAAAGAGCAGTACAGAAGATCAGCTAAGCATGCAGAGAGAGCTTAGTGAAGTTTATAAAAAGCATGATTTTAATCCGGTAAAGATGGCTGTGGGGTGTTTGCCGCTAATCATTCAGATGCCTATTCTTCTGGGGTTTTATTATGCTATTATGCGGACTCCGGAAATAGCTGAGCACTCATTTCTATGGTTTAGTTTAGGAGAAACAGATATTTTATTTGTTGTTTTTGCTGTACTCATATACTATCTTCAAGCAAGAGTGAGTCTGATTGGTATGGATGAAACGCAGCGAAAGCAAATGGCTGTTATGAGCTTTATATCCCCGATTATGATTGGAGTGGTCTCTTTAAATGCACCTGCGGCTTTGCCTTTGTATTGGGCTGTCGGCGGAATGTTTATGATTGTACAGACACTGATTATAAAAAAATATGTGCATTAGTAAAAGAGACTGATAAAGGAATATAAAAAATATCAATTTCTTTTCCATACTGAAGTCAAGTTGATAACATGCTCTGAAAAACGCTTATTTTGTCTAATCTAATAGATGAAATAAGCGTTTTATTAATGTCTATTCATCTTTCAGGCATTATCAGATAAACGATTTATTTGCCTGATATCAACGCCTCAAAGGTTTCAACCTTTTGCTTTGTAGTAAAAGACTGCTCGTTCCACTCACTGGCCTGAAACGAATTTTTTCTTGTTTCGATAAGGAGCTGTTCAGAATTTGAACCAACGGTTACATCTTTAAACAATTTTACATCGGTAGTCTCATTATCTTCATTAAACAGTGTTAAGTAAATATTTCCGTTATATGGAGTGCTTCCGTTATTTCTTATGTGAAAATAATTATCATATGTTCTGCCGGTACGCGGCCGCGTTAATGGATCGTATGATGAGTCAATGAGTGCTACCATCATATTCTTATCTTCATCTGTCACTACACTTTTTTCATTTGGGTTTGCAAATAATTCCTCTTTTGTATCCAGCCTGTTCACATATAAATATTTATGTCCTAAAGGAATTATCCAAGTGAGAAAGAGTAATATGATGAGAAAGAAAACAGCGACCGCTTGAATAGATACTTTTTTTGTTTTTTTTAATCTGCTGGAGATACTGTTAAAAATATAGAGGATGATCGTTACGCCTAATAGGATAAAAATCATCGTATTTAAATTTTTAGTATTTGGTAAAACATTCAAATTATAAACGTAATAATAATACATATGACCAATCGTTGTGAGCAATAAAATAGTAATAGCTTCCATTAAGTAATAAGAAAGTAATCTAAGCTTTTTTTCTTTATAGACTGAGAAAAAAACATATGCAATAAGTGGAAGTATGATTAGCAAAATCAGGATAAAAAGGGTTAAAAAAGTCAATTCAATATTCTCCTTATTTCTTATTTAATAATTTTTGAAGCTAGAAATGTATATAAGATAAATGTCACTTATTAACAAATTGTATCAGATGCTGTTTTAAATGATAATAACTGTTTTAAAGAAAACATATAACTGCTTGTAAACAATCTTTCATCATTCTCCAAAACAGTTATAAATAACGCTTCTACTGGATAAACTTATAGATAAGCAAATAAAAATGAAAAAGTTTTAAAAAGGTATTGCATTATTCTCTAAAAAGAGATATAATAAATCTTGTCCTTAAATAAGGCATTGAAAAAAATTGATTATTCACATCGCGGGGTGGAGCAGTCTGGCAGCTCGTTGGGCTCATAACCCAAAGGTCGCAGGTTCAAATCCTGCCCCCGCAACCAAATAAGATCCAGATTCACCATCGAAGTACTGGATAAGAGAGAATACATACTTAGGTCCGGTAGTTCAGTTGGTTAGAATGCCTGCCTGTCACGCAGGAGGTCGCGGGTTCGAGTCCCGTCCGGACCGCCATGATTTTTAAAAATAATAGTAATCAGCGACACATGGTTTCCGATGAGAAACATGTGTTTTTTTAATGCAATAAATGAAGCAAGCATGCTTAGGTGTGTGAAAATAAGAAAAACAGGCCGTCGGAATAATTTATATTGATTTGCATGACATAAATTTTTATTTTTTGCCGTTGATTTGCTATGATAAATAGTAGAAAATAAAGGAATTGGTGATAGCATGGATGAATTTTCATTTATTAAAGCCATTAAACCCAATACATATAATCAACCTGCATTGATTAAAGGAATCGGGGACGATGCTGCTGTTTTCCGCAGCACATCTGATATTGTCACCACAGTAGATACGTTTGTGGAAGATATCCATTTTTCCTTAGAAACAATGGCTCCCTTTCATATTGGGTATCGTATACTGGCTGCCAATATTAGTGATTTAGCAGCTATGGGAGCAGAGCCCGCCTTTTATTTGGTGTCGATGTGTGTCCCAAAAAAATGGAAACAATCAGCGTTAGAGGAGATTTATCAAGGAATGCATGAATTGGCATCGATGTATCAAATGGACTTGATTGGCGGAGATACGGTATCGAGTGAACGGTTGATGATCTCGATTACAGCAATGGGTTACGTGCCAGAGAATAAAGCAAGATACAGAAGCCATGCAGAGCCAAATGATATTGTTTTTGCGACTGGAACCTTAGGAGATTCCAGAGCAGGATTAGAGATATTGCTGCAAGGACAGGAATGTAAAGATAAAGACTACTATATAGAACGTCATCGCCTGCCGAATCCGAGAGTGGCATTGGCATCAGGATTATGTGAGATAGACCGTGTGGCTTTAAATGACATCAGTGATGGTATCTCAAGTGAAGCAAATGAAATAGCAGAGGCTTCCAATGTGGAGCTTACAATTATAGAAGAAAAAATTCCTGTTTCTAACAGTTTTCAACAGTTTTCCAAAGAGCAGCAGTATGACTGGAAGCTGTCAGGAGGAGAAGACTTTGAGCTCCTGGGGACTGTGTCAGAGGTGCATTGGCCGCGAGTACAGGAAATTGCTGTCCAGACAGATACGCCTATCCAGCAGATTGGCTATGTCCGTGAAGCAGAAGAGCCATGTGTTCTCATTCAGACGCATGGAGAGACGAAAAAATTAATGAAAAGTGGATATACACATTTAAAGTAGGTGAATGCGTTGATGCAGAGGCTATTAAAAACAGAAAAAGATACACAGGATTTTGCCTGCCGGCTGGCTGAAAAATTACAGCCGAACGATGTTTTGACGCTTGAAGGTCAATTAGGTGTCGGGAAAACGACGTTTACAAAAGGTCTGGCACAGGGATTAGATATCAAGCGGAATATCAGCAGTCCGACTTTTACAATTGTAAAGGAATACCGTGGGCGTTTGCCGCTTTATCATATGGATGTGTATCGTTTGGAAAATTCGATGGAGGATATCGGCTTTGATGACTATTTCTTTGGAGATGGTGTCACTGTGATTGAATGGGCAAGCTTTATTGAAGATTTTCTTCCAAGGGAACGGCTGGATATCAAACTGCATTATACAGAAGATGCGGATCAGCGTAAAATAACACTTACTCCTTTCGGGGAGCATTTTGAACAAGTTGTCAAAGCATTAAGTTAGGAGTTTTTTTATGAAAATACTTGCGATGGATACTTCCAATCAGGTTTTAAGTGTGGCATTATTAGAAGATAAACAATTAATCGGTGAAATCACTACGAATATTGCTAAGAACCATTCCGTACGTTTAATGCCGGCGGTGGAAAAGCTGATGCAGGATGTACATATCACTCCATCTGAATTAGACCGTATTGTCGTTGCGAAAGGCCCCGGTTCTTTTACAGGTGTTCGAATTGGTCTGGCTACAGCCAAAACAATGGCCTGGGCGTTAAACATACCGGTTATCGGTGTATCGAGCTTGGAAGCATTCGCTTACCAGGGGATTTTATTTGATGGAATCATTTGTCCGTTTTTTGATGCCAGACGCGGTTTAGTTTATACAGGGGCGTATCGATGGAAAAATGGAGAGCTTGAAACGGTAATGGAAGAAGAAAATATTTTAATGACAGAATGGCTGGCAAAACTGAAAGAAACGGGAGAAAACGTTTTGTTCTTAAGCCAGGATATCGAGGCATTTAAAGAAGTTATTAAAGAGCATTTACAGGATAAGGCTGTGATTGCTGATTCATCATTCCAGCTCCCGAGAGCAGCCCACTTGGCTTTGCTGGGAAGAGAAAGAGAAGCTGATTCTGTGCATGCGCTCGTTCCGAACTATCTTCGTTTGGCAGAGGCAGAAGCAAATTGGCAAAAACAGCAGAAGGAACAAGCAGATTCATGAGTGAGCTTGTTATTCGTCAGATGAATCTGGAGGATGTTCCGGGAGTAATGGAAGTGGAAGAAGCTGCTTTTACAGGACCGTGGGATGCAGAGATTTTTCATAAAGAGCTATGTGAAAATGATCATGCTTATTATTTTGTAGCCTGCCTAAGGGACAGAATTGTCGGCTATATTGGTTCATGGGTTGTATTTGAAGATGGGCAGATTACAAATTTTGCTGTTCATCCCGATATGCGCGGGCGCAAAATCGGGGAAAAGCTGTTTGGATATGTTACGACATTTATGACCGGTAACGGGGTGGAGCGTCTCTCCTTGGAGGTTCGTGTTTCAAATACCGTTGCACAATCTCTATACAAAAAATTCGGGCTTGTACCTGGCGGGATTAGAAAGCATTATTACACGGATAATTTTGAAGATGCTATTGTAATGTGGGTGAATTTAAAATGAAAAAAGATACAATGATATTAGGTATAGAAACAAGCTGTGATGAGACGGCTGCATCGATTGTAAAGAACGGACGTGAAATACTTTCAAATGTGGTTGCCTCACAAATTGAAAGCCATAAGCGATTCGGCGGTGTGGTTCCTGAAATAGCTTCCAGACATCATGTCGAACAAATGACGATGGTTTTAGAGGAAGCAGTGAATCAGGCGGACGTAACCTGGGAGGATATCGATGCAATTGCAGTCACAGAAGGCCCGGGCTTAGTAGGCGCCCTTCTTGTCGGGGTCAATGCTGCGAAAGCTCTTGCCTTTGCAAAAAATAAACCGCTTATTGGTGTTCATCATATTGCCGGGCATATTTATGCAAACCGTTTAGAAAATGAATTTGCTTTTCCGTTATTGGCCCTGATTGTTTCTGGAGGGCATACAGAGCTGGTTATTATGAAAGATCATTATGATTATGAATTAATTGGTGAAACAAGAGATGATGCGGCTGGAGAAGCCTATGATAAAGTAGCAAGAATGCTGAAGCTTCCTTACCCGGGAGGGCCGCAAATTGACCGTTTAAGTGCAGAAGGGAAGGATACGATTGATTTCCCGCGTGCGTGGCTGGAAGAAGGAAGCTATGACTTTAGCTTCAGCGGCTTAAAGTCAGCAGTTATCAATACGCTCCATAACGCTGAACAGCGCAGGGAAACCCTGAATCCCGCAGATGTTGCTGCGAGCTTTCAACAAAGTGTAATTGACGTATTGACTGAAAAAACATACCGGGCAGCACAGGAGTATAAGGTGAAACAGGTCATTGTTGCGGGCGGTGTTGCAGCGAATAAAGGCTTGCGGCAAAGCTTGAAAAATCGTTTTAATCATACAGATACGGAATTGTACATTCCACCGATTCAATTATGTACAGATAACGCCGCTATGATTGCGGCGGCCGGAACGATTTTGTATGAAAAAGAAAAATTTAAAGCACTTGATTTAAACGCAAATCCTTCTTTAATGTTAGAATAGAAATAGTAAATAATGAAAGCTTGTGATTTGCAAGAATGCAGATTGATTTTTATGTAACATAATGGATTATGTTGAATTTATCATTAATGATAACAGCTTATCTTGTGAGGTTGGCTCATGAAAATCAAGGGTAGCGACAGGAGAAATTTGGTGGGAATCCGATGAATAAAAAACAAAATTATTATTTTCAAACCGATTTAATCTTATTATTGATTGCTTTCGCAATAATAAGCTTTCTGGCCGTGTACAATGCACAGCAGCTGGAACAATATAGTACAAACTTTCTGATACGGCAAATGCTCTTTTACGCAATTGGAGTCGGTATGATTGCTGCTATTCAGTTTTTAGACTTAGAGCAGTTATATAAAACAAGCCTCTACATTTATATAGGCGGGGTTGTGCTGCTGGCGCTTATCCCTATCAGTCCAGACTTTATTGCGAGAGAAATAAACGGTGCGAAAAGCTGGTATACCTTTATACCAGGATTGACGCTGCAGCCGGCAGAGTTCGTTAAGATATCAACTATATTATTTTTATCGGCAGTCATCAGCAGACATAAAGAAAAATTTGAAGTAAGTACGTTAAAGACTGATATACAGCTTCTTGGTAAGCTATTACTGTATACAGCTATTCCGGTATTTTTAATTATGCTGCAGCCGGATTTCGGTACGGCCATGGTATATTTATTTATTGCCGGCATGCTGATTATTTTATCCGGGATTAATTGGAGAATCATCTTTTCTCTAATTATTGTAGGAGTTGCTGTTATAGCCAGTGCTTTATTCGTTATCATTGAATTTCCGGAATTTGCGGAAGAGACAATTGGAGTAGCGCCCTATCAAATTGATCGTGTAATGACATGGTTTGACCCGTCACAGCAGTCACCAGATGCTAATTATCACTTTGAACGCTCACATATGGCGCTCGGGTCAGGGCAATTATTTGGTAAGGGAATAGGAAGCGTGGAAGTAAATTATCCGGAAGCCCAGACTGATTTTATCTTCTCTGTTATTGGAGAAAGTTTTGGTTTTGTCGGCAGCGCTTTTGTTGTTCTGCTTTATTTTATGCTTTTATATAAACTGGTAACGCTCGGCTTAAATATTTATAAGCACTCGCCATTTGGCGCTTATTTCTGTTTTGGGTTTTTGAGCATGATGCTTGTTCACGTCTTTCAAAACATTGGCATGACAGTAGGAATCATGCCAGTTACCGGGATTCCTTTGCTTCTGATAAGCTACGGAGGAAGTTCGGTGATGTCGACCATGCTGGGTATGGCGGTCGTTTATCGCGTTGCTGTGGAAGAAACGATACAGAATGACTATTTATTTAAATAAAAGGATCGCATCAGGAACAAAATTTGAACATGTAATTAAAATAGAAAGAAGTGCTTGGAATACCATATCCAAGCACTTCTTTCTATTTTATATAAAATCAGCCGGTAAATTGCTGTCCCATCAAATCCTCATCATATACTGTAACAACCACAGATTCAATAGGATTGTCCTTTGCAGAATGTACAGTAAATAATAAATGCTTATAGTGTATCGTGTTTGGATTGTCAGGCTGCTGTTTCATTAATTCCGATAAAAAGCTGTCCAACGTCTGATGCGGTGTATCGATTGGAAAAGTGATTCCAAGTGTTCCCTCTAATATAAACAGGCTGACCGACCCGTTAATCAGATAACGATTACCGGAAAGCGGCAGGATGTCCTTTGACTCTGTTGCCATTGACTTCTGTTCTCCTAACAAGTCTTTCGTTATGTCTCTGATAATATCTTCCAAAGTAATTAACCCAAATGTTCCTCCAAATTCATCGAGAACAATGGCGATGCTGTAATCTCTTTCCCTCATATCCTTAAAAACTTCATCCATTTCTTGATTCATTCTGATGTATACAGCAGGGCGAATAATATGATGAAGAGTAAAGAAAGCAGGAGATCCACCTGATTTCATACTTCGAAAGAAATCTTTTACATGTAATATCCCAGCGATTTCGTCAATATCTTCATCATAAACTGGTATTCTTGTAAATTCGGTTTCTTGCACAGCAGCAAATACTTCTTCCATGGTTGCATCTATTTGCAGAACGGTTAAATCCGTACGATGCGTTGCAATTTCACCTACATCCTTGCCGCTGAATTCGATAATATTTTGAGCTTCCTGATGATTATCTGACCATGTTGCTTCCTCACTCATTTTATTCGTAAAGGTATGGGGGATCAGCCGAGATAATCCTTGTGCAATAAACTGAGAATGATGATTTGCCAGCCATTTAGGCAAAAGATGTCCTAAGCTGACCCACAAGCCAAATAAAAGCAGACTGGAGCCAAAAAGAATCATAAACTCATTTAGATTTTGTGAAAAAGGTAAAACCGAGTGAAAGAAAGCCTGACCAAGCGGAAGAGTGACAGCCGCAGTAAGCCATACACTGCTGAAAAGGCCGATAAATATCACGGCAAAACGAAGGAAACGAAGAAAGGAATGGGAACGTACTTCTGCTGCGGTTGATTGAGACAGCATTGTTTCTTTGATAGCATAGTACATCAAACTGGCAAGAATAAAAACTAAAAAAGTAACGATGGGTATCGCCACGGGATAACAACCTCCGTTTATCGAATTGAATAGTTTACTATGTTGATTTAAGTAAAAAAACAGGCATTGGTTCTGCCTGTTTTCAGTATACAACAATCTGAAAATTATATCAATTGCTTAATTCTCTTCTAATTCTGCCCATTCCTCCATGAACTGATCCAACTCTTCTTTTAAAGCCGATAATTTATTGGTTAGTTCCATTGTCTTTTTATGGTCATCAAAGACGTCTGGCTTGGTCATCTCCAGTTCAATGGCTGCAATGGTTTCTTCCTGCTGTTCAATGCTTGTTTCCAGCTCTTCAATACGGCGCTTGCGTTTGCGTTCCTCCCGCTGACGCTGTTTTTCTTCCTGAAAGCTGCGTTTTTTTGCTGAAGCTGCCGGTTCTTCTGTTACCTTCTGCTGATTTTGCAGCTGTAACAGCCTTCGTTCCTCTTCCTCTGCTTTTTTCTCTAAATAATAATCATAGTCACCAAGATATATTTTTACACTGCTTGCCTGCATTTCTGCAACTTGATCGGCAATCCGGTTAATAAAATAACGGTCATGAGAAACAAAAAGAATAGTTCCTGGAAAATCAATTAAAGCACTTTCTAATACTTCTTTGCTGTCGATATCCAAATGGTTGGTCGGCTCATCAAGAATAAGCAAATTTGCTTTTTGCATTTTTAATTTTGCCAGAGCAAGCCTTGATTTCTCACCGCCGCTTAAGGCGGACACAGGTTTTAAGACATCCTCGCCAGAGAATAGAAAATTCCCGAGGATTGTACGAATGTCTTTCTCATTAATCAATGGATAATCATCCCACAGCTCCTGCAGAACAGTTTTATTTGAGTGAAGGTTTGCCTGCTCCTGATCGTAGTAGCCGATTTGAACATTGGTCCCGAGCTGGATCTCACCTTGATTTGCCAGATACTTGCCGACAATATTTTTTAATAAGGTGGTTTTGCCGACACCGTTTGGGCCTACCAATGCGATACGGTCGCCCCGGTTAGCATGCAGCGTGATGTTTTTGAAAATCGGCTGATCCGTATCAGGATATTGAAAGGTTAAATCTTTTATTTTTAATACATCATTTCCGCTCTGCCGGTTCACTTGGAAGGAAATTGATGCGGAGGATTCATCACCGGCTGGGTGATCAAGACGATCTATTTTTTCAAGCTTTTTCCGTCTGCTCTGGGCACGTTTCGTCGTAGAAGCGCGTGCTAAGTTACGCTGAATAAAATCTTCCATCCGTTTAATTTCTGTCTGCTGTTTTTCAAATTCTTTTTTCTCCTGCTCATAATCAAGCGCTTTTTGAGCTAAGTAGTTACTGTATGTTCCGTGGAACTTTTTAGAATGATGTCTGGAAATTTCATAAACAATTGATACAGTTTTGTCTAAAAAGTAGCGGTCATGGGAAACAATAATGATAGCACCTGGATAGCTTACTAAATAGCCTTCGAGCCATGTAAGTGTGTCAATATCTAAGTGGTTCGTCGGTTCATCGAGAATAAGCAGCTGCGGTTTTTGCAGTAGAAGCTTACCGAGGGCAAGTCTTGTTTTCTGTCCGCCGCTTAAATCGGTAATTAATGTATCGTAATCATAATCACCAAAGGACAACCCGGTGAGCACAGATTTTATTTCCGCTTGATACGTATATCCGCCATTTGATTGATATTCATTTTGAAGCGTATCATATCTTTCGAGCAGCTGTTGATAATCAGATGCTTCCATATTGGAGGCGTCTGCCATCTGTGCTTCCAGTTCACGTAATTTTTTCTCCATGGCAAGCAGAGGCGAAAATACATCCAGCATCTCTTGCCAGATGGTTTTTCCGGACTCTAACGTCATATGCTGTGAGAGATAGCCGAATGTCAGGTCTTTCGGCTGGAAGATCTCACCGCCGTCATAAGGCATTTCTCCTGCCATGATTTTGAGAAGTGTTGACTTTCCGGCTCCATTGCGGCCGACTATTGCAATCCGTTCATTATCTTTTATTTCCATTTTTATATTAGCTAGAATCTCTTCTGCTCCAAAGGATTTAGAGATTCCATTTAGTTGCATTAAAATCATCGTTGCCATCCTTTCTGACTCGTAAAAAAAGCTGTTCAAAAAGCACATGAAAATAAGGTGACGAGCATGTTATTGCTTATCCTGTCTTCTTGAACCATCCTGTAAAAGGAAAGTAATACCTTCTATCAGTGTAACGTATCCAAATAGAAGCTACAATAAAATTATAATAAAGTTCGCTATGTTGGCTGTATTTCTGTTAAAATTATATAATAGAGTGTGTACTATTGAATAAATGCGTTATTTACAACATAATGAAAGCGAACGTGTAAAATTATGGCAGTATCCATGTACAAAAAATGAAATAATTTAACATGTAAGTTTTCCTATACATTAGTAATTGAAGAGAGGCCGTTTCAAATGGAACAAAATAAAATCCCGCAGGCAACAGCAAAGCGTTTGCCTTTATATTACCGATTTTTAAATAATTTATATCAGCAAGGGAAGATGCGTGTATCTTCCAAAGAGTTAAGTGAGGCTGTTAAAGTAGATTCTGCAACGATCCGCAGAGACTTCTCCTATTTTGGTGCACTTGGGAAAAAAGGATACGGATATAATGTGGAGTATCTATTAGGGTTCTTTAAAAGTACACTGGACCAGCATGAGATAACAAATGTTGCTTTAATTGGTGTTGGAAACCTGGGAACTGCATTTTTGCATTATAACTTTTTAAAGAACAATAATATTCGTATCACGATGGCGTTTGATACGGATGATTCCAAGGTAGGCACGGAAGTTGGCGGTGTTCCCGTGTATCATGTGAATGAATTAGAGGATAAAATAAGCGGAATTGAAGTTGCTATTTTAACAATACCTGCAGAAGAAGCAGATGCCGCTGCGAACCGCCTTGTGGAGCTCGGTATTAAAGGTATTCTTAATTTCACGCCGGCACGTATTACCGTTCCAAACTATATTCGTGTCCATCACATTGATTTAACAGTAGAATTGCAATCACTTGTATACTTTTTGAAGCATTATTCCTTAGAAGAGGAGTAGGATATGCACAGAAGCTCCATAATGTTTTCTTAACCAATCTTCTGCTTTCTAATTGCAAAAAACTAGCTCTTTACAGAACTTCTAAATTTAAGAAGCTTCCTGCCTAAGAGCTAGTTTTTTATTTTTTATTCTTTACTTTAAAATAGAATCGCAGCATCCGGAAGCCGGCATAGAAGGTTAAAGCTGCAAATCCGGCGAATATAAGGGGAACTGTATCCCAGACGGATTCTCCCTTGCTGAGAACCCCGACATAAATAAATAAAACACCGAATAAAACATAAAGAATGGCTTTTATTAAATAAGGCTGATGCATGTTAACCTCCAAAGAATATGAGTTGTAATTGGTCAAGCCGTTTTTGAATTTCTTCTGGATCTAAGGAAAGCTGAGCCAGCACGACAAGGGTGTTCATCCCGGCATGTACGATGATAGGTACAAGAATTCGTTTTGTTTGTACATAAAGGAATGCAAAAACAAAGCCCATCGCAGCATATACTAGTATATGCAGAAAATCTGTATGAATCACGGCAAAAATAAGAGAAGAAATTAAAGCCGCAAAGAAAAAGTTCATTTTTTTATACAGCGAACCAAATATAATTTTCCGGAAAATGATTTCTTCTAAAATAGGCGCCAAAATTGCCGGAAGAACAATAAAAATTGGCACAGCCCGTGCCATGTTCATAATGCCTTGGGTATTCTCTGAACCGGGATCGATTCCAAATAGCTCCATTTCAATGGTGGCAGCCAGCCCTTGTGAAAGAAGGGCCATAATAATTCCCAGAACAGACCAGACAATAATACCGCCGATCCCGACAGCATCTGGATGAGCCCGGACCTGCATATCAGGCTTTAAGAGCCAGAGAACAATAACAAGGCCAAGAGTGAAACTAAAGACAGACCAATAAATACTGGCAAGCGCAAGGTTTACACCAAATATGGATGTAATCAGCGGGGCCATAAGTAAAACAGAAAATTGCATAATGATATATGTGAGAATGACATATGTATATCTTCGAGTCATAAAAACGCTCCTTCAACTATTATCGCCATAGGATATATTCTAACACAACTGTTACTGAAAATTATAATCAAAAGTACATCAAATCATGCATGAAACATTGAAAAAGAAAATAAACAAGGGTTAAAATAAGAAAGCAGAAAGTGAAAAGTAGAAGTTATCTTCAAAAAGTAAACGAATACAAGTTTTTCTAACACGATGGAGCAGTATAAAAAAACTGAGGATTCACTGAAAAGCAAGCGAATCTAAGTTTTTCTAAAAATTCATCATCATCGTGCTTGCATTTTTTCCAAGAATTAATTATTATAATAATTGGAGTTAGCACTCAAGTGTATAGAGTGCTAATAAAAAATAAAATGATTTGGGATTAAGGAGGCAATTCTACATGATTAAACCATTAGGAGATCGTGTTGTTATCAAACTTGTTGAACAAGAAGAAACAACAGCAAGCGGAATCGTACTTCCAGACTCTGCAAAGGAAAAACCGCAAGAAGGTGAAGTAGTTGCAGTAGGATCTGGACGTGTGGAAGATGGGAAAAAAGTGGCACTGGAAGTTTCTGAAGGAGACCGCATTATTTTCTCTAAATTTGCTGGTACCGAAGTGAAATATGAAGGTACAGAATACTTAATTCTTCGTGAGAATGATATTTTAGCGATTGTAGGCTAATCAAAAATATACGATGAATCTTTAATGAAACCGTGAATCAATTTGAAGGAGGAAGATTAACATGGCTAAAGACATTAAATTTAGTGAAGACGCACGACGCGCAATGCTGCGTGGTGTGGACACCTTAGCAGATGCAGTAAAAGTAACCTTAGGACCAAAAGGCCGCAACGTGGTTTTAGATAAAAAATTCGGTTCTCCATTAATTACAAATGATGGCGTAACCATTGCAAAAGAAATCGAATTAGAAGATGCATTTGAAAACATGGGTGCGCAGCTTGTATCCGAAGTAGCATCTAAAACAAATGACGTTGCAGGTGACGGTACAACTACAGCAACTGTACTTGCTCAAGCAATGATTCGTGAAGGACTTAAAAACGTAACTTCCGGTGCAAATCCAGTTGGAATCCGCCGCGGTATCGAAAAAGCAGTTGAGCTGGCAGTGCAAGAATTAAAAGGCATTTCTCAGCCAATCGAAAGCAAAGAAGCAATTTCCCAAATTGCAGCTGTTTCTTCAGGCGACGGCGAAGTAGGTCAATTGATTGCAGAAGCAATGGAACGTGTAGGCAATGACGGTGTTATCACCATTGAAGAATCAAAAGGCTTCAACACAGAGCTTGAAGTAGTAGAAGGGATGCAATTCGATCGCGGATACTCTTCTCCTTATATGGTTACTGACCAAGATAAAATGGAAGCTGTACTAGAAGATCCATATATCTTGATTACAGATAAGAAAATTGGAAATATCCAGGAAGTACTGCCAGTGTTAGAACAAGTTGTTCAACAAGGCAAACCGCTTCTTATGATTGCAGAAGATGTTGAAGGCGAAGCACTTGCTACCTTAGTAGTAAACAAATTACGCGGTACATTCAACGCGGTAGCTGTGAAAGCTCCAGGATTCGGTGACCGCCGTAAAGCAATGCTTGAGGATATCGCTGTACTGACTGGTGCAGAAGTAATTACAGAAGACCTTGGACTGGATCTTAAATCAACAAGCATTGAGCAATTAGGACGTGCTTCTAAAGTTGTCGTAACCAAAGATGATACAACAATCGTAGAAGGCTCAGGAGACCCAGAAACAATCTCCAGCCGTGTGGCACAAATCCGTGCACAAGCAGAAGAAACAACTTCTGATTTCGATAAAGAAAAATTACAAGAGCGCCTGGCAAAATTAGCTGGCGGTGTTGCTGTCGTTAAAGTTGGTGCAGCTACAGAAACAGAATTGAAAGAACGTAAACTTCGCATTGAGGATGCACTGAACTCTACGCGTGCAGGTGTAGAAGAAGGAATGGTTCCTGGTGGCGGTACTGCCCTTGTGAACATCCACGGAAAAGTAAGCGAACTTAGCTTAGAAGGCGACGAAGCAACTGGTGCGAGTATCGTACTTCGTGCACTAGAAGAGCCGGTTCGTCAAATCGTTCATAATGCTGGACTGGAAGGTTCTATCATTGTAGAGCGTCTAAAAGGCGAAAAAGTAGGCATCGGCTACAATGCAGCAACAGACGAATGGGTAAACATGGTTGAGGCTGGAATCGTAGACCCAACGAAAGTAACTCGTTACGCGCTTCAAAACGCAGCATCTGTTGCAGCAATGTTCTTAACTACAGAAGCTGTCGTAGCAGATAAGCCGGATGAAAATGAAGGCGGCGGAATGCCTGATATGGGCGGCATGGGCGGTATGCCTGGGATGATGTAATTATCCCGCCTTGAATATTGATATAGAAGGGTTTTGGAGCTTTATAGTGTTGATGAAACTCTAAAAATATCACAAAAAGGTAACATTTTATTTTAAAATAATATCTTGAAGGACGTTTTCGTATAAAGTTTTCACTTTTGCGGAAGCGTCTTTTTTTATTTTCTTTGTGACATGTGTATAAATTCTTATTGTAGTTGGCATATCATCATACCCTACTTTTTCCATGATAGTTGCTAAGTCACCCCCTTGCTCTGTTAACATACTTACATGAGAGTGGCGGAATATATATTGTGTTGCGTACTTTTAATATTTGTATAAGCTAAAAGTCGCGTCATTCGAGTGTTAACATTTTTTGTATAAATGGATAACCGTCAACATAGTAAAAACAAAATTTGCATCATGAAACTCCTCTAATCTATCTTTAAATACGGATTGAGTTTTTAGTTGTCTTTTTTATGACTACGCAATAAATTCATGATTTCTTTCCTGATTTCAAATGTTCGAATAGAACCGTCTGTTTTTGGGGAGATCAAAACATACTTTCTTATACTATTATCTTCATTATATAAAGTTTTGGTTATCTTTATTTCATTTTTATTGAAATTGATAACAGACCATTTCAAGGCTAACGGAATCAACATTATATTTAGACGTTGAAAGTGCTGAGAGTACCTTAGAATTAGAATCAATTCCAGAAAAGGAAAGCACAATCTATGTCAATATATTCATCATAAGTTGTGCCTAAACGTTGTTGTGACAATGTTGTAAGCGTTTTATAATTATATTGAGAGGTGATAGTAACATGTTAGATCAGCGCTCGATTCGACTAGTTGAAGAATTAATGAACCATGAACAGATTACAAAGCTGGAGTTGATGCAACAGTTAAAATTATCTGATCGACAGTTGATGTATGATTTTGAGAAGGTAAATGGAATTTTGGAAGATTTCAACATTCCGAAGTTAAAAATTAGCCACCAACGCTTTCAAATCTCGAAAGAAGCCAGAGAGATTTTAAGAGAAAAATTACATTCTGATAGGAGCATAGGACAATATAATTTTTCAGAGGATAACCGATTTTACATGATTTATCTCTATGTTTATATCCGAAAAGAGCCTGTATCTAATTTTCACTTGCAATCTCTGTTTAAAGTAAGTAAAAATACCGCATTAAGTGATGTACGCAGGTTGAAAAAGCATTGTCAGGAAAAAGGACTGACCTTCAGGTACAGCCGAAATGAAGGATATTGTATTGAAGGAAATGAGATGGAGAAGCGGAGAAGCGTCATTTCATGCATCCATCAATTATTAAGCCAATCTATGGGAGAAGAATTTATCATTTATATTCTTAGAGCATGGGATCAGGAAAATTTTTTAAACCGGACAAATGATGTCATGCAAAAATGGCTTGCAGAACACGGGGTGCAATTAGTAAAAACAAGAAAAATTGAATTGATTTATTATTTTACATTTTTTCAAGCAGGTGAAAAAGGAGTCCTATTCTTTTCAGAGAATGAGAAGAAGCTGTTAGAAAATCAATCATTATTTTGTTTGGTAAGTTCTCTTTTCAAACAGCTGTATGGAGAAGACAGCTCTGAAAACGAAATATATCTGATAACGATTTTATTATTAACAGCAATCGAACATATTCAACGAGTTGACAACCCAGGACTTTTAACATTATCTGAGAAGATTATTGAAGAATTTGAAAAAAATACGCTCCTTCCTGTGAAGAATAAACAGCTTTTAAAAGAGAGTTTGTTTAATCATTTAGTGCCTGCATATTTCCGAATTTTATTTGAAATTCCTTTTCATAATCCGTTGTCAACGACGATTCAATCAGAGTATGCTGAGCTATTCCAATTTGTAAAACGCTCCTTGTCGCCATTAGCAAGTTGGACAAAAAAAGAAATAAGTGATGATGAAATTGGATTCTTCACCATGCATTTTGGCAGTATTATTGATCGCCAAAATACAATGGAGATTGGGCGAATTACCGGATTAATTGTCTGTGCAAATGGAATCAGTTCATCCATGATGCTGGCTTCTCAGCTGAAAGAATTGTTTCCTGAAATTTATTTCTCTGAGGTGTTTAATGGGGATCAATTTACAGATATATCTGTACAAAACTATGATTTAGTATTTTCAACCATACCGGTAGAATCTCCAAAGCCGACATTTGTAGTGAAGCCTTTGATGACCCTGGTGGAGAAAAAACATTTACTACAATCGGTTTATAGACATTTTCCTAATTTATCGAGTCAATCAAAGCATTTGATGATTGATGAGATTATGAGTGTTATCAAAAAAAATGCAACAGTCACCAATGAAGAAAAACTGTACGGAAATCTCGTTCAATTATTTTACGCAACAAGTAATCAGAAAGAGGTGTATAAACCGATGTTATCCGAATTACTAACCGAAGATATGATTCAATTTACTGAAGAGAAACTTGACTGGGAAGAAGCAATTCGTAAAGCTTCTATTCCATTACTTGATCAGCATATTATTCAAGAATCATATGTAGAGGCGATGATAAAAAATGTGAAAGAATTAGGAACTTACATCCATGTTGGCAAGGGTGTAGGTATTCCACATGCAAGACCTGAAAATGGTGTGAATAAATTGGGGATGTCGCTGCTGAAGTTAAAACAGCCCATTGCATTATTAGGTAAAGAGGATCATCAAATTGATGTATTCATTTGCTTAGCTGCAGTGGACAATGAAGCGCACTTAAAAGCTTTGGCCCAGTTAACCAAAATATTAGGGAATAAAACTTTAATTACCCGTTTAAAAGAAACAAAATCTATAGATGAAATTATATCTATTATCCAAGAAGGAGAGAAGGTATTATGAAATTTTTAACAGTGTGTGGGTCAGGATTAGGTACAAGTTTTATGGTAGAAATGAATATTAATCAGATTCTACAAGAATTAGGTGTAGAAGGTATAGAGGTTGCTCATTCAGATTTGAGTTCTGCAACGCCTGGAGATGCGGATGTCTTTTTCCTTGCTAAGGATATTGCTGATGGCGGAGGTCATTTAGGTGAGGTTGTGGTTTTAGAAAGTATTATTGATATGGATGAGCTGCGTGAAAAAGTAGAGAAAGTGGTGCGTGAAAAAGGTTATCTATAAAAACTGCTTAACTGAAAAAGGAGGTTTTCCATATGAGTACAATGATTGATATTTTAAGTGAACCGGCAATACTCGTAGCTTTAATTGCTTTAATTGGATTAATTGCTCAGAAGAAAGGTCTTGCGGATACTGTAAAAGGAACGACAAAAACCTTTGTTGGTTTCCTCGTCATTGCAGCTGGTGCTGGTATTCTATCCGGGTCATTAACGCCGTTTGGTGCCATGTTTGAAGAAGCTTTTAATGTGTCTGGAGTAGTACCAAATAATGAAGCTGTTGTAGCTTTGGCGTTAACCGAGTATGGAACAACAACAGCCCTGATTATGTTTTTTGGGATGATCGTTAATATATTAATTGCCCGTTTCACCAGGTATAAATATATCTTCTTAACCGGACATCACACGCTTTATTTAGCTTGTATGCTGGCAGTTATTATGGCAGTTGCCGGTTTCGACACATTCGGGTTAATTGCAGCAGGATCGGTAGCTTTAGGGATAGTAATGACATTATCCCCAGCAATTTTACAGCCTTTCATGCGTCAATTAACGGGAAACGATAATGTTGCGTTAGGTCATTTCAGTGCTGTTGGATATGCTGCGAGCGGATTAGTTGGAAAACTATTTAAAGGAAGTAAAGAAAATTCTACAGAAAATATTAAATTTCCGAAAGGTTTAGGTTTTTTACGCGATAGTACAGTAAGTATTGCTTTAACGATGGTAGTAATGTACTTGATTGTTGCATTTTTTGCTGGACCAACATTTATTGAAGCAGAATTAAGCGGGGGCACAAACTTTCTTGTATTTTCATTAATTCAAGCAGGTACATTTGCTGCAGGGGTTTACGTTATTCTTTCAGGAGTACGTCTAGTTCTAGCAGAAATTGTACCAGCATTTAAAGGTATCTCTACAAAGCTTGTTCCAAATGCAAAACCTGCATTGGATGTACCGATTATTTTCACTTATGCACCTAATGCCGTGTTAATTGGTTTTTTTGCAAGTTTCATAGGCGGTATTGCAAGTATGGTAATCATGATTTTCTTAGGAGGAGTAATTATCCTTCCTGGTGTAGTTCCTCACTTTTTTACTGGAGCAGCAGCTGGAGTGTTTGGTAATGCTACTGGCGGGTTTAAAGGATCGGTAGCAGGTTCATTTGTAAACGGGATTATTATTTCCTTCTTGCCAGTATTCTTAATGCCGGTACTTGGAGATTTAGGTTTTGCAAATACAACTTTCTCTGATGCAGATTTTGGCGTATCAGGTATCTTCTTTGGAAGTCTGGCAAACTATGCAGGGCCGATTGCAATTACGGTTAGCTTGGCAGTAATTATTCTTCTGATGATTATTCCAGGAAAAAAGAAAAATAGTAATCGATCAGAAGAAACGAAAGTAGGTTAAGCCAAAAGTACGTTGTAGAACAAGTACATATAGTTGGAAAATATATGCACTTGTTCTATCACATCATAAAAGAGAGTTAATCTTATATTGGAGGTAGATTTTTAATGACAACGAAAGATTATACCATTTCTGAACTATCCATCAATACCATTCGAACATTAACAATTGACAGTGTAGAGAAAGCTCAGCATGGGCATGCAGGAATGCCAATGGGAGCGGCACCAATGGCATATGCATTATGGAAAAAACATTTAAGTATTAACCCGGAAAGCCCAAGCTGGTTTAATCGCGATCGATTTGTGCTTTCTGCTGGGCATGGGTCTAATCTTCTCTATAATTTATTACATCTATCTGGGTATCCTATTACTATCGAAGATTTAAAGCAGACCAGGCAGTGGGGAAGTAAAACACCTGGTCACCCGGAATATGGAATTACTCCTGGAGTAGAGGCAACCACAGGTCCACTGGGTCAAGGTATTCCAGTAAGTGTTGGAATGGCAATTGCAGAAAAGCATTTAGCTGAAATATATAACAAGCCTGACTATAAAATGATAGACCATTATACGTATACGATTTGTGGTGATGGCGATTTAATGGAAGGTGTTTCCTATGAAGCTATTTCCCTTGCAGGACACCTTCAATTAGATAAACTTATTGTTCTCTACGATTCTAATGATATCAGTTTAGATGGCGATTTAGATATTTCGTTTAGCGACCATATTCAAAAACGTTTTGAAGCAGCTTGTTGGCAGTATCTAAATGTTGAAGACGGTAATGATGTAGAAGCAATTACAAAAGCAATTGAAGAGGCGAAACAAGATAAGGAACGTCCAACTGTTATTGAAATAAAAACGACAATTGGATATGGCTCTCCGAACTTACAAGGAACACATCATGCACATAGTGACCCATTAGGTAAAGAGGAAATTGAACGTACGAAAGAAGTATACGGATGGGAATATGAACCGTTCCATGTACCAAAAGAAGTATATGAGGATTTTGCAACAATTAAAGAAAATGGAAAGACCGCTGAAGAGAAATGGCATAAAATGTTTGAAATCTATAAAACGGATTATCCTGAACTTGGAGAACAGTTAAACCGCATTGTAAAAGGAGAGTTAGCTGATGATTGGGATATAGATCTTCCTACGTATTCCTCAGAAGATACACTTGCAACACGTGTTGCATCAGGTAGTACATTGAATAAATTAGCAGAAAAGCTACCTGAATTAATAGGTGGATCTGCAGACTTAGACTCCTCTACGAAAACACGTTTAACAAATGAGGGAGATTTTAAAAGAGGTCAATATCAAGGAAGGAACTTGCGTTTTGGAGTTCGTGAGTTTGCAATGGGAGCGATTGCTAATGGTTTAGCACTTCATCACTTGCGCCCATTTATTAGTACTTTCTTTGTATTTTCTGATTATTTACGTCCGGCTATCCGTTTAGCATCATTAATGGAGCTCCCAGTCACTTATGTGTTCACACATGATTCTGTTGCGGTAGGACAGGATGGTCCAACACATCAACCAATCGAGCATTTAGCATCTTTCCGCGCAATGCCAGGATTGTCCGTTATCCGCCCGGCAGATGCAAATGAAACGAAAGAAGCTTGGAAACTTGCAGTAGAAAATACTTCTCAACCAACGATGCTTGTTCTTGGCAGACAAGGTTTACCTACACTGAAGAATTCCGCAGAACTTGCTAAAGATGGCGTGAGAAAAGGTGCTTATGTGGTTTCTAAATCGGTACAAGAACCAGAAGGAATTTTAATTGCTGCCGGTTCAGAAGTCAACCTAGCTATTGAAGCCCAAAAAGAATTAGAAAAGCAAGATATATTTGTTAATGTGGTAAGTATGCCAAGCTGGGATCGCTTTGAAATACAATCGGAAGCCTATAAAGAGAGTGTTCTTCCAAGAGGTATAAGAAAACGTGTTTCTATTGAGATGGGCTCTAAACTTGGATGGAGAGAATATGTTGGAGATAGCGGGATTGTAATGAGTATTGATTCATTTGGGGCCTCAGCTCCTGGTAACGAGGTTATTGAAAGGTATGGATACACTATAGAAAATGTAGTTAATACGTATAAGTGTCTTTGAAGGAAATAAGTCTGGCTCAAAAGTATTTTGAACTGGCAAATTTTGAACTTATGATTTGCAGGTAATGGTTTCAGAAGTTATTTCCATTGACGAATAAGTAAACCAATTTATAAAAGCAAAACTAAGGGGTTCACCAAAAACTTTGGGAATGCCTTAGTTTTTTATGCTGATATAATGTACGGTGTGTCTTCTACATTTTGTTGTTTCTTAAATAATTCTTGCCCTGTGTTCAAGTATTGTTCCTTTATTTAAATTGAAATTTTATGTCTAAATAATGGCATATTTTCTCAAGCACCTTGCTATATACGATAATGACTTTCAGAAATAGATTGCAATCTGATTTTATCATATAATTTAAGTATGGATTTATAAATGGTTGTCAAAGTGTATTATGAATTATATCAGTCTTTTCGTTGTATGTTTCTCCTTTAAACTATCAAAAACGTAAATTTATTAAAACAGTCAGGATGAAATTTGATTGGATGTTAATGAACTATAAATTAGTCTGTTAAAGGGAAAATTATACTGAAAGCAGAAAAACCAAAAAAACCCCCTTTTGAAATTCCCCACCCAATATGATAGTTTAATAGAAGACATATTTATTTTAAAATTTTCTGTATATTAAATAGAAATCAGGTGTTGAATTGAAAAAAATACATATCCTCTTATTTATTGTAATGCTGTTTTGGGGATTCAACCTTTCCGCTATTAAGGTTTTGGTTACTGATATTGATCCGATTTTAGTAACAGCGCTCCGTATTTTTGTTGCGGGGGCTGCGGTGCTTTTAATTTGTTTATTTATGGGTCATTTTCGATGGCCGAATAAAAAAGAATGGAAGGTTATCCTTTATGTCGGGATATTTAATGTTGTCCTCCATCATACGCTGCTGAGTGTCGGGTTAAAATATACCTCTGGTGTAAACAGCAGCTTGATTTTAGGGACGGGACCATTATTGACTGTTTTATTAGCGATTTTATTATTAAAACAGCGTGTTCCGAAATTGCGTTTATTTGGATTTGTTTTAGGGTTTGCTGGTATTTTTCTGACGACGAGTTCAGGTGGAGGTTTTCACAGTATAGCAATAGGTGATGTGATTGTCTTTTTTGCTGTTTTAGTGCAGGCCTTCAGCTTTATTTTAATAGGAAAATACCATGATGATTTCGATTCGATATTGAGTACAGGTTTTATGCTTTTCATCGGATCGGGTTTTATCTTTCTGACGAGTCAGCTTTTTGATAATCAAGTTTCCGATTTAACCCAGCTGTTCTCATGGAAGCTGGGGCTGGTTTTTCTCTTTAGTTCCCTGTTGTGTACGGCCTTTGGTCATATTATTTATAATTTGGCGATTAAGCAGGTAGGTCCTGCGGAAACAACGCTGTTTATGAATCTGAATACTCTTTTTGCAATAGTTGGTTCTGTACTGTTCTTAAATGAAAGCCTGACATTATTTCATATCATTGGATTTGTTTTCATCCTGTGCGGGATATTTGTCGGGACAGGAACATTGGAGTATATATTATTAAAACGAAGAGGAAAGTTTGTTGCTAAGTAAGTGGATAGATGTGCTTCCTGATTGATGTGCTTTTTTTGAAGCAGAGCGAATAACGGAGTATAAAGCTGTTTAGACTAATGGATGTATAAACATACTCAAAAAACATGAACAGGAAAAAATCCATATGATTATTAAAAAAACAATCCAAAAAGCAGGCATGCATCATCCTTCTTCATGGGTTCTTCTCCAAAAATGGGAGCATCTGTTATTTATCCATCTGCCAGTATCACGGGATGCTTTAGCAGCCCAGTTACCCAAAGGAGTAGAACTGGATACTTATGATGGACAGGCGTGGATTAGTATTGTTGCTTTCAAAGTAAGCAAGAACCGTTTTCGCTATCTGCCTGGAACCCCTTTTCTGCGCCCAATGCTGCAGCTGAATGTAAGAACGTATGTAAAAAGAAATGGAGAAAGAGGCGTTTATTTCTTTACGATGGATACGAATAAATTCGTTGTCGTTTTAGGAGCAAAAATAGTACATGCTCCTTTTCTTCATGCAGATATGAAAATGGAGACATCAGCTGATGCCTATTATCTGGAGAGCTCACGTAGAGGAGAGGTGGCGGCTAAATTTCAAGCAAGCTATACGCCGGTGGAAGCAGCTTTTTATCCGGAAAAAGAAAGCCTTGATTATTGGCTGTTGGAGCGGTACATCTTCTGGTCATATAAAAAGGATTCTTTATATCGCGGGGATATTCAGCATAAGCAGTGGCAAGTCCAAAATGCAGAAGTCACTATAGAAAAGCAGACGATGGTTTCCTTTTTATCGAAAGAACTTTTAGGTGGAAATCCAGTTATCCATTATTCCCGTTCTAAGGTTGCGTTCAATGGGATGATAAAAAGAGTAGAATAAGGTGTTGGTTGAGTGATAAAGTTGGTTTTTAACGAGATGATTAGGGGTATAGGTTATTGAATGAAGGAAAGATTTTTTGAACGTAGGAGTGTAAATATTGACAATTGGAGCGTTCGTGGTTGGGGTTATATTGATAACCATTCATTTATTAACTAATCAGATACTGCCCTCTGATCGTATTAAAAGAGATCGTTGGCTGTCTTTTTCCGGAGGGATTGCAGCTGCGTATATCTTTGTCTATGTATTACCTGCTTTTCATGAAGAACAGGCAAGCTTGCAGGATACAGATGATTTGGCAATGGAATCGGAATTATATTTTGTTGGATTAATTGGTATGCTGCTTTTTTTCGGTATTCAAAATATAGTAAATCGGTCTTTGAACAGATCAGAGAAGGAGTCAGACACTGCTCAGGAAAAGGCCATTGAAAACCGCGTTTTTTGGGTGCAAATTATCTTTTTTAGCATTTATAATATGTTAATTTCATTTGTTGTTATTCAATCACAGGTACAAGGGATACAAGTCGCTTTTTATTCTTCAGCTATCGGCCTGCACTTTTTTGCAGTAGCTCATGATATGTGGAGAGAAAATTCAGAAATGTATAATAAATATGGCAGGTACGTGCTGGCAGCAGGAATCGTTATCGGCTGGCTGGTTGGTTCTTTTATAACCTTTAATACGCTTGTCCTCGCTGTTATTTTCTCTTTTATTTCCGGTGCGATGATTCTCAACGTTATCAAATATGAGATGCCGGAAGAAAGAGAGGCCCACTTTAAATGGTTTTTAACAGGGGCTGTAGGATATGCAGTTATTGTTTTAATGTTAAAATTTTTCTTTGACTGGTAACAAGGCCAATATTCTCTTTGATATAAAAAAATCATTTGATACGCTCCCTTTATAGCAGCTGGAGATTTCTCTCCTGCTATGAAGGGAGTTTTTCGTATGTCTTCTAAATACCGGAAAGATTGTACAATAAGCACTTGCTAATGATTCCTATCATCAAACTGCGAAAAAGTGTTGAAACCCAAGCTAAATCTAAAAGACGAGGAAAAATGACAAGGAGCGTTTTCTAGAATTTTGGCCCAGATAAAACAGAATAACAATATTTCGAATGAAAATCTGATATTCTATTTCAATTTTTAGAAGCATATTCTAATACAAACCAAAAGTACAGCTTGGAATATTCAGATACGTACGATAACGTTCAAAACGGATAAATACTATATGAAAGAAAAGCGAGGTCGGAGCGGATATGAAACTTCATTTAACAGGTGATGTATCACAGGTGAAAAAAGGACTGAAGCAGCTTTTAAAGGATTTGGGTATTGAATTATCCAAGGATGGGCATCCCATTCATGTGAGTCAAAGAGAAGGGGCCCTTTCTGTAAAAAATGAAAATAAGGAAGGTGAAATCTTATTTCAGGAAAAGATTCATTTTTTTAGAGGAATTGGATTATGGCTGGAGCATTTTTATACGGAAAAAGATTTTACCCTTGTGGAGTACCCTCAATTTACGATGAAGGGTGCGATGCTGGATTCCTCACGAAATGCAGTTATGACAGTAGACGGAATAAAGGATTTATTGCGAAAAATGGCCATGATGGGGTTAAATACGCTGATGATTTATACAGAAGATACATATGAAGTGAAGGAATATCCCTATTTTGGCTATATGCGTGGAAGATATACAGAAGGGGAACTCAGGGAATGTGATCAGTATGCAGCGGATTTAGGGATTGAAATGATTCCTTGTATTCAAACATTAGCTCATTTAACCGAGGCTTTAAAATGGAACTATGCCATCCCTCTCCGCGATACAGCTGACATTTTATTGGCCGGTTCAAAGGAGACGTATACATTTTTAGAACATCTTATTGAAGCTGCAAGCCGTCCCTTCCAATCCAAACGGATTCACATTGGAATGGATGAAGCACATCAGCTGGGATTAGGGAAATATTTGGATAAACATGGCTATGAAAAAAGATTCGATATTATGAATAAACATTTGCAAGAGGTAACAGCTATTACAGAGAGAAAAAAGCTGAAGCCGATGATTTGGAGTGATATGTATTTCCGCCTTGGGTCCAAGCATGGAGGATATTATGATCTGGAAGCGGATATTCCTGAATCGGTCATTGCATCGATTCCAGATACGCAGCTTGTTTACTGGGATTATTACCATGATGATGAAGCATTTTATCGTACATTTATTCAGAAGCACAAAGCATTAAAGTATAATCCCGTATTCGCGGGCGGAGTGTGGACGTGGAATGGAATCTCCCCGAATTATGGAAAAGCTTTTGCCACCACGGAAGCGGCTTTACGTGCTTGTAAAAAAGAGAATATCAAGGAAGTATTCGTCACGATGTGGGGGGACAATGGAGCGGAGACACCAATGATGACGGCTTTGCCGGTCCTGCAGTTATTTGCCGAACATGCTTATCAGGAATCCTTTTCCGATGTCCATTTGCAGAAACGGTTTCGTTTTTGTACGGGTGCTTATTTTGATGATTTTATGCTGTTCAATCAATTGGATGAAACGCCTGGGGTCAGTAAGCATAATTTACAAACCTCCAATCCCTCCAAGCTGTTATTATGGCAGGATATTTTAATTGGTTTGTATGATGAGAATATCAAAAATCTGCCTTTAAACAAACACTATAAGCTTTTAACGGTTAAATTAGAGCGTGCAGCAAAAAGAAATAAGGATTGGAGCCTGTTGTTCCATTTTTACCGGCAATTATCCCATGTGCTCAGTATCAAAGCGGAAATAGGCAGAAACTTAAAAGTAATATATGATAACCAAAATCGGGGAATGCTTCAAGATATGCTCCCTATCTTAGAAGAGATCAAAGAGCGTGTGGATACATTGCGAAAAACACATCGCGCCCTATGGTTTTCTCTCCATAAGCCCTTTGGCTGGGAAATTATTGAGATTCGGTATGGCGGCGTGCTTACACGAATCGATACGGTAATGTACCGCCTCAATCAATACATTGGAGGAGAAATCAATAAAATAGAGGAGCTGGAGGAAGATCGGCTTTATTTTGAAGGTCCGTATCCGATGCAGGAAGGTTCATTAGGCAGAAATTTATACCATCGTATTGTCACAGCAGGAAATCTATCCTGATTTCTATGCGATTAAATAAAGGAGGATATTTTGTGAGTAATAAGAAGTTAGCAAGAAAAATTGGGCAGCTGCTCGTTGTCGGGTTTAACGGAAAAGCAATCACGCCCGAAATAAAAGAATTGATTCATGATTATCATGTTGGCTCCATCATTTTGTTTAGCCGGAATATCGGTGAGCCGGAAGAGGTTCTTCAATTGACTTCCATTTTACAAAAGGAAGCAAAAGCCGCCGGATATGAAAAGCCCCTATTTATTTGTCTGGATCAGGAAAACGGGGTCGTCAGCAGAATGCATCAAGGGATGACAACCTTTCCAGGAGCGATGGCGCTTGGTGCAACAGATGAACCGCAGCATGCATATAAGATCGGTTTAGCAACGGGAAGAGAATTAAAAGCACTGGGAATCAATTGGAATCTGGCGCCGGTCTTAGACGTGAATAATAATCCTGAGAATCCAGTTATCGGTGTGCGCTCTTTTAGTGAAAACCCCCAAAAGGTTGCAGCATTTGGAAAAGCAATGATGAAAGGACTGCAGGCTGCAGGTGTGATGACATCGTTAAAGCATTTTCCCGGTCATGGGGACACCAGTGTAGATTCTCATTTAGACTTACCGGTGATATCGCATGAGATGGAACGGCTGGAAAACGTGGAATTAGTTCCATTTCAAGCATGTATTCAAGCTGGAGCAGACACTGTCATGGCTGCTCATGTGTATTTTCCGGCAATTGAGCCGAAAGCAAATACGCCTGCAACCTTATCGAAGCAGGTGTATGTGAAACTGTTACGAAAGAAGCTTGGATTTCAAGGAGCGATTACAACGGATTGCATGGAGATGAAAGCGATATCAAACTCCGTTGGAACAGAGAAAGGTGCAGTGAAAGCACTGCAGGCGGGTACGGATTTTGTCATGGTTTCCCATACGCATCCTGTTCAAAAAGGAACGATACAGGCAATTACCGATGCTGTAGAAAACGGGGAATTACATGCATCCCGTATCGAAGCATCATTTCAGCGCATCCAGCTGTTAAAAGAAAAGTATACCTCCTGGAAGGATACCTTAGTACCGGATAAAGAAAAAGCTTTACAAATCGTCGGTTCAAAGGAGCATCATCAGCTCGCCCGGAAAGTGTATAGAGAAAGCGTCACAATGGTGCATAATCATCAGCTGCTGCCGTTAAAAGTAGATAAACAGCTGCAAATCCTTGTATTAGAACCATCCCACAGCTTCATGACGCAGGTGGAAGATAAAACATCGCAGCAGAAGTCACTTGGCTCAGCAGTAAAGGAGTATATTCCGCACGCAGCTGTGGAGGTGTATGACGAAAATAAACTGGAGCATGAGCTGGAAAAGCTTGTTCACGCTGCTAAAAAAGTTGATTATCTCATTTTAGGAACAATGACTGTGACGGAAAAGAGCCCTGTTATTGCGTTTGTTAATCAATTAGTAAAAGATAATAGCAATATTATTGGCGTTGGCATGCGGAATCCATATGATTTTCATTATCTAAACAAACTGCGAGCCTTTATCAATACCTATGAACCTGGTTATCCTGCATTACAGGCAGCCGCTGGAGTAATTTTTGGCAGGGAAAAAGCGAGAGGCACACTCCCGGTCAATATTTGATAGCAGCATGATCATTAAAGCTGTTAATTAGCTGAGAGAGAAAAATACGAAAGGGGGAGGGGAAGGTGAGCTAAATAATAGGGGGGACAAAAGCTGCTGCTCACAGTATCTGAATAGAAGAAATGCAATATCTTGCATTTTATTTAATTAAAATCTATATAAGTTGAAATATTTAAACTAATCTTTCCACCTAATAAAATTAAGCACTATAACTAGCGTAGTGTATTTCCGGAGCGGTTGCTAGAAGGTAAAATTTTTATTTCAACTTATATAGAAAAATAAAATAGGGGGAGGTTTTTGAGTGAAAAAGAATAAGAAAATCTTATTTCTATTATGCATCTCCTTTTTTTCCGTGCTGGTTGCGTGCAGTAAGGATGAAAAAGAAGCTGTCGGGGGAAGTGAGGATGCACTCGAAAATCTGAATCAAGAAGGGATGCCAATCGTGGAGGAGGAAATCACGATTGATGTATTTGCAGGTAAAGCTGCTTCAGCGGCAGATGATTGGAATGATGTTCCTGTTTTAAACGAATATGAAAAAATGACGAATATCGATATGAACTGGAATCAGGTTCCGGTTGACGGGTTAGAAGAAAAAAGAAATTTAGCGTTAGCAAGCGGCGATTTGCCGGATCTTTTCTATGGTTCTTATATGCCTAATTCTGATTTATATAAATACGGCGAGCAGGGCATTTTCATTCCGCTTAATGATTTGATTGATGAATATGCTCCCAATATCAAGGCATACCTGGAGAAATATCCTGAAATCAAACAAGGAATCGCATTTCCAGATGGAAATATCTACGCCATTCCCCGGTTAAGAGATCCAGAATCGCCGACATCCTTGATGGATGATAAGCCATGGATAAACCAAGAAATCCTGGATGAGACCGGAATGGATAATCCGGAAACGACGGACGAATTTTATGAATATTTAAAAGCAGCCAAAGAATTATCCGTTGATGGAAATGAAGTGATTCCATTTAGCAGTGTGTCGATGGATCGTTTATTCCATTGGTTGACCGGTGCATTCGGAGTATCGAATAAAGGAATTTTGCATCCTTCCATTGATGAAGATCCGGAAACGGGAGAACTGCGTTTTTACCGTACAGCGGATGAGTATAAACAATTGCTTGAATATATGAACAAACTATATACAGAAGGCTTGATTGAACAAAATATCTACTCGATTGAAGTCGATCATTTTCTGGCGAATGGAGCAGAAGGAAAATATGCAGCCATGAACTTCTTTAATCCTAAGGATTATTTTGGAGAAGAAGTCGGGGGACGTTATATTCCAGGTAATGCACTGGAAGGTCCGAATGGAGATAAGCTGTTTACCTCTGTCATTTCACCAGTAAATAGTCTGGGGCATTTTTCCATTACCAATGTCAATGAAAACCCGGAAGCAACGATTCGCTGGATTGACTATTTCTGGAGTGACGAAGGGGCGAAGATGTTCTTTATGGGATTAGAGGGAGAAACTTATGAAGAAACGTCGGATGGGCCGGAATTAACGGAAGAAATTACAAATAACCCAAATGGGTTAACGGTTCAAGAAGCATTGGCGCAGTATATCATTAACCCGGGCGGAGGACATCCAGTAATTGAAAATCCGGAATATTCGACAGCACCTGAATTTCAGCCGGAAGATCTCGAAAACGCAGAAAACATGGCCCCCTATCTGATTGAAGAGCCTTGGCCGTTTTTCTTCTATGAAGAAGAGGAACAGGCGGCGCTGGATTCTTTAGGGGCGGATATTCAGAAGTATGTTGGAGAGATGGAAGCACAATTTGTTACGGGAGAAACGTCCTTTGATGAGTGGGATAATTATGTGAAGACATTGGAAGAAATGGGTCTGGATGAGTATATGGAAATTCAAAACGAAGCACTGAAACGCTATGAAGAAGGACAGTAAGTAATAGCCTCATTAGAAAACTTGGCATTCGGATGAATGCCTTAGTTGGGACTGCGATTACTCGTCCCATCGAAGAGCTTTTGCACTTATGCAAATAGGGAAGTTTATATTTGCCAAGTGGAAAAAAGGGAGAAGCCCCTTCCTTTTTTCCGCCTTATATTAAAATAAAAAAAGCTTGGAGGTACTTCCTGTGAAAATGAAAAAGAAATTCATGATGCTGGCAGCTGTGCTGCTGATTGCTTTATCGGCGTGTAATAACGACGATAAGGCTGATGTCGGCGGCAGTGAAGAGGCGTTAAATAACTTAAATACAGAAGGCATGCCAATTGTAGAGGATACGATTGAATTAGAGGTTTTTGCCGGGAAAGCAGCAACGACGGCGGATGATTGGAATGATGTGCTGCTTTTGAATGAATATGAAGAAATCACAAATATGGATATCACATGGAATATGGTGCCGGCAGATGGATTGGAGGAAAGAAGAAATCTGGCTCTGGCCAGCGGCGATTTGCCGGATGTATTTTACTCTGCTAACCTGCCTGTTTCCGATGTTCAAAAATATGGAAGTCAGGGCACATTTATCCCTTTAAATGATTTGATTGAGGAATATGCGCCAAATATCAAAAAGGTCCTTGATGAAAACCCGGATATTCGGAAAGGGATTACGTTCCCGGACGGAAATATCTATTCCATCCCGACCGTCTATTCCCCTGATTTTTCGTCCTTATTGATTGGAGCAAAAGGGTGGATAAATGGAGATTGGCTGGAGCAATTAGAGATGGATAATCCAGAAACAACCGAAGAATTCTATGAATATTTGAAAGCGGTGAAAGAAACAGATTTAAATGGGAACGGAAAAAATGATGAAATTCCATTAAGCAGTGTAGCGGAAATGTCCCGTATCATTCATTGGATTTCAGGAGCATTTGGGGTTCAAAACCGCGGGCAGCTTCATACCTTGATCGACAGTGACCCAGATTCAGAGGATATCCGTTTTTATCCGATTGCGGATCAATACAAGGAAATGTTGGAATATTTAAATAAGCTTTACGAGGAAGGGCTGATTGAGCAAAATATTTATTCCTTGGAAGTCGATCAGCATTTAGCAAGTGCGGCAGATGATCTTTATGGCGCTGTGCAATTCTATAACCCAATGGAATTATACGGAAAAGAAGTAGGCGAGCAGTTTATCCCGGGCAATGCTTTAGAAGGTCCGGATGGAACAAAAATGTATACGGGGATCACCTCACCGGTTCTTTCGTTAGGGAACTTTCTGATTACCAGTGAAAATGAAAACCCTGAAGCGGCATTAAGATGGATTGATTATTTCTGGAGTGAAGAAGGACAGAAAATGTTCTTTATGGGCATCGAAGGAGAAACCTATGAAGAAACAGAGGAAGGTCCGAAGCTGACAGAAGAAATCACGGATAATCCAGACGGCTTAACGCTGACACAGGCACTTGCCAAGTATATTATCAATCCCGGCGGCAATCACCCGGTTATCGTTACAGATGAATACTTTACCGGTTCAGAGAATGCGCCGGCAGATGTAGAAGCTGCGGAACAGCTGGAGCCGTATTTGATTGATGAAATTTGGCCGGCATTTACGTATACAGCTGAAGAAAATGACCGTATCGCTGTATTGGAAACAGATTTACAAAAATATGTAGAAGAAATGCAGGCTGGTTTTATTACGGGAGAAAATGATTTCTCTGAATGGGATGCCTATGTGGAAACGATTCAAGAGATGGGCTATGACGAATATATGGAAATCCAGCAGGCAGCCTATGAACGCTATCAAGAAAATTAACGGCTTGTCATCCTGAACAGAAGTTGAATTTATCGGTGTCTGGAGGGGAATCCAGACACCGATAAATAGGGGGGTAAAGAATGAAGGGAGTTAAAAATGACGTTTCTGTCCCAGCCCAAAGTAAATTTTATCAAGTGAAAAAGAATTTTGCCCGTAATTGGCAAATATATGTCTTTTTGCTTCCGGCGGTTGCGTATTTTATCATATTGCATTATATCCCGATGTACGGTGTCCAGATTGCCTTCAAGAACTTTTTTGCCAACCTTGGAATCTGGGGGAGCCCTTGGATAGGATTTGATCACTTTGAGCGTTTTTTTAATTCGTATTATTTTTGGAGGCTGCTTAAAAATACACTGGTTTTAAGTGCGTATCAATTAATCTTATTTCCATTGCCTATTATTCTCGCACTCTCTCTGCATGAAGTGAGAAATAGAATGTTTAAAAAGTGGGCTCAGACATTAACCTATGCGCCGCATTTTATTTCTGTCGTTGTTGTGGTAGGGATGATTGTTATCTTCTTAGACCCGACAACAGGCTTAGTCAATCGTCTGATTGTTGTTTTTGGCGGAAGTCCGATTGATTTTCTGACAAGCCCAGGCTGGTTCCGGCACATTTTTACATGGTCTGGTGTCTGGCAAACGCTCGGATGGGGATCGATTATTTATCTGGCGGCATTATCCGGTGTTAATCCGGAATTACATGAAGCGGCAAAGGTGGATGGTGCATCCCGGCTGCAGCGTATTTTCCATATTAATATCCCAAGTATTTTGCCGACAATCGTTGTGTTATTTATTTTAAATATCGGCAGCTTTATGACCGTCGGCTTTGAAAAAGTGCTGCTGATGCAAAATAATTTAAATGCCAAAACATCGGATGTAATCCAGACATTTGTGTATCAAACAGGTCTGCTGGAAGGGCAATACAGCTTTGCGGCGGCAATCGGGCTGTTCGATTCAGCAATCAATATTGCATTGTTGGTCGTGTTTAATTATACAGCCAGAAAGGTAAGCGGCAACAGTCTATGGTAAGGAGGTTTAGAAGATGAAGAGGTTTACGCTCTCAGATAGAGGATTTGACTGGATCAATACCATATTTCTTCTCATTATTTTAGTATTGATTGTCTATCCATTGATCTTTGTTCTAAGTGCCTCTATCAGTGATCCGCAAGCAGTCAGCTCAGGCAGGATGTGGCTCTGGCCGGTCGATATTACGTTTAAAGGATATGAGCGTGTATTTGCCAATGATGCTATTTGGCTCGGCTATAAAAACACCATTATTTACACATTTGTAGGAACGGCCATTCACTTATTTGTTTTATTGCCTTGTGCATACGCCTTGTCACGTAAAGAATTAATGGCTAAAAAATTTATCCTCTGGTTTATTTTATTTACCATGCTGTTTAACGGAGGTTTAATACCTACGTACCTTGTTGTCCAATCCCTGGGAATGCTCGATACAATGTGGGCAATTATTATTCCGAACGTGGTAGGAGCCTGGTCCATTCTGGTTGCAAGAGCCTTTTTCCAGCAAAGTATTCCGGATCAATTAGTAGAAGCATCTAAAATTGACGGAGCTTCTGATTTCTATATATTTATACGGGTTGTATTGCCGTTGTCTTTGCCGATTATTGCGGTGATGGCACTGTTTCATGCAGTGAATTTATGGAACCAGTATTTTAACGCTTTGATTTATTTATCCGATCGTGATAAGTACCCATTGCAATTGATTTTAAGAGAGATTCTCGTGGTGAACCAGATGCAATTGAATGATCCAGGCGGGTCAGCCGAATCGCTGGTGGATCAGGTAAAAACAGCCGGTCTGATCAAATATGCAGTGATTATTGTATCGTCACTGCCATTATTATTAGTTTATCCATTTGTCCAGCGATTTTTTGTACAGGGTGTATTAATCGGATCGATTAAAGAATGAAATAGACGGGAGGGATGGCGATGAACGGATTTATAGATGGATATTATCGTTTTGCTGTATGGATTACGAGATTTGCTTATCTCAATTTACTATGGATTGCTTTCTCGCTGGTCGGACTTGGTGTAGTTGGATTTTTCCCGGCTACGGCAGCGATGTTTGCAGTGGCGCGGAAGTGGGTCCATGGAGAGAAGGATATTCCTGTCTTCCAGGTTTTTTGGAAAAACTATAAAAAAGAATTTCTGAAAATCAATGTTTTAGGATATCTACTGGCTGGAACAGGATATCTCATGATAATGGAATTTCGAATTTTACGGACACAGGAGCATATCGCCTATACGATGGCAAGCTTTGCTGTTGTCGGATTGTTTTTGTTATTCACTGTGATTGTGCTCTATCTTTTCCCTATTTATGCCCATTTTCAATTACGGGCAGTGGACTATATCAAATGGGCACTGCTTATTGGAATCGGTCATCCTTTATTAACCATCTTTCTTCTGGGCATCGTCATGGCGCTTATCTACCTTTTGTTTATTACCATTCCCGCTGTCCTCTTTTTCTTTGGCGGAAGTGTGATCGCATATATTTTGATGTGGGGAACGCATTTAACCTTTACCAAAATGGAGGAAAGCCTTGCATAAATGATGTACGGAGGTGGAACGATTGGTACGGTTAGGTTTGGATATATTTTTAGAGAAAGGATATAAACGAGTGGAAGGGCAGCGGATTGGCCTGGTTACGAATATGACAGGAGTAAACGAAAAACTGCAGCCATCCATCGATTTGTTTACGGAGCATCCGGCAATTCATCTGACGGCCTTATATGCTCCGGAACACGGCATCCGCGGAGATGCGAAAGAAGGGCAGGAGGTATCCTCTTCCATAGATGCTAAAACAGGGCTGCCGGTATACAGTTTGTACGGAGAGACAAGAAAGCCAAGTCAAGAGATGCTTGCAGATGTGGATGTGCTGGTCTTTGATTTACAGGATATCGGTTCAAGATACTATACGTACATTTATACCATGGCTTATGTGATGGAGGCGTGTATGGAATATGGAAAGAAGCTGATTGTCCTTGACCGGCCCAACCCGGTGTCCGGTCTTAACATGGAGGGGAATCTGGTCGAACCGGATGTGCGTTCCTTTGTCGGTTTGCTGCCAATCCCGAATCGGCACGGCATGACTATAGGGGAATTGGCATGGTTATTTAAAAAGGAATTTGCTTACGCATGCGACCTTTCTATTGTGCCGATGGAGGGCTGGAAACGCCGTATGTATTTTGATGATACGAATTTATTCTGGATTCCGCCATCGCCGAATGTGCCTGTGGTTGATACGGCTATTTTATATCCTGGCACCTGTCTTTTGGAAGGAACCAATGTATCCGAGGGAAGAGGGACAGCGAAACCGTTTGAGTGGATTGGCGCTCCTTTTATAGAAGGGCAGAAGCTGGCGAAAGTATATAATGATAAAAAAATTCCTGGCGTGCTCGCCCGCCCTGTATCTTTTGTTCCGACTTATCAAAAACATGAAGGTGAAATCTGTGGCGGTGTACAGCTTCATATCGAAAACCGCCATACACTTCATGCCTTACGAGCAGGGGTCACTTTAGTGGAAACCATCGCAGCACTCTATCCGAATCAATTTCAATTTATCGAAAATGAAAATGGGAAGTATTTTTTTGATTTACTGGCAGGAACCAAGCGTTTAAGGAAATACATCTTAGCTGGAGAAGCAGAAAAGTATATAGAGGAAGGCCAACAGGAGCTGGGGAAATTTAAAAAAACGCGAAAAAAATATCTTTTATATCGTTAGAATCATTACGGCAGTTATGCATCCCTCTACAATTACTGAACCGAGGAGTTATTGGATTTAATCAAAAACAGGTTCTTCTGTGAAGAGAGAAAAAGAAATGAGTTGATCCTATTGCCTTTTATAAACGGTGGAATAACGAGAATCAATGAAATGCTTTTGAGTCTCCCGCCATCTGAAAAGAAGATTGCTGATTATATTTTAAAAAACCCGGAAAAAGTCATTTCATTAACTGCCAAGGAGCTCGGGAAACGCAGTGAAACAAGCGGCGCAGCAGTTATCCGATTATGCAAGTCTTTGAATTTGAAGGGTTTTCACGATTTGAAAATCCGTATTGCGGGTGATTTGCAAAGAAAAGAAGAGTACGGATTCCGCGATATTGATCCGGATGAAACGTCCTTATCGATTATTGATAAAATGACAAATAACAGTATTCAAACGATAAGAGAAACAGCACAATTAATTGATATTGATCAACTGCAGACAGGAGTCCAATGGATGAATGATGCCTCAAAAATCTTATTTATCGGTGTCGGTGCATCGGGGATGATTGCACAGGATGCAGTTCAAAAATTTATCCGGATTAATAAAAACGCCTATGCCTTTGAAGACATGCATATTGCGGCGACAGTCATTGCCAATATGAGCGAAAACGATGTTGTTTTTGGTATTTCTTTTTCAGGAGAAACCGTTGAAATTGCAAATATGCTTCATCTTGCCAAAAAAAGAGGTGTGAAAACAATCAGTCTGACTAAATACGGAAAATGGCCGGTTACCGAGCATGCAGATATAAAGCTGTATACATCTACAACGAGAGAGCCTATTTTCCGGAGCGGCGCCACATCATCCCGAATCGTACAGCTGCAGGTCATGGATATTTTGTTTATGAGTGTAGCTGCCTTACAATATCCTGTTACCGTAAAGCATCTGGATGAGACAAGAGACGCGGTGGATTTCTTTAAAAAAGGGAATGAAAAGATAAAAAAATAAAGAAGATAAAAAGTGTTGCAAGGCTTCTTATTGCGGCATCAGAACAAGAATAAAAGCTTACTATACACATCCTCAAAAAAGAAAGGAGATGTGAAGCATGAAGCTGGAATCCTGGAATGACAGAAGAATAGATGCACTGGTTCAATTATGGAATCAGGAAATAGGAAAACATTTTCCAATGCGGAAGGAGTTGTTTAAACAAAATAGCTTTGAGGATGAGAATATATGTGAAAAAGCCTCCGCAATTGCTATCGATGAGGAAAATCATGTGGTCGGATTTGTTGTTGCAAAGAGATATCAGGAAAAACAGGAAGCGGGTATGAGTAAGGAAATCGGATGGATTCAAGTGCTTCTTGTGGCGGAGAACCGGAGAGATCAAGGAATTGGCTCTTTATTGTTAGCAAATGCTGAAACGCATTTAAAGGCTGCCGGTGTAAAACAAATTCTGCTGGGACGTGATCCATGGCATTATTTTCCCGGTATCCCCATGGAATTGGCAGAAGCAAAATCCTGGTTTGAACAGAAAGGATATCAAAACAGCGGGATAGAGCATGACATGATACGAAAATATCATAACGACGATGTAGCGGCAGTCCCCAAAATAACAGGGATAGAATGCCAGGTGTTAAAGCTGGAAGATAAGGACTTATTTCTTGATTTTTTACATCGGTGTTTCCCGGGAAGATGGGAATATGAAGCGATTCATTATTTTCAAAAGGGCGGTACAGGAAGAGAATTTGCGATTTTAAAAAAAGGACAGCAAATCATTGGGTTTTGTCGAATGAATGATGAAAAATCACCTTTCATCGCTCAAAATGTATACTGGGCTCCTTTGTTTCAGGAGGAATTAGGTGGGATTGGGCCTTTAGGAGTGGATGCGAACGAACGCGGGAAAGGATATGGATTAGCTGTTGTGGAAGCAGGAATCGGTTTTTTAAGAGAACGGGGCGTCTCCCGCATTGTCATTGATTGGACAGGGCTGACAGCTTTTTATAATAAATTGGGATACACTGTTTGGAAGAGCTATGCTGGGTATAGTAAGGATTTGTAAATACGTATTTGTTTTAAATGTATAGAAACAAACAGAAGTTAATTGCTGTTATACTAACAATAACAAAACAAAAAATTGGAGAAATGAATATGAATATAGAACAACAACTTTATAAAGTAGCAGCAGACTTAGTAAAAAAGAGATATCCTTCTGGCTGGGGCGGTGCAGCGGCGATGTATATCGAATCTGGCCATATATTGACAAGCGTTGCCCCGGAGGTGATTAATGCTTCTACAGAATTATGTATGGAAACAGGAGCGATTTTAGAAGCACATAAACTAAATACCAAAATAACGCACTCAATTTGTATTGCCAGAGAGGATGAAAATGCATCATTCGTTATCTTAACGCCATGCGGTGTTTGTCAAGAGCGTCTTTTTTACTGGGGAGAAGGCGTAAAAGCAGCAATAACAAATTCGAATAATGAAATTGAATTTAAAGCGTTAAAAGAGCTACAGTCGTATCATTGGTATAAGGCTTATGAAAATGAGGGGTGAAATACAATTTTAACAAGAGCGAGAAGAGGAGGGCTAAATATATTTGGCCCTCCTCTTCCTATATTCCCATATGCTATTCATAAGCCTCTCCAGAAACTCTAAACAAAGACTTATCCTCAATTTTATGCGTAACAAACATCAGAACAACGCCAAAGAAAATCATTCCACCGGCGACAAAGGTGATTTCTCTATAGGAAAATTGATTCGTTAATAAGAGACTGCCTAATGTTGCCCCAATCGAATTTGCTAAATTAAATACAGATGCAGCTATCGTTCCCGATAAGGCTGGCGCTTCTGTTGCTGCCAAGATGATCTTTGCATTTAATATTGGTGTGGTTCCAAAGGTTCCGGCACCGAATAAGAAGCAGGCAACATACGTCAAGATTGGGTTCATAAATAAGAACGTAATGGCAATCAGCACAGTGCCTAAAATAGTCATCGCTACAATTAACCGTTCCGTCAGTACTTCAGGCTGAATACTTCCAGAAACAAAATTACCAATAACTGCGCCTAATCCAAATAAGAATAAAGCAATTGTAATACTGGTTACATCAAAGCCTGCAATATCTCGAAGCATAGGCTCTGTAAACGTATAAGCGGTAAATACCCCGGAAAAGCCAAAGACAATAACGGCAATCAGCATCCAGACATTTTTATTCTTCAATACTGCCATCTCATTTTTCAACTTAGGAGTTTCATTTTGTTTTATATTTGGTGTAACAATCATAAGGCCAATTAAATTAATAACGCCCATTGCTGCAATAAACCAGAAAACGAGTCTCCAATCAAGCACGCCGCCGATATAGGAACCAAAAGGAACGCCAAGCATAATGGCAATCGTCAGTCCGCCCTGCACAGTAGCAATGGAGCTGGTACGTTTATGAGGCTGGGAAATTTCAACTGCCATGCTCATACATAGTCCAAAGAATGGGGCATGCATGATTGCAGAGAAAAGTCTGGAAAGAAGCAGTACCTCAAAGGTTGGAGCGGTAGCCGCAATGATATTACTTATAATAAAGATGGATATAAGTGCGATAAGCAGCGGCTTCGGTGAAAATTTAACCGTTAATATCCGAAGCAGCGGACCGCAGACAGCAACACTGATCGCGTAAACGCTGAGCAATAAACCAGTTGTTGAAACGGGCACATCTAAATCCGCCGCAAACTGTGTTAATAAACCAGTAACGGCATACTCTGTCATGCCAATCGCAAATGTACCAATCATAAATACAAATAGAATCGTATTACGGGAGAATTTCATCGTCATTTTAACACTTCCTTTCTGTCCGTCTAAAAAAACAATAGCACTATCATAGTGGAACAGAGACCTATTGTCTAGGTATCTGTTTGAAAAAAATAAAGAAGTAATTTTCAGATTAATGGAAGCGCAGTGCATTTATTTTCTGTAAAAAAATAATGTTTTTAAGAACAAGAAAAAGAGCAAATGAAAAGAAGTAGAAAAAATAAAAAATGGTATAATAAAAGAACCTTGATAGCATGAAGGAGGAAAAATAATGACAGCAGATTCAAACAACATTGTGCCCCACCTTTGGTTTGATAAAGAAGCAAAAGAGGCAGCAGCATTTTATACGTCCATTTTTCCGGATTCGAAGATAATCAGTGAAACGATTATTCCTGACACCCCATCAGGAGATTGCGATTTGGTTTCTTTTGATTTATGGGGGCAGCGATTTATGGCAATCAGTGCAGGACCGTATTTTTCATTTAATCCATCCATTTCGTTTATGGTAAATTTTGATCCGGCAAGAGATGAGAACGCTGCAGAACAGCTTGAAGCAGCTTGGGAAAAGCTGTCTGATGGCGGTGTTCCGCTGATGCCGCTTGACTCGTATCCTTTCAGTAAGAAATATGGCTGGATACAAGACAAATATGGATTGTCGTGGCAGCTTATTCTGACGAACCCGGAAGGCGAAGAACGCCCGCCAATTCTGCCATCCATGATGTTTACCGGAGAAAATGCAGGAAGGGCGGAAGAAGCCGTTCAATTTTATTTATCCATTTTTAACAACAGCAAAAAAGGGAATATGGCTTATTATCCCGCAGGAATGGAACCAAACAAGGAAGGCGCGGTTATGTTTTCAGATTTTGCACTTGAAAATGTCTGGATAACGGCAATGGATAGCGGACTGGAGCATGGTTTTCAATTTAACGAAGCTGTTTCTTTGCTGGTTAACTGTGATACACAGGAAGAGATTGATCATTATTTTGAACAGTTGTCAGCTGTACCTGAAGCAGAGCAGTGCGGCTGGTTAAAGGATAAGTTTGGTGTGTCCTGGCAGATTTCTCCCAGTGACCTGGATGAAATGATGGGGCAGGGAGCAACCCCGGAACAAATTGCCAGAGTGAACCAGACAATGATGCCAATGAAAAAATTGAATATAGAAATATTGCGAAAGGCATATGAGGGGAAATAAATGTATCAATTAAAAACGAAAGAAACAGATAGCAATGTCATGGAATTTATTGAGCAGGTAGAAAATCTGAAAAAGCGGGAGGATGCATACCGTCTGTTGGATTTATTTACAGAAGCAACGGGTTTTGAGGCGAAAATGTGGGGGCCGAGCATTATCGGTTTTGGCAGGTATCATTATAAATATGATTCTGGTCATGAAGGAGATGCCCCTTTAGTCGGCTTCTCTCCGCGTAAAGCAAAAATCAGTCTTTATTTTGCGACAGGTGATACAGAGCGGGAGCATTTGCTTGCGAGGTTTGGCAAGCATACAACTGGCAAGGCCTGTGTGTATATTAATAAAGTAGCAGATATTGATGAAGAAATATTAAAGGAATTAATCAAACAGTCGGTGACGTTTTTACAGGAGAAGTATCCGGAAAAGTAGGTGGATTCTTAAGTTTGCCATCCGAAGACTCAAGCAAGGCCAGAAGGATAATAAGCCGTATGAAATCAAACATTCATACGGCTTATTTATTTTATCATTCCTTCTGAATCAAGCATCAATTACCCAGTGTTCTTTTAAGTAGCAGGCTAGCTGAGCATTTAACACATCCTCTGAATCTTTTAAAGAAATCTGAAGAGCGGATTCGATTTTATGAATGCGCTGATATAATGTATTAACGTGAATATGAAGAGCTTTTGCCGTTTCCTGCATACTCTGGTTATGCTGCATATAAATTTGCAGTGTTTCAACGAGATGTGAGTCATTTCCGTTAGGAGCCATGATTGGTTCAAAAAAATCATCAACAAAAGAACGTATTTCTTCTTCTGAATGAGATAGGAAGAGCTGATTGATTCCGATATCTTTGAAATTTAAGTGCTTGTTCCATATCCTTTTTTCCTGCAGCTGATTTAGCGCTTTATAAGCTTCTTTATAACTTTTGCTAATTTGAACAAACTGAACTGCTCTTCCTCCAATTCCCGCGCGTGCTCTCACGGAAGTATTAGAAAGTACTTTAGAAACAAGCATTTCTGCTTCTTGTGCAGTGGAAGCCTTCAGCAAGGTAATGATGGATGAATCCTGCGTATATAGAACATGTAGGTGCTTTTCCAGCTGGTTTTTAAGAAAATGTAAAAAACGTTGCATATATAAGTTTATAAATGTAGGATTCATATCCAATGCCACTTCGAATATAAGTGCAAATACAGGCTGTGTTTTCTCCAGTTTAAGTTTTTTGGCCGCTTCTAACAACTCTGCATTTGTCTCGGCAAGAAGTAAATGCTGAAAGGCTTCTTCGGAGACTTTAAACTGATTGTTTGTTTCTGTTTGCCGATGTGTAAATTCAAGTGCCAGAATAGGAATGCCTTGTTCCAGCACCATTCGCTGTGTGGAAGACAGGGTCATTTTTGCCTCAAAAACAACGTATCCCAAACAGGTACTCGAACCCACGATGGGATACACCTGATGTAAATAATTCTTGGGAGACCGGACATAGAATGATGTACTTAAGGACTTGCTGTCATTCCATTTTTCGAGGTGTTTATCAATAAGATAGAAAGCCTCATTTTCATCCTCGTCAATAGAAAAATGGAAAGCATCGATCAATGAAAAAGAAAAACCAATAATTTTTTCTAAAGCATGTTTGATGTGGTAAATTCCTTTATTTTCTAAGGAAAGCTTTACGAGTCGTTCGTGAATTTCTGTCCGTTTTTGTAACAGGTGATTTTGTTTCTGCATCGCTTCAAAAATATTCGAATTATGTAACGCAATACTGATTTGATCAGCGAAATTTTTGAGCAATTCCAATTCAGATTTATCAAATGTTGCTTGTTTAAATTGATAAAGAATCAAAACACATTTAGTTTTTTTCTGTACTTTGACTGGAGCACATATAACAGATTTTACATCTTTAAAAGAATAGGCCCTCCCCAAATAACGAAGGTTCATATTAGACATATTCGCACTTGCTTGGAATACCTCACTGCTTGTCTGATATACTTTAGCCTCCCCCTCCTGAAATACGGAACCAATCATTCCTTCCCCGGGCTTCATTCTCATATGCTTCATTGTCTCGTTATCAACCAAGGCGGATGCTTTTCTGACTTTTAGGCATTTTTCCTGTTCATCATAAACCCATAACACGCCAACATCGGCTTCAGGGATAACTTCCATTGTCGTGTCAATCATTTTAGAAAGTAATTCATCCAGATTGGTTAAAGCTGTAATGGCATTGATACAATCGTAAATCTTCAGCAGCAGCCTTTTTTGAGTCTGTTCCATGATTCTTTGAGCATAAAAAGGAAGCTCACTGGAAAGCAATGCTTCCATATCATCCGAAAGCTTATAAGAGGAAGGGAGACGAAGGACATAACGTACATCATATGCGTATTGAAAATGGATGTCTTGACTTGTTTTTAACCCTCCGTCGGTATAGGCGATATCATTTGTAAGTAAGGGAAAATGAGTTGGCGGTTCAAAAATAGGCAATTCGTGATTATCTATTTGTTTAAATCGGTTCGAGTTATTTTTTTGCCATAACTGATAAGGAACATCAAGTATGAATGTAAGGTTATCTGACATAATTAGCTCCTTTCAGAGTAAGAAGATAGATGAATATACATATATTTTAATTAATTATAGATGTTTATACACTATTATTGCAATTATTTTTACTATAAGATAATTATTAATATTATATATGGAGGCGAAAATGCATGAAGACAGATGAAAACAAAGTTACGAGTCAAATTGAAGCAATTATCGAAGAAAAACGAGAAGCATTTTTTAACGTAAGCGATCAGATTTGGCAGACACCGGAGATACGATTTGAAGAAGAAAAGTCTGCTGCTTATTCCTCTGATTTTATGGAACAGCAGGGATTTCAGGTGGAACGCGGTGTGGCTGGAATTCCGACAGCATTTGTGGCAAACTTTGGAAATTCGGGACCGGTAATTGCCATATTAGGAGAATATGATGCCTTACCGGGACTCAGCCAAAAAGCAGGTGTGACAGAATATATCCCCGTTGAAACAAGTGGAGCAGGACACGGATGTGGACATAATTTACTTGGTGTAGGTGCAATGGCAGCAGCTGTTGCTGTAAAAGAATACTTAGTGAAAAATAATCTGGAAGGGACGATTCGTTATTATGGATGTCCTGCCGAGGAAAGCGGCTATGCAAAGACATATATGGTTAAAGCTGGACTGTTTGATGATGTAGCAGCATCCTTCTCATGGCACCCTCATTATTCCAATTCTTTATTCCATGGACCATCCTTAGCGGTGATTCATGCTACGTTCACTTTTAAGGGGAAGAGCTCTCACGCCTCTGCTTCACCGGAACTTGGAAGAAGTGCATTGGATGCTGTCGAACTGATGAATGTAGGTGCGAACTACATGCGCGAACATATGATTGATGAAGCCCGTGTACATTATGCGATTACGAATACTGGCGGAAAGTCTCCGAATGTGGTCCAGCAGGAGGCGGAGGTTTCTTATTTTGTTCGTGCGCCGCACGGAGAACAAGCCCGTGCGCTATTTAAACGACTGAATAAAATTGCAGAAGGGGCAGCGTTGATGACAGAAACAAAAATGACCTATCGAATTGAAGGAGCATGTTCTAATCTTGTTCAGAATTCGGTATTGGACAAACTGCTTCATAAAAATATGCAGGAGCTGCAGCAAGATGGATTTACTGAGGAAGAAATAGAATTAAGCAAAAAATATTACGCAACATTGAATGAAGATGATAAAGCTTTTGCTGCACAGCTAGTTGGGAAGAAAAGATCGGAAGAATTGGCGGAAAGACCGCTCATCCATGAAATCACACCGTATATAGAAGCACCGGAGTATCGAAAAGGGGCAGGGTCGACCGATGTAGGTGCAGTGAGCTGGGTGACACCAACTGCACAGCTCACTGCAGCAACCTGGACCTATGGAACACCATTTCATACATGGCAGGTCGTATCTCAAGGAAAGACAACCTATGCAAAAAAAGGCATGCTCTTTGCGGGTAAAGCAATTGCCAGTACGGTTATTGATGTACTCCGCAAGCCGGAAGTATTAGAAGATGCTGTTAAAGAATTATATGAACGTGAGGCCGGTTCAGAAAATTATCAATCACTTTTGCCGGAAGAACAAGAATTGCCGTCACTAATTAAAAATTAAGATATCGTCACTAGAGGGGGAAGACAACATGTTGAAACAAATTCCAGGATACTTAAAAGATTGGCGGCTGCATGCTGCAGCTCTTTTAATTGTATTGCTTGCAGAATCGATCGGCACCATTTCATTCGAACTTGGAGCTGGAATGATTCTTATCCTGCCAATGATTTATGCTTTTATATTGGGAATTGCAATGGTATTTACTCCGGTTATCAAGGAGAAGCAATTTAAGCATTCAGAAATAATGACAACAGCTTTAATAGGGTTGCTTGTTGCAAAAGTAAGTCTGAATATTGGCCCGGCAATTAGCATGATTGTTCAGGTAGGCCCAGCTATTTTACTGCAGGAAATTGGAAACCTCGGTACTGTTTTACTGGGTCTCCCCCTTGCGATTTTATTAGGAGTAAAACGAGAAGCGATTGGAATGACATTTTCCATTGCAAGAGAAGGAAGTTTGGCTATTATAAGTGATAAATTTGGTTTTAATTCTCCAGAAACGAGAGGTGTTTTTTCGATATATTTATTCGGATCGATCTTTGGAGCTGTATTCTTCGGATTAATGGCAAGTTTATTGGCTAGTTTTACTCCATTAAACCCGCTGGCACTTGCGATGGCATCAGGGGTCGGAAGCGCCAGTATGATGGCTGCATCAAGCAGTTCTCTATCAGCTGTATACCCGGAGATGGCAGCAGAGATTCAATCATTAGCCTCGGCCAGTATGATTTTATCCGTTGCGACAGGCTTTTTTGTATCTATTTTTATTGCACTTCCGCTGGCAGAAAAGATGTATCATCTGTTAACGAAAAGAAAGTCTGATAAGGAAGCGGAAGAAAAGAGGGAGGTAGGATCATGAGCAAACAGTTATTTCACACGGTATTGGCTTTGATTTTATCAGCAATTATTGTGTTGATAGGAAATTGGATTGGTTATGAAGTTGTCCCGACAGAGGCCTTAATGGGAATGTTGGTTATTATTTTAATTGCTGGAGCCGGCTTTGCTTTAAAAATGATTATTCCGTGGAAGACGATACCGGGCATTCTTTATGTTGCAGGGATATCCATTATTGTCTCCTTGCCTATAACGCCTGGTTCTGAGCAAGTTATTGAATGGGCAAGTGCTATAGATATTCAAGCATTTACTACTCCGCTGTTAGCGTATGCCGCTATCGGAATTGGTAATTCATTGGCTGATTTCACGAAATTGGGTTGGAAGAGTATTGTAATTGGTTCTATGGTATTCTTAGGTACATTTTTGGGATCAGCGATCATTGCAGAAATTGTTTTAAGAATTCAAGGTATAGTTTAATAGCTGAACATCCTCTTAAAAATAGAAAAAGAACCAAACATTATACAACGCAGTCTGCTTTGCTATAAAATATATAGTGAAGTCATTGTAGAAAGGGATGTATAGAAACAATGAGGGAAGATGTTGTAAAACAAATCGAAGAAATTATCGAACAGAAGCGGGAGGCTTTCTTTAAAGTAAGCGACCAAATTTGGGAAACACCTGAAATTCGTTATGAAGAAGAAAAGTCTTTCCAATACTCATCGGATTTTATGGAAGAGCAGGGATTTCAGGTAGAACGCGGGGTAGCGAATATTCCAACTGCATTTACTGCAAGCTTTGGGAATAGTGATCCAGTTATTGCGATTTTAGGGGAATATGATGCTTTACCCGGGTTAAGCCAAAAAGCTGGTGTGACAGAATTTGATCCAGAAGTACCTTATGGACCAGGGCATGGCTGTGGTCATAATCTGCTTGGTGTCGGGTCGATGTCTGCGGCTGTTGCGGTAAAAGAATACTTAGAGAAAAATCATTTGGAAGGAACCATCCGTTATTATGGGTGTCCGGCAGAGGAAAGCGGTTATGCAAAAACATATATGGTTAAAGCGGGATTATTTGATGATGTGGCTGCATCTTTTTCCTGGCATCCGCATTACACAAACGGTTTATTCCATGGGCCATCTCTGGCAGTTATCCACTCTACCTTTACTTTTAAAGGGATAAGCTCTCACGCAGCAGCTTCACCAGAACTGGGAAGAAGTGCGCTTGATGCGGTGGAATTAATGAATGTCGGCGCTAACTACATGCGTGAGCATATGATTGATGAAGCACGTGTTCATTATGCGATTACGAACTCTGGAGGGATGTCTCCAAATGTTGTCCAGAAAGAAGCAGAGGTTTCTTATTTTGTACGTGCTCCGCATGCAGACCAGGCGCGTGCTTTGTTTAAACGGCTCATAAAAATTGCGGAAGGTGCTGCGTTAATGACAGAAACGTCCATGGAACACCGCATTGAGGGCGTATGCTCCAATCTTGTTCAAAATGCAACGTTAGATAAAATGCTCCATAAAAATATGAAGGACTTAGAGCGTCCGCATTTTACAGAAGAAGAGCTGGAATTAAGCAGGAAGTACTATCAAACATTAAATGAAGATGATATTGCATTTGCTGCATCCTTGGTCGGCAAGGAAAAAGCGAAGGAACTCGCAGCGCGCCCGCTTATTCATGAAGTGGATGCCTATCGCGAGGCGCAGGAATATGTCAAAGGCTCAGGATCTACTGATGTAGGAGCGGTCAGCTGGGTGACGCCTACTGCACAGCTGATGGCAGCAACCTGGACTTTTGGGACGCCATTCCATACATGGCAGGTTGTATCGCAAGGAAAGACTTCCTATGCTAAAAAAGGAATGCTTTATGCAGGGAAAGCTATAGCGAGCACTATCATTGACGTCCTGCAAAATCCAGAGGTTCTCGAGGATGCTGCAAAAGAGCTTCGTGCCCGTGAAGCAGGTCCGGAAAACTATGTGTCCTTGTTGCCGGAAGATCAGGATTTACCTTCTATGCTTCGTAAATAGGCTGGAAAAAGCCAATTCTTGTTGAAATAAGAAACAAAATCTATGCTCCCTTTATCATTGGCAGAGAAAGAAGAAGGCTGCTTTTACACGATAAAGGGGGCAATTTAAGATGCATAATACCGGTCCAGTTTCTTAAATTTATTCACCACGAATTTGAATACAATCCCTATCAGTATATAAGGAAAAAAGGAATAGATATGTTTCCAGCCATGCAGTTCATATATCTGTAACCAGACCAGAAGCGGTTCCAGGATAAATGCGAAAACAAAAGCATTTATGGTAGAGGCAACTATAAAAGATTTCCATGTACGAAAATATTGGTAGACAAGCATATAAATAAAAGGCATCTGTATAGTATGTATTTCAGCAATCTGAGAAACCGGCAATAGTGTATTTGTATAATGCCATAGAAATAAAGAAACTCCTATTGCGTCCCCGATTACTCCCACAGCAGTAACAAAAAAACCATATGTGACGATCTCGAATATTCTTTTTTTATCTAAAAAAATTATCCATACAATAAAAATACCAACAGTAGTAACAAAAAGAATCCACCAGCTGATGGTAAATAAGTTTTCATGTAACCAGTACGCCGTTCTTGTATCCCTATACTGCTGGAATGTTTCAATAACACTCCTCCAAGTAGATTGCATACACGTTCTCTCCTTCAGTTAAAGCAAAAGTAAATTGACAAATACAGGTGAATAATCATTTTACTTTTGCTACGCCTACTGCAAAATGTTTCCATAGAATATTTTCTACTAATTCAGTCATTGTTTTTTCACATTCAATAATAAGAATAACCTCTGGGTGTTTCCCTTTCAGAAGTCTTTTCCGCTTTTTAAGTACTTTTTCTGTGAACAGTCTGATGGCGACCCCTAAAACAAATCCAATAAACGAAGCAATCAATCCCCAATAAATCGGGCCCCAAGCCAATTCAAAACCGATACTGGTTCCGATAACAGAAAAAGCCGTAGCAAGTGCTACCCCTATGTCAATCAATGATGTGCCATCAGATCGATGCAAACCATCAAACAGCTTGCGATCTTCCCCCCGATTATCAAGAGGGACCGCATAAATACTAGCTTTGGGAATGCCGTTTTTTTCAAGCGTGGCGATAGCCATTTCGATATAAATATTATTTTCGAGTATCGCGTAAATTTGCATCATTATTCATTCACTTTCTCTCCCTTTAGAATTTGAAAATTAGAATCCTGGTAATTATCCTTTAAAAATCTCCGCTGTTCTTTTTCGAAGAGTTTATTATTTTCCACTGTATTGACATACGCATCATAAATAGCAAATCCATATATAGAAGGTAGCATGAGTAAGAATTCCTCTCTTAGAACAGCAGTGGACTGACTGAGGTCTCCTGAAATCAAAAGTGTGACAGCTTCAAGCAGGTGTGATAAATACAAAAAAATAACCGTCCAGCTGATAACGAAGAGGGCCGTAACAAGTCTATGGATATAAAGCTGTCCCAAACCTGGCACAAAAGCTGACCAAATGGCAGCCATCATAGGGTTTCTCTTATCTAAGTAGTTGATTTCCATCGATCCAATACTGAATAGATTGAAATGATGGTCTTCACGCTCTGCCAGCATATAAACTTTGTTCATATCTACCGTTGTCCGGTGACTATCCCAGATAGCAAAAAAATAGACGGGTAAATAGGCTAAAAGCCATCGAGAGTCAAGCACATTTGTAGCCATTTCAAACTTGCCCTGAAAAGAATAAAGAATGGCTAAATTAATGTTCGCATTCAAATTAATAAAAACTTCCCAAATAAATAAAACAAATCCGCGAAGATATTTCGATAAAAGCAAATGGCCAAATCCTGGATAAGCAGCGCTCCACCACGCAATAATTGAAGGACTTCTTAGATGAAGCTGTGTGGTACCAAGAATGCTGACATGGGCTTTATAACGTCTGCCGGTATTATCGGTTACATGATTATCCATGAACGGTCTCCTTCTTTTCCTATTTTTTAACATCTTTTCCTTTTAACGAATGTTTTATACAGAATGTCCTATCAATTGGGATTTTATAGGGGTTTCATTTTGCTAAATGTACCATCCATGTCAAATGAATTTTCCACCCAGTTAACTTTCTGAAAAGGCAGTGATATACATGTATTTATCCAAAAAGTTATTTATAATTTTGATCCATTTGCTTCAGTTTATTTACTGTGAGCTTGAACCCGGCTGCTATCATAATATAAGGTAAGAATGAATAGATATGTTTCCAGTGATAAGGTTCATATACGTTTAACCACACTAATGCAGGTTCAAGAATAAAAGCGAAAATGAATGCATTAATGGTAACAGCAATCAAAAAGGGTTTCCATGCTGGGAAATACTGATAGATCAGCATATAAATAATAGGCATCTGTACCCTGTGTACTTCAACAATCAAAGGTGCAGGTAATAATGTATTTGGATAATGCCATAACAATAATGCGACACCAATGGCGTCTGCTATTACAGCAATGTATGTAACTAAAAACCCGTATATCAGCATCTCCATGATTCGTTTTTTATCTAAAAGAACCAGCCAGATAATAAAGGCGCCAATTGTTGTCACAAAAAGAATCCACCAGCTGGGGGTGAATAGATTTTCATTTAACCAGTATTCCAATTTCATGTCTCTAGACTGTTTTGCCAAGTCAAAAATGTCTTGCCAAGTAGGCTGCATATACGCACGCTCCTAATCCTGGATTAACGCATATTGGTGAATGAATGCTTAAGATAGGTGTATTAGTACCTATACTGGGAGGGTTCTTTCTCGAAAAATAAGAATGATGCCCGTATTATAATGAAGATTTTTGCTTTAACTAGTGCTATATAGACCTCTTTTTTATAAATTTTAATGTGTTTTCATTATGACCTGTAGAATAGTCACGTAAGAAAGGGGATCAAGCAGTACGATTTTCATTTGGGCAGGCTCCTTTTCTTCCATATATTTTCCTGTTTTTTAGGATAAATAAAATGTACGCTGCAAGAGAGAAGCGTACATTTTTGATTTTTATAACCTAATTTTCAACCTTCTACCCCTTTTTTGCTAACTTATCTCTATTCTTTGCTTGAGGAGGTTCTTCCATCCAACCGTTATCAATCATAAGTTTGGCACCCTCGGCAGAGTATTTCATGATTTCAACGGTTAAACGCGAATAGTCAGTGACGAGATCTTTACGGGCATCCATGCTTATACTGCTTCCGTAATAACCAATGCTGGCGGCAATGAGACTGCTTGTAAAAAACATCATGAGCTTGTCTGAAAAAGGAGAAACGGTCGAATCGGTAATTCCTGCATCTGATGTAGCAGAAGCTGGAAGATCATCTTGATTGAGCTTTGAATTAAAAGCCTCGACATGCTTCTCCGCAACTTCCTTTCCCTTCACCATGTATTTACGGACGGCCGGATTATTGGCCACCTGACTAAAACCAATCAGTAATGATTTTCCTAATAAATTCCGTTGGCTGTTAGCGAAAAGATTCGAGATTTCCAAAGCAGTGAGAGGACGATTTTCTCCCATCCATTTACCTAGGAAATTGCTATCGGTCACAAACGCAATACGATCGGGCGGAGTGATCTCAGGTGCCCGCACAAATAACCCCTTGTCTAATAACAGGCTGTTGGCCCTTTTATGAAGATCAACGGTTTCAGCCATACATTCCGAATAATAATTATGGATATCTGAGCGGACTGCTGTGCCAATAGCTATGCTGTAAGCGTTCATTCCTAGAATCCCCATCATTTGCAAGTAATATAGCATAAATCCATCTGTATATAGTCTTGGAGCACTTAAACTAATGTCTGCTTCTGTAAACCCAAGAGGTACAGGCCAGCTTTCACCTGTGAAAAAATTTGTCAGCTTAGGAATATGTGATTCAGATAATTCCAAGGCATGCTGAAGTAATGCAGAGATTTCCGGATCCTCCACTGTCTTCACAAAAGATTTCAGCATACAAATTGAAGCAGTATCTTCTTGATATGTCGTCCAAATCTGTGAAATTTCTGCAGATGATAAAGGAGCATTATATGTCGATGTCATGTGATTTTTCCTCCAAAAATGTATTTCCGTATATTTTTTTCCGCTCCCCCAACGAATATTATTATCCGGTATTCGAAGGAAGCGGCGGAATAGGGTTAGAACGAAAGAAGTAATGCAATGTGTTTCCAACATAAATTTTTTATATTTATTGGAATAAATATTGATAACATCCAAGTGAAAGTAAAGCATGAAGAAACAGGATATGGTTAGGTGCGAATGCGGACTGCAATCCGTAATAAATAAACTTTTTATCAGGCGAAGCAATCGCCTGAAAGCATGGTTAGAGAACCTCTTCAGTTTCTCTGTCCATATATATTTTTAATAAAATCCATCTGATCAGTCCGCCGACTGCCAAACCGACTGGTGTAGACAGAATCGGCAGCCATAGTGGACCAATCAAATGACCTGCAATGGTGAAGCTGGGCGAAAAAACGACGCCAACAGTAACAAAATAGGCAGAAAAAACAAGCGGCAGATATGAGAAGGCTTTTTCCCCGCCGCCCGCATCTCTATAAGCATCCCATATCGCATAGAAATATAAACACGGATAAAACATTAACCATAAATAGTTAGTCTGTGCGATGGCTTCCTCGATTTTAAGGTTGAAGCTCAATACAATAATTGTATTCAAATTTCCCATCACGTTAACTAAGAATTCCAATCCAATAAACATAATCCCCTTTATATAATGACGATTTAGTAACTGAGCAAATCCAGGCAGAGCAATGCTCCAAAGTACTGCTTCAAGCTTCTTGCTTTTTCTTGATAACGTCGTCTCCATTGGTTCACCCGCTTTGTTAATTTTCTTATCATCCATTCAGGGAGGGCTGTTTCGCTAGTTTCATTTTGGTATAAAAGCCATATTCAGAGTAAGGAAAGGTTCAACAACTAAACGGAGATAATTTGTGAAGATGTATTTTTTATTGACCAAATTGGCTTAATAATAAACGGCTGCCTTGTTTAATGATGCTTGCTATTAGATACATCATTGATTTTTCAAGAAAAAATTCGGCCTTGCAATTCAGCAAAAGCCGATGTTTTTTCCGTAAGATTCAAAATGATAAATGGTATCAATTCTTCTCCTTATTCTTTGCCAGTTTTTCTCGATTTCTCGTACCTGGAGGCTGCTCCAGCCAATTGTTATCAATCATGATATCGGCACCGCTTTTTGCAAGCTTAGCAACTTCCATAGAGAGCCGTTCATAATTTGCCGCCAGGTCCAATCGCTGACTGGCTGCTGCCGCAGTAGCATAATTTCCGATTCCTGCAGACATGAGCAAGGACATATGGAACATCATTAATTTATCGGAAAAGGTTTGTGTTGTAGAGTCACTTACTGCTGTATCAGGTACTTGCGGTGCTCCAATATCATTCGCCATCAAGTTATCCACGAATATTTTTATATGTTTCTGAGAAACATTTTTACATCTGATCATAAAATCCTGCACCGCTTTGGAAGGGGAGGTCTGCGCAAAAGCAAGGCATAACCTGACTCCCATCTCATTTGTCTGGATGTTCATATATAAATGAGATATCTCAATCGCGTTTAACGGACGTTTATCACTAAATGGATTGAGTCCGTTGAAATACTTTTTGCTGTCTACATAATCAATTTGTTTTGGAGGCTCAATATAGGGATGCCTTGAATTGATTCCTTTTTTTAAAGCAATTTCCACAGCATGATCATAGAGGGAGGCCATGTCCTGAAGTGCCTGTATAGAATAATCCCGGATTTTCTTTTTTGTACTCATTGTGACGAATCCGCTATACGTAATCATCCCAATTCTTGCCATATGTGTTACATAGGTTAAACAAAAAACATCGGTGAAAAGCCAGGGTGCATTCATATTGACATCCTTCTCTGTAAATCCGTTTGGAGTTGCAAAGTTCTCTTCTTCATAAATCTGATGCAGCTGGTCTATTTGTTTTGTGAAATTGTCATAGGCATGCTGGACAACAGGCTTTATTTCAGGATCATCCATATGCTTTAACATAAAGCTTAAAATGCTTTTTGCCAGCGTATCATTCATATATCCTGTCCATACTGAAGCAATCTCGGCAGCAGTTAAATGTATATTTTTTTCATCCATTTGATTTGTGACCCCTTTCGCAGGCGATATAGATAGGTTTAGATTTTACAGCTGGATATATTTTATACATAAATGAGGTCCTATTGGGAAAAAGAAGAGGAGTAACTATTTTTAGAGGGTGTTCAAAAAGTCTGGGTTCTCCTCCTTTTTGAACACGTACTATTCAGATGACTTGAGGGGATAATGTTGGGACGATCTTTCTATTGGCAAAATAAAAAGAAAAGTGGAAAAGAAAATTTCTCTCTGGAAATCGGAACAAAACTGACTGATAACCTGGAAAATATAAGAAAAATGCTCGAGAATCCAAGTGATTTAGTAATACGTGAATTCACTATTGGCAATACGAATCATCGAATCGCAATTGTTTATATCGATGGCATCGTGGATAATGTCTACATTTATGATCATATTATGGAGGATTTGAAAAATGCTTCGGGCTTGCCTGAGGACAAACAGAAGCTTTTTGATGCGATTGATAAGAAAGTTATTACGGTAACAGGCATCGAATTTGGAAACTCGTTAGATGATGTATCGAATGCCATTTTAAGAGGAAATACGGTGCTTTATTTAGATGGAGTGGACCAAGTACTTATCATGGATACGATAGGCGGAGAAAGTCGTGCTATCGAGGAGCCGCAGTCGGAATCGCTGATTCGCGGATCCAAAGAGGGGTTTGTCGAAAATATACGAACCAATACCATGATGATCCGCCGGTATATTGCGGACCCTAATCTGCGTTTCAGCACCTATAAAGTCGGCAGACGCTCCAAGAAAGAGCTTGTTGTGTCCTATATGGATGGTATTGTGAATCCCGATATGGTGGATGAAGTAAAACGTAGACTGGAAACAATTGATATTGATGATGCACCGGAAAGCGGCTATATTGAGCAATGGATTGAGGATAGCTTTTTATCTCCTTTCCCGCAGATTTTAAATACGGAAAGACCAGATAAGGCTTCTGAGGCACTTCTTAAAGGAAAAGTAGTTATCCTCCTTGATCGTACGCCGTTTGTATTGATTGCACCGGCGACCTTTGGAAGCTTGCTGCAGTCACCTGAGGATAATTATTGGCGCTGGTCTCTTGGAACGCTGGTTAGAATGCTGCGTTATCTGGCAGCTTTTATTTCCGTATTTTTACCGGCTCTTTATATCGCTTTGGTATCCTATCATCCAGGTCTGATCCCATCTGATTTAGCATTTTCCATTGCGGCAAGCAGAGATGAAGTTCCTTTCCCGCCTGTTATGGAAGCATTGATTATGACGGCAACGATGGAATTACTGCGGGAAGCTGGATTACGGCTGCCGACTGCGATTGGGCAGACCATCGGCATTGTTGGCGGACTCGTTATCGGGGAGGCAGCAGTTTCCGCTGGGATCGTCAGCCCTGTGATGGTCATTGTCGTTGCACTCAATGCCATTGCATCGTTTGCTTTGCCTTCCTATAGTATTGCCATCACATTTCGAATCCTGCAGTTTGGGTTGATGGCTGCAGCGGCTGTATTCGGACTTTATGGAATCATCCTTTGCTACATCATGATTAATATCCATATTGTGAATTTGATGAGCTTCGGTGTGCCATATTCCACTCCATTTGCACCAAGCTTTATGAATGATTGGAAGGACCTTGTGTTACGTGCACCGATTGCAATGATGAAAAGGCGGCCTGTCTATATGCAGACCAATGATAAAAAGCTCATGAACAAAGGGGAGCGTAAACAGTGAAAAGGTTTAAATATGCAGATGAAAGAATTAGTGAAAGAGATATCATGATTGCTATCCCATCCATTGTAATTGGGGTAGGGATTCTTTCGATGCCAAAACAATTAGCCTCTGTAACGAAAGGTGCTGATGGATGGATCCCCTTGCTCCTTGTCGGATTATTTGCTGTTTTTATATCCTGGGCAATAGCTAAATTTGCGTCAGGATTTCAAGGGCAAACCTTCCTTACCTACGCTTCCAAAATCGTAACAAAACCAGTAGCGATAGTTTTAAGTCTGATGTTTGCAATTCTCTCCATCTTTGTCACTGCCTATCAAATTCGTAAAATCAGTAATATATCGCAGCAATATTTATTCGACCGTACCCCAATTGAAGTGATTGCACTGACCTTTTTGCTGGTAGTTGTTTATGCTGTTTCGGGATCACGCGCTGGGCTGTTCCGAATCAACATGATGTTTATGCCGATTATTCTTTCGATAGCTCTTATCATCGTGGTATTTAATGTTGGTTGGTTGAACGCTGGAAACTTAATGCCTGTATTACAGACCCCCATAACTGGTTATACACAGGTGATTGCGAATACAGGTGCCATCTCTTATCTTGGATTTGGAATTTTATGGTTTTACCTTTCGTTGGTTGATAAACCAAAAAAAGCACCAAAGGCAGCTGCACTTGGTATGTGTATTCCTGTTGGATTATATATAATGATTTTTATCATGTGTGTTGGCGTCTTTGGGAATGCTGTTACAGCTAATTTACTCTATCCGACGATAGAGCTGGCAAAGGTGGTAGAGATACCCGGCGGTTTTTTTGAAAGGTTTGAATCGGTTTTCTTTGTGATATGGATTATGGCTATTTTTATTACGGCAACAATGGCTATGGACATTGGGGTCTTTGCATTGAATGCCATTTTTGAAAATGCGGAGAAGCTAAAAATTATTTTTATTTTAACACCTATCATATATTTTGTCGGGATGTTTCCGCAAGATGTCATGGAAGTGGATTTATTAGGATCAGTAATGAGTTGGATGATGCTTATTTTGAACATCACGGTGCTTATTCTATTGACGGCAGTTGCTAAAATCAGAGGGGTGAAGCGAAATGAATAAAGCATATCTATTCCTTTTTGGCTGTATTTGTTTGCTGCTCGCCGGATGCTGGGATGAAGTGAATATTGAAGAACGAGGGTTTGTGATTGGTGTTGCACTCGATTTAGCAGAAGAACAATCTGGAGATAAACCAATTATAACAATGACAGATCAGTTTGTTGTTCCTTCAGGGTTAGGCACTCCCAGCGAAGGCGGAAACAATGCTGATACTCCTTATAACAACCTATCTATTAGCGGTCAAAGTTTGTTTAAAATAACTCGGGAAATGGCACTCATTCAGGGCAATCCTCCCTTTTATGAGCATTTAAAATTAATCGTGGTTTCAGAAGAATTAGCAAGGGAACCAGAAATATTTGCAAATAGCATGGATTTACTTATTCGTGACCCCGAGATGCGAAGAGAAACCAAAGTGATCATTTCCGACCAGAAGGCGAAAGAGTTGCTGGAAATCGAATCCCAAATAGAGCCGCTTCCTGCGATGCATATTGACAGGGTAAATGAAAATATGGATAAATCAGGAGCATTGATTGAACCGCTACGAATAGGGGACCTAAATGAATACATGTTAGAAAAAAATAATTACCTTATTCCAAGAGTCGTTCCATCAGATGGAAAAATGATGTTTAACGGAGCTGGTGTCTTTAATGGAAAGACGAATCAATTAGTTGACGTTATCAGTGGATTAGAGATTGTTTCCGTCAATTTAATAACAGGAGATTTAAAAGGGGGTTATATTGAATTTGAGAGTAATGATGGAGAGATGGTTTATGAAATTAAGCGTGCAAAAAGTAACATAGAAATGGACATAGATGAGACGGGTAAACTGAACATTGATATAGAAATTGATACAGAGGGTAATATTGCCGAAGTGTTTAGCGATAATTCCTTGCTAAGTAAAGACTATTTCAATGAATTAGATAAACTGATAAGCGGAAGGATGGAACAAATCACATCCAATATCATAAAAAAGGCACAAGAGGAAATAGGAATGGACTTTTTTGGATTTAGAGAAATGATGGAGGAAAGGGATTACAAAGAGTGGTTGAAAGTAAAGGATAACTGGGACGAAGGCGAAAATATCTTTCAGAATGCATCCATAAATGTAACGGTAGATGCCACTGTCCGTGCAACAGGCACCATGGATCAGACAAGGGATTAAGAAGGGAAGTGACGTATTTATGTGGGATCAACTGACAGGCATATTACCTAATTATTTAATTCTGCTGTGTACCTTATTATCCTTCCTGGTTCCGTATGTTATTTATAAAGTGAATCAAAAGCTGCATGAATATGGAGACCCGCCGTGGAAGCATAGCAGATATGAAGAAAATAAAAACAAAAAATCATGACCCCTGCAGATGCTGGCAGATAAACAGATTATGTTCCGTTTTTGTGGAAGATAACAGCAGCGAAGCAGGGGCAGTTAATCAATTGTTATTTCGGAAACGTCCAAATACTCAACACCGAGAACTGCAAGACAAAGCAACCTGTGATGTAAATTGGAGAAAAAGGAGTGTGTACAGATGGTGCTCGATATCATTATTCTTATTCTGCTTAGTCTGTTTATTATCATGTTTTTTTTGTTGTTTATCATGAGACGCCATTTGATAAAAAGGATGGTTGATCATTATGGGAAAACCTTAATGGAAGATCGTTATCAAGAGAATTTATTTGAAATGGTAACCGGTTTTAAACATATGGGGATCCAGCGAACCTTTGAGAATAATTTACGGGCGGAATCTGGCGATGTCTTGCACCGTCCGCTTGGTTCTTCCAAAACGTGGCCGGATTTTGAAATGCTGACATTTATACCGGCCCAAGTAGCCGCGTTCCCAACAGAATATACGGAGCAGGTAGATTTAAAGGTGAAGATAGGTCCGCAGGCCAAGCAGCCAATGGAATTAGATATTCCCTTAATGGTCAGCGGGATGGCGTACGGGATTGCATTAAGCAAAGAAGTGAGACTGGCGCTGTCTGATGCGGTAAATCAGCTGGGCACCGCACTTAATTCTGGAGAAGGCGGGGTGATGGAGGAAGAAATTGATGGAACAGATAAGTATATCCTGCAGTTTTCCAAGACAAGCTGGTCCAAGGAAGAACAGCTTATCAAGAAAGCATCGATGATTGAAATAAAATTTGGCCAAGGTGCTTTGATGAGCTCCGGTGTTGTGATTCCGGCAGAGGAACTTCAAGGAGATATTCGAAAGGTCTTAAACCTGGATGATGGAGAAGAGGCCATTATTCATAATCATTTTTTTAAGGATCAAACCTTAGAAGATTTTAAAAACCTTGTCCAGGAGTTAAAAGAATTGACTAACGGCGTGCCGATTGGAGCAAAAATTGCTGCCGGCGGAAAAATAGAAGCGGACATTGATGCTTTATTAGAAATCGGCGTAGATTATATTGCTGTAGATGGCGCACAGGCAGCAACCCACGGAGCACCGCCAATCTTATCAGAGGACTTTGGGATTCCTACCATTCACGGTCTGCACCGGGCGCATCAGCATTTGCAAAAAAAGAAGGCAAGAGATAAGGTCAGTCTGATTATTTCGGGCGGAATGTTTACACCGGGACAATTTTTAAAAGCAATGGCATTAGGGGCGGATGCTGTTTATTTAGGATCGGCTGTTTTATTTACTGTCTCTCACAAGCAGGTGTTAAATGCTGTGCCCTTTGAACCGCCGACACAGGTTGTCTGGTACGATGGCAAATACAAGGATGACTTCAACAGACAGGAAGGGACGAAGGCATTAGTCAATTATTTCAATGCTTCGGTAAAAGAAATGGAAGAAGGGATTCGAATGATGGGAAAAAAAGCATTATCGGAATTATCGAAGGATGATCTTGTGGCCTATGATGAGGCTGTTGCCCGGGATTTTGATGTCCCTTATAGTGTTTGTTCGGATGAGGGAGATTCTGAGAAGAAGGAGGAGCCGATGATTGAGCTTTAGATTTTAAAATTTATACCTATTTCATCTATTTTGTTGTTGTATTTTAAATAAAGTAACCTCTCCAAGATAAATTTTGGGAGAGGTTACTTTATTTAGTGAAAAATTAATAGAACTTATCAAATTATATTTTCTTAGGAAAAAATATATTATATTTTTATATGCTTAACTATTAAAACCTCTTTAGTCAAATTTATTAGTTGGCAATCAAATTAAAATAAATTGTATCGCTGTATTCTAATTTGATTATGAATTTATAAATCATTTAAAATAATTAGAAAATTACATTGACAATATATCATATATGATGTAGGTTAGATGATATAGGATGATGAAAGGAGTAGTTGACGTGAGGGGATACCAAACCAAGAAAGATATAATTTACGAAACATTAAAAAAAGAAATATATGAAGGTGAGTATGAATTCGAAGAAAAATTGGTAATTAGTAAGATAGCAAAAAGGTTTGATAGTAGCGAAAGCCCAGTAAGAGAAGCAATGAATAAATTGAATTCTGAAGATTTAATTGAATTCAAACCACATGTAGGAGCAGTTGTTAGCACGTTATCATCAGAAGATATTAAAGATATTTTTGAATTAAGAATAGAATTGGAGGGATTCGCAACTAGGTTAGCAACAAATAATTTAGAGGAAAAAGATTTTGAAGAAATTCGACATATAGTAAAGGAATCATACAGTGCAATAGAAAAACAGGATTATGACTTGTTTGAGAAACTAAATATTGATTTTCATATGAAAATATATAGCAAATGTCAAAACAAATTACTGGTTAAAACAATACAGGATTTGTGGAAAAACACCAATCGCTACCCTTCGCTATTTAAAAAAAATGATGAACATAATAAACTTTCCGTTAAAGAACATGAGGAAATTTATTTAGCTTTACTAGAAGGCGACAGTGTATCTGCTGAAAGAAATATGTTGAAACATAAAGCACGGGCAGGAAAAGAAATTTTAAGACTTACAGAACAAGAATTTTATAAAGATTTAGATTCAGTTAGTTTATCAGAAACACAAAAAATTACAAATATGTAAAATTTTAGTAAAATAAATAAATTTAAGCAGTATATACTGGGAGGGTAGTTAAAATTCAATGAAAATTATTTCTTATAGTAATGAGAATCAAATAAGTGTAGGGGTAATTAAAGATAATGCAATAATTGATATTAGTAATGAGTTTCAAGACGTTTTATCAATTATCAAAGCAGGAAGTGAAGGACTTAATAGAATTAACCAAATTATTCATTCTAATGTTGAAAGTAGAGAAATTCAAAGCGAGCATCTATTGTCTCCAATACCTAAATTGAAGCGAAATATTATGTGCGTTGGATGGAACTACTTTGAACATTTTAACGAAAGAGCACTACAGGATATCGATTTGCCATCGAAGCCGACAATATTTACAAAAGCAACCGGAACTATTGCTGGTCCTTATGAAGGGATCCCTATTCCAGAACATTTTACAAATAAATTTGATTATGAAGCAGAGCTGGCAGTTGTTATTGGACGTGAAGGGAAATTAATTTCTGAAGAAGAAGCGGAAGATTATGTTTTTGGGTATATGTGCGCCAATGATTTATCTGCAAGAGATGTACAACAAGCTCATGGAGGCCAATGGTTTATGGGGAAAAGCATGGACAAGTCCTGCCCGACAGGCCCTTGGATTGTCACAAAAGATGAGATATCAAATGTTCAAAATTTAGATATAACTTGTAAAGTTAACGGAGAAACTGTCCAATCTAGTAATACAAGTTTAATGATGTTTTCAGTGAATAAGATTATCTCTGAAATTTCAAAAGCGATGACTCTTATTCCTGGAGATATTATTTTGACAGGAACACCCCCTGGAATTGGGGCTAAACGTAATCCACCGATTTTATTAAAACAAGGAGACGTAGTTGAAATTGAAATAGCTGAAATTGGCAAAATAAAAAATAAGGTTGTTGCTGATTATGTCTAGATTATAATACAAAATATAGACTTTAATGAGGTGAAAATATGTTAGAGAATAAGATAGATAATAGTAAACTTGGTATCACCAAAAAGGATGAATTGCAAGTTTTGGATACTAGTCAAGAGAATATTACTTGGAGATCTGGAGCAGTTGGAGAGAAAATTTGGATGGGAAGTTTGACAGTTGCTCCCAGTGCTGAATCAAATGTACAACATCATGCACAATCAAATACAGTCCATTATGTATTAAATGGACAAGCATCGTTTTTCTACGGAAAAGGATATAAAAAAGTTATAGAACTAAATGAAGGCGATTTCATTTATATACCATCTTATCAACCATATATGTATCAAAATAATAAAGATGCAACCCCGCTTCAAATTATTACCACTATGGCTCCGTCTTATCAATTAGAATATCTGAATAAAGATGAAAGTGTTATAAATTCAGGAAATGACAATAGTCAAGAAGAAATTTCAATTGTGAAGTCTTCTGATTTAATGGATTCAACAAGTCAAACGAAAAATATGCCAAGAAAAACAGCAGTTCAAGCTCCTAACCTTTGGATTGGTCGCGTTACTGGTGAAACTGCGATGGATTCAGGAACACATCATCATGGAGAAGCAGAAACAGCTGGCTTTATTATTAGTGGTACCACTGAACTTCTATACGGTGAAGAGTATGAAGATTATGAAAAATATAACCAAGGAGATTTCCTTAGAGTTCCAGCTTATTTACCGCATATTGAACGTAATCCAAGTAAAACAGAGCCAATTGAATTTTTAACTGCCCGTAATCCTAAGAATGTTGTGGTAAACATAGATTAAAAATTAAATAATAAGTGAAAGAAACTAAAGAAACAATCAGCAGTATTTTATTTACATTATTAGTATACTGAATGTTTCGTTGAATAATTCAGAAGCAAAGAACAAGGTTTTATAGGAGGGACTAAGTTGGCATTTCCTAAAAAGGTAATAATACGTGAAGTTGGACCAAGGGAAGGAATGCAGATAGAAGAAGCACCTGTATCAACGGAAGATAAAATTCGAATAGTGGATATGATTTCAGAGTGTAATTTTCCAGTTATTGAAGTCACCTCTTTTGTAAGTCCGAAATGGGTCCCTAAAATGGCAGATGCGGAAAAGGTCGCTGCGGGTTTTAAACGATATCCTGAAACAGAATATCAATGTGTCTATCTTAACGCAAAAGGAATTGAGAGAGCTCAAGCCACTGGGAAATTTGATTTAGAAGGCGTACTTCAGATTACAGCGAGTGAAACTTTTTCTGTAAAGAATACAAATTTAACAATCGATGAGACATTTACAAAAATGGACGAACGAATTTGTACACTGAACGAATTTAATATACCAGTTCACACTATCGCAGTTATGACTGCTTTTGGATGTACGTATGAGGGGGACACCAATCCGGAACTTGTGATCCAATTGATTGAACGTTCGATAGCAAAAGCAAACTCGTTTGGTGAAAATCCTAAACATATTCTGTTGGGAGATACAGTTGGCTGGGCAAACCCAATTTCCACAGAGATGCTTGTTGGGAAAGTACAGGATAGATGGCCTGAAAAAGACATCATCTTGCATTTGCATGATACTCGTGGAATGGGCATGGCGAACGCTTATGTTGGATTGAAGATGGGGGTTACTCACTATGATTCCTCTGTGGGAGGACTTGGAGGATGTCCGTTTAGTGGGGCTAAAGGAGCTGCTGGAAATATTGCAACAGAAGATTTAGTTCACATGTGTCACGAACTTGGCATTTCAACTGGAATTGATCTTGAAAAGCTATTAAAAGTAACTGAGAAAATTGAAGGAATACTTGGAAGAGAGCTTCCGAGTAAAGTATCTAAAGGAAGAAGTTTAAATTCTTATCGACGAATTGCTTCAAATTAATTGTAAAAGCATTTCATAACAGCAGTTATGTAAGCGGTTTAATTATAAATGAAGGAAGTGATAGGTTATGCAACAGGATATATTAAATAAAAAGAGCGGCCATGATCAAAAAGTATATGAAAAATTGGATGAGATAAAGACAAAATCGAATCGGCCCTACTATCAAAAGTTGAAAGATCAAGGAAAGCTATTTGTTAGAGATAAAATTAAATACTTGGTTGATGAAGATAGTATTGAAATTGAAGATGGCGTTTTTGCACGTGAAAACGATGAACAGTTTTTACCTGGAGATGCTGTTGTTACTCTTATTGCTAAAATTAATGGGCGAAAAGTTGCGATTATCGCTAACGATTTGACTGTAAAAGCTGGGACTTGGGGAGTTAAAACGATTGAAAAAATAATGCGAATGCAAGAATTAGCTGAAAAACGAATGATTCCATTAATTTACATGATTGATTCTGCTGGAGCACGTTTAAATGAACAATTTGATACCTTTATAGATCGCCGTCATGCGGGAAAAATTTTTTATAATACAGCTCGTATATCAGGAAATGTTCCACAAATCTCACTCGTCTTTGGAGCTTCTCCAGCAGGAAGTGCTTATCTTCCAGCTCTATGCGACTTTGTTGTCATGGTAGATAAAAACGCTAGTGTTTATCTTGGTTCGCCTCGAATGGCAGAAATGGCAACTGGAGAAAAAGTATCCATGGAAGAAATGGGTGGAGCACGAATGCATAATCAAATTAGTGGCCTTGGAGATATGTTAGTAAAAACTGAACAGGAAGCATTAGATGCCACTAAACGTTATTTGGAATTTATGCCACAAAATTGGAAAGAGACTGTTCCGCTTTCAGAGTCTATAGATCCATTACCTGGAAAAAACATTGAAGAGATTGTACCAGCTAACCAACGTGTTCCAATGGATATGTATGCTGTAATTGATCGAATTGTGGATGCTGATTCTTTCTTCGAATTTAAACAACTATATGCGAAAGAGTTGATTACAGGATTTTGTAGAATCGGTGGAAGAGCAGTTGGAATTGTGGCAAACCAATCCAAAGTAAAAGGAGGAGTACTATTTCCTGAATCTGCTGAAAAAGCTGCGCATTTCGTATCTTTATGTGATGCATATAATGTCCCTTTACTATTTTTAGTAGATTTACCAGGCTTTATGGTTGGAAGTAAAGTTGAAAAAGAAGCGATTATCCGCAGGGGAGCAAGAATGTTATCTACAGTAGCAAATGCTACGGTGCCTAGGATTTCAGTTATTGTGAGAAAAGCCTATGGCGCTGGATATGTGGTAATGTCAGGCGCCTCCATGCAACCCGATGCGTGTATTGCGCTTCCACAGGCACAACCTGCTGTTATGGGTCCTGAGGCAGCAGTTAACGCAATGTATTTTAATAAAATTCAATCTATAGAAGACCCGGAAGAGCGACAAAAATATATTATTGAGCAAAGAGAAAAATATAACAAAGATATAAATGTATGGAGCCCAGCATCACAATTGTTTATAGACGATGTGGTACCTGGGGATAGGCTCCGAAATGATTTGATAAATCGCTTCGAATTATATTCAGAAAACAGGGGTACTCTGGAGGGAATTGCTGATAAGAAAACAGTAGTCAGAAGAGGTTAAGTATTATTTTTAATAGCTCAAAGGAGGTTTAGGCTAAAAGTGGTCTCTCTTAAAAGTCGAAGAAAAACATTTGAAATAAAAAGTAAAGAATGGAGTCCTGAACCTGTTCATGAACTTTTCTTTCAAATGGCCAACCAATATAAAAATAGTGAATTCATCATTTGTGAAGAAAAATCTTGGTCTTATTCAGATGTGGAAGATTTCAGCAAGCGATTTGGTGCTGGGTTAATCGATTTAGGATTGAAAAAATATGATCATGTAGCTTTAATTTTTCCAAACTATGCAGAATTTATCTTTACAAAATTTGGAGCATCCGCAGCTGGAGGAATTACGGTACCTATAAATTATAGATTAAAAAAAGAAGAATTCGCATATTTAATCAATCAATCTGATTCTTCATTTATCGTTACCGTAGATGAATGGAATGAGATCAATTATGTTTCAATTTTAAAACAATTATGTCCAGAAGTCTTTAAAGAAGAGCAATCAGAACGATTTCCAAAGTTGAAAGAAATTATTGTTTTCTCTCCAAAAGGAAAAAAATATTCAGGTACAACCGATTTTTATGAACTGATTTTTTCTTCGGAAAGAGATCGGGCGGGAAGGGTAATTAGCAATATACCAAAGTCACAGGTAACAGAGGTAACAGATATTATGTATACGTCTGGAACCACTTCCATGCCAAAAGGCGTGTTAGTTACACATGATATGATTTGGCGCAGTGCATTAGGCAGCTGCTTAAACCGTGGTTATCAAGAAGGAAGAAGAATTTTCATTCCAATTCCGTTTTATCATTGTTTTGGTTTTATTGAAGGAATTATTGCAGGAAGTATGGTAGGGGGAAGTTTAATACTTCAAATCAATTTCAATGGATCGAAAGCACTGGATTTAATGGAGCAGCACGAAGCGACAGACATCTTATGTGTGCCGACGATTGGTTTAAAACTAGTGGAAGCTCAGCAACAGCTGCCTCGTGATTTATCAAAATTACAATCCATGTACTGTGCAGGTGCTGAAGTGTCTCAACAAATGTGGAAGGATATTAAGAATCAATTGAAAATTAAAGAATTAAACACAGGTTATGGCATGACCGAGTGCGCAGCGGGAGTGTTACAAACCGATCCGAATGATGATATCACCTATCTTTCTAAATATGTTGGGCGCATCATCCCCGGCGGACATGTGGGGCTTGATGAATTAGAAGGAAAAAATATCTCATTCAAAGTCAGGGATTTAGAAACTGGAGATATCCTCTCTCATGGACAATCTGGGGAGTTGATTTGCAAAGGACCTTTAGTTACAAATGGGTATTACAACAAAGAAAAAGAAACTGCTGAAGCTATTGACCGGGAAGGCTGGTTAAAAACAGGTGATTTAGCGGTGATAGATGAAAATGGTTATATTTCTTTAACGGGAAGACTTAAAGAAATATATCGAATGGGTGCAGAAAATGTGTCACCTAAGGAGATCGAAGATGTATTAACTGGCCATGAATTAATTAACCAGGCATATGTAGTCGGTGTTCCTGATCCAGTGATGGGTGAAGTAGGATTGGCTTGGGTTGTGCTTGAACAAAATGCGTCTTTAAGTGAAAATGAAATATTTATATATGCCTCTGAATCTCTAGCTAAATATAAAATTCCGAAATATATAAAAATTGTTGAAAAAAATGAGCTTCCAATGACACCAGTAGGAAAAGTGTTAAAACGAGAGTTAAAAGAATGGTTTATTGGTGAACAACAAAAAGTAGAATCCCGTTTCTAATATTTTTAAAATATGATTCCGATGCAGTACAAATTTCTAGTGTTCCAAGTATAAGAAAATATCATATTTATAAGTGTTGAAAGAAGAGTTCGTTTACTATAAATTAAAATATCTGACGAGGTGAAAGTGATGAATATAACTTCTAACATGGCAGGAAATGTATGGAAAATAACAGTGGCAGAAGGAGATAAAGTTAGTGCTGGACAAGATGTTGTTATTTTGGAATCGATGAAAATGGAAATCCCTATTTCAGCAGATTCAGAAGGGGAAGTAGAAGAAATTATTGTTAGTGAAGGTGACTTTGTAAGTGATGGAGATGTGATTTTAAAGTTAAAACAATAGGTTACCATAATCTTTAATATAGAAAGGTGATTATTTTGTTCAAGAAAATTTTAATTGCTAATCGAGGAGAGATTGCAGCACGAGTAATTCGTTCTTGTCACTCAATGGGAATCGAAGCAGTAGCAATTTACTCAGAAGCAGATGAAAATTCTCCGCATGTTAGAGTGGCGGACAATGCTTATTTAGTTGGTGGACCACGTGTGAATGAAAGCTACTTAAATGTAGATAAAATTATTGAAATAGCGCTAGAAGCAAATGTAGATGCAATTCATCCGGGCTATGGATTATTATCTGAAAATGCTGGATTTGCAAAAGCATGTCATAATAACGGGATTGTTTTTATAGGACCAACTCCTGAAGTAATTGAGAAAATGGGAAGTAAAATTGAGGCCAGAAAAGCGATGGAAGCAGCCGGTGTTCCAATTGTTCCGGGTGATAGTACACCTTTATTAAATGTAGAAGAAGCTGAAATTGCAGCAAAACAAATTGGATATCCAATTATGCTGAAAGCATCTGCCGGTGGTGGAGGAATTGGAATGCAAATGGTTCATAATCAGGATGAATTGAAAAAAGCATTTAGTGGAAATCAAAAACGAGCAACTGACTTTTTTAGCAATGGTGCTATGTTTTTAGAAAAACTGGTTGAAAAACCGAGACATATTGAGATTCAAATTCTAGCAGATAATGAGGGGAATACAATTTTCCTCGGAGAAAGAGAATGCTCTATCCAAAGGCGTCATCAAAAAGTAGTGGAAGAGGCACCTTCACCTTTTTTAGATGAAAAAACGAGAAGAAAAATGGGGGAAGACGCAGTTCAAGCTGCTAAAGCTATTGGATATAGAAATGCGGGAACCGTTGAGTTTATTATGGACGAAAATAAAAACTATTACTTTTTGGAAATGAATACAAGATTACAAGTGGAACATCCAATTACTGAAGAAATTACTGGGGTAGATTTAGTAGAGCAGCAAATCAAAATTGCTAATGGAAATTTACTTACTTTAGAGCAATCAGATATTCAATTAAATGGTCATGCAATTGAAGTTCGAATTTATGCAGAAGATCCTAAAACATTTTTCCCTTCTCCTGGAAAAATCACAAAATTTAATATTTTAACTGGAGAGAATATTCGTCATGAGTTAGCAATTGAAGAAGGAACAACTGTCACACCATTTTACGACCCAATGATTGGAAAATTGATTGTAAAAGGAAATAGTCGTGATGAAGCAATTAAGAACTTAGTAAACGTTCTAGAAAAGTATGAAATAGAAGGTATCAAATCAAATATTCCCGTATTATTAAAAATTGTTACTCACCCTGAATTTAAAAATGGAAATACGACCACCAATTTCATTAAAGAATATTTATTTCAAACGAAAGTTTAGGTGGCAACATTAAGTTCATTGTGGAAATAACTTTATTTCCACAATGAAAACAGTTCAGTGTAAAGGATGGTATTGAAATGAATAAACAAGAAATTGTGGTAGAAAAACATAAAGGAGTAGCTACTTTATTATTAAATCGTCCTAACGTTCATAATGCACTTTCAGGTGAAATGATGGAGAAGTTTAAACAAGCCTGTGAAGAGTTGTCAAACGATTCTGAAGTAAAAGTTGTCGTGTTGAAGGGAGCAGGTGAAAAGTCATTTTGTTCAGGAGCAGATCTTGGAGGAATGAGTGAAGATAACAATATAATCAATTTCAAAAAACATGTTACTAAATATAGAGATTGTTTATTAGCTTTACGCAAAATGAAAAAACCTATAATCGGTGCCATAAACGGGTATGCTTTAGCTGGTGGTTTGGGATTGGCGGTTTCTTGTGACCTAGTTTATGCAAAAGAGTCTGCTCAGTTTGGCGCTCCAGAAATTAACGTAGGTTTATGGGGGATGATGATCAGTTCTCCCTTAGTAAATAGTGTTGGACAGAAAAAGGCTTTTGAGCTGATGTACACCGGTGATCGTATAAATGCAGAAAAGGCCAAGGAAATAGGATTAATAAATGAGTTTTTTTTAGGGGAAGAATTTGAAGAAAAGGTATATGAGATGGCAGAGAAATTAAGTGCAAAAAATCCTGTAGCACTTTCTCTAGGCAGAGAAAGCATGTATATGATTCAAAATATGGATTATGAAAGCTCTTTAACATATTTAAGAGATCAGGTAGTTGTGTTGAGTAGAACAGAAGATTACAACGAAGGAATGTCAGCATTTAAAGAGAAGAGAGATCCGATTTGGACAGGGCGATAACGAATAATAAGAAGGGTGAGTTCAATGACAATGTACTTTGATGACTTTGCAATTGGAGATGAAATGATATCTCCTCGACGTACAATTACTGAGTCCGATGTTGTACAATTTACAGGCCTGTCAGGCGACTTTAATGCATTGCACATCGATGAAGAATTTGCTAAAACGACACCATATAAGACGAGAGTAGCGCATGGGCTATTATCTGTTTCCGTTGTTACTGGGTTACAAGCTATGATGGGACATGTGAATGATTCTACTCTTGGCTTGCTGGAAATTAATTGGCGATTTAAAAAAGGAGTTGTTCCAGGGGATACAATTCATGCAAAATTTGTTGTAAAAGAAATGAAGGAAACTTCAAAAAAAGACAGTGGTGTGCTAACTCGTAGTGTCTATGTTTACAACCAGCGAGGAGAACTTGTTTCAGAAGGAGTAATTATTTTACTGATGCAAAAAAAAGCTTCTTCTTTTTAATAAAACTAAGGGCGGGATAAAGAATGAGTAAAAGAATAGTGTCTCTATCTGTTGTATTAATGATGTTTAGCTTCATTTTGTCTGGTTGTTTAAATGAAGATTCTTCTGCTTCAACAGAAAATTCAAGCGGAGAAACATTTAGTTGGAGAATGTCAAGTACGTATCCTTCTGGCTCAATTCAATTTGAACGAGATAAAAGATTTGCAGAACTTGTGAATGAGCTTAGTAATGGACGGTTAGATATTACCTTACACCAAGAGGGCGAATTAACAGCCAGTGATCAGTTGTTAGATACGGTTAGCAACGGGACAATTGAAGCAGGGGGGGATTGGCCTGGTTCATGGTCTGGGCTTAATTCAGCATTTAGCTTGTTAGGCACAAGTGCAGCTGGAATGAGTGTTTTTGATTATGCTATGTGGATTCAATCAGATGAAGGAATGGAAATCTACAATGAAATTTATGGTCAGCAAAATCTTGTCTACTTTCCGTACAATATTCCAGCTACTGAATCAGGTATTCGATCAACTGAACCGATTGAAAGTCTCGAAGATTTAAATGGTTTGAATATTCGTTTTGTAGGAACTGTACAATCTAGGTTAATGCAAGAATTTGGAGGTAATCCTGTCAATTTGCCAGCTGGAGAATTATATGAATCGATACAAAGAGGAGTAATTGATGCTGTTGAATTTAGTGGACCATCGGGAGATAAAGCACTGAATCTTGATGAAGTTACAAACTATGTTGCAACACCTTCTTGGCATCAAACTGCTTCTGTAACAGGAGTAATGATTAATCAAGATGTTTGGGAGTCTTTACCTGAAGATTTACAACTTGTCGTTGAAACGGCAGCAAAAACAACAATGTTGGAAACAACATTTGATGAGCTTTATCAAGATGCGCTCGTTACAGGTGAAATGATAGAATCAGGTTCTGTTACAGTTACTGAGTTTCCAGAAGAAGATGTGGAAACGATTATCGAAACAACAATTAAAATTCAAGATGAATTGGCAGAAGAAAACTCGGATTTTGCAATGGTCTTAGAAAGTCAAAAAGAATTTATGAAAACGTTTTCTGGGTATCGGGATATCATGGGACCTTGGGGATTTGGAACAAATGCAGAGACATTATTAGATTAAAATTTTCTGGTTATTTTAGAACAAATTCCTCTAATTTAGATAGTAGGGGGCTGATAAATCGGCCCTCTAAAACTCCAGTGAAGTTATTATATCCTGAGAAAATGGAAGGAGTAAGTTAATATGCGTGTTGTTCATAAAGTTATCAAAGGTATAGACACGATAAATTTATGGGTAGGAAGAATAGGATCCTGGTCTATTCTCGTGTTGACCTTGCTTATTGTATTTGAAGTAATCAGTCGAAGGGTCTTTAACTCTCCTACCATATGGACTTATGAAGTAATTACTATGGTATTTGGTTTTCATTTTATGATTGTCGCAGCCTTCGCTCTACTTTACAAAAGTTTAGTTTCCGTTGATTTGCTATATAGCCGTCTATCAGAAAAAAAGCAGGCAATCATGGATTTAATTACTTACTTTATTTTGTTTTTTCCATTTATTATCTTTGTTTTCTATATAAGTTTCGGAAATGCTGTTGATTCGTGGATTATAAAAGAGACCTCCTCATCCTTATTTGGAGCACCAGTGTACTTAACCTATACTATAGTCCCGGTTGCATTTGGGCTATTGATGCTGCAAGGTATATCTGAAGTATTAAAAAGAATCGTTATATTAGCGAAGGAGGGAAGTCACTAATGGCGGAAATCCTGGCTATATTACTGTTTGTAGGTTTAATTCTAGGGCTTATGACAGGACATCCCATCGCTTTTGTGTTGGGAGGGCTTGCTCTCATATTTGGTTTAATTGGATGGGGTCCGCAATCCGTAAGCATTTTTGTCAATGGTATCTATGACATAATGAATAACTATACTTTAGTTGCAATCCCTTTATTTACTTTTATGGCAAATTTGCTGGCTGGATCCAAAATCGCAGAAGGGTTATTTGAGTCGTTGCGGTACTTATTAGGCGGACTACGTGGAGGAGTAGCATTAGCTATCGTTATTGTATCGACTGTATTTGCAGCAACAACAGGTGTTGTTGGTGCGTCCGTTCTAACAATGGGTGTTTTAGGTATCCCAGTTTTATTAAAGTATGGATACAACAAAAGCTTATCAGCAGGTGTTGTTGCTGCAGGTGGAACATTAGGTATACTAATACCTCCAAGCATCATGTTAATTGTAATGGGAGCTCAGGCTCAAGTATCTGTAGGGGACTTATTCAAATCAACCATTGTTCCTGGACTGCTTTTGGCGTTTTTCTATGCTGTATATGTTCTTTTTATATGTTGGAAAAACCCAGATTATGGACCAGCTTTAACAGAGGAAGAAGCAGCGGCTATGCCGATTAGAAAACGAATTACAGGAAGTTTAGTTAATTTGGTTCCTCCTTTAATTTTAATTTTGGCTGTGTTGGGTACGATATACACAGGAGTTGCCACACCAACAGAGGCTTCTGGTGTAGGTGCATTTGTGGCATTTTTAATGACAATATTTTACCGGAAGTTTAGTTTGAAGATGCTTACGGAAGCAATGTATGAAACAGCTAAGACAACGGCAATGGTTTTAATTATTATGATTGGTGCTACAGCTTTTGCATCCATGTTCTTAAGTTTGAATGGGGCGGGGGTAATACAAGGGTTTGTTGATACGTTAGGACTGAATCAATGGGGAATCTTTATATTTATGATGGTTCTTGTCTTTATTTTAGGTATGTTTCTTGATTGGGTTGGAATTATAATGATTATTTTTCCGATATTTATGCCTTTGATTCAAATGCATGATTTCAATATGATTTGGGTAGTCACCTGTATTGCAGTACTTTTACAAACTTCATTTCTTACACCTCCATTTGGGCATGCGCTTTTTTATACGCAAGGAGTTGTAAAAGGACAAATAACAACAGCAGAAATTTATCGAGGGGTTGTTCCATTTATTCTTATTATCATTTTTGTTCTTATTCTAACGTTAGTATTCCCGCAATTAGTTTTGTGGTTACCAAGTATTTTTAGTAATTAATGAAAGGTTGTGAATGAAAATGAGTAAATTATTTTCAACGTACAAGTTGAAAGGAATTACTTTAAAAAACAGAATTGTCATGTCTCCAATGTGTATGTATTCATCAAAAGAAAAAGACGGTAAAGTAAACGAATTTCATAGATTTCATTATATAAGCCGAGCTATGGGGCAGGCAGGATTGATTATTCTGGAATCAACAGCTATCAATCCACAAGGGAGAATTTCTGAATTAGATTTGGGAATCTGGAAGGATGATCATATAGCAGGTCTTACAACAATCGTGGATGCTGTTCACAAATTTAATTCTAAAATAGGAATTCAACTTGCACATGCTGGCAGAAAAGCCGACGTGGAAGGTCCTATATTTGCTCCTTCTTCGATTCCGTATAAAGATACAATGAAAACACCTAAAGAAATGAGTAATGCAGATATCAAGACTACTATAGAAGAATTTAAAGAAGGAGCAAAGAGGGCTAAAGAGGCAGGTTTCGATGTTATTGAACTCCATGGTGCACATGGGTATTTAATCAATGCGTTTTTATCACCGTTATCTAATAAAAGAACCGATGAATATGGAGGAACTAGAGAGAATCGTTATCGTTTTTTAAGAGAGATTTTAGATGAAATAATAACCGTATGGAGTGGCCCTTTATTTGTAAGAATATCTGCATCTGAATATCATCCGGAAGGAAACAAGATGGATGATTTCATTTATTTTGCCAAACAAATGAAGGAGCAAGGTGTTGATTTAATAGATTGTAGTTCTGGAGCAGTGGTCCCAGCCAAAATCGAGGTGTTTCCAGGTTATCAAGTTCCTCTTGCAGAGAAAATTAAAGAACTAGCTAAAATAGACACTGGAGCTGTTGGGTTAATTACCTATGCCAGTCAAGCTGAAGAAATATTAAAAAACCAGAGAGCAGATTTAGTATTTCTGGCAAGAGAATTATTACGCGATCCTTATTGGCCGCTAAGAGCTGCAATCGAATTAGGAGAATCTATCGAAGGACCGAAAAGCTATGAAAAAGCGTGGAGTGAGGTATTGCCTAAAGGACTTAACAGAGTTTCTGAAAAATGGTACCCAGGAAAAGAATCATTAATTCAGCGTTAATTATAAAAGATTATAGATTAATGGAGGATTTAAAGTGAAGAGACTAGAAGACAAAACAGCTATTATTACAGGCGCCGCTAGCGGTCAAGGAAGAGCAGAAGCTTTATTATTTTCTAAACAAGGAGCGAAAGTTGTTATAACGGATATAAATGAAGAAGGTTTGTACGAAACAGAAAAAGCTATAATAAATCAAGATGGAGAAGTAGTTTCTATCAAACATAATATTTCTTCAGAAGAAGAATGGGAGAATGTTGTATCTATTACAAAAGAAAGATTAGGAAAATTAAATGTGCTTATAAATAATGCTGGTATATTATCAAGAGAAGGGTTAGAGTCGACCTCACTTGAAGATTTTAATCATATTCAAAGTATAAACACGCAAGGGACCTTTCTAGGTATGAAGCATGCTGCACCCTTAATTAAAAAATCAGGCGGAGGGTCAATTATAAATATTTCTTCAATTTACGGTCTCGTAGGTAGTGGAGGATCTATTTCTTATCATGCTTCAAAAGGGGCAATAAGATTAATGAGTAAATCAGCTGCTGTACAATTGAGCAAAGACTACATTAGAGTTAATTCGATTCATCCAGGTGTTATAGAAACTCCAATGTCAAGTTCTATAGCAACAAACGAGGGGCATCCTCTTGAAAGTAAATTTCCTTGGCCAGAACTAGGCAAACCAGAAGATATTGCTTACGGTGCTCTTTATCTAGCGTCGGATGAATCTAAATTTGTGACAGGAAGTGAATTAGTAATTGACGGAGGCTATACTGCGCAATAGAGAAATAAGATGAATAATTTTAATGAAAACAGGAAGGTGAAAAGCTAATGGTTGTTAGAATGGGGATATTACAAAAAAAGAAAAATATAACGATTGAAGAATTTCACAATTATTGGGTAGAGAAACACGGTTCAATTGCTTCCCAAATTCCGAGGCTACGTAAATATCATCAAAATCATGTGACTAGTTCTGAACAATTAGGTATAGATTATACACGAGGATCGCAAGCGGTAGATGGTTTTTCTCAGCTCTGGTTTGATGACTTAGCTTCAATGAAACACAGTTTTAATTCAGATATTACTAAGGTGCTTTCAAAAGATGAAGAGCAATTTATTGGAAAAATGCAATTAATTATTGTAGAACAAAATGTAGTAATTCCAGTTTCTAATGATGAATCTCTTTTAAAACGGATGTCACTGCTTAAGCGCCGTCCAGATGTGGATATAGAGGTTTTTAAAAGTGAGTGGGCAGAAGTACATGCAGAACTTTTAAAAGCTATGCCTGATGTAAAAGGTTATACACAAAATTTAGTGATCGACCGTAACATTAACAGATCCCCAGCTGGATATGAAGATGTACCAATCGATGGTGTTGTTGAACTTTGGTTTGAGGATACAAACAGTTTGAAGGCTGCTTTTGCTTCAGAAGCAGGCAAGAAGGCAATGGAACATGCAAAAACATTTATTGAAGAAATTACTACCTTTATTGTAGACACACATGAGATTGTTTAACGTTATAAGGAATTCTCAAAATTTAAACCTTATGACTTAATCATTATACCAATTTATAGGTTTATTTTGGAAATTAATATTTTAATCATTTAGAAAAGCGTTTTCCTTTATGAGAGTTTATTTAAGATATTTGTTGAAACTTAGTATGCGAGGAGAAATTATAATGGGAAAGTTAAATGGTAAAGTTGCGTTGATTACTGGTGGTTCTGGCGGCATTGGTAAAGAAACAGCAACTACCTTTTTAAAAGAAGGAGCGAAAGTAGTTTTAGTTGATTTGTTTGAAGAATCGCTTAATAAAGTTAAGGAGGAACTTGAGTCTTTTGGCCAAGTAATTACAGTTGGGGCAGATGTGTCTAAAGAAGAAGACGTTAAAAATTATGTGCAAAAAACTGTTGAACAGTTTGGACAAATCGATATTTTCTTTAGCAATGCAGGTATAACAGGCAAAAAAACCTCCTTAATTGAACAAACAGCCGAAAACTTTGATAAAGTGCTTGCTGTAAATACTCGCGGTGTATTTTTAGGACTTAAATATGTACTGCCAATTATGATAAAACAAGAAAGTGGCAGTGTTATAAATACTTCCTCTGTTGACGGATTAAGAGGTTCTCCTGAGATGGCACCATATGCAGCTTCTAAACATGCTGTTGTGGGGTTAACGAAAACTGCCGCATTAGAAGTATCTGATAATAATATCCGAATAAATTCCATTCATCCATCACCAGTGAACACTGAAATGATGCGTTCACTTGAAGCAGATACGAATCCGGATGAACCGGAGTCTGTAAAAACAACTTATAGTCAAGCAATTCCATTAAAGCGTTATGCAGATTCAAATGATATTGTTTCCTTAGTATTGTTTCTAGCCTCTGATGAAAGTAAGTTTATAACCGGATCACAATATCGAGTTGACGGTGGGATGGGAGCTATTTAAAGTCAATTTGAGTATTAAATTTAATTTTATATATTATATAACCAATATTCAGTAGTGTTTAATTTAGTATCATGAAAAAAAAGTTTTTTTTACTTGCAATTGTGTTAGGTAATACATTCATTTGGCAGAATTTTAATTCAGCTCCAAATTTAAATGTGTGATTGACGTTACTTATCCAGCGATATATAATAAAATTAAATTCAGAACGGAAGGGAAAATGTGCTAAGATGAGATTTCGATTCCTAGACTTGAACAATTAATTTGATAACATGTTCAAGCTCTGCCTGTGCTTTGACGCTCGCAGAGAAATAGGAGTCGTCTGTCTTTTTTAGCTATTATAAGGAAGGTATACATGAGGTATATCTTTTTCCTGAAGGAAGTATGTAAAAAGGACAGCAGACGATTTGCTGTCCTTTTTTAATGATGAAATACAGGTACAACAAAAGGATTTCTATTTCTTTTTGCGCGGGGAAGCAGGGTGTTCGTTCTAATAAAAAATAGGGAGAGATGACGATGCAGATGCTATTGTTCTTTTAATGGATACGGGCTTGTTATCAGAAAATACAAGCTCGTATCGATCCAGTTACAGGCTATCGATACGAGAAATTAAAAAATCTCGGAGGTAGCAAATATGCAAAACATTCAATTTGAAATAAAAGACGTCGAATTAACGTATTTAGATAAAGATATTTTTTCCATCGAACGGTTAGCGGTTCATTTTATGGATCGGATTGGTATTGTCGGTCCGAATGGGGCGGGAAAAACAAATCTGCTCCGTTTGCTGGCAGGAGAGATAGAGCCGACAAAAGGGAAAATACACCGCCATGCAAGCTTTGCTTATTTAAAACAAATGGAATTCCCGGGTGAGGAACAAGCAGATCCAAAGGTATTAGGCAAGCTTCAGGTTCCCAATATAGAGGAAGGTATCAGCGGCGGTGAGCAGACGAAAATAAAAATAGCACAGCTTTTGGCAGCGTATAACGAAGCACTGTTGATTGATGAACCAACTACGCATCTTGATCAGCAGGGAATCCGTTATTTACGGAGAGAACTGGAGAATTATTATGGGACGCTAATGTTAATCAGCCACGACCGGAAGCTTTTAGACCAGCTCGTTACAACGATTTGGGAAATTCGTGACGGAGAAATCCATGTTTACTCCGGTAATTATACGGAGTATGAAGAACAGAAGGCTTTGGAGGAATATCTGCAGCAGGAAGCGCATGAGCAATATTTGAAGGAAAAAGCCCGTTTAGAAGCAGCAGCACAGGATAAAATGCAAAAGGCTGCGAAAATGACGAAGGGCGCAAAAGCAAATGCCCGAAAGAAAGAAGGAACGGACCGGCGGCTTGCGTCAAAACCTAAAGATGTTTCGCAAAAGGCGATGCAAAAAAGTGCCAAAGCCATGGAAAAACGGATGGACCAATTGGAAAAGGTCGATGCTATTCAGCATGAACGGCCCATTCAGTTTCATCGTTCCAAAGCGTTAGAACTGCATCATTCCTTTCCGGTAATGGGAAATCAGCTGACGCTAAAGGCTGGGGAAAAACTGCTTTTAGAAGAAGTCCGTTTTCAATTTCCTTTGGGTAAAAAAATTGCGATTACCGGAGCGAATGGTTCTGGAAAAAGTACGCTGCTGAAGGCGGTTTACGAGCGGCAGGAAGGACTGGAGATTTCACCGAAAGTAGCATTTGGTTTCTTTGACCAGCTTGCTTATCAGGAGAAGTCAGACGAAACGGTTTTAGACAGTTTAAAGAAAACAACCGATTATGAGGAAGGCTTTTTACGCAGCATTCTGCATGCTATGTATTTTAAAGGAAATTCGATTTATAAAAAACTGTGTCACTTAAGCGGCGGTGAAGCGATCCGGCTGCAGCTGTGCAGATTATTTCTTGGCTCTTACCATATTTTATTACTGGATGAGCCGACGAATTTTTTGGATATCCAGACAACGAAAGCTTTAGAAGCATTCTTTAAAGGCTATCCGGGCACCATTATTTTTGTTTCCCATGATGCAGCCTTTATCGAAAATACAGCAGATCATGTATATGAAATAAAAAATAAAAATATCACTGAAAAGTAAGGAGAGCAGGGGCAGCTATTTGCTCCTGCTTTTTTACCTTATATAATAAAAACAAAAAATCATACACTTTCCAGATGGACAAAACAGTTCACAATATCAATAATAAGAACAGACAATTCATTTAAAGCAAAAAAGGTGGACAGCATGATGAAAAAGATACTTATTATTACATGTGTCATTGTAGCAGGAGTATTTTTCCTCGTTGGAAAATGGGGAGGAGATAGTAAACTATTTGCACAAACATTACCCTCTAATATGAATGAAGCACATGAGATTAAAGAAATTACCATATACGAAGTGAAGCCGACAGGAAAGCCTAAAGCCATTTCGCTAACGGAAAAAGAAGATATTGCCAAGATTTTAAAAGCTGGTGAAGCAATGGAACTCAATGAAACAAATGACTTTGTAAGCTCTGGTTATCTGCTTCTGTTTCAAGGCTCTAAAGAAAATTATGCGTTGACCGTAAATGAAGAAGGGAACATAGATATGAACGGGCATGAAGAACATTATGATATTAAAGGAAAAAATGCATTATTCCAGGCTATTCAAGGAATGGATAATCAATGGGAGCTGTTAAAGGAAGGGGAGTTATAGAGATTTACTATTTTGACGATCTGGAGGTGAAGAAATGATTTTAATGATAGATAACTATGATTCATTTGCTTATAATATCGTCCACTATCTGGAGAATTTAGGTGAAAAGGTTGTCGTTAAATATAATGACCAGCTGACTATCGAAGCAATCGAGCAGCAGCAGCCGGAGTATATTGTCTTATCGCCAGGACCCCATACGCCTGAAGAAGCAGGAATGACATTAAAGGTCATTGAGCATTTTAAAGGAAGTATTCCTATTCTTGGTATTTGTCTCGGGCATCAGGCTATCGGCCAAGCCTTTGGAGCTGCCGTGATAAAAAATAATCCTGTTCATGGAAAGCAGTCGCTTATTTTTACTGACCAGCAGGGCGTTTTTTCACAGCTTCCTAAAAGCTTTACGGTGACAAGATACCATTCCTTAAGTATCGATTCGGACAGCATTCCGGAATGCCTTGAAGTCAGCGCGACTACAGAGGATGGAACAATCATGGGGATACGTCATAAAGCCTACCCCATCGAAGGGATGCAATTCCATCCGGAATCCATCAGCACGGAGCATGGCTATACATTGCTGAAGAATTTTCTAATGCAATATAAAAAGGCAGGTGAACTTCAAAAATGATAGAGAATACGAAAATGTTATTTGATTTTTCATTTGAAGAAGAAGCAGGTGTGCGCCGTATTTTTGACAAGCCGATGGACATTCTAATTGCTCATTCAGATGATGAAGTAGAAAATGTTTTTGCACAAATGGAAGGATACCAGCAGCAGGGCTATTATCTGGCTGGATATATTTCCTATGAAGCTGCCTCGGCATTTGATAAAAATCTGGTGACCCATAAAAAAAGCGACCTGCCGCTTATGGTGATGGGGGTTTTTAAAAGTGTACAGCTGGAGCACACAAGGCCGGCTGCTGACCGTGCCTATCCTCTGGTGAATTGGGAGATGACAACCCCCAAGCAGCAGTATCAGCAAAATATCGAATCGATAAAAGCTGCGATTGCGAGAGGAGATACATATCAAGTAAATTATACTGTTCGGATGGAAGCAGATAGATCAGTGGATGCAGATTTACTGTATGAACAATTATCTGGAGCGCAGCAGGCAAGGTATGGTGCCCATCTGCAAATAGGGGATTACCAAATTGTATCTGCCTCTCCGGAGCTGTTTTTTGAACGAAGGCAGCAGTTCATCCATACGAAACCAATGAAAGGAACCATCAAACGAGGGCGGACTCCAGAGGAAGATTCCTCTAATAAAAGGAAGCTCACTCATTCCGAAAAGGACCGGGCAGAAAATGTAATGATTGTGGATTTACTTCGAAATGATTTATCGAAAATTGCTGTGAGGGGCTCTGTTCATGTACCGAAGCTTTTTGAAATAGAAAAGTATCCTACAGTTTATCAAATGACCTCAACCATTAGGGCAGAATTAAAAAAAAACCTCAGCAATTTTGATCTATTTAAAGCGTTATTTCCTTGCGGTTCCATCACCGGTGCACCAAAGCAAAGTACAATGGAAATCATTCACGAGCTGGAGGATTCACCGAGAGATATTTATTGTGGAAGTATCGGTTTTATCACACCAAATCAAGATGCACTATTTAATGTTGCGATACGGACTGCTTGGATGAAGGATGGGAAACCGCCTGTTTATGGAGCAGGAGGAGGAATTACCTGGGAGTCGGATACGGAAGGGGAATATGAAGAAGCTTTAGCAAAAACAGCCATTTTAAAAGCGGCTTCTCCATCCTTTCAAATTGTAGAAACAATGAAATATGATGGGACACAGATACTTCGGCTGAACAGGCATTTCGCCCGGCTAAAACGAACGGCGCTTCAATTCCAGTATCCTTATTCCATGGATAATATCCGGCAACAGCTGAAGGAAAAGGTAAAGAATTATGATGGAGAACAAAGAGTACGCCTTTTATTGGGGCAGGATGGGGAAATAAACATAACCTGTACGCCGCTTATGAAAGAGTCGGAAGCAATAAAAAAAGCAGGGATAGCTTCCTCGCCAATCAATAAAAATGATATTTTTTACTATTATAAAACGACGAATCGGCAAATGTACACGTCTTTTCGAGAGCAAGCCCCTGCTTCCTTTGATGTCCTTCTATGGAATGAAGAAGAACAGCTGACGGAGTTTACGATTGGGAATCTGGTAATAAAACAACAGGGTGACTATTATACGCCGCCTGTTTCTTCGGGACTCCTTGCGGGTACTTACCGGGAAGAACTGCTGGAGCGGGGAGTAATAAAAGAAAAAATTCTATGGAAGAAAGACATCTCTTCTTTTGAAGAGGTCTGGCTGATTAATAGTGTACGAGGCTGGGTAAGGGTAACATTTTAAAAAATAATTTTGTAAAAAAGATTGCATGATTAACCGGTGCAATCTTTTTTTATGCATTATGAAATGACTGGAATATTGCTGCAGCAAAAAGGATTTATAGCTGTTCGATTATAAACATGCATGTTGTTAAAAGAAGTCGATGGCAGTCGAAAAAAAGGCAAAAAAATTTTGAGCAAAAGTATATCTGAAATAAAAAAGTTGTGATATGATGTATCAGATTCCTAAGGGAGGTTTTAAATGAAATTTTAGTTAAGGAGAAATGAAGTATGGAAAAACAAAATATGACACTGTCTATCTTGCTGATGAATTTGTTTATTGCATTTTTAGGTATTGGGTTAGTTATTCCAGTTTTACCTACTATTATGAATGAATTGAATTTGTCTGGATCTGTTGTAGGGTACTTGGTAGCAGCTTTTGCAGTTGCGCAGCTTATTGTTTCACCACTTTCTGGAAGATGGGTCGATGTGTTTGGACGTAAACGCATGATCGTTATCGGATTATTGATTTTTAGTTTTAGTGAGTTTTTATTCGGTATCGGGAAGACCGTAGAAATTTTATTTATCTCAAGAATTTTAGGTGGAGTGAGTGCTGCTTTTATAATGCCTGCAGTTACCGCATTTATTGCCGATATTACAACGCTTGAATCCAGACCGAAAGCGTTAGGCTATATGTCTGCAGCGATCAACACCGGATTTATTATTGGTCCTGGTGTCGGTGGATTGCTGGCGGAAGTAGGACCGAGAGTCCCGTTTTTCGCAGCGGCAGGTTTAGCCTTATTCACAGCGGTTTTATCCACAATAACATTACGTGAACCAGAAAGAAAACAAATGGAACAAGGAGAAACAGCAGCTCCAAAACCCGGCTTAGGAAGAATCTTTGTTCCAATGTACTTTATCGCGTTTATTATTATATTTATTACCGCATTTGGTTTATCTTCCTTTGAATCGCTATTTTCTCTATTCGTGGATCATAAATTTGCATTCACACCGAAGGATATTGCGATCATTATTACCGGAGGAGCGATTGTCGGCACGATTGCACAGGTTGCCTTGTTCGGTAAATTGGCAAATAAATGGGGAGAAATCCGTTTGATTCGTTATTGTCTCATTTTCTCTGCCATTCTTGTTACGGCAATGACCGTTGTGGAAAGCTATGCGATGATTTTATTCGTAACGATTGTTATCTTTATAGGCTTTGATTTACTAAGACCGGCTGTGACCTCTTATCTGTCAAAAGCGGCTGGAAATAATGAACAAGGCTTTGTTGGTGGAATGAACTCGATGTTTACAAGTATTGGAAATGTATTTGGACCAATTATTGGCGGGATATTATTTGATATAAATTTAAATTATCCTTATTATTTTGCAGCAATGGTATTGTTAGCAGGTATTGCTGTGGCAATGGTTTGGAAAGAACCAAAAACGCAGGCAGAACACGCATTAGAAAAAATAAAATAATTGCTGAAGAATAACTGGATAGAAGAAACGCACTTGTGCGAGCGGAAGGCTCTGAAGCACAAGTGCGTTTTGTGTATTAGCAATCATTTTTTTACAGAAAGGGAGCAACCTTCAGGAAACAAAAGCTAATCCTTTCTGCTTATATTTTCAATCGTAATCGATTTTGGCTTTCTAGCATCTCTCTGCAGTTTTAAATCGTCTGTAGAAGCCCGCATAAACGACCATGCCAGCAGAATCATGATGAAAATAACCGGGAATCCGGCAACAATACTGGCTGTTTGCAAGGTCTCCAACCCGCCGATAAACATTAACGCCATCGGCAAAATCATTAGCATAAATGCCCAGAAAATCCGGTGCCAGCGCATTGGCTCGCCGCCGATTAGTTTTCTTTGGGCTACAGCTGCCAAAATATAGGAGGCTGAATCAAAGGTGGTCGCTAAGAAAATAATAGCGAGTATCGTGAAGACAGGAATAATAAACCAGGAAATCGGCAGCTGATCCAAAATAGCAATAATGGCAGCCGGGGCTCCATATTCATTCATAAATCCAATCACATCGAAAGATTGGGACAGCTGCAGATAAAGGCCATAATTTCCTAAAATCCCAAAGAACAGGACACAGCCCAGTGTTCCGTAAATTAATGTTCCAAGAACCATCTCTTTGATTGTTCTTCCTCGTGAAATTCTAGCTACAAAGAGCCCGACAAACGGTGCATAAACCACCCACCATGCCCAGTAGAAAACGGTCCAGGTTTCCGGGAAATTCGTTGCTTCATATCCTGGAACAGAAGCTAATGGCTCAAGCCAGGTTGCCATGGAAAAGATATTATTGACAATCCGTCCGATACTTGTAAACGTCATTTCGCTGATAAATAAGGTTGGACCGAAAATAAAGACGAAGGCTAGAATAAATAACACGAGCCAGATATTTAAGTCACTCAGCAATTTAATCCCTTTATTAATACCGGAATACGAGCTGAATGCAAATATAGCAGTACATATGAGCATAATGACTGCCTGCATTCCCAGCGATACAGGAATACCAGTAACGTGATTCACGCCTTCTGCAATCATTGGCGTTCCAAGTGCCAGCGTTGTTCCGGCTCCACCAAGCAGACCGAAAATAAACAAGACATCAATTATTGTCCCCAGCGGTCCATCTGCGTGTTTGCCAATAACCGGTCGGGAAGCTTCGCTGATTTTAAGTACAGGTTTTTTGCGGACATAGTAAAAGTAAGCGATTGGCAGGGCGGGCAATGTATATAGTGCCCATGCAACAGGTCCCCAGTGGAACATGCCGTAGCTTGCTGCCCAGTTGATAGCCTCCTCCGATTCCGGTGTAATACCGAACGGCGGCCCTTCATAATAGTAAGCCCATTCAATCATTCCCCAATATAATATACTGGAGCCGATACCTGCGGAAAAGAGCATGGCAGCCCATGAAAATGTTCCAAATTCTTTTTTTGTATTTCTGTCGCCGAGTTTTATGTTACCGTTTCTGCTGAATGACACATAAAGCAGAAAGATTAGGACGCCGAGTCCCAATAATAAGTATAGAATACCAAAATTTCCTGTGACAAATTCATTTGCCTGATTAATCACGGATGCGCCGGCTTCCGGGAATAAAATCAATGGAATAACGACACTAAACAAAATAACAAGCGCTAATATGAAAGTAGGCCAGTCTATTAAACGTTTATTCATTTATTCATCTCCTCATCTGTGTTGAATGTTTTTAGGATGTCATGGATAACTGTCTGAATCAATGGTTTAAAAAGGGCCTGCCTTGTTTTGTATGCTTCCCTATATATCCGTTTACAAACAAAAGTACAAGGGACTCATGTTTCCTGGCTGAAACGCTCTTGCAAACGGTATAGTAAAAAGCAGAAATTATTTAACATTCGGAACGGAAAAGGACGGTATTATTTTTTTCGTTAGCTATTAGGAAGCGGAATTATTCCTGATAGCGGACGATGCGAATGCTGGGGCAGAATATTGTAGAGAAAAGTCGCCATTTGTAAAACGATATCATTATAATATTCTCTGCAGATTTTATCAAGGGCATTTAGATGGAGGAGGCTTTGTTCCGGGCAGTTTGAAACCGTATCGTTTATGGTAAAAATAAGGTAGAATAAAAGGAAATTGGGAAGGAGATACAACAATTTGAAGAAAACACGATGACATTCCCGCTAAAGCAGATTCAGGCAGGCGCTGTACCAAATATATTGCAGCAATCCGAATCAGAGATGGACCTGCTGTTTCCCTATTAAAAAAGAAATATAAGGAAGTGATTCGATGACGTTTCATGAATATAAAAACTATGATGCAACGGGTCTGGCAGAGCTTATCCGGCTAAAAGAAGTACAGCCCTCTGAATTAGTAGAAACCGCCTTTAGTCAGCTGCATCAAGTGAATCCCGAGTTAAATATCACTACCCATCAACGGGAGGAAGCAGTGAAAAAAGAAGCAAATCAATTTCTTGTTCAAGAAGCTGCTTTTTCAGGTGTTCCCATATTGATGAAAAATATCTCACAAGCCATTGAAGGAGAAAAATTAACCTCAGGCTCGCGGCTGCTTCAGAATCATGTAGAGAAGCATGATAATTATTTTGTTAAAAAATTTCGGGAAGCGGGCTTTTTATTTATGGGGCATACCAACAGCCCTGAATTTGGCTTGAAAAACATAACCGAGCCAACGCTGTATGGGCCGACAAGAAATCCTTGGAACCCGGCTTACTCTCCTGGCGGGTCAAGCGGAGGGGCTGCAGCAGCTATTGCCTCTGGTGTTGTCCCAATGGCAGGAGCAAGCGACGGCGGCGGTTCAATCCGCATACCTGCATCCTTTAGCGGGCTGGTCGGATTAAAACCGACACGCGGACGAACTCCTGTAGGACCGGGAGTCGGCAGGCAGTGGCAGGGAGCATCGATTAATTTTGTATTAACCAAAACTGTACGGGACGCTGCTGCCATGCTGGACCAATTACAGGTGGTAGAGCCTCATGCTGCCTTTCAGACGCCGTTATATGAAGCGGGATATCAGCATACGCTGTCTGCCAAGCTTCCCCAACTGCGGATTGCTTTCACTACAGACTCACCGGCAAATACCCCTGTATCCGATGATGCGAAAAAAGCAGTGCTGCAGTTTGTCCGCCATTTGGAACAGAATGGACATATTGTGGAAGAAAAAACTTCTCCCGTTGACGGGGTTCAGCTGATGCGGGATTACTATGTGATGAACAGCGGGGAAATGAATAGCGTTATCCGCGGACTTGAAAAGACAATGGGAACGTCATTGACAGCAGAGGATATGGAAATCGAGTCATGGCTGCTTCATCAAGCTGGAAAATCTGTATCAGCTGCAGATTATTCGGACAGTCTGGCGTCCTGGGACCGTGCAGCAGAAACTATGTCTATTTTCCACCAGTCCTATGATTTCTATATTTCTCCGGCTGCCGCTTTTCATGCTCCAAAGGTCGGGGAGCTGACGATGACAGCGCAAAAGGAACAGGAATTTAAGGAAAGAATGGCTGTTGAAAAGGAAAAGCAGAGCATCATTTACGATATGTTTTTGCCCAGTTTAACGTACACCCCATTTACGCAGCTTGCGAACTTAACAGGGCAGCCGGCTATTTCTTTGCCGCTTTATGTCACAGATAATGGATTGCCAATTGGTGTGCAGGTTATGGCAGGAAAAGGCGGAGAGCATCGTCTTTTGCAGCTTGCCTATGAAACAGAGAACAGTGATTTATGGAAGGGCATGCAGGGCAACCCTTATTTTTCATAATAAACCTTACTCCTTTTAATATCTGTTAGAATAATGAAAAAGTAGTTTAAATAGAATAAAAGAAGTGTCGAGGAGGGACCAAATGGAAATTACAGTTCAAGATATGTTGCAGGAAGAGTTATTTGCACAGGCTGTTGTCGAGACAGGGAAATCGAACTTTTCTGAGAAGAAAATCCAATGGGTATCTGTCATTGAAATGCCTGTGGAGAATTTTGTCCGGAAAAATGAGCTTGTTTTAACTACAGCGCTTGGCTGTAAAGATGATTTGGATGCTTTCATGCAATTTGTAGAAGATATTATCCGTGCAGAAGCGAGTGCATTAGTCATTGCAACAGGGAGACATATTAATGAGATACCGTCTGAAATCAAAGCGTTGGCAGAATCGCATTGTTTAACAATGATTCGCATTCCCTGGGAAATCCGTTTTGCAACGATTGTGGAATTCGTCATGGAGGAGCTGGCACAGAGGAAAAGTTCGGAAATCCTTCAGAATGTGAAGGTACAGCAGGAGCTGCTGCAATTTCTTCTGGAAGAAAAACGTCTGCACGAGCTGCTGGAATTTATCCAAATGCAGGTCGCTGCAAATGTATACCTGACGGATCATCACTTTCGTTTGTATGATTTGGAGGAGTATTCCAAAGGAGCACAGGAAAAATGGCAGCTTGTTTTTCAAATGGAAGAGAAAATCATTCTTCGACAAGATAGATTCATGCGTGACCCATATAGGCAAAAATTTGATTTAGTTGCTTTTCTGGATAAAGAGCTGATTCAAATTCCTATTTTGCAAGTAACCGGCGAAGCGAAAGGCTATTTATTTGTAGAACTTCCCAATCAGGCAGCTTACGAGCCTTTTTTAAATAAATACGGTCAAATACTGGAGCATGCGGCTACAACGATTGCCTTATGGCTCTCTAAAAGAAATGCCGTGGAAGCAACAGAGAATAAACTGCGCAGTGATTTTGTCGAAGAACTGGCAAAAGGAAAATTTCGTAATGTGGAAGAGGCGGCTTTACGTGCAAATCCGTTAGGGTACTCTGTTTATCATACGTATGTATGCATTCTTGCTCAGCCGGAAAAACTGCGTGAGATTTATAAACAGAGGAAAAATGCATCAGGCACTTATACTTTATGGGAGAAAACGATGCTTGGCTACTTAGAGGAAGAACTGGTATATGCTGCGCAGACGTTAAAACAAGAAGTGATGATGACGCAAACAGAGGAAGCATTTTTGGTATATTTGCATATCAAGCATCAGACGGATTATCAGCTTGCGACGGATTTTTTGGATTTGGTTGACAGACGGCTGAAACTTTTTTTTCCTGAGGTAACTTTACGTTGGGGAGTTAGTGGAAAAGTAGAATCATTTACCGATTTTCAAAGATCATTTATCGAAGCAAAACAGGCAATGCAAATTGGAGAAAAGAAAGGAAATCCGCGTACATGGTATGAAGATACAGTGCTTGAGCGGATTTTGTTGCAGCTCCATCCTATTTCAGAAATGGATACCATCAGGGAGAACGTATTAGAGCCGCTGTTAATGTATCAAGAAGAAAGGAAGATTAATCTGATAGAAACATTTCTCACTTTCCAGCAGCATCGGGGAAATGTCAGTAAAACAGCTCAATCACTCCATCTTCACCGACAGTCATTGTTATACCGCTTGCGAAAAATAGAAGCGTTGACGGGACTGTCGCTCCATGATTCTCATCATTTATTCCTGTTGGAGTTGAGTATGAGAGCATGGGAAATAAACAAAGCATGAGCGGAGTAACGAGTGGAAGTACAAAAGAATCAAACGAAGAGAAAGTATGGTCCGTATGATCATGCTTTTTTATTTAGGACGACACCCCCTAACTGTATAATAAAATAATTTTCTTTTCATACAAAATGTCGGATGATTTAAAGAATAGTTTAAATATATAATAAATTCAAACAGAAATAAATATCTTTTCATCGCAGAAGAGCATTTTTGGAAAATAGGAAGATAGGGAGGGGGCTTGTTTGCTGTGAAAGTGGCTCGAGAGGAGTACCGGGAACGTTTAGCGAAGACAAAGGAGAGTATGGCAAAGCAGAAAATAGAAGTATTGCTTATCACCAACCCGGCAAATATGTATTATTTAACCGGTTTTGACGGCTGGTCCTTTTATGTCCATCAGATGCTGGTTGTAATTGATGAGGAGGAGCAGCCAATCTGGATAGGGAGAACAGCAGATGCCAATGCTGCAAAAGTGACCACATGGCTTCGGGAAGAAAATATAATTGCTTATCCAGACACGTATGTACATTCGCAGATAACCCATCCTATGGATTTCATCGCAGCAATTTTAACAGAAATCGGTTTAAGCAGCCGCCATATTGGTGTGGAAATGGATAGTTATTATTTTACGGCAAAATGTTACGCTGCGTTAACTCAAGGGCTTCCGGATGCAATATTTAAAGATGCGACGTTACTTGTGAACTGGCTGCGTATCGAAAAGTCTCCAGCGGAACTAGCTATGATGGAGCGTGCTGCAGTGATTTCTGAACAGGCGATGCAGGCAGGAATCGAATTGGTGAATGAAGGGGTTAGAGGATGTGATGTCGCTGCCCAAATCAGCTATGCACAATTCCGTGGAACGCCGCAATTTGGCGGCGATTATCCAGCGATTATACCATTGCTACCAGCCGGCGAACGGACTTCCACGCCTCATTTAACATGGACGGATCAGCCCTATCAGATGAATGAGACCGTTATTTTAGAGCTGTCAGGCTGCTATCAGCGCTATCATGCCCCGATTGCGCGGACCGTTCAAATTGGGAAGCCGTCTGTATCGATGAAAAAACTATCATCTATTGTTTTAGAAGGCTTGCATGTATGTCTTGATTTTATTAAGCCGGGAGTCACCTGTGAGGAAATAGAAGCAGTTTGGCGGAAAACGGTAGAGAGACATGGCGTCTTCAAAGAGTCACGTCTCGGCTATTCGATGGGATTAAATTATCCTCCAGACTGGGGGGAGCATACAGCAAGTATTCGAAAAGGGGATAAAACAATCATCCGTCCTAATATGACATTCCATCTCATTCCTGCCATCTGGTCGGAGGGGGAAAGCTTTGAAGTCAGCGAGTCTTTCTATGTGACAGAAACAGGCTGCAGAACATTTGGAAACGTACCAAGAAATCTTTATGTCAAGGAATCCATGCCAATGAAAGAGATAGAGGAAGACAAAAATGAAAATTCTGCCGGGTAAGGGAAGGCGGCAAAATAGGAGGCTGAGAAAATGACACACAAGAAAGAAATTGGCTTGGCGACCAAAACGGTCTGGGCGGGAGAAGCGGATTATTTGGTTCATGGGGCGACGCAGGTGCCTGTTGTGTTGAGCGTAGCCTATAATTATGATGATATAGATGAATGGTTTGACGTAGCTACAGGAAAAAAAGCAGGGCATATTTATGGCCGGAATACGAATCCAACCGTCCAATCCTTTGAAGATAAAATCAAAGAAATGGAGGGGGCAGAAGCGGTAACCAGTTTTTCAACGGGAATGGCAGCAATCAGCAACACATTAGCTACGTTTTTAGTTCCGGGAGATCGAATTGTTTCTATTAAAGACACTTATGGCGGAACGAATAAAATATTTTCCGAATTTCTTCCGCGTCAGCAAATTGAAGTTCATTTATGCGATACAGGAAATATGGCAGAAATGGAGAAAGAGATAAACAAAGGCTGTGAAATTTTATATTTAGAAACGCCTACGAATCCAACTGTAAAAATAACCGATATTGAACGGATGGCTAAGGCAGGGAAGGAAGCGGGCGCATTAGTGATTGTGGATAATACGTTTGCAACACCGATGAATCAACGTCCGCTGGCTCTTGGAGCAGATCTTGTTATCCACAGTGCGACCAAGTTTCTGGGAGGGCATGCCGATGCTTTAGGGGGTGTCGTCTGTGGCAGGAAAGCGCTGATTGAGCCTATTTTCCATTATCGGGAAATCAATGGTGCTACAATGGACCCCATGGCTGCTTATTTAGTCCTCCGTGGTATGAAAACATTACATCTTCGTGTTCGTGAGCAATGTAAAAATGCGATGGCGCTGGCATTATACCTTCAAAAACAGGATATCGTAGAGGATGTATTTTATCCCGGCTTGCCAGACCATCCCAATCATGATATTGCTAAAAAGCAGATGGATGATTTTGGCGGCATGCTGAGCTTTTCTGTAAAGGGAGGCATCGATACAGTTCGAAAAGTACTTCCAAAGCTGCAGTTTGCCCATCGTGCTGCGAACTTAGGGGCAGTGGAAACAACAGTAGGACCGGCAAGAACAACCAGCCATGTGGAATGCACACCAGAGGAGCGTGCAGCCCTTGGTATACCGGAAGGGCTTATCCGTGTTTCCTGCGGTATTGAAGCTACCGATGATATAATCCATGATTTTGAGCAGGCGCTGCAAGCAGCGAAATCAGATAAGCTGCTTTCTTAATCATAACAATAAGAGTAAATATGAAAACCGAATGGGTACCTTACATTCGGTTTTTCATGCTGCAGGATAGCATATTAAACGAAATGTTAAGACCGTTCTACAGAAGGCCTCCTTGATAATAAATACAGTATTCATAAAATTATACCTAATGTTACTTTTATTACTTTTGCGGAAAGGGTTTTCATTATCGATTAATCTATGTATAATGAGAACCGTTCTCTAGGCCTTTTATTAGTCAGAATATTATCGATTTACAAAAAGAGAGGAGCGACAATATGTCTAAAGAGAAAAAGAATCCATTTCAACGATTTTTAGATTTTGTGGAAGTGGTCGGAAATAAATTGCCGCACCCGGCTACATTATTTGCCATTTTGGCCTTACTGGTTTTAGTCCTTTCTGCGGCATTACAGCCATTTAATATAAGTGTTGAAAACCCTGGCGATCCAGGAGAAGCGGTGGAAATTAAGAATCTTCTGAATGCAGAGGGGATTGAATATATTTTTGGCAGTATGACCGATAACTTTATCGGATTTGCGCCGCTTGGTGTAGTACTTGTTACGATGCTTGGAATCGGGGTAGCAGAGCGGACAGGCCTTATTAGTGCGTTGCTGCGAGGGTTTGTATTGGCAATCCCGAACCGCTTTATTACATTAGGTATCGTTTTTGCGGGGGTAATGTCCAGTGTGGCTTCTGATGCAGGCTATGTTGTTTTACCTCCATTGGGTGCATTAATTTTTGCGGCGCTTGGACGCCATCCATTAGCAGGTCTTGCGGCAGCATTTGCCGGCGTATCTGGCGGTTTCAGTGCGAACTTATTCTTATCCGGAACAGATGTGATGCTTGGAGAAATGACCATTGCCGGAGCTGCTATTATTGACCCTGCCTATGCAGAGCAAATGAATATTGCCATGAACTACGGTTTTATTGCCGCATCAGTGGTAATACTCACCCTTATCGGCAGCTGGGTAACAGAAAAAATTGTGGAGCCTCGGCTGGGTACGTATAAAGGAGAAGCAACGGAAGACATAAAAGGAATTACAGCAATAGAGAAAAAAGGACTTATTTGGACAGCAGTTTCGTTTGTTGTTTCTTTTGTACTCGCGGCATTGCTGGTTATCCCTTCTAATGCGCCGCTGCGTGGAGAAGACCCTGGATTAGACGGGATTATCATGTCACCATTTATGGATTCCCTTGTACCGATTATCGCTATTTTATTCTTAATCCCAGGACTTGTTTACGGTTTGATAACCAAAGAAATTAAAAGTGATAAAGATGTTGCAGCACAAATGAGCGATACGATGGCATCAATGGGGATGTTTATCGTCCTTGCCTTTACAGCAGGTCAATTTGTCGCTTACTTTAATGAAACCAATATGGGACTGGTAATTGGTGTTTATGGAGCAGAATTCTTAGACAGTGTAAACTTCAGCGGAATTGGCTTAATTCTGTTGTTTATTCTGATTGCTGCATTTATCAATATCTTTATTGGAAGTGCATCTGCAAAATGGGCCATGATGGCTCCCGTATTTGTTCCGATTATGATGCAGCTTGGCTATGCACCGGAATTTACACAGATGGCATACCGTATTGCTGATTCAGCAACAAATATTATCTCGCCATTGATGACATACTTTGCAGTAATTATTGCCTTTGCCCAGAAATATGATAAGAAAATGGGAATTGGAACCCTCGTATCAACCATGCTTCCATACTCTATCTTCTTCTTGATAGGCTGGACAATCATGCTGGTTGTTTGGATGTGGCTTGGTATTCCGCTTGGACCAAACGGACCGATTCATTACGGATAAATTGAAAACCATGAAGAGTGTGACAGCTTTTCATGGTTTTTTAATTTGTTTATTATTTTAATAACTGTTCCATTTTACTTATCCACCCTGGAAATGGTAGAACGAAGTCACTATAAAATCATGGAAAAGCATTAGCCGCTATGTTTAAATGGAAGTAAGATTGGATGAGCATGAAGGTTATGACAGTGCCTTCTTAAAATAGTGAATGAAATAGAAATACAGCTGGAAGGGAACGATCCACATGGAATTAGAGGAATTGTTATCACAAATGGCAGAAGAAGGTGTGATTCATGGCGGTTCAGAAGTCAATAAGGCAATGGTGGCCGTATCAGATGAAACGAGGCGATTATGTGCCATATTAAATAATGGCGTGTATACCAATGAAGAAATCAGACAGCAGATGTCCCAGATTACCGGCCAAGAATTAGATGAAAGTTTTTCCTTGTTTCTACCGTTTACCTCCGATTTTGGAAAGAACATAAGCATCGGGAAAAATGTATTCATAAATTCGGGATGCCGTTTTCAAGATCAGGGACAAATCATTATCGGTGATGGAAGCTTAATCGGGCATAATGTTGTGTTCGCAACTATCAATCATGACTATGATCCGTTAAACCGGGGAACGATGTACCTTAAACCCATTGAATTGAAGGAGAAAACCTGGATTGGTTCGAATGCAACCATTCTGCCTGGGGTAACAATTGGTGAAAATTCGGTTGTTGCAGCTGGATCCGTCGTTACGAAAGATGTTCCGCCGAACACCATCGTTGGCGGGAATCCTGCTAAATTTATCTCGAATTTAGAGGATAAAATAAAGTAATCCACGTTATTTTTAACTGGCAGAAGAATGGATAGTAATAAGTATGCCACAGGCAGGTCAGAGTGATTTGCATGCAGTAAAAGAACATGGTTTAAACCATACCGATTTACGGGAAAATACGTTTCGATAATAAACAAATAGGATTTATCACATTTGCGATAAATCCTATTTGTCGTAAGTAATATTAGGTATGCTTTTGGAGTATGAATTGCATGCAATCTAGGCATTTGTTGTCAAAGATACCGCGTTTTATAATGATAGATAATGAGGGGAATATAAAGTAGATTTGTTGGCAACCGTTAGAAAAAAGCGAATATTCGTAATCAAAGAAGGGTGTTTTAGATGGAATATGTAAAGTTTGGCAATACTGGTCTGGATGTTTCTCGTATCTGCTTGGGAGCGATGGGATTTGGAGATCCCGAAAAATGGATTCATAAATGGGTTTTAAATGAAGAAAAAAGCCGGCCTGTGATAAAAAAAGCGATCGATGCAGGAATTAATTTCTTTGATACGGCGAATGTTTATTCCATGGGAGAAAGTGAACGGATTCTTGGGAAAGCGTTAAACGATTATGCCAATCGTGACGATATCGTTCTGGCTACTAAAGTGCACCAGACGATGCGCCCAAATCGTCCAAATGGAGGCGGTTTATCCCGTAAATCCATTTTGAGTGAAATAGATCATAGTTTAGAACGTCTTGGTACAGATTATGTTGATTTATATATTATTCATCGCTGGGATTACGATACGCCGATTGAAGAAACGATGGAGGCACTGCACGATGTAGTGAAGTCTGGAAAAGCACGTTATATCGGAGCCAGCGCCATGTATGCGTGGCAGTTCCAAAAAGCTCAACGGGTAGCGGAACGCAACGGCTGGACGAAATTCGTCTCTATGCAAAATCACTATAATTTAATCTATCGGGAAGAAGAGCGTGAAATGGTACCTTTCTGCGAGGATGAAAAAATAGCACTCACACCATATAGTCCGCTTGCTTCAGGAAGATTGACACGTGACTTGTCTAAAACGACGTATCGCTCGGAAACAGATACCGTTCAACAGTACAAATATGATGCTATGATGGAATCGGATAATGGTATCGTAGAACGTGTGGGTGAAATAGCAAACAACCATCAGACAACAAGAGATAAAGTTGCCCTGGCTTGGCTTCTTCACCAGAATCAGGTTGCAGCTCCAATCATCGGTGCCCAAAAAGAAAATCATATTGAAAGCGCAGTAGCTGCATTAGATATTCAGTTGACGTCTGAGGAGATAGATTATCTGGAAGAATTATATATACCTCATCCAGTCGTTGGGGCGCTTTAATGTTTTAAAAGAAAGGTGTAAAACTCGTTATTTTCTCGATACCGCCTCTTTTGCGTTTCATTTTGCTCTAAGAGTGGAACAGACATAGAAAGCAGTTCCTAAAAAGAGGAGTGAAGCGCAATGAAAAAGGTGGAAATTGCCGGCAGAGAAGTGCTGCCGATTGGCTTAGGCACCATGAACATGGGAGACAAGGCGGGTACATTTAATCAAGAAGTACAGGCCATCCGTACCGGGATTGATCAGGGTGTACAATTGATTGATACGGCTGAAATGTACGGCAGCGGGAATGCGGAGAAATTAGTTGGAAGCGCTATAAAGCCTTATGCCCGGGAAGATTTATTTCTTATTTCAAAAGTTCTCCCGTCGAATGCATCAAAAAAAGATTTGCCAGTCAGCTTGGATAATAGTTTAAAAAGGTTAGAAACCAATTATATCGACTTATATTTACTGCATTGGAAAGAAGAGGTTCCTCTTAAAGAAACGGTAGAAGCTTTAGAGGAGGCAAGAAATCAAGGCAAAATCAAAGCATGGGGCGTTTCTAATTTAGACGTAAACGATTTGGAGCATGTGATTCATTTACCGGGCGGGGATAACTGCAAAGCGAATCAAGTACGCTATAATGTCGCAAACAGAGGTATCGAATTTGATTTAGTGCCGATGATGGCTCAGCATAACATGCCCGTGATAGCTTATTCTCCAATTGACCGCGGCGACAGCTTCGGAGCGAATTTAACGAAACAACAGGTGTTAAAGGATCTAGCAGAAAAAAACGAGGCAGACGTATTCCAAATTCTATTAGCCTGGTCGATACGGAATGGAAGAACGATTGCTATCCCGCAATCCAGTAATCCGGATCATGTTGTGAATAACATAAAAGCAGCGGAAATGGAACTAACAGAGCAGGATTTGAAGCAAATCGATACAGTGTATCCTGAACCAGCCTCGAAGCAGCGCCTTGCTTTATGGTAGGAAGGTTTCGGGAAATCTGATTTTATTAAAAGGAAGGGCAGCTGAGGAAGAAACCCCGGCTGCTCTTTTTGCATGTTGAAAATAACAGTGTAATTCGTTGACATAAAGTTCACTTTATAATGTAAGGTGAACTTATTAAGTGAAATTACATTTAGTGGTCTTTTCCTCCTCAACTGAAAGATTCTTATAAAAATGAGTTTAAACTATCTAAGTTGAAATAGTTAATCTATCTTTTTTGAGGAGGCTGAGGACAAGCCCGTGGAAAGCGTAGTGTATTTCCGGAGCGACTGCTAGAAAGTAAAATCTTTGTTCCAACTAATATATATCAGAAAAATGCATTAACAACCAACCAATGAATATTCATTCTATCATTTGTCCACAATAAGAGATAACTAAAACTTTGGAATGCATTTCGTTTCAATATGCTTCCTAATATAGTAACATGAAAGGCAGAAAGGTTCAGGAAGATAAGGAGGGTGATGATGGAACAGGAAAAGTTAGCAGAAAATATACAGATTCAAGATGTGTTAAATAATATTAATGACGTTATTTTTGGTAAAGAAGAAATTGTAAAATTGAGTTTAGTAGCCTTATTAATAGAAGGTCATGTCTTACTGGAGGATGTGCCCGGAGTAGGGAAAACAATGCTCGTCCGCACATTAGCAAAATCAGTAAATTGTAATTTTAGCCGGATTCAATTCACACCAGACCTGCTGCCGTCGGATGTGACAGGGGTGTCTATTTACAATCCCAAAGAACTAGAATTTGAGTTTCGGGAAGGACCGATTTTTGGAAATATTCTTCTAGCAGATGAAATTAACCGGACGTCTCCCAAGACACAATCCGCCTTGCTGGAAGCGATGGAAGAAAAGAGCGTCACTGTAGACGGAGAGACACGACGGTTGAATAGTCCTTTCTTTGTGATGGCGACTCAAAACCCGATTGAATATGAAGGAACCTATCCGTTGCCAGAAGCGCAGCTCGATCGCTTTCTATTAAAATTGCGCATGGGCTATCCAACCTATGAGGACGAGTTAGAAATGCTTGCGAGAAATAAAAGCCATCATCCGATTGAAGAAATCCAGGCAGTGATGTCGCAGGAGGAATTATTGCTGGCGCAGGAAGAAGCCAAAAGTGTCTATATAGACGAAACGATCCAGCAATATATCTTAAATATCGTTACGCGCACGAGATCACACCCTTCGATTTATTTAGGCGTGAGTCCGAGAGGGTCACTTGCTTTAATGGAAGCCTCCAAAGCGTATGCGTATATCGAAGGAAGAGATTATGTTATCCCGGATGATGTGAAGTATCTGGCAGGATTTGTGTTAGCTCATCGGGTGATGCTGAAAGCAGAAGCGCGATATCAAGGCAAATCAAGTGAGGAAATTCTTGATTCTATTATACAGTCTGCTCATATCCCGATTAAGAAAGGCTTTGGAGAATGAAGGAGAATCTCCGGATTATCCTTCGCAGTCTTGGCGTTTTGACACTCATTGTTATTCTCTTCTGCTATGCCATGTTCCAGGGAGGATTTGTCAGCTGGTTTTTATTTTATGGCTACTTGCCAATCGGCATCTACCAGCTCCTCTTTGCCAGCTATCCACTGCGTGCGTGGCAGATTTACCGGGAAATCAAGAATCCGGTATGTCAGGCGGGAGATGAAATCGTTGTGAAGGTGCATTTAAAACGGAAGCTGCCTTTTCCTTTATTATATTGTACGTTTGAAGAAAAATTTCCCCAGTCTTTAATGAAGGAAGATACAAAGAAGGCGAAATACCTTTCTTCTCAGGCTTCAGGACAAATGACAGTTTCTCGCAGACTGATACGTATGTTATTTCCTCTATTCCGCAGAAATTTTACATTCAGTTATTCGATACAATCCCTGCCGCGCGGAGAGCATGTACTGGATAAAGTAACGATCCAAACAGGTGATATATTTGGTTTTATTAAGAAAAGCCGCGATTTTCAGGTGGAAAATACATTCGCTGTCTATCCTTATGAGCATGAGCTTCGTTTAGTGAGTGATATGGCAAGCTACGAGCAGGGCGGAGTGCTATCCAACCAATTACAGCATATGAATACGACCGTTGCTTCCGGAGCCAGGGAATATGCTCCAGGGGACCGATTTGCATGGATTGACTGGAAACAGACAGCAAGAAAACAAACGATGATGACCAAGGAATTTGACCGGGAGAAAAGCATGGATATCTTGCTGGTTCATGATAATTTTATGAACGGGAATAAAAATGAACTTATCTATGAAGCATCAATTGAAATGAGCTTATCTTTTATAGAAAAAATAGCAAAGAAAGATTATCAGACAAGCTTTCTTTCTATTGGCGAGAGGCCGCATGTATTTGAGCTGGGACAAAGTGAGCAACAAATGGAGCGGATGAAGCATTATCTTCTGACAGCGAGAGGGGAACAGGAAGGTTCTTTTTCCATCCGTTTTCGTGAAGAAATGGCTCATTTCCATCAAGCGGATATTATCTTTTTGATTGTAACATCCATAGATCCCCAATTTGTGCAGGCTATCCAGGAAGCCAGACAGCGTATGAAGCATTTATCGATTATTTATATCCATCCAGAGAAAGTCCTGCCGGACACGGAGAAGCATCTGCTTGAGCCTTTGCGATTTTCCGGGATAGCGGTACAGCAATTAAGTATGGAACAGCTTGCAGCGGATCCGGTTGAGGTGATTTTTAAATGATAAAGACCCAAAAACAAGTAAAAACGCTGCATACACTACTATTATATATTGCAGGATTTTGCCTTTTCTTAGAATGGCTCTATCCGCTTGGGGATATTTCGGAAACCAATATTGGTGTTTTTGTATTATTCGCGCTGTACTGCTTTTTTATTTCTTATTTTCAGCTGCATTGGCTGATTAGTATCCCTGTAAAAGGACTGGGATTGCTTTTTATCGTCCATATGCTTTACTTTGAGACAAGCTTTTTAGACCTGAACTGGGCAGGAGAAGTCCTCCAGGAAGTCAGGTATAATATGGAGTTGATGTTTTCAGGCGACTGGTATATGCTTACCAACTTTTTCAGAAGTCTATTATTCCTGGTGCTCATTTGGCTGATGAGCTATCTGCTTTATTACTGGTTTGTCAGAATGAAAAATATTATCTTATTTATTCTGTTGACCTTTGTCTATATCGGCATTTTGGATACATTTACGGTATATGAAGGCGCTGCGGCAATCGTCCGTATTTTCATTATTTCCTTTATTGCACTCGGAATGTCCAGCTTGAGTAAGGAGATTGAAAATAAACGAATTCCTATTTCTGTCGGCGAACGATTAAAATATTGGCTGCTGCCGCTTGTGTTTGTCGTAGTAATCGTAAGTATTATTGGATATCAAGCACCGAAAGCAGAACCGCAATGGCCGGACCCGCTGCCATTTTTGCAGGGGGCTGCCGATAACATAGGAGATAGCGGCGTCGGAACTGGACGGGTTGGATATGGAGAAGATGATTCCCAGCTTGGCGGCTCCTTTGTCCAGGATGATACAGTTCTTTTTGAAGCGACCGTAGAAGAGGATCATTATTGGCGGATTGAAACAAAGGATGTCTATACAGGCAAGGGATGGGAGACTTCGCAAGATCGAAACCTTCTGCATCAGACAGGCGGGCAGATTACCCTATCTACCTTCGAGGACAGTGTCGAGACAGAAACGTTAGAGACACAGATTGCTTTTACGGGAAGTAACCGGCTGCCAAAGGTCGTCTATCCTTATGGTGTCTCCTCTATTAGAACAGAGGAACCGGTTGATTTTCACCTCGATGAAAGTATGGAGGGGATCGAAACGACACGGGATGGAGAGGACAGTACGCTGGAAGCTTATGAAATAAACTATGAGAGTCCATCCTTTGATATCGAAGCACTGCAGAATAACTCTGAACAGGATCCTGAAGAAATCCGGGACCGTTACACACAGCTGCCGGATGATCTTCCGGAAAGAGTGGGAGATTTAGCCGCAGAAATAACAGAAAATCATGAAACAAGATACGATAAAGCACGCGCAATCGAGCGTTATTTCAGTGCAAATGGCTTTGAATACCAGACAACAGATATTCCAAGGCCAAGAGAAGAAGAGGACTATGTCGACCAATTTTTATTTGAGACGCAGATTGGCTATTGTGATAACTTCTCTACCGCCATGGTTGTGATGCTCCGGTCAGAAGGGATTCCTGCTAGATGGGCGAAAGGGTTCACTAGTGGAGAACGAATCGATTCCAATGCAGAAGAACAAACGCATGTGAATGAAGTTGCCAACAGCAATGCTCACTCCTGGGTAGAGGTCTATTTTCCGGAGGTAGGCTGGGTGCCATTTGAACCGACACAAGGCTTCACCAATATGGCTGACTTCGAAGTAGATGTGGATGAAAATGATTCTCCTTTGCCAGAGGAAGAAGAACCGCTTGAAGCACCAGAATTAGACCAGGAAGAAGGCGCAGAAGAGGAAGAAGATACAGAGGAAGCGGAAGGGCAGGAAGAAGAGACAGCTGCTTCCGATGAAGAGACAGGGATTTCTGCACTAACGGGTTATATCCTTATTGGAATAGTGATTGTTCTGTTGCTGATTCTACTTGCCCTTTATATAAAGCGAAGAGAGATACGGATTTATTTCCTGCAAAGAAAGCTGGAAAACCATTTTGACGAGACGGCATTCCAGGAAGCCTATCTCTACCTGTTAAAGCTTACAGGTAAAAAAGGCTTCAAACGAGGAAGTGACGAAACCTTAAGGGAGTTTGCCCGAAGAGTGGATGAACATCTTTCTGCCGTGGAAATGAGCAAGCTGACAAGAATCTACGAGCGGATGATTTACAGTAAACGGCTCACAGGTGAAAAAGAGGAAATAATTCAATTATGGAAAAATTTAATCAATCAAATAATGGCTTGACCCGGGGCGTATCAATTAGTAGAATGAAAAAGGAAATACTGTGGGAGACGTTGTAAGAATATTTCTTCCCATAATGAAAAATTATCGTTTGACATATGCCTTTCGTATATCCTCGAAAATAAGGTTCGAAAGTTTCTACCGGGTCACCGTAAATGACTCGACTATGAAGGCAGAAGAAGGTTTGCTTATGCTGCCCGGATTCTGCCTTTCTATGATTTTTTGTGTGCGTGAGCTGCAGGAAGTAGAAAGGTGGAACCCGGGCTTTTTTATAGGTGAGACAAAGGATTTCGAATACAGGGTAAAGGAACGTATAGTTTACAAGCTATTTTCTATAAAAGATACAGATTGGAGTCTAGTTATGGAGAACAATGAATTAGTACTGGTTTTAGATTTTGGCAGTCAATATAACCAATTAATCACACGCCGTATTCGTGAATTTGGCGTATATAGTGAGCTTCATTCACATAAACTGACCGCTGCAGAAATTAAAGAAATGAATCCAAAAGGAATCATACTTTCCGGCGGACCGCACAGTGTTTATGGCGAAGACAGCTTCCGTTGTGATGAGGAAATCTTTGAATTAGGAATTCCTGTCCTCGGTATTTGCTATGGCATGCAATTAATGTCCCTGCATTTTGGCGGAAAAGTAGAAGCATCCAAAAACCGCGAATACGGAAAAGCATTAATCGAATTAAATGAAAGCCCGGCTCTATTTAAAGATACACCGACAAAACAGACGGTATGGATGAGTCATGGTGATAAAGTTACAGCTGCACCACCTTCTTTCATCGTTGATGCAACAAGTCCATCTACACCAGTTGCTGCTATCAGCGATATTGATAAGCAAATGTATGGGGTGCAATTCCATCCGGAAGTACGTCATTCCGAGTATGGAAATGATTTATTAAACAGCTTTGTCTTCGATGTTTGTAAATGTACAGGAGACTGGACGATTGCAAACTTTATCGAAATGGAAACAGAAAAGATCAAAGAAACTGTCGGCGACCGCAACGTACTTTGCGCATTAAGCGGCGGCGTAGACTCCTCTGTTGTTGCTGCTTTAATTCATAAAGCTATCGGCGACCAGCTGACTTGTATCTTTGTTGATCACGGTCTCCTTCGTAAAAATGAAGCAGACGACGTGATGGAAGTATTTGCAGAAGACTTCCAGATGAATATTATCAAAGTAGATGCAAAGGACCGCTTCTTATCTAAATTAGCAGGCGTTTCCGATCCAGAGCAAAAACGTAAAATCATCGGAAATGAATTCATCTATGTATTTGACGATGAAGCAGCAAAATTAAAGGATATTGATTTCTTAGCGCAAGGAACGCTCTACACTGACGTGATTGAAAGTGGAACAGAAACAGCTCAAACCATCAAATCACATCATAACGTAGGCGGTCTGCCGGAAGATATGCAATTTGAATTAATTGAGCCATTAAATACATTATTCAAGGATGAAGTGCGTGAATTAGGTTCGCAATTAGGAATTCCTGACCGTATCGTTTGGCGTCAGCCATTCCCAGGGCCGGGACTTGCTATCCGTATCCTGGGTGAAGTAACGGAAGAACACTTAGAAATCGTTCGTGAATCCGATGCAATCCTTCGTGAAGAAATTGCAAAAGCAGGTCTTGACCGCGATATCTGGCAATACTTCACTGTCCTGCCAAACATCAAGAGTGTTGGTGTCATGGGAGATGCTCGTACGTATGCACATACAATTGGGATTCGTGCGGTAACTTCTATTGATGGTATGACTTCGGATTGGGCAAGAATTCCTTGGGATGTGCTTGAGAAGATTTCGACGCGTTTGGTGAATGATGTGGATAATATTAATCGAGTGGTGTATGATGTTACTTCTAAGCCGCCGGCTACGATTGAGTGGGAATAGTAACAGGTGCCCTAAAAGCCTTGGTAAAACAGGGTTTTTAGGGCTTTTATATTTTTCATGGCACAGTTATGGCACACTTTGATAAGTGGTGTTCATATATTGGTTGCTGCTGTAGTGTTCAATTTGTGTATCATCGCTTGTTTTAAGCTGAATAAAACTGCTTAATCTATCGGCAACTTGAAAATTACTGTTTGGATAGAGGTGCCCATAAGTGCCTAAAGTTGTTTGTACATCTTCATGTCCAAGTCTATCTTTAATCACTAAAGGATTTTCCCCCATACTAATTAACAAGGAAGCATGAGAATGCCTAAGTCCATGAATTTTAATCCGATGGATATTTGCAGCTTTGGCAAAGCGTGTAATTGCATAGGAAACAGTGTATTTTTGAGTTGGAATGCCATTATACGATAAAATAAAATTGGTCTTACATTGTTTCTGCTGAATTTCTTTCCAATTCTGTAATAGTTGCAGTGTATCAGAGTCTAAAGCAATAAGACGAATGCTTGCTTTGGTTTTAGGTTCTGTAAAACGGTAATTAGAAGCATTCTTATAATATAGCGTTTTAGAAATGTTTAGCGTTCCTTCCTCAAAATCTACATCATCCCATTGTAAAGCAGAAGCCTCACCAATACGCATACCTGTCATGAATAAAAGCCAAATAATAATAAATTGAAAATGTTGAAAATAATCACCTAGATATATTTTGGATATAACAGCTTCAAATTCTTCTTTTGTCCAAAAATCAATTTTAGTTTTAACCTTTTTGACATTTCCAATTATTTTTGATGGATTTTCTTTCATCAAGCCTAAAATAATCGCTCTATCAAAAGCTAAGGATAATAAACCTTGTATGCCTCGAACGTATTGACTAGAATATTTTTCAGTAGCCTTTAACTGCCATTGTTGAAGAATTAATGGCGTGATGTCTGAAAGACTAACTTTGTAAAAATAGGTAAAATGTTTATCGATTGTATGCTGCCTATTTTCAAAAGTGCTTTCTTTCACTTGATTCTTATACCAAGGTACAAAAAATTCCTCGGTAAACTTTTCAAAGGTCATGCTACTGTTCGGGTTATAAGCACCTTCACTATTGTCTAAAATAAGTTTAGCATAAGCAGATTCCGCTTCAGCTTTGGTTTTAAACCCGCTCATTCTTTTTTGAATTCTTTTTCCTGTAACTGGATCAGTTCCTAAACTTACCCTAAATTCATACGTTCCATTAGCTTTTTTCTTTACTTTAATCATTTGAATTCCTTTCCTTGATTAAAGCAGCCTCACTGGAACCACATGATTTTAATAAATCTTCTTGATTAAGTGTTATTCCCAATATTTCCTCTACAGCTTCCACAGGTACTCGACCTAGTTTTTTCGTGTTATAAAAGCTGTATCCCTTCTGCACCATTAGACATTTAGCCTGACGGATAATGTCACGAGAGAAGGAAGGACCATAACCTAAAGCTATTAAGTCTTTGCGGGTTATAGTAATTATCATATTACTCCTTTCCCGGTCGAGCCAATACAATATATATTTATTATATCATCCTTAGAGAGAACTTGAAAAATCAGATGGCTGCTGGTAACAGCTCCACGGGAATTTCACCCCTGCAAGTATTTCTTCCAGCCCTACTCATAGCTTGCGACGCTTCAAACGCTCGAACAATGACGGTAGGGGAGTATCATTATCCTAACTGATGGGTCATCGCCAGTAATCCACCACGATTACATGAGATAAAGTATGTATCGCTCGTTCCATTTTTGGAAGTCTTGGCGTACTTGTCAAATAGCTTATCATCAGCAGAATGTATCTGATTTCCGTATTATGCAATTGTCAAAGAACATTGGCTTATCAGCCTATCAAAGCATACAGGGAGCAGTATGCTTTGATAGAATGACAAACTTCTAATCAGGAAGCGTGTAACGCTCCAACACGCTTCCACGGTTGGCGAAATGGTTAGTTGATTTCAAAGGACAAAACTTTGGTAATCAGTCGAGTTTGCATTCTGGCTCGCAGCACTTCATCCACGACCATTTGTTGATTCCCATAGTCATCTTTCATAGGTCGGAGGGAGCGTTTTGAGATATAACCTCGGTAGTGTTTTACAATGTGATAAATAGCTTCTGTATCGCCGTCTGTAGCCTGCACAATAAGAGAAAAGGGAACCGTAGGATAGGTTGTTTTCATTCTGCATGCTCCTTTATAAATTTTTTAATAAAGGCTAGTCCACTGGTTCGGTGACGATAGACTGTCGAACGACTTAATTTTAATAACTCTGCAATTTCCGTATCGCTCATTTCCATAAAGTAATACTGCAAAATGATGTTACGCTTTTTTACTGATAGATTCCGTAGTGCTTCACCTAATAAATTACTTTTCACACCAATGTTAGAACCGTACAATGTGAACATTTGCAAATCGGTGTCATAGTGATCGACGGTAGAAAACTGATTCACAAGATAATCTCCTATATCAGAAAAGGAAATTTCTTGTTTTGAAATTGTCAATAGATGTTTGAAATAATTTTTACGTTCATCTTCCATCGCACGCTTACAGATATAATCAAACTGATTTTCTATCGTTGTTTGAAAAGAAGATGGCTTCATTTTTTTCACCTCCTTTCGTGGTATGAAAGGAAGTGAGCGTAGCTCTTTTGTCTCCCTTTGTACTAAGTCCCAACTCGGAAGGGCTGTTTGTTGCAATTTTGGTAAAAAAATTTTAAAAAATGTTTTCAGCAAACAAAAAAAACACATAAGCAGATGGCTCAATCTGTCTATGTGTTTTGCTGGTTTGTTCCATATGTCTTAAAAAACCACATTGAAGAGTGTTTTTATCCAATGGTAGGTGAACAATCTTTTTTGATAAGATTTCAAAAAGAAAATAATGCTGAACAACAATATATTGCATGACGACTACCTCCTAGAAGCCGTCAACTCAGTAAAAGATAACGATTAGTTCACCATTATCTATAGATTCTGTACAAAAATAAAGACGGCGGTTATTAAACCGTCGTCTTGGAAATGGGGTATACTTTTACGAATGAAAAAGGGTGCTGCCAGATAACGGTTTTTTATTTTCGTCTGACAGTATTTTTTGTTGTATAAAACATGTAAGGAGCAATAAAATGTATAAAGGTAGTTTATGATGCGTAAAAAAGAAGATAAATATGATTTTAGAGCGTTTGGACTGGCAACAAAAGAAGCACGTACAAAACAAGGATTAACCTGAGAACAAGTAGGAAAAAGAGCGACCCATATATCACTGCCCACCGGCTGGTTTTTTAATCCTCTTTTTCGGGTGTTTTTGCAAAAACACTCTTATACGTAAATGAGCGCCAAATCCATTCCATAGGACCGAATTTAAAAATTTTAACCATAGGTTGCTGACGATGATTTGTATACCAAAAATGATGAAGGCCAGAACGACTCCGAGTGCAGGACCTAACTTCCCATACATACCAAAACCGTAACTATAAAAAATTAATGTGCAAACGACTGTTTGTAATAAATAGTTTGTCAGTGCCGTACGCCCTACAGCTTTTAAAGGACGCAGTATCCGCTGCCATATGCCTCTTTGCAAAAGCAACAGGATCGAAGTGATATAGAAAAAACATAAATCCGGTCCACTAATCAACACACCAATGATGTGTGCCATATTGTAGCCTGAGTTGCGCATCCACCTGCGTTCGCAGAACAACTTGAACAATCAAAAAAGCAACACCAATGATAAAACTCCATAGCCATACCTTTTTAATGCCAGTACGATGCACGTTGATTGGAAAACATTCCTAAATAACCACACATAATACTCTTTCTCCCCTCAAGATATTACTATTATTTCCGTTGATGAACTTATTCGAGAATAGAACTTTGATTCAATTTTCACACCCAATAAATGATACATTATTCCGTTAAAGCGCCCTTTTGCAGTAAAACAACTAATGGTGCTAATTTCGGTAGATAAGTCTACGCAACAAGGCATCTGCCGGACCACGCATTCCTTTATACTCCATCATCATGGCCAAAAGTAGACTAATGAGCCAGACAAACACAGCGATAATAACTGCCCCTGTACTATGCAATACCTGACCCAGTCCAAATGCAACTGGTGATAGAGTAATAACCAGCATAGTTTCGATTAATACATAAAAAGTGAGTGATCGTTGTCCTAACGCAGTCAATGAGCGAACCATTAGACCTGTACGACTGACAATAGAACCAATCAGCCCAAATATGGCTGCGTACCCAATACCACCGGCGAGCCCCGTAATCATTTGAAGAGCCATGAACAACCCTTTCATCGTTGGGGAAGAACTCCATAACTGCGTCCCATCAAGGGCAAGCGGAAGTCCCCCAATGATTGAGATTAAAGTGCCTATGACAGCTATTCGAACTAATTGCTTTCGGTTGCCAACAAGCAGCAAGTTATTACGTGCAGCCCATACCCCGATTAGTATCGGCAAGAGCATGGGGTACATGAAAAGTTGACTCAAAATCATGAAAGGGAAACTGATTAAATTAAAGAGTGTGGTTTCTATATATGATTCCGAATTTGATTGTCCCAGTGTTTCCAGGCTTCCCCCAGTAGCATCCATTGCATGTGCCATACCCACCCACACAATAGGAAGCAGAAAAAGAAAAAACAAGGAAACAAACAGAATAGCACGAATAAGTACGCGATTCTGGCGAAATAAAATCCATCCGATAAGGAGAGTGGAGAAACCGTAGAAAGCTAGAATATCAATCCCGCCGATAATAACGGCATGAACAAATCCAAATAATAAAAGGAAAAACCCGCGACGCCGCAATAATCGTTTAGATTCTATTTCTAACGTTCCGGCCTTAAGCTGACGATTAACCATCATGGCTAACCCATAACCTAACAATATAGCAAACAATGGAAGTCCTCGATTATCCACGAATAAGATACTGACAAAATTAACAGCTTCATCAATAACGCTACCGCCGTCTTGACGATCGAGCAATAATGGCGCATGAGCAAGAGCAATGATCAAAAGCATAAACCCGCGGGCTAAATCCGGCGCAAGCAGACGCTCTTTCGTTGAAACAGACCTTTGAGCTAATCCTCTCGAGTAAGAAGCACCATTGCCCGTTTGTTTTTTTAAATTCTTCATATCACAAACAGCCTCTCATTATTTTTTTCGCATAGTTCATATTTTATCCAATAATATTAATTATCTTTCTTTTGGTAATATTAGTGTAGCAACTTAGTGAAGCCCTTTTGCCAAATTCTTCGTGGACATTGTTTTCAACTTCATCATTACTAAAGGCTTCTTCAATTACTAGCCGATTTAATGAAACATTAATGCTGATAACCGTTGTTCACAGACGCTTCAAACGAAGTAATCTCTTAAATCCAAGATCGCAAAGGCGTACGTTCTTTTAAAAATGTAGCTATCGTCCATGAAAGGAAAACGCATAGGATAACCTGAAAAATATACTTTCCGATGACCGGTATATTAATATCACGCATTAAATAGACAACCACATATACAATAAGATAATGCACAATATATGTGTTATAACTATTCGCTGATAATCTCAGCATGCCATCTGACCGATTGTTAAAAAATTTTTTAAACAAAGCAATCAGCAGCATTACTCCAGCAAATGTCATGCCATTGGTGGCAAATGACAGGAGTGGATCATTTCCCGTACCCTCAATCGGGTTAATATCTTTGATCACCATTGTTCCCCCATAAAGAAGGAAGTTGGCTGCATAGGCAATGACCCAAGGAAAAATCCGAACCGTATGCTCATCCGTAAACCACATCTTCATGGAAGCATATATCCCCAACGCAAAATACGCTGCATAGACAGGGAGCATCACTGGAGAAAAGTAAAGAATATAAAAGCTGATAAACACTTGAGGCTCATAGAAAAACCCCATACCATAGTACAAGACAAATGTGAGGACCAGAAACAGTATGTATACCCGACTTGGTACGTGGTGGTCAGAACCTACCGTTTGAACATTCCAATATTGCAATCGAGAAATAATTGGTATGGAGGCAAGAGAGAACAGTAACAAAATACCAATAAACCACAAATGATGCAGATCAATGTTTTCCGGATGAAAGAAGTCTGTAAACCAAAATTCTATCAAACCAGCATTGCTTCCCCAAGACCGGTTCGCAATATACTGTGCCAGCGGAGCTAAAATGACAAGTCCAAAAAGATAGGGAATCCCCAACTTAATAAGTCTATCTTTTGCAAACTGCGAACCTCCCTTTTTCTTATACGAACCTATAACAAAATATCCCGCAATAAAAAACATGATCGAATTTAGCATAGGTCCACTTATCAAAAACGTCACAGTCATAAATAATGGATCATATCCATCCGGTACTGGATTTTGGACAAATGCAAACTCGTTAGTATATAGTAATGTCACATGATAAACAATGACCATCGTAATCGTAAAAATTCGAAGATGATCCAAAAAGTAAATTCTTTTCTTCATTATTCGTTCCTCCTTGCTTTAAAACGGCTCTGCAATACCTCTTAAAATCTCTCATTTCGTTCCATTCATTCCCGATGATCCGCTCGACCCTTTCCGATTTCCCCCCATTTTGCTTCATAATGATCCATGATACTTTCAATGTATTGAATCACATCATCATCCAGCATGAACAAATTGCCTTCCTTTGGCGGTTGCTTTTGAAGCAACCAATACTTTTCAATAAGTGCGGAATCACCATAAAAAGTATTTTCAAGAAAATATACGAGTTTATTAGCCAAACCCTGTGACTTGGGTGATTCAGGCTCTTCGCTCTTTTGCTCCTTGGCCGTCTTCAACAACGCAACCAACTCTTTGGACTCTCTTTCACCCAAATCCAAACCAGGGTTTTTCAAGATGTTCAGCTCGCGTTCATCAAAATACTGTTCCAAAAATAAATGATTGTTGTAGCGTTCTTCTTCCGTCTGTCTGACAAATTGAAAAATATTTCTCCAGCTGAGCTCCTGCTCAATCTGAGATAAATGATAAGACATTCGCATCGTCTTTTCTAAATCACGGAGCCTTTCTTTTTCCTTCGCGATGAGCGCCAACTGTTCTTCAAAAACGTTTTCCCAATTTTTTTGATCCAGAATGGTTTTAATTTCGTTTAATGGAAAGCCAAGTTCCTTCAGGGCAATAATCCGCTGTAATGTAATGATATTTTCGTTTGAGTAGAAACGGTAACCCGATTCTGCGGTATAAGAGGGTTTCAACAGATTGATCTCATCGTAATATCTGAGTGTCCGAACGGTTATGTTCATTTCTTTTGCTACTTCTCCAATACTGTACATCGTGAACCTCCACACTATTTGTCGTAATTACTATACATCCTTACGTCAACGTAAGAGTCAATACATTATTTAAAAAAGTATGTTAAATTTCAATGTTGATTACCAGCCAAAAATATAACCACCCTTAAATTGGAGTCGCCGCTGGCCTTATTGGTGTGGATGTCATCTTTGGGCAACACTCATTTAGGTGCTTTATGACCTTGTATCATTGCTTCAAGTGTCTGTTGACGAGTTTTCCTTACCCACTAATGATCTGGATAAAAGAACCAGACGTCTACAGGTAGAAAAACTCATGGATAGCTTCACTGATAAATAGTTTGCACTTATGGAAGCATTACAGACAAATCATAAAATCTATACATAACAGAAAGAGCCAATAAGATGAGAATATGAATCTCAAATTATCGGCTCTGCGTCATTAATTCGTGAGTTTGTATCCTTTGAGATACCTAATTGGCAAATATATGAAAAGGACTTGATTGCTTACAAAGCACTTAACGGGGTACCTGTGGAAAGTTCACGACAGAAATCCAGAGATTATGTTTGGGGGGATAATAAGAAAGAAGTCCTTGAACAATTTCATGAATCTCCAGCAAAAGTGTTAGCTGAATTGCATCAGTTACCAAAGCAACATACAGAAGGTGTCAAATTACCTGTAGAGGAAGGAAGTGAATTAAAACTCATAATGAATAAGCGGGTAGATCATGTAAAAGAGACGTTTGGTGTTGATCAATCATTATGTAACAGGTGGCAAGACATGGACATTAATAAAAGAACATGTGTTGGAACGCATGGCGACGTACCCAATCGAAATTGCCGAGTTTGTCATGGTACCCGGAACAGAAGAACATGAACAAATGGCAAAAAATTAGCTGCGTTTCTATAGTTCAAATAAAAAAATTATACAATAAGATTGTATAAATGCGTTGATTGTAATCAAAAAATATGGTAGATTTGTATAGATGCACTTTGAAAAAGGGGGGATTATGCATAGATATCCTATTTTAATTATATAACAGCTGATCTTGTTTAGTCAACACTTTTTAAAAAGTTTTTTTTGAGGGTTTAGTACGTTAGTACAAAGGAAAGGATATTGCAGAAATAGGAATAGTCAGCTAAATAGGTGAATGAGTTAGTTTAGTGCTGAATGAATAAAAAGGAGAGGAGAGAAATATTCATCACTTCTTTTACAGCTCCGAGCTGGACACCATTTTTTGAATCATCAAAGGATGGATCACCAAGATTGGCAGACTGATGACTTATGGAGCAGTGATTGCACATGGATACGGTCTACTGGCAGTAGTTGGGGTGAAAAAGGCAACTAAATGTATTTAAAAGACGGGCAGCCAATTTAGATACATGGAACAGAAGGGTATATCGAAAAATTGTAATGAGGAAAGAAGGGACATAGGAATTGAAAACTGTAAACGAAATTAGCTTTTTAGCAATATGCTGAAAAATTTTAGCATTATATAATTTAAGCTGTCGTTAGCAGTTGGCGATAATCCCATGTTTAATATTATTTTCCACATGATACAGGGATTATCATCTGTAAAAATATTTGATTTAAGGGGTGAAGCAGTTGACAGGTCAACTAGTTCAGTATGGACGGCACCGCCAACGCAGGAGCTATGCACGTATTAATGAAGTATTGGAATTACCTAACCTAATCGAGATCCAAACCGCTTCTTATCAATGGTTCTTAGAAGAAGGTTTGAGAGAGATGTTTCAGGACATTTCTCCTATTGAAAACTTTACGGGAAATCTATCACTGGAGTTTGTGGATTATAGTTTTGGGGATCCGAAATATTCTGTAGACGAAGCAAAAGAAAGAGACGTGACATACAATGCCCCCCTACGCGTGAAGGTTCGTTTAATGAATAATGAAACCGGAGAAGTAAAGGAACAGGAAGTATTTATGGGTGACTTCCCGTTAATGACAGATACGGGAACATTTATTATTAATGGAGCAGAGCGGGTTATTGTGTCCCAGCTTGTGCGTTCACCGAGTGTTTATTACAACGAAAAAATTGATAAAAATGGGAAACGCGGGATTACCACAACGGTCATTCCAAACCGTGGAGCTTGGTTAGAGTTTGAAACAGATGCAAAAAATGTTGTTTATGTCCGTATTGACCGTACTCGTAAATTACCAATCACAGTTCTATTAAGGGCTTTAGGATTTGGTACAGATCAAGAGATGGTTGATTTGTTGGGCGAGAATGAATATTTACGGAACACGTTAGAAAAAGATAATACAGAGAATGCAGAGAAAGCTCTTTTAGAAATCTATGAACGTCTGCGTCCTGGTGAGCCACCAACAGTAGATAATGCGAAGAGTCTGTTAGTATCTCGTTTCTTTGATTCCAAACGCTATGATTTAGCACATGTGGGCCGTTATAAAATGAATAAGAAACTCCATATCAAGAATCGTTTATTCAACCAGGTGCTTGCAGAGCCTGTTATCGATTCGGAAACCGGAGAAGTACTTGCGAATAAAGGCGATCGGCTGGAACGAAAATTATTAAATAAAGTTCTTCCTTATCTTGAGCGTAAAGAAAACCGTTTTGGCGATAAAACAATGACACCGCATGACGGGGTTCTGGAAGAGAAAATCACCGTACAGTCTGTAAAAATTTTTGACCCGACAGATCCAAATGGAGAGAGAGAGTTAACTGTCATTGGTAACGGAGAAGTAACAAAAGAAATCAAAAATATCACACCGGCTGATATTTTAGCTTCTATTAGTTATTTCTTTAATCTGCTTCATCACGTAGGGGACACAGATGATATCGACCATCTTGGAAACCGCAGAATCCGTTCTGTTGGAGAATTATTGCAAAACCAATTCCGTATCGGGCTGTCCCGTATGGAGCGTGTAGTGCGTGAGAGAATGTCTACCCAAGATACTTCCAGCGTTACACCACAGCAATTAATCAATATTCGTCCTGTGATTGCTTCCATCAAAGAGTTCTTCGGAAGCTCACAGCTGTCTACGTTTATGGACCAGACGAACCCGCTGGCAGAACTGACAAATAAACGCCGTCTTTCTGCACTTGGACCTGGTGGATTAACTCGTGAGCGTGCAGGGTTTGAAGTTCGTGATGTTCACTACTCCCACTATGGACGTATGTGTCCAATCGAGACTCCCGAGGGACCAAATATCGGTTTGATCAACTCGCTTTCCAGTTATGCGATAGTCAATAAATTTGGATTTATTGAAACACCCTATCGCAGAATTGATCATGAAACCGGCAAGGTAACTGAACACATTGATTATCTGACTGCTGATGAGGAAGATAATTATGTGATTGCACAGGCGAACGCACCTTTAACGGAAGAGAAAACCTTCCAAAACGCTGAAGTCATTGCCCGATTTGGCGGGGGAAACACGATTGTTGCACGAGAGCAGATCGATTATATGGACGTTTCTCCTAAACAAGTTGTTTCAGCAGCGACTGCATGTATTCCATTTCTGGAAAATGACGATTCTAACCGTGCATTGATGGGTGCGAATATGCAAAGGCAAGCCGTTCCTTTGATGAATCCCAAAGCGCCGATTGTTGGAACAGGTATGGAATATGTGAATGGGAAAGACTCTGGTGCGGCTGTTATCTGTCGTCATGACGGAGTGGTAGAACGCGTGGATGCGAAGACTGTCATTGTACGTCGTATTTCCAATGTGGAGGGAAAAGAAGTTAAAGGCGACACAGATCGTTACGGATTACAGAAGTATAAGCGTTCCAACCAGGGAACCTGTTATAACCAGCGCCCGATTGTTGCAGAAGGAGATCGTGTAACAAAAGGAGAGGTTCTTGCGGATGGCCCTTCGATGGAAGGCGGAGAATTAGCTTTGGGCCAAAATGTTCTCGTAGGCTTTATGACTTGGGAAGGGTATAACTACGAGGATGCGATTATTATGAGTGAACGTCTTGTAAAAGATGATGTTTTTACTTCCATTCATATTGAAGAATTTGAATCAGAATCTCGTGATACCAAGCTTGGACCAGAAGAAATCACAAGAGATATTCCAAATGTTGGGGAAGACGCACTGAAAAACCTAGATGAACATGGAATTATCCGTGTCGGTGCAGAAGTAACGGACAGTGACATTCTTGTAGGAAAAGTAACACCGAAAGGAATGACGGAACTTTCCGCAGAAGAGCGCTTATTACATGCGATTTTTGGTGAGAAAGCTCGTGAAGTAAGAGATACATCCTTACGTGTTCCTCATGGTGGCGGTGGAATTGTCTTAGATGTAAAAATCTTTAACCGTGAAGATGGGGATGAACTGCCACCGGGTGTGAATCAGCTTGTTCGTGTATATATCGTTCAAAAACGTAAAATTAACGAAGGAGATAAAATGGCAGGCCGTCACGGTAACAAAGGGGTTATCTCCAAGATTTTACCGGAAGAGGATATGCCGTTCTTACCAGACGGTACACCAATCGACATCATGTTGAACCCGTTAGGGGTACCATCACGTATGAACATCGGACAGGTGTTTGAGCTGCATTTAGGAATGGCTGCCAGACAGCTTGGACTGCACATAGCAAGTCCGGTATTTGATGGAGCAACCGAGGAAGATGTCTGGGAAACCCTTGAAGAAGCCGGCATGCCACGAGATGCGAAAACCATTCTTTATGATGGCCGCACCGGAGAGGCTTTTGACAACCGTGTATCTGTAGGTGTTATGTATATGATTAAGCTTGCGCACATGGTTGACGATAAGCTGCATGCCCGTTCAACCGGACCATACTCTCTTGTAACGCAGCAGCCGCTTGGCGGGAAAGCACAGTTCGGCGGACAGCGTTTTGGTGAGATGGAGGTTTGGGCATTGGAAGCTTATGGTGCTGCCTATACACTTCAAGAAATCTTAACGGTTAAATCAGATGATACCGTTGGACGTGTGAAGACATATGAAGCCATCGTAAAAGGGGATAATGCACCTGAGCCGGGAGTTCCTGAGTCATTTAAAGTACTCATTAAAGAGCTTCAAAGTCTTGGGATGGATGTCAAGATACTCTCCAGCAATGAAGAGGAAATCGATATGCGTGAGATGGGAGAGGAAGAAGCTGAGCAAACAAATAAGCTTCATTTAGAAGTGGAAGATAATTAAAGACTGCCAGCATAGCATTTAGGGAATATAAACAGTATGTTTATCTCCTGTCTTGGAAATGGATAAGGAGATTTTTATCGTTTAGTCGTTTTGTGAAAAACGATGTTAAAGGAGGCAGACAAATGAAAGTTGAATTGAAAAAGCTCACGTTGCTTAATGGTGAAACAATGGGGTACAGGGAGAGATCAGGCGGGGAAGAAGTGCTTCTCCTGATCCACGGAAACCAGTCATCTTCCCTGCAGTGGGATGTTCTTTTAGAGAAGCTGGATCAATCCTATAAGGTGTATGCTGTTGATTTACGTGGATTCGGCACATCGACATATCACACTTCTATTCAATCACTGAAGGATTTTTCAGAGGATCTGAAATTGTTTGCGGATGAGTTAGGATTGGACCGCTTTCATCTGATGGGGTGGTCAAACGGGGGCGGTGTAGCTATGCAGTTGGCTGCAGACTACCCTGACTATGTCCAAAAGCTGATATTGCTTGCTTCATTATCAACGCGCGGTTATCCGATGTACAAATCCAGTGAAGCAGGTGTTCCAATCACGGATGTCCGTTTAAAGACGAAGGAAGAGATTATGAACGATCAAGGATTGCAGTCCACATTGGAAGCCATGAAAAACAGAGACAAACCATTTATGAAAAAAGCGTGGGATTATTTAGTGTTCTCCGATAATAAGCCGGAAGAAGAACAGTATGAGCGTTATTTAGAGGATGTATTTAAGCAGCGTAATGTGGTGGATGTGATGGATGCAGCTAACCGTTTTAACATCAGTGACGAGTTTAACGGACTGGTTGATGGAACGGGAGAAATAAGTCAAATAGCTGCTCCGGTGTTGGTAGTGTGGGGTACGCGTGACTGTTTGACACCCCGATATATGACACAGGAGATTGTGGATGACTTTAGAATTTATGAAAAGGATGTAGATGCGATATATCTCGATGCTGGCCATTCGCCGCTCATAGATAACCCGGAAGAACTCATCAAGGCGATGCTTGATTTTTTGCAGAAAAAGTAGGGGAAATACAGAAAGAAATTTGGGTTCTTGCTAAAAAAAGAAGTAGGTAGAGTGGGGTCATTGTGATCCCTCTTTTGCTTCTTAAGCAATCGAGGCGCGATTGTTGAAGGTCACATCCGAAAGTGATCAAACTTTTTTATAAAAATTGAGCCGTGCTCCATAAAGAAAGAATCCATTTTGATTAATCTTTTTTCCAAATGGATTCTTTCTGTTTACGGTAACATACAGGGTTTGTGAGATATTTTGATCGAACTTTATTTTAAAGCTACACCTATTTGGAGGGTCAAATGAACCCGACTTGAAGCGAGCCGGGTTACTGTATGGGTTGTGCCATTTAATGATGAATTTATAGTGCCAAATAAAAATGAAAGTCACAGACTTATACATTTTTAAGTTAAATAAGTCATCAAAGGGATAGAATAATGAAATTGTAGAAAGCATATATTTATCTAGAAATAGCAGCTTCGTCACTTTCATCTTCCCTATTTCACAATCATCCAGTTAATATCTTTCTCTAATGTGAGTTCATACTGTGAAAGCTGTGTTGCTTTGCTTGTTTCATCCAAATACATCACCGTAACCCATACTTTAATCTGATTCCCTTGTTCTTGATACACAGGATTAACCAACTCTGAAAACGTATAGTCCTGTTCAATAGGAGGTAAGATATCACCATCTACATAATAAGCGAGTTCTTGAGTAGTTGCCGTTGGGTAGGAAGAAAAGAAAGTCTCTAAAAACTCGGTGACTTCTTGCTCTATGGTGCCGTCTACCGTTCCATTGCTTTCCACTTGTTCTGGTTTAAAGTTAGATTTTTCAGGTTGGTTCCATAGTGTTGGATTTTGGATTATGACTAGATTTTCTTGTTCGTCCTGATGCAGGACAATGCGATAAGTTGAATGGGTCAACGTAGAGTCTTCATCATCTTCTGTAATTTTTTGTTCGACAGAATAAACAACCTCACTGGTGTCTTCCGTTTCTTCTGTGACCGACCAAATGTTGATCTCTTGCACACTGGCACTTGTCGGAATATCATCTCGAACCGAATCAACATTTAACGCTTGCAATTCTTCGGTCAGATAACCCTTGAGTTTTTCAGTTCGTTCTTCCAATGCCTCTGTTTCATTGTCCCACGTATAATAGTCTTGCACAAAATTTCGTGTGAAGCTTTCGATGGCGTTGGTGTCAATAATGGTCGTTTCCACTTTTTCTACTTCATGCGTGGTGTGTTGATCGATGGCCGTAAAGTTTTTATAGATGCCAAAAGCTAAACTGCTAATGAGCAGCACCCATAAAACAATGACGGTTTTTTTATGTTTTCCAATGGTCTTCACTTTGACCTTTTTACTTTTCGATGGTGTTGCTTGTTTTTCTTTTTTACCAAAAGACAGACGCATGTCATCCCACCCTTTCTTTATTGTTTAATCCGTCCAGCTCCAATAAGGTGTTCTTGCCAATAATCCGAGGTCAAATCATCATAACCAATAGGATCACCAGCGTTGTACATTTGGTTATCTCCAACGTAGATGCCAACATGTGTGACATAATTGGCGGTGTTATATGTGGAGTGAAAGAACACCAAATCACCGGGCTCAGCTTCCGATAATGGAATCGACTCGGTAGCATCATATTGTTCTTGTGCAGTTCGGGGGAGGTCAATACCAACCTTTCCATACACCCATCGCGTGAGACCGCTGCAATCGAATGACGTATCCGGGTTATCACCGCCAAAAACATAAGGATACCCTTCGTATTTTAAGGCTTCTTCCATCACCAACTGCACCATATCATCGTCAAATTCCGGCGTGTCCGATAAATACGGATCAAGCAAATCCACATAAAACATGTTGCCATAGTTATATCGCCAACCACCGTTTTTTTCCTCAGCAATCGGATTACTATAAGTGACCCGACTACCCCCAGATTGTTCTTCCGCAAAGCTTTCCGCCAGCTCAAAGGAGTAAGCAGTGTCTCTTTCTGCGACATAATCAATAAAACCACCGCCGTAATTGTAAGCTTGAAGGGCAGTCAAGTCATCGACACCTTTTGTTTCCGCTGACTCTAATAATTCCGCCAAGTATTTTGTACCTTGCTCAATCGATGATTCTGTATCTAAAGAGTTCGGCGGTAAGCCCAACGATTTACTCGACTGCATGACATCCTCAGCAGTACCGCCACTTTCTACTGCGATAATGGCAAGTAAAAGAGGAACATAATCATCAATGCCGTACGCTTGTGCATGTTTCTCTACCAATGACTGGTGTGCCAATACTTCTTCGGGAACAGACACATTCTGTATGTCTTCGGGTGACATGCCACCTGTGGGTGCATTAAAATCACCGTCTTCATCGGAAATGAAAATCGCCACAAACATCAATAAACCAAAAAAAGCAAGATAGCCTAATCCGCCGGCAATCAAGAAGAATTTCCATTTAAGGAGGATCATCGGCGATTCCTCCTTTCATGATGTAATGGACGTTTGACCGCCTGTTTTGGACGGATGCGGGATGAGTTCAGTGCTGCCTGCCTTTTTTTTCGTTGTTTTAATGACTGTTCAGATGGTCGGCTGGAAGGTGTGTTTTTCCCTTGCTTCTTGGTTTGAACGGAATTTCGGTAAAGATGGCGTTGATTCCTTTTGATGTTGGCTTGTACGGGTGCTTGTTTCTGTTTTGGTTGTTCTGGATTGACTGAATTCTTTGGTTGACTTCGTGATTGATTGTGACGTGATGACTTTTCTTTATTCAAAAGTTTAGATTGCTGTTGAGAAAGCGATGGTTTGGAAACCATTATTTGTCTTTGTTTTTGTTCTAACGCTTGCCGTTTTTCAGCAATGGTTTGTCGGTGCTTGCGGGTACGTTTCGTATTTACACGTTGCCGTTTATCCGTGGCTTGATAAATACCCTTTTTAAAATCTCTACCGGGGCGTTTCAATTGCTCTTTTCCTTGCGTCAAAGCATATTTCGTTGTGGTCGGTAAATCTTTGACTTGTTGTTTTCTGTGTTGAATATTCGCCCGCATGCGTTTCTTGGTATCCAATACTTTGCCAGTGGTTTGTCCCACTTTCTGACTGATTGATGGGCTTTCACGGCTTCTCCGTTCCTTCTGGTTTTTATTGCCGGATGATAAACGCTGCAAAGGCCGGAGAGGGGAGAAGGTATTTTTTGTTTGTCTGGATTTGCCGACCATTGATCCAATGGTTGCTCCAGCCGTTGCACCTGCCAGTGTGCGTCCCAATGTCCGCTGCAATTGACGACCACCTCGGTAAGCCATTTGTCGTGGACGGTGCATGACTTTTCGTCCGACTTGTTGACTGTCACTGCTTTGTAGGCGGAACATCCCCATAATGTCACCAAGCTTCATATAAATTCCTGCAAATGTGACGATTTGCAGGAATGCAATCAAAAAGAAAGAGTACGTGGCGGTTAAAGAATAAATCATGGATGAGATACTAAAAGCAACGGTAATAATCAAGGTGATTCCTGCCCGTAACATAATCACGTTAAACAATTTTAAAATCGCTTGCTTGGCCATCCCTTCAAACGTTGGAATCATCGAAAGTAAGAAGCTAATCGGCAAAAACATCGCAAAAATGATAAATAATATTTGCGAGAAAATCATAATACCCGACAGCAAAAACACGAAAATGGAAATTCCGATATTAAACAGAAATAAAAAAGAGACCATGCCTAAGCGGGTGGTCGTCTTCGTGATCGTGAGATTTTTGTTATCATGGTCTTCAATTTCTGCTTGAACAGCAGCTTCCCGATCTTCACCGTTATTCGCATTGGGATCGATGGAGACTAGCGCTTCCACTCGTTCTTCACCAATCGCTTCTTTATCCGAGTCATCAAACTGTAATAACATCCACGGTTGTTCTACCTGAATGGAAAAAAGGTTATTGCGTATCATATCCACACTATCTTTTCCCCGACTATCTGAGCTTGGCATTAAAATTCGAGTCCCTAAATCCAAACTGGCTTCGCTGATATCCGCTGAAAATTCATTGATCTTGGTGATATAGGTCGGAGCAAAGGCAATAAAGGCACCAGAAACGATAAAGACAAGCAGGAAATTCAGGATGGCTCGTATCGCTTTGGTCGTTTCTTGTTTCAACAAACCCGTATAGGCCACATAGATTCCAATAATCAAAACAAAGAGAAGCAAAAAGCCAACATAGAAGCCGTCTTCTCCAAAACCTTGTGAAGTGATCCCTGCTAAGGTCTGCATATTTTGTCCAATGGCAGTGGCTGTATCGGAAATAAAATCTAAGGAATAGGCTTGCTGCACCAAGTATCCGGTGGCATTGGATAGGTAGAGATTAATAATCCATATAAAGTTGGTGATGGTATATAAGCCGTACATCACCTGTTTACCAATCCCGTCATTCCAATTCCACGGCAACCAGTCCCACCCCTCATCCACGTAAAAGTCAAGTTGATAATGATCAAGGGGATAGAGGGAATAGAGATTGTCTTCGGATATCGTCTCATCCACTAATCCAGCAGCATGGGTGACTGTCATAAACGATAAAAGCATAAAAAAAATGACCGCACTTATAAGTGCCGCCATCCATGCTATCTTTTTCAATGTTTGTTTTTTCAAAGTCATCACTGCCTTTCTGCAACAGGCGGTCTGGTGTCAAAGGCTTCAAATAAATCTTCAAAGACAGGATGGACTTGTATAACCCCAACCCGTCCATATAAATCCTGCATGAGACACTGTCCGTTTTCCAGTTCTCTAAGCCTTCTTTGATTTGCTTCATCTTCCGAATCGACACCAAAAAATTGAAGTGTTTTCTTGATTTCTGTTAAATCTCGAGAGCGGAAGGCAAACTTGACACCAATATTATTCTTCAATTTTTCATCGGTGAGATCGTCCGCATTTTGCGTGACGAAATACACACCCGCATTCATTGCCCGTCCAGCTCTTACCAACTTATTAGAAAGGGTTTTCCCTTGAGCAATTTGCAAAAACGACCATGCTTCATCAAGGTCTACGATTTTAAATACGCTTCGGTCAGAATGAATAAAATCTAAGGCAAAAGTTGATATAATAATCAACATGGCAACACTTAAAAGCTCCATTGTTGTATACTCTTCAAAGCTTGTCTCTGCGTCAGGAAGCACCAAATCTGCCACCTGTATCATATTGAGCTGTTTCTTTAGACTAATAGAATTTTGTATGGTTCCATCGGAAAAGAGTAAGTGAGCGAAATCATAATCGGTAAAGCTTTCGATATGGTCTGCGATGGTGGCAGCAAGTGGGTTTGGGTCGCTTCTCAATTCTTGAATGACAAGAAGCAAACCACGTTCTTCCTGTTGACCAATCGCACGAATGGCTTTTCGTAAAACAGGAAACTTTTCACCATCTCGACTGGAAATACCAGTGAGAAAAGTGAGAATATCAATGGCTAGGCTCTCTGAATCTTTCTTGTTTCGCATGATAACAAACGGATCAAGTAACCCTTTATTTGAATCCTCACTGGTAAGATTGACAACATTAATTTCATCGGCAATATCCGGTAAGGTGTCTTTCCAATTTCCTCGTTCCGCTTTGGGATCAACAATGAGCGCCTGTCCGCCAAAGAGCACCGCATAATAAACGAGTAGATTATTGGAAAAGGACTTGCCACCACCAAGCGAACCTAAGAAAGCCGACGCTAAAGCATTGGTGACAGAACCTTTGACCCCTTGACTGGCAAGGCTCGGATTCAAATAGACGTTACGTCCAGTATCCAAATTGTAACCGAAATAAATGCCTTCCGTTTCACCAAGCATTTGTGTTGCGCCAAACCCTAATCCTGCTAAAAAGTCAGAGGTCACATACTGTACATAATCATTGATATAACGCTTGCTGCCGGGAATAAATTCGCCATGTAAGCCCAACATATCCCCAAATGGGCGAATCAATTTAACATTTAAATCATCGTAAAAATCTTTGACTTCATTGCACCGTTGCTTTAACTCATCTTCATTGGAAGCAGATACCCGGATGACATAGCTCAACTTATACATGGATTCCTTTGTTTGATCGAGGACATCTTCTAATTCATTCACTTGTTCTAACGCTTCTACAACATTATTACCTGTTTCATTATCGGATTCCGCCGCGTGATTATCTAAATCCTTTAATTCCTTTTTCTTGTTTCGAACCGTTGATAATGCCTTTTTATTAGTTAGGATTTCTACATGCATAGACGTATCAATAGGAAAATCAAATTGCTGTTGTTGATAATAAAAGATTTCATCGCTGGGAAATTCTAAATCGCCTACAATGGAATTAACCGTAAAGTAAGCAACATAGGTTGTGTTATCTTCCTGTTCCAACTTGAGATAACGTTGCTTTTCCGTAATTAGACAACGGGTAGGTTTGATTAAATCAAAATGTTTAATATACGTTTCTTTTTCCCCTTTTTTCACAGACAAGGGATAGTTGTAATCTTCAAAAGCAACACCAGCTTGCCCATGAAGATGTTCAATAAGATAGCCCATATCATCTTTTGTTAGCGGGCGGACATTAAATCGATTGGAAATTTTATTTCGCAATAATTGTTCCATTTTCAAAAAGCGAGCAACTTCACGATGAGGCATGGAAACAAAATCACCCATAAGGTGATGGTTTACATCCCGAACAAAACTAGAAAAAGAATTTTTCAACGTTGTTCCCATGGATTTGACACTTACTTCCTCATCATTCAACAACAGTTTAAAACCGATAAAAAAACGGTAGTCTACCTGATTTTCGCCAATCATGGAAACAAGTGCGTCGGTCTGGTCGTCAATTCGCTCGTAAGCTACTTCTTTAAGTTTTCCTGTGACTAGCTCTTTGCTTTTTTCTTGTACCGAGCGAATACTGTTTTCCGTACTAATCTGCAACGCATGGATTTTGCCATCTTGATTTTGAGCGACTAACTGACGAAAATGTTCATGAACCTGTATTTTTTCATCCTCCGACAAAAAGGAATAATTATAGGGCAACAGTTCAAAATACGCAAAGCACTCGGCGTCATGGTTAAAAACAAGGTTGTTTTCGATATATTTAATCGGATAGCGCATACGCTTCACCCCTTACCACAGTGATAGCTTCATTCATAGTCTGTTTTTGAAGCTTTACGGCTTTTCCTGCATAGGTCGTTTTCGGGCGAAAGTAGTATGTCAAAACCGACTTCAAAAAACCATAGGGTTTCTTGCCATCGAAACTTTTTTTACTCATAAACCAAGTCAATAGTATGGGAAGCCCAACATATTTTAATAAAGCGCCATCAATCATAGATAGGGGAGGAAGGTTTCCCAATAACATGACAGCTAATAAAGAAAGTACAAACCACGTCATTTGATTAAACGTAACGGGAAAAGGCAGTCGAAAATCATTAATGGCATAAATCACTTTTTCCACTGACCAGATTCGAGTATAACTTTTTAATTTCTTCACAAATCATCTTCCTTTCCAAAAGAAAAAGCAGCCTGTTACAAAACAAGCTGCTTCACCATTTACTGAGCATATTCAAATACACCATGTGAGCTGACTAGAAAGCTGCCTTCGATTTCAAGGTCACGTCCAAAAGCCTGATAATCAATATAGTTTTGTAGATTGGAAGGAACTTCACCAAGTACGCCTGTTTCTTCGATTAAATACCTTGCGACGTCTTCCATGTCATCACAATCGGGGTAATAAATGATGTCATCTTGATTTTCCAGTAATTCTTCTAAACTATTGAACCAATAGCCTTGTACATCTGAAAGTGCGTCATATAAAGGAGAACCTTCTAATTCAGCAACCATTTCACATAACCGATTGATTTCAGAAATAGGCGTGTATTCATCCACCTCAAATGGCAGCTCGTAATCATGAATAGCATATTCTTCATATTCGCCATTTAAGCCAATTCGCTCTTTCACTTCCTCCATATCTATCGGGGGAGTAAACCAAGCACCAATCAGTTCACCTTCATTGTATTTTCCGAGATTCGCTATATAAACCTGCATTTCCATTCATAATCACAACCTTTTCATCAAATAAGCATAAAAAAAGCACCTACGCTTGGTTTGCTGGTACATGAGTCTAGCTTGTTAATCCCTACCGCACTCCGTTTGGTCCACCATTTTTTTGCAGAACATAAGGAAAGCACTTATCTTCCACAAAAAAACGGTACAATTTAAGCCCCTATGATTCGATTAAATAGGTTTAATAAGACTTCTTGCACACCACTTGCATTAAAAACTAATCCCACAGCGACCAAAGCGATGATTAGAAAGCCAATCAATTTAGAAAACTCTCGTTTAAACGCTAAATAGAGTCCAATCACGACAATGGCCGTTAAAACTAAAGATTGCGCATTATCTAAAAACCAGTTATATAAGTTTTGTCCAAAATTCATGAGTGTAGCTCCTTTCTAAGATTCATTCTCTTTAGAAGAAACATGAATAGCGTCATCTGTCGTAATTGCCTGTTGCATAAGCAATTTTTGATGACGCTCTGTTAATTTTGCTTGTTTGAGCATGTCCTGAATGATCGTTGTTTGATTAATTTCATCCAACTTGGTTGCAAGTTTCCACGTTGGGGCGACTTGACGCGCCAACCATCGCAAAGTTCTGTCAAACGTGTAGGGTTCCGGTTGCGTCGTTAACGAGATTTTTCTATTCTCACCCAAATCCAAAAAACGCTGCCAATCGGCATTGATTTTCCAACTACTACGACGTTTTTTTATGTCCGTGTCTACAAAACGAATGTAACGATTGATAATAGAGAAAGCGGTACGTCCGGCATTTTCGTACATCATTAAGTCAACAATTGCATGGTAGGCACGATCGTTTTTAAGGCGAATTTCTAATCGATTTTTCACTTCCGTATCTTCCATTGACATTCCGTATTTGACAATTTGCTCATAATCCTTTTCGTACAAGCAAAAATAGACATCACTTTTTAGCGATCCGATATATAGTGTGTTTCCCATATCTGGCTTATCTTCTCCATGTACGAGTTCACCCGACCGATAACTCTTAAAGCTGCGAAAAACAGAGACACATTCCTCATTGCGACACTTCTTTGTAAGAAATGGAATATCCAATATGCCTGTTTTATCATTGATGGCCAGATCAATGCGTTTAAAGACACCGCCCACCTTAAAAACATGCATGAAGAAATCAAACCATGTGCGCTGTTGAGCGAGCAGGAAATTTTCAAATTGGCGGCATCCTTTGCCTTTGAGTTCGAGTAAACAGCCTTTGTCCTCATCAGGCGAAACCATAACCACAATATCGCCAAAAACGTATTGTTCAAGGTAGGAATAAAAGGCATAATCTTCATGAAGCATGTATTCCATCTTTAATTGCAGGATATCTTCAATCACAGGAATGGGGTCTGTCGTTAAAAATCGTATTCGCACATAATCAAATAAAATTTCTAACGGGGCTTCTGGATTAAACTGTTCCAACACATCAAACAAAGTCGCTTGCAATGTTTCCGAGGGTTTTACTTTTCCTGTCTCAATTTCACTTACATATTGTCTGGTAATTCCAACGTGTACAGCCAGCTTGTTTTGTGATACACCGTACTCTAGCCGTTTTTCTTTTAGCACTTGATACCAAGGCACTTGATTCATTTGCATTCCTCCTAACGCAAAAAAGATGTCAACTAGAGATAAAAAGTTGACATCTTTCTAATGTGTCCTAAACCCTTGCGCCATCAGGCGTTAATGGACTTTTGGGACAGTTTCCAATTGTTTTTCTACCCCCCTGTTAGAAATGGGGGGTTAAGGCGTGGCTGTCGCCACGCAGGCTTAGCCCAGTGCAGCGACTTTCGCTTCGCACGTCGCTGCACTGGGCAGCCTTTTAGCTAGATAATTTATCAATTTCTTTTAAAAAGTCATGTCCTTTTGGGACTAAGGGTGTGTAAAATTCAGAAATGACATTATCGCCTTTATCGACATATCCACGTCCTTTGATTTGTTTGAGAAAGAACTGTTTTTGTACATCGCTTCCAAACATCATTCCGTACCCCAGCTCACTCATTCGACCAAGAGCTACCCGAAAGTTAAACTGATCCCTTATTCCATCTCCAAGATATTTTGCGTCGGGTCGCTGGCAGGCTAAGACTAGGAAAAAACCTGCTTGTCTACCTAGCATGACAATCTGTTTCAATTTGCTTAAAACGACTGTATTTTCTTTGGATGTAAGTAGTTCCATAAAGGCGACATACTCATCAAAGACTAAAAAGTGTGGGGATAAGCCCAGATAGGCATAATTTTCCCCTGTTTTATAACCTTCCATTTGCTTCATTTCTTCGCTTCGAGCCATCATGGCTTCATGAAATTGGTCAATACATGCCTTTATATCTTCCTTTTTGTGATACACATCAGGCATGACGGTAGCTAAGTCAGCTAAATCAGCATTTTTCGGATCTAATATATATAGTTTTGCGTCTGTTTTGAGTAGAGCTTCAATGAGTGTAAGAATGAAATACGATTTTCCGCCACCTGTTCCGCCAGCAATTAGCATATGAGGGAACTTATCATATTCCCAATACATAGATTCCATGAGTTTTAAGCTGCCATCTTGTGCTACAACTTCATTAATCGGAATACGGTTTGCGATCATGTCATAGAAAAGCACATACTCCACATAGGAATCATGTAATTCTTTTGAGATCAGTTCACAATACAAACCACTTTCCAATTTTGTTTCCAAGTTTAAAAGCGGTTCTTGAAACTTTCCGAGCGTAATCTCTACCTGAATATGCAATAACCCTTTCTCAAAACGATAATACATCTTAGGAAAATGGCTGATTTTCTCCTTTGCTTTATCAGAAGGGATGTCCTTAAAGAAACTTTCTTTCGTGACTTGTTTCGTTTCATACCAGCCATTCTCTAAGATCATCTTTGCGAGTTTTTGACGATGAATAATTTGTTTGAAATGGTTATAGCCATACCGATAATAGACTAAGGCACAAGTTGCTGTTAAAACAAGACTGATAAGCAGTGTCATCAATCCATAAGAGCTGATAAAATGGGTTTGAAAAACCTCTAACTGCCACTTACTAGTTAGTAAAAATGACAAGTGAAAAGGAATAAAGGTAAGAAGCCATACACCAACTACCGATATAAATACAAATTGAAAAACGAGGGAAGCGTCTTTTGCTTTAATCCGTTTCCCTCGTCTTTTAAAAAACTTCATATTTATTTATCCTTATCAACTGGCTTCTTTACAGATTTATCACCAACAGGTGCAGCTTTTTCTTTCAACACCAAGTCATCTGCCTTGATAAACCAATCCACATCTGCACCACGAAAAGTGGCGTTTGCAACGGTATCAGCGACAGGATTTATCATTTCCACCTCTGCATTATAATCAAATTCCTTTAACGGAATAGAAGCAGGAATGCTTACTTGAATCATTCGACCTTGCTCTCTTGATTTCAAATCATAGGTACGTTCCTTCACTTCGGTTGATACCGTTCCATCCTCATTTTGAAGAAAGACCTCACGTCGTAATGCCGAAAACTTCAATAATCCAAAGGTTTTTTCTTTATCTAGGATAATGCCTTGTGCTAATCTCATGTGTGAATCCTCCTTATGCTTTGACGATATCGTCAGCATGTAATTTATAGTTTGTAAAACCTCGATCACCAATTTTATAGCCCTCTGCGGTGATTCTTGCATTGACTAATTTTACACTGTCTTCCTGTTCAAAGAATTTTTCGCCAGCTTCATTAGGGAGTATGACTTCAATATCATCTGCTCTTTGAACATCTGAATAAAGATTATAACTGCGAGATAGGGTTGTCATCCGTCCGTTAATCCGTTGCTGTTCGACTTTGCCTTCTCCTGCATATTCTAGGTTTCCAAAGGTTTTTTCCATGTTTGGGATTACATATTTTAATTCCACGATACAGACCTCTTTTCTTATTTTAGTTTTTAATTCATGGTTTATAATTAGACGTAAAGGGAGTAGGGGGGGAACGAGAGTTAAACGTCTGCATGATTCATCACTCCTTATGCGTCTTGAAAATGATAATCTACTCGTCCATAAATCACATACCAAAACACAACCATTGTTTCACCTTGTTTATCACGCACCAATTTTCCATGAAGAAAAAATGGATAATCTTCAATTTCAACCTCATTCATAATGGAATGAGCTTCAATCCATTCCAAGACATTATCTTCGTATATTTCCTGTTCATTCATAGACATCATGCGGCGTTCTCCTTTTCATTTAATTTTGGTTACAACAACTGTCTGTTTCTAAATAATTACATAAAAAATAGACACCTCGATTTGAAGTGTCTATCTATTTCATATTTAATGTTCATAAAGGAAGTATCTTTTATTGTTCTTCACTTTCCTAAGTGATTATGGCCACGGAATTGTACCACTTGTGTCATCTTTTTTACCAGTGATTGCCACAGAACTTACCACCTGTTGCCACCATATTTACCAAGGAGATTTTAAATAACGTAGGATAAAAAAGCCTAATTCCAGCCTGTTTTTGGCGAGGAATTAGGCTTTTGATGTTCAAAAATCGCGCCCGATTGAGGCAGAACCAAAGAGTCCATATTTGCAATATCCAACGTTTTTATCAACATTGATTATGGCTAATCAGTCATAACTTCAAATAGGCAACCATCTAAATTGGTCCAAAACAACCCACGGGAAGCAAATGGGTGATCTGTGCGTCGATTTTCTGTTTTAAACGGGCTGTTCCCAAAAGCTACATTCCTTTTACGAAGTTGTTCATGAATCTGGTCAAAAGTATGTCCATCAACACTGAAAGCCAAATGCTGTTGTGGAGTATCATCCTCGATTGTCATAAAGAAAACAGAAAGATCGTCATTAACTTGCACTTCTGCAAACTTATTGTCTATCCCTTCATAACCATTAAGTTTTAGGCCCATATTCTCTGCAAATTCGTGTGCAGCTTTATCATTATTTTTAGCGAATACCACTGTGTGGTTAAGTGTAATTGTCAATTTAAAGTCTCCTTATATATTTTTATAAATTATTGTCCATCTGAGTTTTTCTCTTCGTCATCAACTATTTTCAAAAGCTCTGCCCGTGTTTTTTCGAGCAGGTTTTGTAGTTGTTCCTTCTTTTCGGGCTTTTCTATAGCTTGACGGCCCACCTTGAAAAATTCATGGAATAAACCCTGAATGTCAGATCTTAAAGTCTGAATTTCGTCCAAGTCCACATTTTCAAGCAAATTCATTCTTGAGTTAACAGGATCTTCATCTTGTTTTTTTTTCAAAAAGGCTTGCCCCTCATCTGTAAGATGATAAACTTTTTTCCGACCTTCTTTGATTACATTAACTAAATCTTGATCCTCAAGCATCTGTAGAATAGGATAAACAGAACCGGGACTAGGCGAATAAAGCCCCTTAAACTTTTCCTCAAGCTCTTTGATTAATCCATATCCATGTCTTGATTGTTCTTGTAACAATTTTAATAAGACAATCTTGAGATCACCACGCCCGAAGAAACGTTCACCACTAGTATCCTCACCGGATTCTTTGCCTGCGAAGATATGAGGTCTGCCTTGCCCGTCAAAGTTACCGTTTCCCATCCCAACTTCCGCGTCGAATCTGTTGCCTCTAAAGACACCATGATGATAAAAATGACTCTGTCCTTTTAAAAAAGGATATTGGGCCATATCAGGTCTTTTGTACACATTCAAAACCTCCTGTTAATTTTATTTTAATTTAACGATATATCGTTACGTTAATAATAAACGATATATCGTTAAATGTCAAGTTGGTGAATATACTTTCTCCAGTTCATTTTACCTATAACACGCTTTACTTAGAATAATGCCCTCTCTTATTCAGTTATTCAGGTCCTACAATGAAAAATAAGCGCTTATCCTTATTTAAGGATAGCGCCTGTTTGTTGGAAAACTGAACCGCCAATATTTTAACGAATGTATACTCTACGCCCCGGCCATGTTCGACTTGGCGTTTCTCTATGCTCTAACGACATTCTCGTCCGAGCAAAAAAACTTAAATGGACTCGAAAAAAAGCAGTCATTGACTAGACACACTAACCTAGAAAGTCATGGTATTGAACTAACGTTACCTGTTAGCGTAACACTCCTTTAAAAGACTGAGATCCACCAACTACAAATGATGCAATCTTTTTGGCTACTTCTTCCTTTTTTAAGGTATGTTTACCAAGATACAATTGCAATCCACCTTCATGAATGATTTGTGCTAAGATTGGCACGAACATATCCTTTTCAATATCTGAATACTTATGATCCAAACTTTTTGATAAAAAACACTTTAATTCATTTAGTATTTTTTCCTTCATTTGAGGTAAAGCCCATTTACCATAGCTGCTGCGACATTCAATATTCGGTTGTTGGTAAAAATCGTATACTGCAAAAATGAGTTGATGTATGGTCTCCTCACCGAATTTCATATCATCTAAAGTATGACTTTCGATAGATGCAGAGGCAAAATCCCTCATAATATAGTCAATTAAATCGTATTTATCATTAAAATGTGCATAAAATGTAGCCCGGTTAACCTGCGCTTCCTTTGTTATATTAGCTATTGTAATTTTTTCAAAATCCTTTTGAGAAGCTAGATTGTAAAAAGCATTAATTAAGAACTGTTTTGTTTGTGTAATACGTAGGTTCCTTACTTTCGATGCCATTGTCTCACCTCCCACCCGACAATTTCGTAATGTTGTTGCTATAGCAACATTCGGCAGTAGATTGTTGGTTGTTGTAAAAATGTATTGGCTGTATAGTTTTCATTAAAGCAACACATGTTGTTTTAATATATCACAGATTGGAGTTTATAATAAATGAAAACTATTGCTATCGTTGGTGCAGGCCCTGGATTAGGATTGTCTATAGCAAAAAAATTCGGAGAGAAGGGTTTTAGGGTAGCGACCATTGCAAGGAATCCTGAGAAATTAGCAATTATCGAACGTGAACTCAAGGAACTAAATATTGAAACACAATCTTTTGTAGCCGATGTTACGAACTTAGCTGCCTTAAAACAAGCTATTCAATCAGCTAAAAAAGCATTCGGTTCGATTGATGTACTAGAATTTAGCCCCTATGCTAAGGAGGATATATTCACTTCTGTGCTTGAAACGAAGCCGCAAAGTGTAGTAGATATTATGAACAGCTATTTGTTGGCTGGCATTCTTTCCGTGAATGAGGTGCTACCAGATATGATAAGTAACGGTTCTGGTGCCATATTATTTACAACAGGTGTATCTACTATTTTCCCTTTACCATATGCGGGAAATGCCGGAATCGTTGGGGCTGGTATGCGTAATTATGCCTTAAACCTGCACAATGAGTTGAAAGAAAAAGGGGTGTTTATCGGACATCTTTCAATCGGAGCCATGATACAACCTGGAACAGAAGGAGACCCAGATCTTATTGCTGAAGCTTGGTATAACTTATATGAGAATAATGACCATTTTGAAGAAGTATTCCCTCCAGGACTCGATCCAACTATACTTCTTGGCGGAAATTAATATAAAGGAGATAAGACAACTATTGAAATGATAGTTGTCTTATCTCTTTTGCCCGTACTTAGTGCAACATTTAGCTATTTACCTCTCTGTCAAAATTAACATGAGTATCCTGTTTTATTAGGAAGTATTATTCAACTAAATGGCCCGATTGTTGAATACGGTTCTTATTAAAACCAATCAAAATAGTACAACAAGTATAACATAACTGAATATGCGTATGGCATTTTTACTTTTAATCATTTAGAAAATATGAGGTGGTAATCACCTGTCATTTACCGGTGCATTTCATGTCATTCAGTGGTAAAAACTATGTCAGAGGTGGTACATTTCAGTGGCTGTAATCATCCTAAGATATTTCGTCGTATCAAGACTCATCCAAAAGTAGTAATTTAATGGTAAAAAGGATTGTTTTATCCTTGAAAAGTATTTGTAAATCTAGTGTTTATACGGATAATCTGATTTTTACACTTTCTTTATAATAAAAAAAGACACTTCAAAATGAAGTGTCTAGTGTCTTTGGATTTTGCTTTGTATAGATATTAAGAATATTAATTTTAATCAACAATATTTATATCATCATAACCAGAAACATTTCCTATCGAGCCTCGGTTTCCTGGATTACCGTAATTCCCAACATTTCCATAGTTACCGTAAATCCCGTAATTTATATTTTTATATGGAGAATTACGTTGATACATCAATCTATCGTTATAAACAATTTCACCTAAATACTTTCCACTCATATCAATAAAGATTTTATCTTCTTGGATATAGTGGCCAATATTCTTTCCTCTTGGTGAATGCAACTGTCCATTTACATAATTAGCAATATGCTTTCCCTTACTGTTAAAAAGAAATTCCATAAGTAATAATCCTCCTTGATTTTTCATTTGTATTATTTCTATAATTATATTTAACAGGAATAAAACTAGGTTTTGTCAACATATTTACGCCATTTGTTATAGTCCTTGCTTGTAATTAAATAAATATCCCCCTTTGAACGTGTTAAAGCAACATATAAACTATTTTTAGTCTTTGGTGCAGAAATATTTATCCAATTGTCAGGATTATTCGTTGGACCAGTTAAGATAATACAAGATTGAGAGTATGTGTCTCCTTTAGAATATGACCAGTTTACATAGTTTTTCCCTTTAGGATGATTACTGCGCTTATCCCATACTAGTTTTGGGATATTAGGATCTAAAATTATTTTATGAATGTCTTCAACGCTAGTTAAATATATTATAGATGCTTTTTCTTTGGACTGTGATTGTATACTTATTGCTAATTTATCTTGAATCATATCACATACTGGTTTAGGTACTCGTCTGCTTTTTTTTAGGGTTATTTCATCAAAAATCACTTTTTTAGGTACTTTCTTTTTAAGATCGTCCACACCATTTAATTTATAAAAAGGTAACTTAGCTACTGGGTTTCCTGAACTTCTTAAAGGTGTCAAACAACTTTGATGAATATCTCCTACAGCTATTACTCTTAACTTTGATTTTTCTAAAAGATATTTTAAGACTTTAAAGTCAAATCCATTATAATCTTGAAATTCATCAAAATAGATTGCATCACAATATTTTTCTAATCTGTCGATTACTAACCTTTGAATGTCTGTATTACACCTCAAAAATAGCTTTCCGACTCTATTTACGTAATATTCATTACGAGCATTCATGAAATGTGTAATATCATCTACCTTTACGTAATGAGGATTTCGTGTATCTTCTACAGGGTTAGTATTCACATCAATCCCTGTACTTCTTTTGCAAGAAATTAAAGGTTCTATTGGCTTTACCAGATTATTGTAGGCGAAAGAATCAAAAGTCATAATCTGAACATTGTTAGGAACTCTATCATTGAATCGTTTTTGGACTTCTTGACGAATGTTATCGACATTAGAATTAGTAAAGGAAATCAAAATAACTCTTTCGTCTTTTTCAAAATTATTCGCTATAAAATACGTTTTCCCAGCACCGGCAGCAGCAATAACTATTCGCTTATCCATCTTATAGCCTTACTTAGATAGTTAGGGATGTTAAGATCAGTTAGGGCATTTTCAATTTCCAGTGCATTTTCTGTCTTATTTTTTAGCATGTGAGCTTGTGCTTTTGGCATTGGTACTTTGTTATAGCTAGCTTCCGTTTTTCTATTAGAATAAAGATTATCAAAAAAGTCCTTATTACTATTGTAAAATGATACTTCTAATGTCCAATTTTCGGTCGAGTCATCAACGTATATATTAAATTTATCATCTGATTCATACTTAATATCTTTTTTGTCATTGTCTGTAATGACTGCGACTTTTTTATCAAGTATTTTAGATAGTTCACGATATTTCTCAAATGAAATACTGCCCATAGAAATAATATCTACACCATTGTTATCCATTTCAGATTCTTGAATAATATTGAAGAGTTTTGGCAAGATAATATATTCTGCGGCACCTTCAACCAAAATAACTTTCTCAGCTAAGACAAAACGTAGAATATCTAAATTATCAACTTTCTCAAAATATCTGGCTGTCTCTGGTTGAAGACGGGTTAAAGAACGAGAATTTTCATTTGATAAGATAATTGTGTTTTTTAAATTAAGTCTATTTACAATTAAAGAACTATGAGATGCAATCACTACCTGTCCTTGACTAATGTTTTTAATTGCATCAATTAAGCGGCGAGTTCTAGTGTAGCTCAAATGACTTTCTGGTTCATCTATTAGCACTAGGTCAAAAACATCTTTGTTCAGCGCCATTTCAGTTCGAACAACGTTTTCTTTTCCTTTACCCATATCCTGAATAGATATATCCGATTCATAAATATCTAGTAATTTCAAAATGTCAGTCTTAGAGGAATCTAATCCAAATTTTTGATTTTCTTGAAGTGTTAATAAATGATCAAATTCTTCACGAAACTTAGACAAGATTTGCTTAAAATTAGATGATATACTTCTATGATCTTTCTCTTCAATGTTAGCATTGTAGATCTGTCTAGCGTAATTACCGAAAATATCATGTTTTATTGTAGAGTTATCTAAATATATCATTTTAATAGGAGATAGTTCTATACCAAAGTCCCTACCAATTTATTTTTGGTAGGGACTACTTTTTTTAACTGCATCTGATTATTGAAAAGTATCATTGATTAATTAAGTATATTAAGGCTTTAAAATAACCTGTTCATTTAATTTATTCGTAAATATAATTATATCTTTTCCTTGTCCCCGTATAAACCACTAAAAAAGCTTTTTATAAATAACAAGTTTTCATTATCTAACCCTTTTATTAATGCAATTAAATTTTCTTCTTCATGCCACTTACTGTATTCAAAAAACTCTTTCAATAGCAATGCAGAACTTAGAAGGTCACTGGCAGCTTTGTCGGAAATAACCTCTTTCGGTGTTTTAGTTACATTTTGATATTGGTCGACATAAAAGGAAGCATTCTTTAGATTATCTAACTTTTGAATTGTTTCATCAAAAATAATATTGGTAGAATTGACAGAGAAAAAACTAGTTATTATTTCGATTCGGTCTAATTTACTTAAGGGCCTGGTATAGCCTTTTAATTTCTCTATAAATGAGTATGCAAGCTGTATTTTTTGTTTTGGCCTTCTGTTTAGTTTTTTAGCGTCTAAGGCTTTGATTCTGAACTTCGTAACTGCAGATGCAAGCATTATACAGCGTGCTAGTTCTTCTATACCAATATGAGAAAGCAGATATGCTTTTGCATATCTATCCTGCTTTAATAAAATGCTAGACTCCTCTAGCAAATCACTAGCATTATTGAACGTCTTAGTGTATGCAATCTGTAGTTCACTAAAATTATTTATGCTCATTATTCTTCCTCCATTATTAACACCTAATGATTTTTATACTTATTGAATATTATTTGATTAACCCAACTTGTCTTAAAAGTTCCCTGTTTTTCTGAGCACCTTCATTATCTAGAGACTTTTTAATCCCGCCTTTAATATGAAACTTGGCAAGAGAGCAAGTTTTGAACATTTCTTCCACTAATTCCAAGTGAACTAAAGCCAATCTTTCATTGATCTCTTTTGATGGTTTAGTAAATCTGTTGTTTTTTAAATCTGCATATAGACTCACATTTTTCAAATGGTTAACAAATGCAAGGTTGTCTTTTATTTTGTTATAATCAAGATTCATGCTATTATTTCCCAAAGCATTGAGCATGGTCTGATAGAAAACATAATTTTGCTTGTTTTTAGAAGTGTGGTCTTTTAAACGCTTATAAAAATTCTTCCAATCGTGGGTTTCCTTATAAAATGATCTAGTCGTTTCTTGATAAATAATTGGTAATTTTGCTAGTTCCTCATGTGCTATTTGTGCCAAAGTGTATGACCTAGCATATCTTTTATTTTCAAACAATAGCCGAGAATCTTCCAATAATTCCTTGGAATTCTCGTAAACCATAGTATATGCTTCTTCAAGTTTTTGAAAAGACAATGTCGTCATAATATCCCACTTATATTTTTATTGAACCTATCTAACATAAATCGAATGGTTAAACTCTGTAGGGTAGTCATAACAATTTTTTTGTAAATCAGTTACTAAATATCTACAGTCAGTATACTTTAATATCTTGTTTTACTTTTCTTTCATATCTATTTCCTGTAATAGCTCATTATTTTCTTCTGCTTTTTCATTTTTCTCTGTTTGTTCCTGCTGAAAGAATGATGAAAAGTAAGAAACAAAAATACCAATAATAACTACGTTTATTATAAAACCTAAAGAACTTTCAACTAAAAGTATAAATGTTTCAGGATGTTCCAATGTTACTTGTCCGTTTTCAAGAGGTAAGTAAAAAGGGAGCAATCCCTTATATACAAGAAATAGAAGAGCAATATACATATTTCCGTTTGAAATAAAATCAACCTCATTAGAATTAAAAAAACCAAAAATTTCATTGTGTGAAAAATAGTAGGCGCCAAAAGCCATACCTAGCGTACTAATAATAATTATGATACTGCCAATCATATTAAATAATTGGAACCATTTTCTTTTCTTAAAATCTTTCAACACACTGATTACCAATACAAGAGAATAAATAACTGTAAAAGTAACAGTGAATAATAAAACTTTATAATTTTCAGGATTAGAATACAACGCACTCAAAAATAGTAACAGGAATTGAAATAAAATCATTAATTTAATAAAATATAAACTCAACTTATCCAATTGGTCTAGTTTAGAGAATTTACCAGAATTTAAAAAAAAGGAAAATAAGCCGATTAAAAATACTATTAGAATAAAGTAGTTTATCAAATATGGCATATAAACATCTAATTTGAATTGAACCAAAAAAATTATTGAACAAGGGGGGCCAACCAGAATAATTATATGAAATTTTTCTTTGTTATAGCTTCTCATAAATTTAAAGAACATATTTTTTAGTTTAATAAGATCCGTTTTAAAATCCTTTTTAAGATCTCGATTTCTTTTCGTAACTCCCTTATTTAAATTGTCTTTTAATTTCTTAATGTGGAATTTCCTTAATCTTTTTCTGAAGTTACGTAAATAAATACCGATTGGCCATAGAAGAGAAATAGCTATAATAACAATTATAATACCAGCAATTATCCCTGCAAACATAAACAACACCCTTCTAACTTAGTAATTAAATGTACTACGGTCTTAATTTTTGAAAAGTTTCAAAAATTACAGTATAAAAATTATTATCTTTCTTCAATAACTTCTGTCTATATAATTAATTTGTGCCTTTATGGTAGTTAAAACTTTGGAAAATTACGAAGAAAATCGAATATATACAAGAGTCAAATGTTTCATGGTTCAAATCCACTAAACATTTGAAATAAAATTAACTCAATTTTTTACCGTGAAAAAAGACGCTTCATCAGAAACGTCTTTGATAGAGGAGCAATATTTTATAGTGATAACGTGAAATAGTGATCTGGATTTATTGAATTAAAATTGCATTTTAAATTTTTTTATTTTAAATAAAATGTGGATGTTAGTTAGGGAAATCTAGCAAATCAATAATGCTTATTTTATCGATATTGTTAATTGAGATATTCTTTTTATATTTACCCCGGCTAGTATAAATTTCTAAAAAGGAAGTTTCATTTATAAAAGCTTCTACGTTATAATCAATTAAATCAATAGTAATTAAACCATATACAGCACCATAAGATTCAATGCTAATAGGAATAGTATCATTAATGATTTCTTGGGTGATTTCTTTCCTGGTTGTGGTATGAGCTACTCTATGCCTTAAGAATCGTGCAAATCTAGTTTTATCTTCACCATTCACTATACTGTGTATTGATATACTGGAAATAGAAATAGGGTTTTTAGATTTATTAGTAAAAAACATATTCAAATGTACTCTTTTTATATGAGGTAAAGATGCTTGATTGAGGACTTCCACATTCAAGTTCATTCTTTCCATATATAGAGTTCTAACTGCCATAAATATAGTAATACTTATTGATATTATAGAAATTACTAATGCTGTTATAGCCATATTTAAAATGCTCTCTTTCTTGAATTTATTGGTTACATCTTTATTTAATTAGAGGATTCTCAATCTATAACAATAAATTGATTACAAGTGTTTATTATGTCAAATAAGTTTTATATAACTTGTAATGTTAATCAAGCCTCTTTAATGTATTAATTTTGAACAACAATTTCCTTATCCAGTCTAATAACATTTACATCGTGAAGCTTTTTAATAGATTTTTCATCTTTAGGACTTAAGTTATCGAACTGTATAAATAATCTTTTTTCTGCTCTACTCATGGCTACATAAAAGATTCTTTGTTCTTCATTGTTTTCTAAATTCGGTTGTTTAAGTAGATTTATAGTATCTTTGTTTCCTATTACAAAGACATTTTCAAATTCATCCCCTTTAGCTTTATGAACTGTAATATGATTACTTATATCGTCAATAATATTCACACATATAGCCAAATCATAATACATGGTATTTTCATAAAAATCTTTAATTTTCCCTTTTCTGAATCCAGGAATTTTTACATCTAAAAAGTCACTTAAAGCATTATAGAAATCCATTAATGTCCCTTGCTTAAATTGACTATAATTATTTATTATATTTGACAGAGTATAGAGTGCATTTTTTTTAGGATTTTCATTCTCTCTATAAAGCCATTCTATTTTCTTTAGTGCTTCTTTATATTTAGTGTTTACAGCTAACTCAACAGCTTGAATTAATGAGAATATAAAATTCTTTCTTTGCCTGCTACTGTCGGTTTCCCTAAATTTTTCTAGCAATTTTTTATCAAAATTATTTCCCTCTATATTATTTTTCATTGCATTGGAAATTATATTATCCCTGGAAAGAGAGGTTATTAGTTCATTATTGCAAATACTAGTTGCTTTCAGAAAAACTTTATTCCGCTCTCCAACCAAAATTGTAACAGGAATATTTTCTTCTTCATTACAGTGTTTTTGATTGATGTCCTTCCTTATATTATTTAAAAAAGTAACTATTTGGTACGTACTTCTATGGTTTTCAAGGATAGTATGGGAATTGAGTTGATCAACCTTAAAATTTTCAAATAGGGACACCTGTGCTCCTTGAAATCCATAGATTGATTGAGCTTTATCACCAATTACACCAACTATACATTTTTCCTTTTTAATTTCATCTATAATAAAAGCCTGTACTTGACTGGTGTCTTGAAACTCATCTATAAAAAAATAAGGATACTTAGCTCGCAAAATGGTAAGGATAAATGGATATTTCTTTATTAAAATATATGAAAAGAACAAAATATCTTCATGGTCAATATGTCCATTTTTCCAGTATATTTTTTTATAGCTTAATAATTCTTTTTGTAAAATATTTAGGTTTGAATTTCTAATTCTTGTTATATTTTCACTGTTAGTATCTTTTGTTTTAGCCTTATTATGATCACAGCGAAATTCAATATTATTATTTTCATAGAAGGTTTTCATGGATAATAGCCAATTTTGTAAAGCTTTACTTTGATCAGGCATTCCCAAAAGCTGTTTTTTAGTATTAGGGTTTTTAAGCCCGTTTAAATCAGTATTCTCTAACCATTCTCGCATATAAGCATTAATTACGATTGGATCATTATGTCCTTTGAATTTTTGAATATTAAATTCATATTCTTTTGGTAGAAAGTCACAATATGGTTTAACTACGTTCTTATATAAAAAACTGTGTATTGTAGATACATCTGCTCTATTTGACACACTCTTTCCAAGTCTTTTCAGAACCGTTTCAACAGCTGTATTAGTATAGGTGATGCAAGCAATTTTCCTCGTGCGATCCAGTTTTTCAGATAGCTGTATTACATTTTTTATATGATTTACTAAAAATTCGGTTTTTCCAGCACCAGGTCCGGCTTCTACTTTAAATCCTTGATTTATATCTAGTTTTGTTTGAGCATTGATAATCATATTATTCACACACCCATTGAATAGCTTTGGCTATATAATCTGGTACTACAAAATCTTTATATTCATCTTTTCCCTTTAGTTCTAAATTATCTTTTAATGTTGCAGCAAGCTCTAAAGCATTTTCCCCTTTACCAATAGAATTTAAATATCGAGAAGCAATCAATGCTTTCTTTTTATTATCTTCTGTCCATCTTTCGTTTGCATTTTGTAAAGAAGATTTTATTCGAATATTTTCTTTAGAATCAGATAAACGATTTAATAATTCAGTTAAAGGCTTATCATCTTTATATAATTCCATTAAATCACTTAATTCTTTTTTGTTGGAGATAGAGTCTGTAAGTAATATTTCTAATGATGGATTATCAAGCACAATTTGATACTCTAATGTTTTTCCATACTTTTCAGGTTGAATAAAGGTCTTTATATTACTGTGTTTATCATCTAAATATTGATCCATTGTAGTATTCCTCGAATAGTAAAATTCTTGTAAGTTAGCTTCATATTCAAAGGGGTAACAAGCATTAAAGCTATTTTGTTTGCCTTCATCACTTTGTTTCACTTTTCTCATTGGATCTAAATCAGTAATACAAGCTATTCTACGATTAATGGTACCATCCTTATTACTATCAAATAGATGTAAGAAATGTTCAAAATATTTTCCGCCAACACTGATTACTGCGACATGATTTTTTTCTAAAGAAATTCCTAAGTATTCTGCGAATACACGTAATAATAACTGTTCGGCTATGCCTTCAACAAATATGATTTTTTCAGCAAATAACATATTTGATTTAGTAGCATCTAAGAAACGCTGCACATATTTTTTGCTTTTAGCTTCCGTAAACACTTGCCCAGGATAACTCACATTTCTTTTTCCATTATTTGTGAATAAACAAATAATATCGTCCAGTTCTGTAGCAGATGAGATATGAGTTGAATGGGATGTTATAAATATTTGTTTTACTTTTTTATTATCTATATTGTTTTTTAAGAATTTAATGAATTCGTTCTGCATAGTAGGATGTAAATGAGCTTCCGGCTCTTCAATAGCCAGTATAGGGAAGACCTTCGCATTATTACCCAAATATTTTCCGTCAGAATCCACTTGCATTTTTGCCAACAATAAAGACATAAAAATTAAATTATTATATCCAAGCCCATTATGAGTTATAGGTATTGTCATTCCAGTTTCTTGTTTAACTATTAATTGTAATACAGTATAAATTTCACTTTCAGTAATATTGCCTTCAAAATCTGGTTCTGATTTATCGTAAGATGCTCCAATTCCATCTGTATAAGATAAAATTTCTTTATTTCCACTTTCTAATCTTTGTTGAATATTTTTGATTAGTTTATGGGAATCAATAGAAAAATCATCCTTTCTTTCTCGAAGTTTCTGTTTTTGTTCTTCTTCCGTAATACTTTTGTCAGATTTTATATCATAGTCTATAAAAAAATCTATTACATTTTTTAGTAATGTATTTTTTCCACTAAACATATCTCGTTCTACATCCCGTATTGCATCTAAAAATTGAAAATCAAATTTATTTAAACTATCATTATCTACACTTATTTGATTTTCTGGGTTACCGACCCAAGTTTTATTAATATATAATCTAATAAATTTACTTTTAATTATATCCCAAATTTCATTTCTAGAACTTGCATTTTTTACAGCGGCAATATATCTGTTCTCTTCACCAATAGGAAGAAAGAATTCATATTGTATTTTGGCTTCGTATGGTTCTTGAAGTCTTGTCAACCAATTACTTACAGTTACTAATTCATCTCCCATTAAGTCTTCATCATCTGACTGTGTAAGGCAAACCGAAATTACTATTTTGGGAGAAGACGCTTTTAATTCTTCTATTGTTAATGAGTTGTTAAAGTCATCTACTGAAAGTCGCTTCCTGACTGAGTTATCAAATATTATAGATAAAGCACGTAATAGGTTAGACTTACCAGAGTTATTGTGACCAATTAGTACATTAATACCTTCATGAAAGTCAATACTATTATCATAGAAACTTCTAAAATTTTTTATTGTAACATTAGAAATATACATTTAATACCTCCATTTTCTAAAATCTAATTACTAATTACTTCCTTCTTTTGTCCTATTATCGTATAATAATAAGTAATATTCAATTAAATAAAATTATCGAATTATTTACTTCATATTTAGTGTTTATAAATGTATTTAAATCTTAGATATGGATATTATTTTTATTTGATAATTTAGATTTAATAAACCGAGGTGAAATAATGAAGAATGAAATTACAACTACAACTAAAATTAACATTAACCCTTCAGAGGTTATAACTCCCAGTGAAGATATTGTTTCTACTATCACAAACAGTTTATCAATTCCAAGGGATATACTTCCAGCTTCAGAAGATATAAACTTATCATTATCTCTTCTGCCGAGAGAATTAAATCTTATTTCTCCGAGATTAAGAGACAAATTTATTGCAAAGACTTGTGTAGCAATATCTGTAGGTCTGTTTGATGGAGCCATAGTATATATATGGAATAGTGTTATCAAAGAATTAAGATTTAGGGTACAATCATTTGGCATGGAGATGATTAAAAATGTTCTAGGTGATAAAAAAGATGATAATTTTCTTGATAAAATCACAGACGCTGAACTATTAGAGCTCTCCTATCAATTAAATATTATTTCTGAACAAGGTTTCTTTTATTTAAGCCAATGTAGAGAAATGAGAAATAATGCTTCAATTGCTCATCCCACTGAAGTTGAAATTGACGATAGGGAATTAATTACTTTTATAAGCAGATGTTGTAAATATGGTTTATCAAATGATGAAGTGATAAAAGGTATAGATATGAAGGTATTCATACATGTATTAGAAAATGAATTAACAACAATTGATAACTTATCGACTATGTCAGACTCGATAATGAATACTTTTGATTTACAACAAGAATTAATTATGAAAATTTTACATTCTAATTATGTGGATGGATCTTCATCAACTATTAAAAGAAAGAATTCACTAGAACTAGCAAAACTTCTTAGACCGATACTTACTAATAAGATTGTGACTACTTTTATTGAAAAACATAATCATTTGAGAGTAGTGGAAGATACTCCTGCGTCATCAGCTTCCAGAACATTTTTTGAAAGTATGGGATTATTAAGCAGGTTACATGATGCTGAGAAAGTTGCTATTTTTAAAAAGGCAATAACACAATTAGTTAATGCTCATTTAGGTATGAATAATTTCTATAATGAGCCAGTGTTTGCAGAAAGGTTATTTGAAATTTCAAAACAAATAACACCAATTCCTGAAATCATTATCCCAGAGTATGTTAATGTTATATTTAACTGCTATTTAGGAAATGATTATGGAGTATCTAACAACGCAATGAGTTACTATTTAGATATGCTAAAAAACTTAACTCCTAAAGGTATTGAATTTATTCTTGAATGGATTGAACAGGATGATCAATTAATTTCAAAAGCCCTAAGTGTACCTTGGAAAAGAACAAATTTATCCTCTTTAATTGAATATTATGCCGCACCATCATTATTAACCGGAAGTCAAGGGAATAAATTACAAAGTATCAGGCATAAATATTCAATATAATTCATGTTTATTTTTAAAAACACTTTGGTCAATTTAATAAAAGATATTAGGGGTTAGGCAATACTAGCATTTGGATTGATAGTATAACTAAAAAAATTATCCTTTTTTAAATCGCAAAGCTGAAATGATTTCTCATTCCAGCTTTGCGATTTATTAAAACCAGTGGCACAGTCGTGGCACACTTTATATCAATTTTCATGTTTTTATAGTTTTTTATACTTCCCGAAAACCTATCATATCAACGATATTGCACCATATTGTATTGGCGAAGTACTGAGTGGGAATAAGAATACAAACTAATTTGAAAAGAGAACGCCTATTTATAAGGATTTTTCCTAATCTAATATGGATAAAATGATTTAAATAAAGATAGTTCCCTGTCAAAATCCCGCCAAAGGAATAGGCAGGGAAGTAGAGCTACTGTATGAAAGCAGTGGCTCTTTTTTTGTTGATAAAGTCAATGAAATGGACGAATAGAAAGCATTTTATGTTTTAGTACGTAAAAATTAGAGTTAACTTGTTCATCCACCTTTCTTTTAATGACTGGACTATAAAAGGTAGCAATTGAAAAGAAATCAAAGTGTTATTTATGCTTTAATATAGAAAGTAGGCATGGTCATAAGGTTATTGAATATCATGCATGTGAGATATTTTTAAAAATTTCTAGAGAAAGGTTGAGTAGGATGAGAAAGATTGTCTTATCAATGGTCATGTCATTAGATGGATTTGTTGCAGGTGAAGAAGGGGATAGCTCTTGGCATGTGATGGATGAGGAAATGCACGATTTTATGGATGACTTTTTGGATTCTGTAGATACACTACTTTATGGAAGAGTTGCCTATGAAATGATGCTCCAGCATTGGCCTTCTGCTGAAATTGATAAAAAAAGTACGGAAAAAAATCGTTCTTTTGCTAGAAAAATGAATAAGATGAAAAAAGTTGTTTTCTCTCGAACGTTGGAAAAGGTGGAATGGAATGCAAGATTGGTTAAAGGAAATTTGGCTTTTGAAGTGGAAAAACTGAAGGACCAACCCGGCAAAAAAATAGCACTACTTGCAGGCGCAAGCATTGCACAAACCTTTATCCAACATGACTTAATTGATGAGTATCGACTTATACTGAATCCTGTTTTAATTGGAAAAGGACAACGGTTATTCAATGATGTTAATCAAAAACTTGAATTAATTGAATCACGAACGTTTCAGTGCGGGAATGTACTCTTAGTTTACAAATGAATACTCCCACCACTATCCCATTGGTCTTGCCTTTGGGACTACTTTTATTTTAGAATGATTCTGTCGGTCGAAGCAACATCTAAGCACAAGCAAACGGTTCTTTGAATGCTTTTCGAATCATTTTCATCATAATATTCCCGGCTCTATTGACATCGGCGTTCGCGATGACTCCATTCTTTGATTGATAAAGCCCACGTTTCATTCTCTTAACTGAAAATGATGGGTTCGAACCCTTTTTACCATATAAGGGCATTTCGTCCTGATCAAGGAAACCGTCAATTCACCTCCCACCTACAATTCCACTGAATGTTTGAGGATGGAGTCATCTTGGCTGAAATGATAGAAAATTACTTTTTGTGAGAACTTTTTCTTTGCCAAGGATTGCTTTTAGCATCATTCGTACTTTTTTCCTGATATTCGGGGTCAATTTGAAGCATATTTTTGAACACTAAAATAGACACCTCATTTTGAAATGCCTATCTATTCCATATTCAATTTTCACAATGGAAGTATCTATTATTGTTCTTCACTTTTCTAGGATATTTCATCGTATCAAGACTCATCCAAAAGTAGTAAATTAGTGGTAAAATGGAGTGTTTCATCCTTGAATAGCTTTTGTAAATCCAGTGTTTATACCAATAATCTGGTTTTTACACTTTATTATATAAAAAAAGGAGTAGGAGGGGAACGGCTAGGAAATTCACTCATAAGATTGTTCCCTATAATTTATGCCGTTAAATGTTCCTTTTCTCGCGCAACGTTATACGCTTAAAGCGCCAGTTTGTCGGCTATAACCATATTATTTGCCTTCATATTCGAAATTGACAATAACCAATGAATTTTAATGCTATACGTTTTAAGGTACTATTTCACCTCGTAGTACAGCTTGTATTCAATGTTATCATCTGTCCTAAACGCCATTTCAATAGAATCAATTAACTTTTCAAGGTTACATTCAACAACTGATAAATAATATATATACCTAAATAAGCACCGGCAATTAAGAAAAAGGGATTGAGGAAAATGGCATGGATATTTGTCATAAATACGGTTTTATCTTTAATAATTTGATAAATGGAGACAGAAACAATATTTCCAAAGACAAGCGTTGATACAAGGGTAATAAGATTAAAAATGAAATGCAATTTATCCCATTTTTTTCGCAGGAAGTACATTGCAAGTGGAATCAATATACTTATTAATACAAGGAAAACGTTCATAAAAACACCCCTATTTTTCCATGGTATTGTCAAAAGTTTTTAATAAAAATTAGTCAAAGCATTGATATGAAAGGGACTGTTAACAAAAAAATATCCCCCTCCTTAAATATAGGAAGTCATACAAGTTTTTTCAGTGAGACTTTACTTGGAGCCACAAGCATGATAAACTGTAAAGCCTTACGCAACAAGGATTAGCTACGTTCTTGCGTAGTAATTCATGCTTGTAGAGACTTCATGTCAAGCCTTCACATTTCTTTTAACACTACCTTCCCCAGTTTATTAGTATTACCATTTTGTTTCATATCATTCTAAATGAAATCCTTTCGTCATAAAATATACGCCTTGAGGGATGATTAATATTAAATGAAGAAAGATAGTGAGAAAATGGACATCAATCAAACATATAGGCCAGGCGAAGTTATGTATATCCTCAAGCTTAGAATGTTGCCCAAGCCCAACAAGCAGCAGTTTTTGGAAATCCAGATAACCCCAATGAATTGGCTGTTTTTTTCCGGGGAGTTCTATGGTTAAACTTTTTATTTCTCAACTTGTTTATGTGGAACCTAAAGCACTAGAATACCCACTTGGGAAAGAATTTGTATCTAAATTTGAAAAGATAGGGATTAACCAGAAAAATAACATCACATAATCAAATCCGTAATTTACCTGGTGAAAACCATTCCCAAAAATATTGTACGGCTAAATCAACTCTTGTTATCAGAATTCGAAAAACCTTAAAATTCGGTACATCTAAGCCATCAGCAGAATATACTATTCCCTTTGCAACAGGTTGTATTGGTCATTGTCATTTTGGTTATATACAAACAATGATGAGCAGCAAGCCATGTGACATATGTTAACGAGATTTTTGAGGCAGCAGAATTTTATATGGAGGAGAGGGCTCTTGAATTTACAAAATTTGAAGTCTTCTGTACATCATATATTGTTGGTATAGATCATTTAACTCTTACGCTTAAACGAGCAATTTAATATTTTGGTAATTCGAAGTATGGCAAGCATCGTTTTGTAACCAAGTTTGCGTATGTGTACCATCTTCTCGATGCCAAACATAATGGCAGGACATATTTTCGATTCAGTATCAATAATAATTTCATTATTAAGTTTATTGATCCTGGTAAATCTAGACTGAACGAGCGCGTTGAAGCAGGAGTGAAAGTCGCAGAACAGGAAGATATCAAAGATACAATTGGGGGCTATATTCATCATTATTTTCTTGAATCAAGAATTGAATATTTTACATGAACATCAATAAAAGATAGTTAATATATAACTAAGTGTTTAGCATAACTCATGGGTATCTTTTATTTAAATATGTTAATACTAGTTATCAAAAAAGGGAGTGAAAATATGCTGAAATTACAGACTGATATTGAAGGCAAAAAGGTATATTTTGGTGAAGTGCGTAATGTATTTGATGCTAATGGATTTACCTTCTGCAGTAATTTTGAATACACCCACGGAAAGTTTGATATGAATTTATGCCGAGAAGGTGGAGAAACAATTTACATAAGAGTCCCCTTTAACGTTTTGCATGGAGAACTGGATCGCCCAAATGCATATATTCAATTTGGACAACCATATGTCATCAAACATGTTGTGAATATAGGACTGGATTGGGATGAAAATTCTTTATTAACGGCAACAGGATTTAATCAATTCCAGAATCCTGTAGATAAAGATGGTAACATATTGGATAAAAGCAGATGGGAAGAAGCTGGTGAGCAAATGGTTCATCGTGTTGTTAGTTCATTGAATGACATGCAAGTTTCCTGATGTTGCTTTTACACAGTGTTATCATCATTAAATAAGGAGCGATTAAATGTGAGTCAATATAAAAAAGTATTGAGAAAATACTTAATGACAGTCATACCGGTACAATGGCAACAGTAAAAAATAACAAAACTCATTCTAGATATATGATCTTTTTGACCCGCATGCGACAAAAAATTGATCCATCCAACTAAAGGATTAGAACCTATTAACCGCAGTGTCATTTACTTGCTCTTTACCGCCGTGCCAATTCTTAGTGAATGCTGGAAGGGAACCGGCCCCGCCAGCAGAGCATAGAATTGATTGTCCAGGGTACGCTATTGATGCGGATAGAGCCATAAAAGGTTTGTTTTTTGCTATCCGCTATAAATTTCACTACCAGGGACACAAACAAGTTCAAGGGGGGTGGAGTTAAGACTACACTGGGTGCACTTATGGCAGAAGCGGGTCAAAAAGATGGCACACCTGGGTCTCCTTCATGGCAATACTCAATCTAGCTAAAACCAAGTATCAATATACATTAAATGATATTCTGATATGACCCAAAAGCTTCTTGAAATTGATAATTAATACGCTCCAAATCACACATTAAAACACAACCATTGTTTTTCTTTGTTTAACACACCCCAGTTTTCCATGAGGAAAAAGCACATAATACTCAATCTTAACCTCTTATAGACTTTGATAGCATTTAATATTTTTTTATATGTTAAATATTATAGTTTGAACAATCATTATTATGCTCTTTATTACTCGTTTTTGCCGGCATTATATTTCCAATAATCTCATCACCATTCGTATTATAGGTAGAATCATTGCTGTATTACTTCATGATTTCAATTTATTCACTATCTGTTGTTTATACTATCCAAAATTAATGGAACAAAATAAAACACCCCATGATATGATACTCGAACAAGTACATTTACTGATACTTTTCTATTCAGAGAAGGTCTATCTTAGTTATGAAAACTACCCAAAATCATAAAATCCACAACAATCCCGCTCACTGGATTTTCCGAACCCAATACACTTATGCCTAGAACGGTTACACCACTAATATTTGTAACATTGGCCGAAACATATTTTCCCGTAATGTTCTTCTCACGCATTTGCACTCTTGGTCTTGCATTTATCGTAGCATTTGTTGAATATACGCTCGATACCGCATAATCAATCGTATCTAATAATGGATTTCCATCTGCTAATCCATTGTCTGTGAAATAAAGTGTAGCTATCCCATTTGCATTTGATGTAGCCTGTCCATAAACCATTCGTTTTGCTTTTTGCGGGTTTTGCTCTCCTGCCTCATATATTTGAATAGCTGTCGGACCCAATGTAAAGAATTCAATACTCATAACTAATCCCCCTCGTATTCTTTAATGGAAATTAAAAAGCATGACAGTATAATGTATTCAAACTTCCAAAAAAGTGCGGTAATCTAAACAGACCTTTTCTTATATGAGGTATTTATGATGAAAATAGATAAATTTCTTTGTGCCCTGCCAGTATCTGGCGGGCACAAAGGAGTACTTATATTCTAGGTGTCAAATGTCCCTGAGGATGTTGCTGCGAAATTAACAACTTGCAGGATAACAGTTTGGTTTGCTGGAATGGACCCTCCGCCAGCAGGAACAGCAATGTCTAATGAGCCAGTCCCTGTAGCACCTGGTGTATATGTTGATATGCCTTGCATTTGCTCAACACCGTTAATTTCCACAGTGAAATAACTATTATCTTCTGCAAGTTCTGGAAGTGTCGTTACCGCTTCACCATCATCCCCCAGGAAACTTGCAGCATCAATAGATAAGGTACTTCCTGCTGCTGTATCTTCTGTTGTGATGTAAAAGAATTTTGCGGACTCAGGATTAACATCTGTGTCAATTGTACCGCTAATAGCGATTTTCATTAATTGAAGTGCCATATTCATTTTCACCTCCATTTTATATCAACCACATTTTATTCTATGAAGAGGAGTTGGAAATGCTTGGTCAGACGAATTAGTTCGTATTGAAAGTTAACAAAATGCCCCATTAAAAAAGGCATATTTATTACATAGCAAGGTAATATTATCCTTTAACCGTGACAAACAGAAGCGTAATTGGGGCATCCTTTGGAGGGAGGTCACTGGACTCTAAGTGAAGAATACCTTCCTCGACAGTGTAAATGGACGGGGGTTGCAACACTCCATTGACAAATAAATTAAGAGTGGAAACATTGTCCGGATCAAGTATATCACTGCTTCCATATTGCTTTAATGCATCTTTATTCGTATAAACCTTTTTCCCTTCTTCGGCAAGGGTAAGGTATTGGACCGTCTCCACTCCTATGGGGGTTGGTGTATATTCAGGGGATATATTGACTGTAATGGATGGATTAAATATAGGATTAAAGGTATTTGTATTGGATGTGTTATTTTTATTTCCCTCATGAATTTTTTTGCGCTCTTTACTGCAATGATGGCAGTGGCAATTTGAACAAGAATCCCTGCCGCGTAGCTTTCTACTATGATAATAGCTTTCATTCAACGGTATTTCACCCCCTCCTACGTGAAATTTTGATGTGTTGTTTTATATCTTATTTAAAAAGAAGGTGATTTGACTGTGCAGCTGGCTGTATTTGGCAAGTAAAAATGTATGTCCCTTGCTGTCCCGAATTATTGCTGTATGAATGATTCTTTGTAACGGAAACTTTCACGGTTAAAAAAGGAGTAAATGTGAATGATGAATAAGCCGGCCAATCACCGCTTCAGTTAATATTGGATCTCCTAAAACATGATTCCATTGCCCAAATGGAAGGTTAGTAGTAATCACCAAGCTTTTATTTTCACAACACATAGAGATTACCTGAAACAATAACTCTGCACCTTCTTTAAGGAGAGGAATGTCTAATATAAGTAAATCCAGTCTATCAAGCTGTTTAATCAGCCTAGAGAGCTCGCCAGAAATAACTATAAAACATTATGCGTATTAATGGAGTAGAAATGATGAGCCACTTGCTAAAAAAATGCCAGTGAATATTCAGTTTAATCTTTCTAAGGAAACTTATGTGGATTTCAATGGAAATCAATACATTAAGATGGAATTGGTTCTTTGCCAAAAACCTGCCATAGAGAAAAATTTAGCTGAAAATAGTGATGGCAAGGGTTCTAGGTAGCTCACCGACAATTGAGTGAGAATAATTCACTAGTATGATTTGAAGTGAAAACGTTAATTTGGCAGTATTTTAGGGAGACATAAAATGGAAGAAATGATTAAAAATCAATAGATTCCCCGCCAAAATCCCGCAAAAGGAATAGGCAGGGAAGTAGGGTTACTGTATAAAAGCGTGGCTCTTTTTTTGATGATAAAGTCAATGAAGTGGACGAATAGACAGCTTTTTAAGTTTTAATACGTGAAAAATTAGAGTTATTATTAAAATATCTTAACAACCTTAGGTAGAGAATGTTCTCCGCCAGAAGGTCGTTTTTTCTTTTTAAAAACCAAAATTCCATTAAAGTATTTCACCTCTTTATTCAAATATATACTTGAATGAAATTCGTGAATAAGATACTATATATTCAAATGAGTATTTGAATGAAGGTGGAGTGATTACTTTGGTTAAAAAAGATATGTGTGAAGTGTATTGTTATGACGAGGAAAAAGTCAATCGTATACAAGAAGAATTACAAAGAGAAGACTTATCTCATGTTTCTCAATTGTTCAAAGTACTTGCAGATGAAAATAGAACAAAAATTTCTTATGCCTTATGTATAGACGATGAGTTGTGTGTATGTGACATTGCGAATATCATAGGCTCTTCTGTGGCAACTGCCTCCCACCACTTGCGGACACTGCATAAACAAAAAATTGTGAAGTACCGAAAAGAAGGAAAACTTGCTTTTTATTCATTGGACGATGAACATATTAAGCAATTAATTTCGATTACATTAATCCATCAGAAAGAAGAAAAAGCAAATGTCTGAATCACTAACTAAACAAGATGTAAAAGCATATCGTGTTCAAGGATTTAGTTGTGCCGGGTGTGCAAAAACTTTTGAAAATAATGTCAAGAAAATACAAGGGGTGGAAGACGCCGAAGTTAATTTTGGAGCTTCAAAAGTATATGTAAAGGGACAAATAACCATTGAAGAGCTTGAAAAAGCAGGATCCTTTGAAAATTTAAAGGTTCGAGATGAAAAAGAACAAAAGGTAGATCATGAACCTTTTTGGAAACAAAAAGAAAATATAAAGGTTTATATTTCAGCCATATTGCTTTTGGTTAGCTGGTTTTTAGGAAAACAATTAGGAGAAGAAAATTTTTTACCAACAATCGGGTATGCACTGTCTATTTTAATTGGCGGTTACACGCTTTTTATTAAAGGGATTAGAAATCTGAGTAGATTACAATTTGATATGAATACGCTTATGACCATTGCGATTATCGGTGCAGCTATTATTGGCGAATGGATGGAAGGTGCGACGGTTGTTATCCTGTTCGCTATCAGTGAAGCATTGGAACGCTATTCCATGGATAAAGCCCGTCAATCGATTGAATCGTTAATGGATATCGCACCAAAAGAAGCATTAATCCGTCGGGGAAATCAAGAAATGAGTATCCATGTAGATGACATTGAAATTGACGATATGATGATTGTAAAGCCTGGTCAGAAATTAGCGATGGATGGTACTGTTCTCAAAGGAACTTCCACCTTAAATCAATCTGCTATTACAGGTGAAAGTGTTCCTGTTACGAAAACAGTAGATGATGAAGTATTTGCTGGAACATTAAATGAAGAAGGCTTACTTGAAATTAGCGTAACCAAACGAGTGGAAGATACTACACTTTCAAAAATCATTCATCTTGTAGAAGAAGCACAAGCAGAGCGTGCACCCTCTCAAGCATTTGTCGATAAATTTGCTAAATATTATACACCAGCTATTGTTATTTTAGCTATATTAATAGCTGTTATTCCTCCTTTATTTATTGGTGGAGATTGGAATACATGGGTTTATCAAGGCCTGGCTGCACTCGTAGTTGGTTGTCCTTGTGCTCTTGTCGTTTCTACTCCAGTAGCTGTAGTTACTGCCATAGGGAATGCAGCAAAAAATGGGGTATTGATTAAAGGCGGTGTCTATTTAGAAGAGACTGGAAACCTTAAAGTTATCGCTTTTGATAAAACAGGAACACTTACAAGAGGGGTTCCTACTGTCACAGATGTTGTAACGTATAGCCGAAGTGAAGACGAATTAATCACCATTACCGCAGCAATTGAAAAAGGATCACAACACCCTCTCGCTTCCGCTATTATAAGAAAGGCGGAAGAAAAAGGTTTATATTACAATGATATAGCTATGGAAGAATTTCAATCCATTACAGGAAAAGGCATTAAAGCTAAGATAAATCATGAAACATATTATGTAGGAAGTCCAAGTCTTTTTGAAGAGCTGCATAACCAAATAGAAAATGACCAAAAAGAAAAGATTACCTCTTTACAAACAGCTGGAAAAACAGTCATGGTGTTAGGAACAGAAACAGAGATTCTTGCATTCATTGCTGTCGCAGATGAAATAAGAGAATCATCTAAAGAGGTTATCAGCCAATTAAATCATCTTGGAGTCGAAACAGTCATGCTAACAGGTGATAATCAACGAACTGCACATGCGATTGGACAACAAGTTGGGGTTGTAGATGTCGAAGCTGGTTTATTGCCAGAAGATAAGTTGACCTTTATTAAAGAACTTCGAGAAAAACATCAACAAGTAGCCATGGTTGGTGATGGTGTGAATGACGCTCCAGCACTGGCTGCTTCTACGGTCGGAGTAGCTATGGGCGGTGCAGGAACTGATACAGCACTAGAAACAGCAGATATTGCTCTTATGTCAGATGAATTGAATAAGTTACCATATACCATTCAATTAAGCCGGAAAGCATTGATGATTATCAAGCAGAATATTACCTTCTCTTTAGGAATTAAAGCTGTTGCTTTACTATTAGTTGTTCCTGGTTGGTTAACCTTATGGATAGCGATATTTGCAGATATGGGAGCGACCTTGCTTGTGACATTAAACAGTTTACGATTATTGAGAATTAAGAAATGAGTTATTCCATGACATATGACGTTATCATAATCGGCGGTGGGCAAGCTGGTTTAGCTTTGGGGTTTTCATTAAAACAGAAAAACATTCCTTTCGTTATTCTTGATGAGAATGAGCAAACTGGCATGTCTTGGCGAAAACGTTATGATTCATTACGTTTATTTACTCCTGGAAGTTACAGTCAATTGCATGGGTTTCATCTGAAGGGCGACCCCAAAGGATTTCCAGATAAGAATGAAATTGCAGATTATTTAGCTGCGTTTAAAATACAGAATGAATTACCCGTTCATCGTGAGAAAGTTATCAGACTAACTCAGAATGAGAGGAAACAGTTTTTAGTCACCACTCCAAATAAAATATATACAGCTAAACAAGTAGTTATTGCTACTGGAGCTTTTCACAATCCTTGTGTTTCAAAGGTTCATGATGGGACAGCAGGTTTTGAAATTCATGCTTCCAAATATCAGAATCCATCTCAAATACCTAATGGGAATGTTTTAATCGTAGGTGCTGGTAATACAGGTGTTCAAATTGCGGCGGAATTGAGTAAGACACACCAAGTTACACTGTCACAAAGCAAACCAATGAAACGTGTTCCTTAAAATATTGCTGGGCGAAGTCTTTTTTGGTGGTTGGAAACATTCCGAATTGGTCGAGCAAAGCCATATTCCTTTGTGGGAAAAATGTTATATGTACGTATCATGTATAGTTTTAAATGTCACTATTTTACCTTGATAAAAGTAAACAGATTTAACTAACTAGAACAATATAAGGATAAAATTGAAATGCTTGATTTAATTTTCATATAAATTAGCTAGAACATGTATTTTCCGTTTCAATTCTGTTCGGATATGTAAAGGCTCTAAACATTCACATTTATCACCAAAACTTAAAAGGATATTGTAATAATAGTCATTTTCTACAAAAGGGAAAGTAACAATGTAGTACTCATCACCGTCTGGTGAAAAATCTTCATATTTACAATAATCAAGTGCTCTATCCATGATAGATTTATGAATACGAAGTTTGATTTTTGTTTGTATCGTTGCCAAAATATCAGTGAAATCCAATAGTGGTTTTTGATAATCTCGTGGCGTAAAGAAGATCTCTTCTAATTTTAGGTTTGATATACGAGCTAATTTGAACAGACGAAAATCATTTCTTTTATAACAGTAGCCTTGAAAATACCAATGATTACCCTTTAATACAATTTGACAGGCTTCAGCTTCTCGTTCCGTGCTGTTTCCATGACGGTCGGCATATTCAAACGAAAGCAGTTTGTTTTCTTGCAAAGCTATTTTTAAGATTTCTAAATAGGATTGTACATTCCTATAACCTATCCACTGACTTAAATCGATATGTATTTGATCCGTTTTTAATTGAATCTCGTCAACTCTATCCGCTGGGATAAAACTTTTTACTTTTGCAAGGGCGTTTATCAGTTCGTCACTTTGTATCATATTGGAGAGACTAGAAAGTCCTGTCAAAATAGTAGAAATATCAGCAGTAGAAAAAACCGTACTATCCATTTTGTAGTTTTTCATAATTTCAAAGCCACCTCCTACTCCCGATGTTGAGCGAACTGGAATACCTGCCATGTTGATGGCATCTATATCACGGTAGATTGTGCGTGTTGAAACTTCAAACATATTTGCTAACTCCTGTGCGCCTATCCGTTGTTTATCGAGCAGTATCATAATAATGCTAACAAGCCTGCTAACCTTCATCTGTTAACCACCTTTCAGGAAAAATATTTCTTCATTCTAGATTGTTGCCATATTGTTGTCAACAATAGATAAGTATAATAATAATCAAACAGTAAATTTATTACAATCAAATGGAGGAAAATGATGAAAATAATTTATATTTATGTACTTGATACTTTAGCAGACTGGGAACTGGGATATGTTACAGCGGAGTTGAATTCCAGGAGATTTTTCAAAGAAGATGCGAATCAAGTATTGATTAAAACAGTCAGTTACTCTAAACAACCCATCCGTACAATGGGCGGAATGACAATAGTTCCTGACTGCTTCATTGATGACATTATGGTAAGTGAAACAAACATGCTGTTATTACCAGGTGCAGATACATGGAATGATCCAAAGCATGAAACTATTCTCGTAAAAGCAAGCGAGCTGCTCACTGCAGGTGCTACAGTATGTGCAATCTGTGGAGCTACTGCGGCACTTGCAAATTTGGGAATATTAGATAATCGCCCCCATACTAGCAATGGTCCAGGATTCCTTGAAATAGTTTGTTCTGATTATAAAGGGAAAGATTTTTATATAGATCAACCATCTATTGCATCTAATAACCTTATTACTGCTGGTTCCACTGAAGCTTTGCTATGGACGAAACAAATCATTGAGTGCTTAGATGTTTTTAAATCAAACACATTAGAATCTTGGTATAACTATTTTAATACTGGCGATTCTAAATATTTCTTTGAACTTATGCAAACTTTACCGTCTAATAATAAAAATTAACCTATTTTTATGTCGAGTGAATAAATTAATGAATTTACTGCTGATGTATAGGCTGTATCACAAGAAGACCGTCTTTAAAATATATATAGAATGGTATCTTTTTTGAGTGACATGTGTTATATTATAAATAACTTAATTGTTCGTGCTAGCAATACAGGATTTATGTCATAACTTTACAATTTATATCATCGTCTTGAATTATTATCAGAACAACCAAAGTAATAAATGTGTGCATTATGCACAATGGAGGAATTTCATATGAACACAGGTTCAGTAAAATGGTTTAACGCAGATAAAGGTTTTGGATTTATCGAAGTTGAAGGTGGAGACGACGTATTCGTGCACTTCTCAGCAATTCAAGGCGAAGGTTTTAAAACATTAGAAGAAGGTCAAGCAGTTACTTTCGACATCGAAGAAGGTAACCGTGGACCACAAGCAACTAACGTTGTTAAGTAATAATTTATAATTGATAAAAAGTCTTTCTTTCATAGAAAGGCTTTTTATTTTTTACAGACCGCATGATATCAACGGTATTGCACTATATTGTATTGTCGAGATATTGAATGATAATAAAGGGCTATAAACCTTTTCTTTACAAGGATTTATAGCCTTTTATTATATTTTTATAAAAAGTGAAGTAACATGAATAGAAGCAGTACATATTGAAAATGATAAAGTCGCTCAAACGGAATCCAAGATTAGCCTATTTAGCAGCTAACAATTCAAAATCCAGCGTATACTGCTCGACGCCGTTCACAATAAGCGTAACCGAATGGATGCCTGTATAATGCTTCCTTGTGCTTAGATTTGCAAAAGAATGTTTTTTTGTGTAAGTCTTCGTTTCGTTTTTCTTTAAAGAAAGCTCGGATATTTGGAATATTTTACGGTTTCGCTTCCCGTTTGCTTTTACATAATCAATGCCATATTCCAGCCGAACCTTGGTTGCTTTTTTTGCCTCAATCTTAAAAGAAAAGACCATATTCCCGCCAATGGAAATAGACGTAGCATCTAACGTAAAGGCGTCAACATCCACGTAATCGGCATCTGCAAATCCAAAGATGGTCAATACATCCCTGTTGCCCTTTTTAAGAAGTGTCCTGCACCCGTGCTTTACAATCCAATCCGTATGCTCGTTTTGACCGTACCAATCCTTGGCAATTTCTACAACCAGGTCAGGATGTGTTTTGGAAATATCGTTTAGGTTATTGGCCACGCTTTTACGGACATACAGTGATGGATCAGCTTTAAGCTGTTCTAAAATACCAAGAACTGGCGATGGGTCTTTTTTGAAACTGATTAATGCTTGTCCCCATGGCAGTTGAGGGCGGCAACCCTCACTGGCAAGCCGCCGGACATGCTCATTGTCATGCCTGGCCCAGGCAGCCATCTGGGACATCATACGCTCTTCATGGTTTATGATAAAAGGTCTCACGGCAAATTCAGAAGAGGAGGATGAGGTATATCTTTCTAACGCAGCAATTGACAGATCCCAATGGCGTTCATCCTGCCCATAGACTTCAACAAAATCTGGTAAATACATGAAAGAAAAGTCGTTAAATCCTGCAGGATAACCCGCAATGACTTCATCAAGGATATCAAGCGCCTGTTCATAATCGGCTGGCAAATACTTTCCTAAATTTATTGCAATTTGCCGCATACGTGCTTTCAATCCTAATTCATTCCATCTTTCGTCCATAATGTCGTTGACAAAATCATCAATCTGAAACGAATGATATACAGATCGAATACTTAAAGCCAGCTCGTGAACGGACTCGTAATTATACTTGTTTTTTAGTAATTCTGCCATATGCTTCTCCTTCTCAAATGGTGTGTAGCCGAGAGTACTCCGCAATTAACGGGATAACAAAGGAATAACTGCCTTTATAGTCAAGCTGATTTACTCCCTTTCACATGCTAGTATGTGGCTATTATAGCTTAATATATGATAAAAGCATAGATACAACCTCATGCTTGAAGTGTATTCCTTTATATATTGATATAAATAATTACAAAAGGCTGTAAAACTTCCTTACTTTCAAGGAGTTGCAGCCATTCATTGTCTGTATAACTATAAATGTTCAAATGATGAAACAAATAACCGCGACTATATACCAATGTTGGAAACATGAATATATAATAGTGTAATGAAACAAGAAGAGATAAAATAAAATATTCATGAAAGTGGTGATGAATACAGCTAAGAATGGGTTACTTAAAATTATTGATGAAACACCTGAACAAGAAGTGGATAAAAATCTGGATTTTGAGGAGTTTTTAAAAGCTAAAAGCGATAAAATCTGAATATTTAACAAAATCTAGTGAGAGCAGCAAGAATCGGGCGTAATTGTTGCGCAACAGAGACAGAAAATAGGTATAAAAGTCAAATGGTCTATTTATACAATAAAATAAGAAATTGTTTTGATGAAATGTCTGAGAGAGCTGTATTACAATGAATCTGAGTATGAAAGGTTAGGAGGTAGCGGATGACAAAAGAATTTAAAAAATACATTAAAGAAGTCCAGGCGAAAAAAGACCAAGTAATAGAATGGAGTGCTTACTTAGAGAACGGGCTGTATACGTTGGATAAAGATCTTAGAACTGTTTTTAATACAACAAAAACTGCTCATCCTATGGTTAATAACCTTAAAAATACAAAAAAAGAGGATCAACTTTCACTGGAAATAGGAGATTCCAGGCTGAAGTATTTCAATGGAAGTATCTTATGGTTCTGTATTAATGGCGATATCAAAATTTTTTCAGATGATGAGGTACTTGTCATTTGTACCAATAAAGAAAGTTATCAAATGAAAATCGCAAACTATACTTATTTTTCACCTTTCTTCCGTATCCCCTCATTAATCAATCAAGACGCCAAGCACAACATGTTGATGGAAGAATTCGTTCATTTTGAAGATAAAACAGATAACGATGAAGCTTTCATTTTGAAAAAAATATATGATGATTATCGTAGTTATTTCAATTATCTAACGCTTCATTCAAAGGTTGATTATCAAACGTTGAACCGCTTATTGAACACAAGTTCAAATGGGAAGCATATCCATCAGTTTGAGAAAATAATAGAAAAAGTTTCCCCAGAATTGCTTTCTCTAAATTTGCCGTTTATCAACTTACACGGCGATTTGTGGTCTGATAACATTCTTTTAACTGATGAAGCAGGGGAAAAAACTTTATGGTATATCGACTGGGAAACTGCAGGCAAATATGTTTTCTTCTATGATTTTTTCAAATTTATTTGGAACGAATTAGATGTACACCATAATTATTCCTATTATAAGAGGTATATCGCAGGGGATTTTGATGAAGGATTAACGAGTCTTTTTGCTATTTTCCATTTAACGTTTGAGCCTAAGTACCGGCAATCTTATTTTTGTCTCTTTTTCCTAAATTTTATTCTCACAGATACAGATAATATGGCGTTTAAATACAAACATGAGGAAATAATTAACTTTGAACGTAAAGTTTTCCCCTTCATGTCTTAAGACGGTATCCATACTATAAAGTGTATAACCTATACTTGAAGAACAGAAAAAACGTACCGCCATCTTCCCTGTAGATAGCGGTACGTTTTCCATCAAACATATTTGATTTTTTCCACTTGCTCTAACCCTGCTTAAGATTTCGAAAACGAACAAAACCTTATTTCGCAGGCAACCCAAGCGCTTTGGCTATTCCATCCGCATGCCCTTGTGCTATTTTTTCTATAGATGCAGCACTTTTCAGCTTGTCCGCATCTGCTGCATTATCGATAAACCCATTTTCCGTTAAAATGGCTGGTGCACTCGATTCGCGTAAGACATGTAAATTGGCTTCTTTTTTTCCACGATCGGTGAACCCTGTTTGTTCCACCGTTTCATTGTGGATTGTATTTCTTATGGCGTTGGTTCTCTCCTTATTTTCATAGCTTCCGTTCCATGTAAAAGATTCATAGCCTGTAGAATTACCTGCATTGATATGTATGGAAACAAAAAAGTTAGCTCCCCAATTATTTGCTTCATTTGTTCTCGCATCTAATGACTTGGTTACATCGGACGTCCGTGAAAGTTTAATCGTGTGACTGCTATACTGTTCATTTAAAATGTCTCTGGTTCTCAATGCGATATCCAGCGTTACATCCTTTTCCTGTAAACCGTTCGCTGATGCCCCTGGGTCAGCTCCGCCATGTCCTGGATCGATATAAATGCGCGTGTTTGCTGCTTCTACTGCATGATGGGAAATAGTCATACCTGTTAGGGCAATTCCCAAAATAATAGAAACAAACAGAAGCTTTTTTAAGTCTTGTTTTACTTGTTTGGAAAAGATAATGCTATTCCTCCTTCTTTATAGTTATTCAACCATTTTAGAATCTATTAAAAAATTTGTCGATAGGCCGATATGTTGATAGAGTGAGGAAATATATTTCTGGATGTTCAAAAAATCGTAAAGTGACAGGTGTTAGAAATTCCGTTTGACACCTTTTATTCATTTGACATCCAAAATTTCAAAAACATTATTTAATCCTGATACACTAGATGTCAGGTTAGGAGGGGTATTCTTCCATTAGCCGTAATGAAAGGAGTTGGATACAATAAACCATAGGATTCATTAAAATACGAACAGATACGAAATAGTCTATTGTTTCAGCCAAGAGGGCTCCTTCCTCAAAAACTCCAAAGAATTATAGGCGGGAGGTGAGTTGGAGGTTTTACCACGTCAGCATTTTAGATTCACGAGTGTCGATTAACCAATAATATACAAAAACAAAAAAGACACCTTCCCGTAGAATGTTAACAAACATACAAACTACAGAGGGGCGTCCTTATGACAAAGAATACCATATTCCATAACTTTTTTAAAAATAGCACAAGTGTTGATTATGCAAAATTAAACAGAAACACCGCTTGAAAATATTCATATCTTTTCAAAACAATAGCCATTCCTGATTGCCAATCCATCGGATCATTCTTTCCCGAAAATGATTGAACATACATTAGTCCATAGGAATTTCAGTTTCATCTTTTTTATGAATAGCTTCCGTTCCTGCCTCCAAGGCTGTTTTGTAATACCACCGTTTATGCTTGATGACCTCCATCGTCTTTTTCATTTTTTCCAGTTGTGCTTCTACCGTAGCTTCTCGTTCGATAAACATGTCATATCTTTGTTGCAACGTAGAATCTCCCTCAGAAATCCAATCAATAAATGTTTTAATTTCCTTAATAGGCATCCCTGTATCCTTTAGACATTCAATGACATTTAAAGTTTGGATATCAGATTCTTTAAACACTCTTGTCCCGCTAGCTGTACGTTCTACAAAAGGCATAAGCCCTTCTTTATCGTAGTAACGCAGGGTATATACAGTCAGATTCAATTCTTTAGCAGCCTCACTGATAGAATATGTCTTCATCATTACGCACCTTTCTTTTTTATAATATAGACTTCGATATAACTATAGGTTATCGTGATATATTCTGAGTGTCAAACGCTTCAATTAACTATATGATTTAAAAAATTTTATAAAAGCGCTTGACCTCGAGTTGACTGGAAGGCTTAACATTTGCTTTGTAAGAGAAAATAACGCAGAGGTACAAGCGTATTCTCATTAAATCATAAGGAGTGGTTTTCATGACAACGATGAAAGGTAAAGTAGCACTGGCAACTGGAGCAAAAGGTGGAATGGGGCTTACAACGGCACAATTGTTTGCAAAAGAAGGAGCAAGTGTAGCCTTAGTGGATATAAACGAACCTAAACAAGAAGCACAAGCCTTAGTTGATGCAGGCTATCAGGCGATATCCATCCAATGTGATGTTTCAGACGAAGAAGCTGTTAAAGCAATGGTAGAAAAAACAGTTGATACATTTGGAAGATTAGATTATGCATTTAACAATGCTGGTATTCAAAACCCGGTGACAGACACCGTTGATTTAGAAGAAGTCGTTTTTGATAATGTCATGGATGTTAATGCGAAGGGCGTTTGGCTTTGCATGAAATATGAATTGAAACAATTTGAGAAACAAGGCAGCGAAGGAGCTATTGTTAACTGTTCTTCCATGGGAGGAATTGTTGGTGTTCCTGGCCGTTCCGTATACCACGCATCTAAACACGGAGTGATTGGTTTAACGAAGAGTACTGCCTTAGAAGTTGCCTCAAAAGGCATCCGTGTTAACGCAGTTCTACCAGGAATCATTGAAACGCCAATGGTTGAAAATATGTTAATTAATGAAAGTGATGCAATGGAGGAATTAATCAGCCAACTCCCTATTCGCCGTATAGGTAAAGCGGAGGAAGTTGCTTCCGTTGTCCACTGGTTATGTTCACCGGCCGCAACCTATGTCATTGGTCAATCAATATCTGTGGATGGAGGATATACAGTTCAATAATTATTTGAAGATACGCAGCGCTTTTTTTTAGTTCTGATTCAAAAAGTTCCGTATCGATTCTAGTACAATGAAAGAACTTCTACTATGACTGCCTGTCAGCGGGGGATAGTAGAAGTTTTTTTGCATTTCTCTTTTCTAAGGGTATACGTAAATCACTTGTATTTCATATAGTTTCCTAAAAGTAACCAGGTTTAAATAAAGTGCCTTCTTCCCAAAAAGAAACGTTAGATTTATGCTAACTTTAGTAACCAAATGAATACAAACGTATGATTTGATTCATTCAATAAAAATTTTGAATATAGATGTTGACCAGTTACAATTTGGACTGGATACATTTGGTGATATTGCTTATTAAAGATGAGACAAAAGAACGGATGAGCTATGAAGAATCATTACGAAACATTGTGGAAGAAGCAAAATTAGCGGATGAATATGGTGTAGATGCGATTGCTTTAGGCGAGCATCACCGTGAAGAATATGCTATTTCAAGTCCAGAGGCCGTTTTAGCTGCTCTTTCTTTGGTAACGAAGAATATTACGTTAGGTACAGGAGTAACGGTTCTAAGTTCAGATGACCCAGTGAGGATATACGAGCGTTTTGCGACAATTGATGCTTTATCAAACGGGCGGATGATCGGACGTGGAGCCTATACGGGGTCTTCCCGCTTTTTGGTTATAGTTTAAGAGACTACAATGAACTTTTTGAAGAAAAGATTGCGCTTCTTAATGAATTAATTAAAAATGAACCTGTCACTTAGAAAGGCAATCTCACGCCCAGTCACTGGTTTATGTTCAAATCTATCCTAAACTGGATGTTGTTGGTGGTGTGGGCGGTATTCCGGAGTCTATCGTTCGTGCAGCGATTTAATTTAGCTTATAGTGTGGGGGGACAGCTTCAAAAACAGCGTTTCCAGACGATTCGTCTATACGGGGAAAAGGTTATTCCAAGGGTAAAAGAATTACTAAAAGAAAGTAATGAGTGAGATTATATAATTCTTATCAAAAAACTACCAAGAAAAATTTGGTAGTTTTTTAGTGATTTTACAAAATACCCACATTAAATTTAGGGTTGAATGCTCAATCTGTGAAAACAGTAATTAGAAGCTAACTTAAGGCAAGCCTTTTAAGGTCTGACTAATAGATAATAAAACTATATCCAATGTAATGAGGGAGATAGGTGGTTACCCGTCTTCCTTCTATTACGTAATCACCCAAAATAAACCTACTAAAATTAACGCTTTTTAAAATAGTAAAAAATTTATCTTCATTCCCCTATTGTATTCTTTCAAATATGATGGTAACATGTAAAACGTAATCGTTACTATTTACATAAAGAAAGGGAGAATTTGCATGAGTAAAAACTTGCTCAGAATTGCAGGAATATTATTTCTGGCACTGGTGCTTGCAGCATGTCAAGATACTGCGGACGAAGAAGATACCGGGTCGGAGGAAGAAGCAGCAGCTACAGAAGAAGAAGCAACAGAGGATTCAGAGGCAGACGAAGAAGCGGACCACAATCACGACCATGATCATGAGTCCGAAGAAAATGCAGAAGCTGGCGGTGCTGAGATTGAAGGATTCAATGCCCATTATCACACTGGCGATACATTAAATCTTACAGCAGTCTCAGCTGAAGATGAAGGAGACGGTCATTGGCATTGGTATGTCAGAGGCGGCGATGAAGGGGAATGGGAAGAAGCTGACGGCGGAGATGGAGAAACTTTCGAATCTGAAGCAGTAAACCACCAGCAGATAAAGGCAACATTATATGGTGAAGACCATGAAGTCATCAGTGAAACGGAGCCTGTCACCGTAGTAATTGATGACCATGATGGCGATGTGTATGAAGGCTACTTTGATGATGAAGATGTGGAAGACAGAGATATTTCGGACTGGGCTGGAGAGTGGAAATCCATCTACCCTTACTTTGAAGAAGGTGCTCTTGACGAAGTATATGAGCATCGAGCTGAAGAAAGTGACGATATGACATTTGAAGAGTACAAGGAGTATTATGACACAGGTTATGCAACGGATGTAGATAACATCGAAATCACAGAAGATGGGGAGTTTACCTTCCATGAAGGGGACGAAACCTATTCAGGCACCTATGCATATGACGGCTACGAAATCCTTGAATATGAAGCAGGAAACCGTGGTGTCCGATTCCTGTTTGAATTAGAAGAAGGCGATGAGGAAGCACCTCAGAACATTCAGTTCAGCGACCATATCATCGCACCACAGAAATCTTCTCATTTCCATATTTATTGGGGAGATGACAAAGACGAACTTTTGGAAGAAGTTGACCAATGGCCGACTTACTATCCTGAAGATTGGAGCGAGGAACAGATTATAGATGATCTGTACTTGCACTAAGCATTTAAGGATTTCTATAATGTGCTGTTACATGTAGATAATTAAAGAAAGACTATAAACCTTATCGATTCTATATTATAAGGTTTATAGTCTTTCTATTTAAATAGCAATTGAGAAATAGAACGAGAATCCAAGCCCATTCCTTTTCTAGGTGAATGCATACATTAAAAGTGGATGTGAAAAGAGAAAGGAATGAGCATGAATATGGATGAGACGCATATGCCTTCTGCACAGCAATATAATCAACATGGAATGATGGATTCCCGGCTCTTTTTTGGAGGACCGGGGCCGTGGGGACCGGGATTTTTCGGCCCAGGATTTGGCCCGGGATTCGGCCCGGGTTTTTATGGACCTGGCTTTATAGGACCAGGTTTTGGAGGCCCGTATTATGGAAACCCAGTTTTCCAATATGGCGTGCCATTTTTGGGCGGAGTCATCACAGGTCTGGCGATTGATAATTTTCCTCGTTCTAGCCCATATGGATATGCAGCTCCTTATTGGGAAGGAAATCAATCTAGTTAAGTAAAAAATTGTCCTGCTGTGAAGCGAGTCGTTCCTGTAGAAGTCTTGTACGGAATTTGGTGGAGACATCCCTCGTTATAAAATGGATGGAATCGGAAGAGAAGTGAAAGATAAGAACAGCTGAAAAAGGCATTCCAGCTTATTAGTCTGGAATGCCTTTTCGCATGTTAAGCTGAAGGATTTTTACGAACAAATAGCAGATAGCTTAACAACCCGCCAAGATTGGCAATCACCATGGTGATCCCCATTGGAACAGCAGTACTTTCTCCGGCAATCCCCACAAAAGGGATCGCGATGCCGCCTAATAGATAAGGCAGAATTCCTAAGAAAGCAGATGCGCTTCCTGCATGCTTTTTCTGATTACGCATGGCTAAAGAATGGAAAAATTGAGAGATACCCCGACGTTTGGAAGACTGTTTAGAGAAATCGAGGAAGAGGCGACAAAAAAGGGCATGGAAAAAGGCATGAAACAAGGTATAGAAAAAGGTAGACAGGAAGGAGTAGAAGTAGGAAAAGAACAGGGAATAAAGCAAGGCAGGGTAGAAGCGGAACGGAATTTTGCCACCAAGCTGTTAGAGAGAAACTATTCGGATGAAGAAATCACTCAATTAACAAGCCTCAACATGGAAGAAGTAAAAATGCTTCGGGAATCACTTGAAAATTAATGTAGAAAACAAATGAGAAAAATGATGCTTGTTGCATAAGTTCAAACTTGGTTGCTGCTTCATGACTTGATGGCAACCAAGTTTTTTATGTACACTTTCAAAATAACTTTAGTAAAAATTGCAGTGGTAATATTATCAGAGATTCTAGAGGAATTTATTGCAGATTATCCTGAAGTAACGTTTAGCATTTTCAGTGGTACAGGTGAGGATATTATTGATAAGCTGGATCGAGGATTATTAGACGTTGGCGTATTAATAAAACCAATCTAAACAGTATACTGTCAAACCGCCATTTTATTGCAGCATGGTGCGCATATTTATGTGGGAAATAACTTTTTCTGCAATTTTAACTGTATTTTTTTAGACTTAAACAAGATTCATAATGTTGCGATTGGTCCGAGAGTCAGCATTTACACTGCACTGCATCCCATTGATAGAGAGGGGAGGAATACTGGTCTAGAATATGCCTCGCCTGTTACGATTGAAGATGATGTTTGGGTAGCGGGGGATGTTGTAATCAATCCAGGGGTAACTATTGGTGAAGGAAGTGTGATTGGTTCCGGATTTGTCGTGACAAAGAGCATACCCAAAAATGTTGTTGCTTTGGGGAATCCCTGTAGCGTTCAAAGAGAAATTACAGAAAAAAGATAAAAATGATTGGCAGCTCCTGTACGAAGCGTATCGAGCAAGTGTAGAATAAAAGTATTCATAATAATTGTTGTAGAGAATGGAAGAGCAGAGGAACGAATTCTGTTATTATGGATTTAATGATATTAATTAAGTGCACTTATGACGAACAAAGCAATATCCAGCAGGTGCATACTTATTTAAATGGATTACAAAGTCTCGGACTGGATTTCTTGTTAAGAGTGGCCATCCGAAGGGAGAGAAAAAATATGAAAATAGAACACGTAGCAATTTGGGTGAAGGATTTAGAAAAGATGAAGACATTTTATGAAACATATTTTCAGGCGGTTGCAGGTGAGAAGTATCATAATGAAAAGAAGGGGTTTGAATCCTATTTTCTAACATTTGATACGTCTGCACGCTTAGAAATCATGCGCAGAGCAGATATTGAACAATCCGCTTCTGTTGAACTGCTAGGCTGGGCTCATATTGCCCTTTCGCTGGGCAGCAAAGAGCTCGTTGACCAAATGACTGCCAGATTAAAAAAGGATGGCTACCCGCTTGTAAATGGCCCGCGTGTGACTGGGGACGGGTATTATGAAAGTGTCTTTGAGGACCCGGAAGGTAACTTGATAGAATTGACTGTGTAATAGGAGAAGCTGATGGATATAGGGTTGCTTCGGATTCCGTCGTCATAAAGGAAGTGCCCGATAATATTTTAATTGCCGGGAATCCAGCATCCATTTGCTTATGATTAACAAAAGGCATATTTATCAATTCAAAGAGAACTGTTCATAGATAGCCATATTAGTTGAATAGAGAGAGAATAGAGGTCGATTTTCTGTCACTTACAGAAAAAAGTAGACACCATTTCGAGGGAGGGGTAAGTGATGAATGATAAATTAGGATTTTTTGCTATCTATTTCTTTTCTGTTGCGATTATAAGTTTAACGATACTTTATTTTTCTGGATACCTTTCTGTTGCGACTGGTTTAGTAGATATTCTCTTAACGGCGATTACTGGTTTAGGTATTATTAAGTTATTGGAATTAGAAGCAAGGGCAAAAGAAATAAAAAATAAAAAGAGGTGAAAGAAAAAAGCTTTACCTTCTTTAACTAAAAATAAAATGAAAAGGCAAAAGGTAAATATTAACTTAACTTGATTGTCATGTTTTCATACTTGCGAGCAATCCCTTCTCTGCAAAATAGGGATTGCAATTCAACGATGATACCATTATTAAAAAGTTATCTATCATTTAAAAAATCTAAGTAGTAGAGAAAGTAACTTGCAGACATACAAAAAGGGTAATGAATACACTACCCCAAAAGTATGGCGTATGAAGTTGGCGAAAAAAAGTATCTAATTGGAATGATTGGAATGTTTGCACCTCCATCATTAATAATTTCTATCCGATTAAGATATGATCCTCTGGATAACCAATTTTAGAGTTTCTTTTTTTCTTTGCTAATGCATACGCTAAAGTCAGTGGACCTAACCGCCCAGCGAACATTGTTATGGTGACAATTATTTTTCCGATTGGTGATAATTCGCTTGTTAATCCCATCGAAAGGCCAGTAGTACTAAATGCTGAAGTAGCTTCAAATAATACCTCTAAAAAATGTTCTTCTAGCATTCCTTCTGTGATGGTTAATAATAAAGCTACAATGAGGACACAGGCAAGCGAACTCACGACAACAGCTAATGCTCGCATGACAGTATCTATCGCAATTCGGCGCTGGAATACATGGATTTGTCCGCCACCACGAAAAGTATTGATAGTAGCTAATATTAGAACGACAAAGGTATTTGTCTTTATACCTCCGCCTGTCCCCCCAGATGATGCTCCTATGAACATGAGTATAATAAGAAGCAGTTGGGAAGAGGATAACATGCTTCCAATATCAATCGTATTAAAGCCGGCACTTCTTGGTGTCGCACTTTGGAAAAAAGCAGCGGATATGCGCTCTCCCAAATTTAATTCTCCAAATGTAGCAGAGTTAAAGCTTTCTAATAAAAAAAGTAAGAAAAACCCGCTTATCATTAATAGTCCGGAGGTCATCAGTACTACTTTTGTATGCAAAGAAAACTTTCGCCAAGAGTGTTTCCTGAAGAGCTCAACAATAACGATATAGCCTAAGCCTCCGGAAACAAACAGCGTAATAATGATTATATTCACTATAGGGTCTTGAATATAGGCACTAAGGCTATCTGAAGATAAAGCAAATCCTGCATTATTGAATGCAGAGACAGAATGAAATAATGCATAATACATTGCTTGCCCCAGTCCCATATCTCCCATCCATCGAAAAGTCAAAATGATAGCTGCTATGATTTCAAACGATAAAGCAATGAGAATAATATATAAACAGAGTTTGACTAAACCTTGATTAGAACTTGAGTGAGTCGTTTGTTGTATCACCAATCGTTGTTTTAAGCCTATCCTTTTACCCAGCAGGATGGCAATAATTACCCCTAAAGTCATAAAACCAAGCCCGCCAATTTGAATCAAAATCATAATGGTAATTTGCCCAAAAGTCGAAAAAGATGAACCCGTATCTATCACAACTAACCCGTTTACGCAAACAGCAGATGTTGCTGTAAAAAGTGCGTCCTTCCAACCGATGGATATACCATTAGCAGAGGATACAGGCAGGGCTAATAGAATAGTTCCGATAGTGATAAGTAATATAAATATTAACATCACCAACTGAGGCGGGCTCACATTCCATTGACGTTTACCGTTTTCGTTCATATTTTTCCTCCATATGTCGAATATCTTCATTATTTCCCATTAATAACAATGTATCCCCTGTTTGAATAGTGTCCTCGGCCTTAGGAGTTATATTAATTTGTTTTCCATGTTTAATAGCCATAATGTTACACCCATAAGTTGCAGGGATGCTTAATTGTTGAAGTGTACGACCATTCATTGCTGGTGGAGCTTTCATTTCTACTAGATTATAATCAGGAGATAACTCAATATAGTCAATCAAATTTTCCGAACTCAGTTGTTTACCTAGTCGTATCCCCATATCTCTTTCCGGATAAATGATTTGGTCGGCTCCAATCTTTGTCAGCATTTTCCCATGTGTCGCGTTTTTTGCTTTTGCTGTTACCTTTGGTACGCCCAATTCTTTTAACAACAGGGTTGCTAAAATACTTGTTTCCAAGTTTTCTCCTACAGCAACAATGGCGTGACTGAAATTCTTCACACCTAACTCTGTTAATACATCTTCATCAGTACAATCTCCCTGAATAGCTTGGGTAGCGATATCAGACATGGCTTCAACTAGGTGCAGGTCTTTATCTACCACGAGTACTTCATGTTTATTTTGGATAAGGGTTCTGGTTAAACTAATTCCAAACCTTCCAAGACCAATGACAATAAATTGCTTTTTCATAAATAAGATCCTTCCCATGCTTATTTTTCTAAAGAAACGATATGCAAATCGATTTCACCGCAATTCTTTAGCAAGCGATTAATAAAATCCCCTTTTTTTATAATTTCCCAACGGCTTAGATGATATTGTCCGACAAGTAATTGAGTGATGTGATATTGTTTTGCAATTTCAAGAATCGTGGTGACTTTGTAAATCTCATCTTTATAGAGTTGCGAAATAAATTGTGCGTCAGAATCTATTCGCTAAACTTCTTATTTCTTGTTCTTCTGCATGATCTCTTTCTCCATCTTTGCATAAATATAAAACAATTAATGAAGCGTTAAATAAATGTGTTAAATAAACACCTTTGTTTATTAACAGGTACATGCCATTACATTTTCTTTTTTCATAAATTTAATCTCTCTAAAAAATAAAAAAAGCCATTGGAAAAGAGAATTATTCCAATGGCATGCAAAGTCTAGGATTTCATTTTCTCTCTCAATGAACATACGAGGTTAGCTGTCGGATTCGGACTTGAGAGTGTCCGTTATTTATAAAAAATAAATAATTCACCCCATGAAACGAGCAGGTTTCGTTGGTTCCCCCGCTTTCCTGAATTAGGAAATTATGTCGTTTTGATTATTAAATTTTTATATTTATAGTTGAATCAGAAGTATAATAACGCTAAACCCAAAGATTGTCAACAACAATTTTTTTCAAATTCTGGTACGCAGATAAATTAAATAGGAAGGAAAAAATTTAATAATGCCAGCTAGGAAATTAATTAATGCAAGACTTGACTAATAGAATAAATTGAAGGTGATAAAAAGCATGAAAACTCAGAAGTACTTCTCTATCTCGTTAAATTACATATTATCCAAAAATTAATGATGGGAAAACCAAATATTATTCCCTGGTTAGTAAACATGCTTGGTGAAGTTCCTCAATCAACATTATATCGTAATATGATTGTTCTACTTGAAGAACCTCTTGTCGAAGTTGTTCATACAAACAAAGTTCAAGGAAGAGAAAAACACTTTTTTATTTAAGGAATATTTAAATAAGAAATCATGAATTTTTTAGTTTTATGATAATCGCAGAAGTAATAAGAAAAAAAGGAGGAATAAAAATGTTTTTAGCATTTAGGGAGATAAAACGATCTAAATTAAAGTACACATTGTTAGCCTTGACGATGGGATGCGATTTATTTTTTGGTATTTTTTATTACAGGCTTGGCTAATGGATTATCTTTGGCGGATAGTTCATCATTACTAAATTTGGAAGCTGACCATGCTGTAATTGATTCAGAAGAAAAAGGACAAATTGTTATTTCAGAATTGACAGAAGATCAAGTGGAAGATATCAGTAATGAACTGAATGGTGGAACCTCACCATTAGATATGACCTTTGCACAATTAGAAATAGATGGAGAACAAAATTTAGATGTTATGTATTTTTCCGTTGACACAGATAAACATCCTAATATGGAGATTTTAGAAGGAAAAAATATAAGAGAGCTAACTGTCAATGAAACCATTGTAAATAACAGCCTTAAAGACCAGATGTACCAGTTAGGGGATAAAATCATTAACGAACATTCTGGAAATACTTTAATGATTGCTTGTTTTATAGAAGGTTCTGAGGAAACAATTGACGGATTTGTCACTTTAAACAGAGATGAACTTGTTCAATCCTTGGAACAATGACATTTAAGAAATATTTAATATTTATCTAATAAATTATTTATTTTTTAATAGTACCCTGAGAATTAACACTAAAGGAGGCTAATACAAATGCAAATTACGGGACGCTGGATTTATGCTGTTTTTTCAATGATTTTTTTAATATGTACATTAGCACAATTTTTTCTGGCAGGTATGGCAATTTTTGGAGGAGGACAGTTCTGGTCTGCTCATAAAATGCTGGTTCACTTGTTTGGATTGAATGTACCAGTAATAATGATGATTGGTGCTTTTATGGGTAATTCCAAAAAGAATGATTATTTTTTCATTCTGGGGTTGTTTATACTTATTGTGACATTGTACGCAAGTGCAAACCTCGGTTTTCTACATTCTTATTTAGGAGCATTGCACCCTGTTTTAGGGGTTTTGATAACGATTTTATCAATTGGAAATTTGTATCGTTCTATAGTTCTTCTAAAAAACAGGACTTGATACATTATCTACTTTAATTATGATAAATATTTTAGGCATTTATCTTTTGTAATAGCAGTGTTTAATCTAAAAAAAGATGGAGGATGACTATCCCTCCACTGTCTTTGATTTAATAATTCCATTAGCACCGCTTTCCATAATAATAAGGTCATTATCTGTTAAATTATCAAGTTTTTTTCTAATTGTCTTCTTTTTGTATTTTTTATCATAACCGAGGCAGGCAGAAAAAACTCCTCAACGGACACATTGAGTAACGATACAAGATTATATAATACCTGTATGCTTGGATGCTGTCCTTTAATTTTTAATACTAAAATGCAAGATTCATGTATATTTCTCTTAATTAAAAAAGATGACAACAAGCATTAAAAATTTGACATCATTTTGATGTACTCCAAACTGTTGTGCCTATAGGCGTCAAGGTATTTTTGGAACTGTTTCCTAATGTTTATCTCCCCCCATGTTAGAAGCAGGGGGGGGGGATTTATTTGTTCATTATCACACTTTTAGAAAAAAGTCATGATTTTAATGTCTTCTCTGATATTTCATTTCCTTGAAGATGCTCTTTAAGAAAGTATTTTCTCATAAAAATTAAAGTAAAAAACAGACGCTCATTTTAGGTGTCTATTTTTTAGAAATTATGGTTTTTGTACAAATTCCACTTGAGCACTGCCTGAAAACGTTGATTTTATAAGGTTTCTTCATGTTTTCTTATGTCAGCAGGCTCGTTGTCCGGTTTTTCTTATTTAAGACCTCACCTCCTCCTGAAATAGGTTGATAAAAGCCGTCAAAGATGCCGGAATATACCTGTCTTTTCTATAAATAAATATGGTTTTCACTTTTTCGTATGGATGAGGGATAGAGTGTTGTTTTAGGCTTCCCTCTTGTATATACTTGGAAACAACACTTAATGGAAGCAGGCTTAGGCCAAGTCCGGCCGATACACACCCAATAATTGCCTCCATTGTTCCGAGCTCCATAATTTTAGCAGGAATCAACCCCTCCTGATGCAGCCAATGTTCAAGCTTTTCCCGGTAAGCACACCCTGAACGGAAGACGAGTATGGTATCGGTTTGAATATCTTCGATGGAAGAGATATCCGGATGCTTCGTATCGGTTATCAGAACCATTTCCTCTTCGAATACTTCCTTTTGGATGAGAGCAGGGTGCTCAACAGGTGCGGCAATAAATGCACCGTCGATCTGATGCTGAAGCACACCCTGGATATTTTGTTCGGTAGGACCTGTTTTTAAGGTTAAATCCACTTTGGGAAAAGTCTGATGATACGTTGAAAGAAAAGGCGGTAAACGCACGGCCGCAGTTGTTTCCATTGACCCGATAATTAACGATCCGTCGGGTGTCTGGTCATCCTTCATCGCCGCTTCTGTCTCTTCTATCAGATGGAATATTTTTTCGCTGTATGCTAAAAGCAAGCTTCCTTTGTCCGTCAATGTCATCCCGCGATTATATCTATAAAAAAGGGGGCTTTGCAGGCTTTTCTCCAATTGCTGAATTTTCATGGTAATGTTTGATTGTGCATATTGGAGCTCTTTTGCAGCCTGTGAAATACTCCCCAGCCTCGCAACCGTACGAAAAATGTTTAATAAATGCAAATCCATATAAGTCCCTCCCCCGGTTTTCTTTGCTATCTAATGTATTGATATCCAATATCATAATTACGTATTATTCAATATACCAAAAAAATTGTATAATTTATATATCATTATTTAATCGAAAACCATATAGTCCACAATGAAATGCTGCATGATAAGAAGAATAGAGGCGTAAAGGAAAAGAATAGGGAGGCGGGAAATGATGCTACGTAATGAAATGACAAAATGTTTAAAGATAGCGTATCCGATTATACAGGCACCAATGGCTGGCGGGGTGACTACTTCAAAATTAGTAGCCGAGACTTCGAATGCAGGCGGTTTGGGGATGATTGGGGCAGGGTACATGGCTCCAACGCAAATACGGGATCAAATCAAGGAAATTCAGAAGCTGACATCCAAGCCGTTTGGAATTAATTTGTTTGTCCCTCAACCATTTGATGTTTCAGAAGATAGTATGAAAGCGGCGAATCAGGCTTTAACCACAATTCGTCAGCAATTACATTTACCTGATAAGGATAACTTTGGAATTGCTGATTATAATGAAGTTTTGGAAGCATTTAAAGAACAGATTCAGGTTGTCATCGAAGAACAGGTTCCTATTTGTTCCTTTACCTTTGGCATTCCATCCCAGGAAGTGATTGCAGAATTAAAACAACATAATATAACGCTGATGGGAACGGCTACAACGGTTATGGAGGCAGTTCAAAATGAAGCGGCAGGAATGGATATGGTCGTGGTCCAGGGAAGTGAAGCTGGAGGTCACCGAGGAGGGTTTCTTAATCAGGAACAGGAAAGCTCTGATTCTGTCGGTTTAATGTCCCTGCTACCACAAGTGACGGATGCGATAACGATACCTGTCGTTGCTGCTGGAGGAATCATGGATGGGAGAGGATTAGCAGCCTCGATGTGTTTAGGTGCACAGGGAGTGCAAATGGGGACGGCCTTCCTGACTTGTGTCGAAAGCGGAGCACATCCGGTCCACAAGGAAGCCGTTCTGAGCATTAGTGAGGATCAAACGGTCTACACCCGGTCATTTTCTGGTAAATGGGCGCGGGGAGTTAAAAATCATTTTATCTTAGAAATGCAAAATCATGAAGTATATTTGCCGGATTTTCCTGTTCAAAATACACTGACGCAGGATATTAGAAAAGCTGCCTCTGCAGAGAATAATCCAGATTTCATGTCTCTTTGGTCCGGGCAAAGTACCAGGTTAGCTAAGAGCCAAACGGTTGAAGCATTAATTGAAAATATGGTTGCAGAAGCTAAAAAATTAAATGTAAATATATAAAAATCGTGTTATTGATTTGTTTTTGTATGATGGGGTCAGCTGAATTATTAGGCTGTCCCTTTTTAATATGCAAGATATGTAAAGCAGGGGCTGTCGATACAATAATATTGCAGCCTTAATATCACTTGACTCAATAGAGGCAAAAATAGATTGCCTTATATATGACCTAGCTCCCCCATAATCCCCGTGTTTTACAGCGTCCATCCAAATGTGTAACATGATTAGGCAAAGGGGGAATAGGATAATGACAAACCAAATGAATCGTTTTGAAGGTAAAGTAGCATTGGTGACAGGGGGGTGTTCGGGAATCGGGCAAGCCATCGCGCGTCGCCTGCATGAAGAGGGGGCGACTGTCATCACTGCGCAGCGCGGCGAGGATAAGATGTTCGACTGGATTCCTGCTGATTTCTCCGATCCACAGACACCTGAGCGCGTTGTAGCGGAGGTCATTGACCGTGCTGGAAAGCTGGATGTTCTGATTAATAATGCTGGCATGATGATGGAAGCAGGAATTGAAGAAATGACCTTAGAGGACTGGCAGCGCAACATCGATTTGAATCTGACTGCACCGTTTCTATTGACTCGTGCCACTTTGCCTTATCTGCGCAAGACACAAGGCAGTATTGTCAATACCAGTTCGGTGGAGGGGCTGGCTGCAAATCCCGGGCATGCAGCCTATGCTGTCACAAAGTCGGGAATTTTAGGGTTAACTCGTTCCATAGCAGTTGATCATGGACATGAAGGAATACGTTGCAATGCTGTTGCGCCTGGATGGATTGACACCGATTTGAACATTAATCTTATCGAAAATTCACCAGATGCCGAAGCATTCAAACGCGATCTCGGAAAAATTCATCCTGTGGGACGGACCGGAAAACCGGAGGAGGTAGCAGCGCTGGTAGCATTTCTCGCTGCTGATGAAGCAGGCTTTATCACAGGACAGGTTTATACAGTAGATGGAGGCAGAACAACCAAGCTGAGTTTGCCTTAATTTTTTCTCTTTTGAAATATATTGTAATGAAGCGATTTTAAACACATTATTTTTACGATTTACTCCCCCTGTAGTAGTTTTCAGGCCTGCTTTAGGGGGAGGTATTCCTCTGCTCCTTTTTCATTTTCCCAATATAAAGATCTGACAAAATTTAAAGTATTATCCCGGAAAAGCTTCCTTTTAATACGTTTTTGCCATGTTGGTTTTTACATAAGAAGGTCGTATCAATTGTTTTTCGATTCTTTTTTGTTTCTTTATATTCTTCAATGAATACTTCACAAGTGATCGTGTCTCCGGTTAAGACAGGGCGTAGAAATTCAAAATTTGCATTACGGGCAAGCACGTTATTATCTCCGCCGATTTTGGTCGGCAGTGTGGCAGTCAACAGGCCTTGAATAACAAGCCTTCCTTGTTCATCAGGAGTTTGATGATGAATGCCTTCATCACCCGAAAGTGCTGTAAATAATTCAACATCCTTTAATGTAAAGGTTCGTTCAAATGTAATGGTGTCTCCAGCTTTTAATGACATGATTTCTATTCCTCCGGTTAGTTGTAAATAGTAATTATTTTAAAAATATATTTTTATTTTATAGTAGTTTACTTCTTTAAGCTATCCATCATGTGTGCTGATATGATATAACTCGCTATTCTTCCTGTCAGCTTATTTATGGCAGGACGTTTTTTAAAAACGACATAAGATGAATCCATTGAAACATGCATTCACCTTGTTGTTAATTAAAACATACCAACATCAACAATAAAAAAGGCCTTCCCTAATTAAGGAAAGACCAGATTATCTAAGTGTATAAAGACTTTCTGCTAAACCTACAGCAGAGATACCAAGCTTTTCATGATTTGTTGTAACAGCAGCTAAACCATTTTTAAATAAACAAATCTAAAATATAATAAATAGCCCCGCCAAGCACAGCGGTTATTGGCAATGTAATCACCCAGGTGACAACCATCCGTTTGGCTACTCCCCAATTAACTCCCTTCGGCCGATGCGAGGCTCCAACCCCGAGGATACCGGATGAAATAACATGGGTGGTACTTACAGGTAAATGAATGAGTGTTGCTCCAAAGATGACACCAGCACCAGTAAGGTCAGCTGCAACCCCATTTATCGGACGGATTTTCATAATTTTTCCGCCAACTGTTTTAATAATTCGCCATCCGCCGACAGAAGTTCCAAGCGCCATTGCTGTAGCACATGAAGCTTGTACCCAAAAGGGGATATCTGTCGTTGGATGCATGCCGCCGACAATTAATGCCATCGTAATAATCCCCATTGATTTTTGAGCGTCATTCGTACCATGGGCAAAGGATTGTACCGATGCTGTTAAAATTTGTACGAGCCGAAATCGTTTATTGGTTTTTGCTAAATTGCTGTTTTTAAAAATAACTTTAATAATACTGTATATAATATATCCGATGATAAAGGCAATCACTGGCGAGGAGAGCAGCCCTTCAAGAATCGAGAGAAATCCTTGAAAATGGATGGCATGAACTCCTGCAGATACAATAACTGCTCCCGTAATAGCTCCGATAATTGCGTGAGAGGAGCTGCTCGGGATTCCTGCATACCATGTCACCAGATTCCAGATGATTGCCGCAATCAAAGCAGCTAAAATAACGACTAACCCATTATCCAATTCAAATGGGTCCGTAATGCCGCTCGTAATCGTTTGAGCAACACCGGTAAAGGTTAATGCTCCGACAAAATTCATTACAGCGGCCAATATAATTGCTCTTCTGGGTGTCAAGGCTTTTGTTGATACCGATGTTGCAATGGCGTTTGCTGTATCATGAAACCCGTTTATAAAGTCGAAGAGAAGAGCAAAAATTACAATCAATACGATAATTACAGTAAGAAAATCCATTTTTTAACCACTCTTTTACGCGTTTTTCATGATGATACTTTGAAGTGTACTTGCTGCATTTTGACAGTAGTCAGCAATCTCTTCCAGAATCTCATAAATTTCTTTATACTGAATGACTTTAATAGCATCCTTTTCGGTTTGGAATAAGTTCCTTAAGGATTCACGGTATAACTCGTCGCAGTTACTTTCATATTCTTTGATCCGTATGGCATGCCCTTCTACATCTTTTAATTGATAGTTAGCAATCAATTCCATGGACGTCAAAATTTCTTCGGCGCATTTCAATATATAATTTGTAAATTGATCAATATAATCATCTGAAGATAAAATATGATAAATATCCATTCTGGAGGAGAACTCTTCAATCCCATCCATAATGTCATCCAGATTATTAACAAGCTGAAGAATATCCTCACGCTCAATCGGCGTAATAAAAGCCTGATTTAACTCTTTAATAATTTCATGAACCTTATCATCCGCGACGGATTCATGTTTTTTTATCGTATCGGAAAATTGTTTCAATGTCTCCGAGTCTTTTACCTTGAAATGAACAAAATAATCTGCCGTTTCATGTAAATGCTTTGCAAAATCAACGAGATAAAGGGAAAATTTATCTGGTTTTTTCTTGAACATATTTCTTAACCTCCATTAAACAAAAAGAAACTTCGTATCCTTGTTTCCCATATATTTTACCAGTGATTTATAGAAAATAAAAAATAACTGTCCGATTTTGTCCATTTTCGTCACGAAGTACATTATACACTTTCATTTGATATTTTGTAGCTTTCTGTTAAAGAATATCCAAATATTTTTCATAATTAATTTCCACAATTTTCTGCTATTATCCTTGGAGGATAGATGAGGAGAGGAAATAACAATGTATTTCTATTCCGGGAAGTGCTGAACGAAGGATATGTAAAGACAGGTTTTATCCAATTATAATAAAAAACGATTGACCTATAGTTAACTATAGGTACTATAATCATTTTCAAAGCGGGTAAGCTATAAAATAAAGTCTATTCGTTTTATAAATACGAGGAGATGTTCAAATGATTTTAAATGAAACGTATCAGCTGTCAAATAAGATTGAAATTCCTAAAATAGGTCTTGGAACGTGGTTTATTGATAATGATGATACCGCTCAGGCAGTGATAGAGGCTGTGAAACTTGGTTATCGCCATATTGATACGGCTCAGGCATATGGAAATGAAAGTGGCATCAGTCAAGGAATTATAAATTGTGGTGTGAATCGAGAAGATTTATTTATTACCACAAAACTTGCTGCAGAAGTAAAATCCTATGAAGAAGCTGTTTCATCGATTAACCAATCCCTGGAGAAGTTAAATCTTGATTATATTGACATGATGATTATCCATAGTCCGCAGCCATGGATGGAGTTTGACGGAGAAGAGCGTTTCTTTGAAGGGAATCGCGAAGCTTGGCGTGCTCTTGAAGAAGCATATGAAGCAGGAAAACTTCGTGCCATCGGGGTATCTAATTTTCAAAAAGAGGATTTGGATAATATTCTTTATCATTGCAATGTCAAACCAATGGTTAACCAGATTTTAGCCCATATCAGCAATACACCATTTGATTTGATTGCATATACGCAGGAACAAGGCATACTTGTCGAGGCATATTCACCAATTGCCCATGGAGAATTATTTAAAAATGAGGAAGTTGCAGCTATTGCTGAAAAATATGATGTTTCCATTCCGCAATTAAGTATCCGCTATACGTTACAGCTTGGCTTGCTGCCATTGCCTAAAACAGCTAACCCGGAGCATATGAAAAATAATGCCGATGTAGACTTTACCATTTCTGATGAGGATATGGAATTCTTGAAAAATGTCGAGCGCATTAAAGATTATGGGGATGCGAGTGACATGCCTGTGTTTGGCGGGAAATTGAAATAAAAGAATATAGCTCCTCACTTAAATAGCTTTTCTTATTCAAATCGTAAATTTATTGATAACGCTTATGCAGGTTTGATGTTACCCGGAAAAGGGAACAAATTATTGGATAAAGCAATCCATAAATAAGTAGATAAACCAGCGTATAGGGGGATTATCAATGTTAAAAAGAAAAGATATTTTTGAATATGTTAAAGAAAGATATGATGTAAAACCGGATTATCCCTGGGAAAAATCTCTAAATTTTGCAGCTTTAAGGCATAAAAATAATGAAAAATGGTTTGGCTTAATTATGGATATCACAGAAGATAAGTTAGGAATAAAAAACGATAGAAAAATTGATGTATTAAATGTAAAAGCCAGAAAAGAATTTATAGGTTCATTAAGAAAAAATGAAAATATATATCCTGCTTATCACATGGATAAAAATAATTGGGTCAGCATTGTTCTAGATTATACAAAGGATTTAGACGATATCCGAGATTTGATTGCAGAAAGCTATGAATTAACTACCTAAATAATACTTTTAGTCACTTTACAATTAATACACGACTAGAGTTGGTATTGGAGGATGTTTAAAAAGTCCGGTGAAAATGACACTTAAGAAAGAGAATCTTCTGCTAAGAACGCCCACACCATGCGGGCAACGTAGAAGTTACCGCCTCCTGTGGAAGTCCGTTGACTTGCTTTTTCGTTTCTCATTTACCATTTATGTATACTTTAGTATTCAAAGCTGCGTCACCTCGAAATTCTAGATCCTTTTTATCCTGCTTTTTGAATAGGTACTATTAAAAATTTTAATTCTTTAAAAAAGGGACTGTTGCACAATGAAGTAACCATTGTGCAACAGTCCCTTTTTCTCATACATCATAATTCATTTAATAGAGCCATTTTTCATTGGCTAGGTTCTAATAACCTGATTGTGAAAAATCATTTCTCTCATCTGCATTACAAAAGGTATCCAAAAGAAAACGCATCATCCCATATAAACACTGTCACAGGTTCCAGGCGCCGGTTCATAAAAGCAATGCTGCATAAATTGACCGGAAAAAGGCTGATCATACCATGTTGGAGGGCATGGGGCATACGGATTAAAGTACCAAAGAGCATACTTCGCCGGGTGTTCCCTCCAAAAATCCAGATTCTGTCTTGCTAATCTTTTTTCAAAATCTCTTGCTCTTTGATAAAACATATTTCCTTTTTGAACGGCTTCAAATGAATAATTTCCTCCTTGAACATGGAAAATGACATCGTCAACAGTTCGCAAGTCAACAAAATCACTGCAATCTGCTGCAACGCGATTCACAATGACATTTCCAACATACAGCATGCCTTGTTTTCCTTCGCCTTCCGCTTCTGCTCTCATCATCCTCGCCATTACGTCAACATCTGCTTCTCGGTAAGCTATTCTTCCCATTATCTCACCTCTAGATATAATATGAAGGAAAGGCTGCATTCATGACCATGTCAGCTATAATTTTGAAGTACATGAATACAGGTGGAAAAACATCTGCTATACGAGTGAAAGTAATTAGAAAGAAGGAAAACAAGCACACCGCAAAATATATCAAAAAGCAAATCGTGGATTTTGATATTCTATATTTAGATAAGGAGGGGAGCTTACGTTGAATAACTATGAATTCGTTGTAAAAAAATCCATTATGTATATCGAGGAGCATCTGCACGAGCCGCTTACAATAGAAGACATCGCGCGGCAATCCAATTTTTCGAAATTCCACTTCCACCGCATATTTCAAAAATCGGCAGGTATGACGATTACGGAGTATATTCGGATGCGCAGGCTGGCAAATGCCTCTGCTGCTTTACTCTACTCAAAGGAACGAATTTTGGATATTGCATTTTACTATCAATTTGAATCACAAGAATCCTTTACAAGAGCTTTTAAAAAAATATATAAGTTGCCCCCTGGCCAATATCGCAGGCTGATGTCTGATGTGATAAAAAACAAGGAGGAATCGTACATGGAAACAAAAATAAAGGGCTGGTTTTTGAGCGGGTCAGATCCGTTTAGTTATGAAATGGGTGTGGATCATGAAATTGTTCACCAAGGCAAAGCTTCTGGTTACTTAACATCCAAGACCGTACTCGATTCAACGCATTTCGCCACGATGATGCAGGCATTTAAAGCAGACCGTTTTATAGGAAAACGCATTCGGTTGTCGAGTTTTATCCGCACGAAAGATGTAGAAACCTACGCTGGGATGTGGATGCGGGTAGATGACACGACGGAGGATGTCGTTCAATTTGATAATATGAGTAATCGCCCTATTAAAGGGACGACAAACTGGAATCGTTATTCGATTGTGTTAGATGTACCGGAAAAAAGTGCGGTTATTTCGTTTGGCATCAATTTAGCCGGTCAGGGAACGGTATGGTCAGATCAATTTACATTTGAAGAAGTAGATGAAAATACGCCCACAACGAATCTGGAGATACAGGGTGAACTGCAGGACGAACCAGTAAATTTATCATTTGAAGAAGAAATATAATGGAAGCGCTGATTTCATTTAGCTTTCGTATAAGAGTTAGTAAGCAAACGGAATCTCAATATATCAAGGGAGGCTGCTTAGCTATAACAAAAGCGGGAGGTGAATCCAATGTTGGGTGAGCTCATAGAGGTTGCCAAATTCTTTCTCGAAATGTTTAAAGGGAACCTGCCAATGGTGCAATTATATGTCATAGCAGGAGGATTATTATTGGGGGTTATTTATGAACTTATATATGAAACCAAACATGAGAGACATAGCTTTTGGTATCTACTGATGGAACGTATTTTTCTGAACATAGCAGGGCTGTTATTTTATATGAGCTTCTATATATTTGGATTAAAAACGCTGCTAAATATATGGCATTCCTTGCTCGCGAATCATTCCATTGAGGCAGTGAGCTGGCTGGCGATAAGCTCTTATCTAAGTATTGTTTTATTGATTCCTTTGGGGATATATACCGTTAAGAGTAAAAACTTCATTTTTCAAGTGTTTGGGGTCAGTTCTTATTTCATTCTTAGTGGAGTGATTATTACATTGGCTCATACCATTTTTGCACCAAATATCGACTTACCGATCTTGTTAGTACTTTTGAATATACTTGTGAATGCAGCATTAACATTTTTTAGCATGAAATATGAATTGAATAAAAATAGACAAAAAAACATTCATAAATCAACAAAGGCGGCTTCCTCTTGATAGAGAGCCGTCTTTGTTTTTACATGACAAAAATAAATAGTCAATATACCTGAGAAAAGTTCTATTTTAAAAATGGGAGGATTATAAATGTAAGAGAGCAGGGGAAAAGGGGGAGAAAATGATGAAACATAAGAAGCTGGGGTTATTAATCTCATTTATTGTACTAGCTGGGCTGCTGCTTGCGGCTTGTGGAAGCAATGGAGATGATGAAGAAAGTGAGAGCGAGAGCTTGGACAGCAATATCGTAACGATTGCTACAGGCGGAGCGTCTGGTCCTTACAATATTATAGCGACTACCTTAGCGGATATTTACACGAATACGTACGATGTAAACTCAAGAACACAGACAACTGGAGCATCGGCTGAGAATTTAAACCTGATGGCAGAGGAAAAAGTGGAAATGGCTTTTGTGATGAGTGATGCGTTGAGTCAGGCGTTAAATGGGGAAGCGAGCTTCTCAGAACCCTTAGAGGGTATTTCCCAGATTGCGAATTTATATCCGAATGTGGTTCAGATTGTTGCCAGGGCAGATGCTGGGATTGAAACAATAGAAGATTTAGCTGGAAAACGCGTTGCTGTCGGTGATCAGGGATCGGGAGTAGAACTGAATGCCCGTGCGTTATTGGAGGGACACGACATTTCTTATGACGATTTGCAGGCAGATTACCTTGGCTATGCTGAGGCAGCGGATGGCTTATCTTCAGGGCGGATTGATGCGGCTTTTTTAACAAGCGGTTTGCCTAATGCTTCTTTATTAGAATTATCGGAAACGACGGATATTAATTTAGTAACCATCGATGCAGATAATATTACAGAAATCGCAGAGGAACATCCCTACTTTATAGACTTTGAAATTCCGGCTGGCACGTATGGTAACGAGGAGGCTGTTCCAACTGCAGCTGTACCCAATGCGCTGGTTGTGCGCAGTGATTTTAGCGAGGAGGATGTGTATAAATTAACGAAAACATTCTTTGAAAGCCTGGATACCTTAAGTAATTCCCATCAAGCAGCAGAGGATATTTCAATAGAAAATGCTCAGGAGGGGCTTATTGCGCCGTTACACCCGGGAGCTGAAAAATATTTTAATGAGCAATAAGAAAAAAAGAATTTGGATAGGGAGCTCGTTGCTTATCTTGCTCCTTTTTCCTCTTTTCTATCGTATTCCTGTCATCGAAGTAGCGGGAGAGGATACTTCTTTTTTTATCAAAGAGGAAGCGTTTGTTTTAGGATGGATTCATTCGATTGAAAAAGAGGAATGGTTTGAAAGATATCAGAGGAAAGATGAGAAAATCATTTTAAGCGATACGTTTTTTAAAACATTTGGTGCCGGAACTCCCTTTCAAGCCAAGAAAACAATGACAGAAAATGGATTTATTCAAATGGAGCTTGATATAGATTATGAGGATTTAAATGTAACTATTTCTGAATTTGTACAAACTACGCTGTTTATTGGCGATCGTGAAATACCTTTATACCACCATTTTGACCAATATGAAAATGTCATGATTACAACACGAAAATTACCTGTCTGGGAATACATAAGGGGTGATTATTTTTGAAAAATGATAAGCTGCACGCTGCCGCAGATTCTGAGATGTCACAGGACAAGGTAAAGAAGGTACTCGAAAAATATGATTTGGAATCCAATGTACGGAAATGGAACAATAAGTCGATTGTCTGGTTTTTCAGCATTCTGGCGATCAGCTATGCAATATTTCATTTGTATATTACATTTAACCCGCTCCCCACGCTCCTGCAGCGTAATTTTCATTTAATGTTTGGCTTAGGAATGGTCTTTCTGCTTTACCCAACATTTAAAGCCCAAGACCGCAGGAAAATTCCTTTTTACGATTGGATGCTTTTTGGATTAACAATCGCTTCCTGTATTTATTTGTTTACCGTCTATCAGGATATTGTAACGGTACGCGGCGGCGTTGCGAACACTGCCGATATTTTGATGGCGATACTGACAGTTGTTTTAGTGTTTGAAGCTGCACGGCGGGTTACCGGCTGGGTTTTACCTATATTGGCTCTGCTATTTCTAGCCTACCCTTTCTTTAGCCATCAGGATTGGCTGCCGAGAATGCTATTAACAAGGCCTTTTGATTTAGCGGATATTTTCGGGCAATTATACACAAAAACTGAAGGGCTATTTTCTACGGCAATCGGTGCGTCTGTGCAATTCATTTTCTTATTCATTTTGTTTGGCGCTTTTTTAGCGAAATCCGGAATGGGGAAATTTTTTAATGATTTGGCTCTGGCACTTGCTGGTCATAAGCAGGGCGGACCGGCAAAGGTAGCTGTTATTTCAAGTGCTTTTATGGGATCAGTCAACGGCTCAGCCGTTGGAAACGTTGTAAGCACTGGTGCCTTTACAATTCCTTTAATGAAACGAATAGGCTATGATAAAAATTTCGCAGGTGCTGTAGAAGCCAGCTCCTCGATTGGCGGCCAAATTTTACCTCCTATTATGGGAGCGAGCGCATTTATTATGGCAGAAACCACAGGAATATCATATGGAACAATCGCTCTTTCCGCAATTATCCCCGCATTTTTATTTTTTTTAAGCAGTATCATGCAGGTTCATTACCGCGCCGGACGTGCAAATCTAAGAGGCTTGCCGAAAGCGGATCTTCCTCAGGTAAAGAAGGTGTTGAAGGAAGGCTGGCATTTATTGATACCGCTCATCAGTTTGATTATGATGCTATTTGCTAATGTGCCTGTTTCTTATGCGGCCTTTTACACCATCATGATTACCGTTGTTGTATCCTGGTTTAGAAAACATACAAGAATGCATTTCAAAGATATTCTGCAGGCATTGGAAACCGGGACCAGACAAGCGTTATCGACAATCGTTGCCTGCGGGGTCGTCGGCATCGTTATCGGAGTAGTTAACTTAACTGGTTTTGGGGCCACATTATCTTCGACTATAACGAGTCTTGGTGCCGGTTCATTGATGTTCACGTTACTCCTGACGATGCTTGCGTCGATTGTTTTAGGGATGGGTCTGCCGTCCATTCCAGCCTATATTATTACGGCTACCATGGCTGCGCCTGCTTTGGCGGAGTTCGGTATTCCGGTTCTTATTGCACATTTGTTTGTATTCTATTTTGGTATCTTTGCCAACATCACGCCGCCCGTTGCGTTGGCTTCTTTTGCGGCATCCGGTCTGGCAGGCGGGAGCCCGATGAAAACAGGCTTTATATCGCTGAGGTTAGCCATAGCGGGATTCATCGTCCCATTCATATTTGTTTATGAACCGGCCATGCTTTTGATTGATCCATCGGGCTTGCCTGCGAATGCCACAGAGTTTCCTTTTGCAGCGATCCCTCAAATTATAATGGTTGCTGTAAGCTCTGCCATAGCAGTAGTAGCTATCAGCGCTGCCGTTGAAGGATTTATTCATACGAATCTAAATGTCTTAACCAGGCTGGTGCTTGGGATTAGTTCGTTGCTTTTGATCGTACCAGAGTTCATGACGGATATCATTGGATACCCCATTATTATTTTGATTTTTGTTTTAAACTATATTAAGAGTAAAAAAGAAACGCCGGCAGCTGTTTCTTAAGGAACAAATAAGATTAGAAGGAGTCGTGATGCAGTTCTTGCTGCTTGTGGAATATTAGAAAACTTGGTTGGCACCAAGCCTTTAGGTGACAACCATAGTTACACTTATGCAGTAAGAAAGTTTATACTTACTTAACTGCCAAAGAAAGAAGAAGGCTGGAGCAGAAACCTCTCTAGCCTTCTTCTTTAAGATCGCTGCTTATTATAAATTAAATACCGCAGATAATTTTCTAAAGGCCCGGCTATTTGACGACGTTCCATCCAATACGTAATCGACAGCGTAACCATCCACATCACGGTACCGATCAATAACGACGTGGTGACAGTTAAGGATGCCCCTAGATTAAAAGCAATGGGGGACAACAGGATCACTATTAAAACCTCGTGCAGCACGAAAAATGTTAAGGAACGTTTGCCCATTGCAGCAATTGCTTTTACGAGGCCGCCACGCTGTTTCATGCGGGCTCCTAACCATCCAAACAGTGCTGCATAACTTAAGCCGCCGGCAAAACCAGTGAGAATATGGATGCCATATACAATCCCGGCGGTGAAAAGACTTGGAAACCAAACATCGTTAATCAGCACAAGCGGGATGGCGCCGGCAAGTGAAATGGTAACCCCGATGACGCTTAATTGTTTTAACAGCTTAAGATGATGCTGCGGTTTAATTAATATATTTATATTCCCCAGCCACATTCCAATTAGGACGGAAGGGATAACAGGGAAGGTAATATGCGTAAATAATGGAATAATCGGGATAGAAACCAGACGCTCCAGTATCGTACCTGCATATGTTTCCTGACCAGTTAGCTCTACCGGTAATCCGTACGACTGGTTTTCTGTCAGGACACCACCCCAAAACAATGGAATGTATATGATACAGATAACCGTAGAGATAAGCACATATTTTTTAATCTTTTTGTTATCCTTTTTCAAGCAGGAGACTAACAAAAGACCTGCAATACCATAGGTCATCAAGATATCCTGACCGCCTGCAACCCCGGCGAGGATAGCGCCAAATAATATCAAATACCAGCAGCGTCTCTTAATCAATCGCTTTGCTTCTGCTGTACCTTTTCTTTCTGATTGCTTACGGTAAATCATGACGAGACCATAGCCGAACAGGATAGCAAATAATGGACGTGCCCGATTATCCACGGTGATTTCCATTAGAAAATTTAAGAAATGATCGAATGCTGTACTGCCGGAAACTTTGGTGATGACGCCTGGTTCGATGGTATATAAAAACAATGGGATATGTGAAAGGATTATCAGAAAAAGCATGAAGCCTCGTGCAAGATCCAAAGAAAGTGCACGCTTTGTTTGAGTTGTTTCTAAATCAGCCATGAATCCTCCTCCTCATTTCTTCAGCCTTTTTTATTCCTTAGCTTATTAATCATCCATATCACTCCAGCTATAAAAAGCACAGCTAATATAACAACATCAAATTTGCTTGGATAATTGTCAATAAACGTGCGGACCGGTTCAGGAAGCCTTCCTTGAAAGATTGCATCGACAGCTGTTCTGACTATCGTCAGCAGAAATATAATAAGCTGCAGTAAAAGCAAGATTGGCAGCAGACCAAAACCGCCAATAAACCATTTCCAAGCCAATGCTCCATTAAAAAAATAAATAATAGCAGCCAGTATAAATACCACACTTATAAGAGAAAAGATAATGAAACGAATCCATTGGGCGAATACCAAGGATTCTAAACTGTATAGGTGCATCACATAGGAAAATGAAAGTATCGATAAAATAATACTTAGCAACGGTATGATACGCTGGAACCAGCGGGGGAGATGATGAAATTCATCAGTTTTATTGTCCATTTTTAAACTCCTTTATTAAGTAATCAACATGTAATTTGGTTGATTGATTATATTTTTGGTTGTTTAATCAAAATTTATCATTTAGGACTTTCTTTGTCAAGTAAGCTATCAATCTATTAGCTGACAAAAAATCCTGCCTTCAAGAGGCAGCAGGATGGATTTCAGGGAATAGGCAGGTCAATTTAAGCGTATGTAGAAGAGAGGTTGCTGGCTTTATATTTTGTATTGGTTATCATCTTTTCATTAACAAAAAGAAACCATTTGATAAGGCTGTCATCAACATGGTTTCTTTGTGAGGGAAATATTCTGTATTTTATTCGTAGAATGCTTTTTAAAACACGATGAAGCATCTGCTTTATTCATCCGCCCAATATGAAAACAGGAGACCACGTTCGCCAAACAATGGATCGGTATCAGGTAATGGAACGTTCTTGATATTCGCCAAGTTTTCGGGGCGCTCTTCAGCCTTTCCATAACAAAAATCATAACTTTTCCCATTCGGATAGGCGCCAATTACAGCAAAATCTGTACTGCCTTCCAGCAGTTTGTGACCAACCCCGGCTGGAAGAATGGCTGTATCGCCTTGTTCAACCTGTATCTGTTCTCCCTGTTCCCCGCCAAGCTGAAGCTGAGCGGATCCGCTGACTACGGCAAGAACTTCATGTGTATTACTATGATAATGATGAAAAGAAGCAACACCTCCACGCCATGCGCCCAGCCAGTTATTTTTTGTTAAAATTGCTTTTACATCGTCCGTTGAATTTATTACATCTCTGTATAAAAGCAGCGGATAGGTCGGATTGTTTGGAATTGAGCCGTCATCTTTGAATTGCAAGGATTTTATCTCCACATCTTCCGGATATTTCATGATTCTTCCCCTCCTTCAAAAAGCTTTTGTTGCTTTCTTTCCCTGCAACGAAGAAATAAAACATGTGAATGTAAAATAATTTCTTCTATAATAATAGATACATGGAAAAGAAGAACAAGCTTGGTGGAAGGGTATTACAAATTAAAATGAGGAAGCTGCTGCATGAAAGGAGACAGTCAAATGCATTTTCGAAAAGCTCAAAAAGAAGACTTACCTGCCATCGTCCGCTTATTAGCTGACGATGAATTAGGTTCCGGACGTGAAAGGTATGAAGATCCTTTGCCTGAGGAATATGATCAAGCTTTTGATGCAATAGAGGCTCAAATCGGAAATCAGGTTATTTTAGCTTTGGAAGAAGAGAAGGTTATCGGCTGTATTCAATTGACCATTATTCCTGGATTAGCAAGATTAGGGATGAAGCGGGCGCAAATTGAGGGCGTGCGGGTGGATAAGAAGTATCGCGGAAAAAGGGTAGGGGAAGCTTTGTTTAAAGAAGCGATTGCTATCGCAAAAGCGGAAAAATGCGGGCTAGTGCAGCTGACAACAGATAAACAGCGCAATGATGCGCATCGTTTTTACGAAAGATTAGGTTTTTCTGCAAGCCATGAAGGAATGAAATTAATTTTTAAAATGGAAAAGTAATCAACACAGAGTAAAATAAGGTGCAATTCTGTTATAACAAGGATTGCACCTTATTTTTTATCGACGGCATAAATGTCTTCCCGAAGTTTAAAGGGCTGTAGTGTTTATTTGGTTGTTGACATTTTGTCAACGTTTGGATATATTGTTTAATAGATTATTAGCTTATCTGATTGGCGATATTTTAAACGATACAGCCGTCACTGATACTTTTGTAATTGTCTTAACTCAAGTGACTCTAACCATCAAACATCACTATAAATGAAGGGATAGCATATATGTCTGCAGATAATTTTGGTAATAAATTAAAAATGCTATTACATGCTAAATCAATGACGGTAAGAAAATGCAGTGAGCAGACCGGTATTGATAAAGGGACCATTTCACGTATTATCAATGGAAAACGAAAAGCAAACATCCAGCACTTAAAAAAGTTTGCTTCTTGTTTTGATATACCGCTTATAGAACTTCTGCACGCTGCCGGTTATTCCATACACGCTGATGAAGCGCGTGAGATTTCAGATATGCATACATCCATAGAAGAAATTCAGCAAATACTAAAGGCATCGGATCTTTACAATAATCATTTAAGTACAACTGCCGTTGAGCAGCAATTAGACAGGTATGAACAAAATGCCCAAACAGAGGAAGGAAAACAAATTATTCATAATCAGTTTAAGAAAAAGCTTGATGAAGTAGGCAGTATTGGTCCATTTATTAATCAACTCAAGGATTTTTATGCACAATTTGCACAAAATAAGGGGACTCCCTTTACTTTAGCTGTCATGGGAGGCGTACTATTATATTTTATTACACCGGTCGATGTAGTTCCTGATTATATTTTCCCTATTGGCTATATGGATGATGCTATCGCAGTACAAATTGCTTTAAAAAAACTTTCTAACTAAAAGAATATACAAGGAGCATTCAATATGAAAAGACGTGAAAGAAAATCTGGTAAGCGAAAATGGATACGGCGTGTCCTGCTGCTTGTTTTCGTCTGCCTCATTGCAGCAGGTGCCTATATCATTACGCAATATTATCAAGGATTATCCGAAGCAAGTGAAGGCAAATACAAGGATGATGGGACAACCTTTATTCCATTTGAAGGCTCAGAGCCGCAATTTGGAGAGATTAATGTTTTAATGTTAGGCAGTGATACTCGCGGGGAAGAGCGCGGGCTCTCGGATACAATTATGATTGCCAACTACAATCAGGATACGAACGATATCAAGCTTGCTTCCATTATGCGTGATACATACGTTGAGATTCCTGGACATGGCATGCAGAAGATTAATGCTGCTTTTGCAATTGATGGTCCGGAACTGCTTAGGCAAACGCTGAAGCAAAATTTTGATATCGATTTACATTACTATGCAGTTGTTGATTTTGAAGGCTTTTCCAAGCTCGCAGACATTATTGCTCCAGACGGTATTGAAGTGGATATCCCACACCAAATGTCAGAGGATATCGGAATGACGCTTGAACCAGGGAAACAAGTCTTACATGGAGAAGAACTGCTTGGTTATGTGCGCTTTCGGAAGGATGCAGATGGAGACTATGGAAGAGTGCAGCGGCAGCAGGAAATAATAGGCAAGCTGAAAGACGAAGCGGTAAGTATCCACGGTCTGATGAAATTGCCAAAGCTTTTAGGCGTTGCTGATCCATACATTGATACGAATGTAGATAGTAAAACCATTCTTACAATAGGAAAAGGACTGATTAGCGGCAGTGAACACCCGATGGAAACATTAAGAATTCCTGTAGATAATTCCTATCAAAACGTCCGGACCGACGTTGGAGCTGTGTTAGAAATCGATGTAGAACAAAATAAACAAGCTCTTGAAGAATTTTTATCAGCAGATAGGGAATAAAAATTTGTACTACTGATTTCTAAGCTTATATTCGCCAGCCTGTTTGTAAATAGAGAAATAAGGGTAAAATTACTATATGTCCATATGATAACTTACAATCAGCAACTTTCTGAGTAAGTGAATTACTCTATACAAAGGAGCGAATAGAAATGGCAGACAGCAGAATCAAATTAAAGAAAAAAGAATTGGTTGCAAAAGATACAATGGCTTTTCATTGGGAAATGCCAGATGGATTTGAATTTAAAGCAGGTCAGCTGACCCATATTAAATTGATTAATCCAAGCGAGATAGATGAGAAAGGAACGGAAAGAGCATTGTCATTCGTTTATGCACCGAGTGAAAAAGAATTAGTTACAACAACCCGGCTGAGAGATTCCGCTTTTAAACGAGAATTAAAAGACCTTCCCGAAGGCAGTGAAGTCGAATTTGACGGAGCAAACGGAAGCTTTACCCTGCATAAAACGGAATCAACGCCGGCAGTATTTCTCATTGGCGGTATCGGTATCACCCCGATTCGAAGCATGATCGCAGAGGCTACCAATCAGAAAACAGACCATGACCTTACATTGCTGTATTCGAATAAAACGCCGGAGGATGCACCGTTTTTATCTGATTTTGAAGATATGGAAAAAAGAAATCGTCATTTCACCTTTGTCCCAGTCATGACAAGGTCGGATGCGGATGAATGGAGCGGAGAAAGAGGGCATATCGATGCCGAGCTGCTTAAGCGGTATGTTTCCGATATTAATAAGCCGATATATTATTTATCCGGACCCGGCGATATGGTAGAAGCCATGCAGAAAATGCTTGTAGATGCCGGTGTCAATGAAGATAATATCCGGTCTGAGGAGTTTGCAGGGTACTAAAAGGTTATATTCTAGAATGAATTTCTTTGAAATAATAAAGAGAAAACACCCCTGAAATTAGATTTTTAATCTGTTTTCAGGGGTGTTTCATGTGATTTCCAAAGTAACGATAGGATAAATGAAGGAAGGCTGGGCTTATTATAACGATGATGAATTGATTAGAAAAACCTATTGCCAGCTAACGCGAAGTCTGTATATGATAATAGCAACTTCTCTCTATGAGAAAAATGAAGGAGCAGATGATGATTACAGATGAAATTCTTTCTACGCTATTTGTAGTTGGCGGCTTTTTGGTTCTTTTACTTATTGTTTATGTTTTTAGCAAAATACCTGGTTCCGGCCTTATCTTTCGTTTTATTCGCAGACTTTTTCTGATTCTGTGGAGTATTGTTATTTTAGGCCTGACTTTCTTTATGTTCTTTATGGTCGGCTATATGGTGATTGTGTTCTTTACGTTTAATGGAAGCGAAGAGGGAATCTTATACCAAGGAGAGCCGATAAACTTTTTGATTGGTGATAATGCGAGAGACGCAGCATTTTTTACGATGCTTTATGCTGGCTTTTGCCTGGTGGCTGTATATATTATTTCGTTTATTTTGGCGATGGGGCGGAAGGTTACGCGTGTCAGCAGAAGGTTCCATGCTGAAATTATTTTAGTTGCTATGATTGGTTTGGTGTTTACTGTATTTCCTGTTGTGGTTGAGTCGGTTTTACCAGATTTTGAAGTGGGGCGTTATGGGAGATATGCACTTGGTGTTCTGCCGCTGATGATGTATATCCAGGCACAAATGAAAAAATCCAGAGAACGCCGGGGGAATGGACGCTACCCTTCTCGTAAGGAGCGGTTCTATCGCGATTTGAATGAGAAGCAGTCCAATCGAGCTGGGAAATTCTAAGGTGTTTTTATACAACTTCTCAAAAAATAATATGTTTGGAACGGAAAATCCTCGTTTGGTAGGTTTGTCGCATTGATGAACCTTTCAAACGAGGTTTTTTATATCGTTGACAGTTATATCGGGTTACGATATACTGAATTATATCGTCAGTCGATATAACGTGAACAAATATAAAAAGATGAGGAGATAATAAGATGCAGAATGAGCAGATAGCTTTAACAGAAGCGGTTTATTACACGCTGCTTTCTCTATATAAGCCGCTTCATGGTTACGGGATTATGCAAAAAGTAGAAATGATGTCAGCGGGAAGAGTGACTCTCGCAGCGGGTACGCTATATGGTGCTTTGAATAACCTGTTAGACAAGGGCTGGATTGAGGCTCTTCCTAAAAATGTTAATAATCGAAAAAAAGAGTATCTCATTACCGCCCAAGGGAAGAAAATGGTGGAGATGGAACTGTTAAGATTGCAAGAGCTGATTAATAACGGAAAGAAAATAGTAGAAATGGAGGAAAAGGACAATGGAGAAAAAAGTTAAAAAGCTTTTCACTGTCTGGAAATTTGCCGAAGAAGAGCAATGGTTAAATGAAATGGCTTCAGATGGTTGGGAGTTGGTAAAAGTAAGTGTACCTAATTATCGTTTTATAAAAAGCACTCCCAATAAATACATTTATCGATTGGAATTACTCGATCCAAAATTAACGAAAAAAGAACGCAAAGATTACATTGATTTTATGGAAGAAACCGGAGCGGAGAAAATTGGAGAATTTTCTAACTGGATTTATTTTCGTAAAAACGCTGAACTAGGAGAATTTAATATCTTTTCTGATTTGGATTCAAGGATTGTACACTTAAAGAGGATGTTTCAGCGTCTTCTTGCTGGATTTATTTCGATTATAACGATTTTAATTTTTTCAACTGTGTTGATGATAAATAATTCTACTCCTTATATTGTATCAATGGTTACAACGGTTATATTCGTTTTAATTCTATGCTTGTTCTTATATGGATTGATCCAAATAAATAAACGAAAAAAAGAACTGGCAGAAGAGCGACAATTTAGAGAATGAAAATAGGATTGATTTAAACCGTCTATTTGTCAGGGATTATTGTCTTTTTATTAGTAGGAAAAAGTGATAAATCAATGACTTTATGTTCTTATAAAAAGTGCCTGAGAGTTTGACTTAGGCACTTTTTTAAACGCTTATAACTTAAATCGCTGCAAATTATAAACTCAACTTCCGCACATTAAAAAGTAACTTCATTTCTATAGAAACAGGGGGGGGATCGTTCCTTCGATAACCCCTTGACAAAGAATAAAAGGTGAAGTGTAAAGCACCGCTGAGGCGGACCATTTTGCTTTCCGACGTACAGGACGTACTAGTGCAGACGTTGCAACAAATGTTTTCGATGGGGTTGCGATTACTCACCCCATCGAAAACATTTGTACGTCGGAAAGCGGCGTGGTTGGCCGGAGCGGAGCTAAGCACCATCACCAATTCCAAAAAGGCCGGATATTTCACCAAAATGCAAGCATGGTAATGGAGAACATGTTCACCCTGAAATAGCAAAATATATTTGCTTATTCTTAGGTGCGAAAGTTGAGTTATAAATAATAACAACTAACTTCTAAAGCCATGCAACTTAAATCCGCTGTCTACTTTACAAATAGTAATACAATAACACCGGCAATAATTAGAAGCAGAATTAAAATACCTGTACCTTTCCATCCTAACCCGCCAACTAAATCGGACAGGCCTCCACCATGAATACTGCTTGATGATTTTTTTAATTCCTCTTGCCGGAGTCTTTCTCTGGTTTCTTCGGGAGTTTCTTTGTCATTACGCATAAACGAACCCCACCTTTGATAATATTTCCTCTAACCATTGAAATAAGTCTCTTATCTGTGACTATAGCATATCCTAAATAAAATTTGTCACCATTTCTACAAACAATCCAATGAAAAGTATGATATACTATTTATAATAATTATAATCTAATATTAATTATAAATAAATGAAAATGATAATCAATATCAGAGATTTGTATGGTGTTAAAAGGGGGAGTGTAAAATGACGGGAACAAATAGCAGTGGTACTTTCTTATTGTATCTCAAAATACATGGAGAAATCATTGCCGCAGCAATAAGCGGAATACTTATTTTGACTGCCTGGATATTATCCGGCCATATTAGTCACGCCTTATGGATTACTTTATTGATTGCTGCTTTTTTAATTGGCGGTTTTGCAAAAGCGAAGGAAGGAATCACAGAGACATATAAAACCAAAAAATTAAATGTAGAGCTGCTGATGATTATTGCAGCTATTGGAGCAGCTTCCATCGGCTACTGGGCAGAAGGAGCTATCTTGATTTTCATCTTTTCTTTATCCGGTGCTTTGGAAAGCTATACGGAAAATAAAAATAAGAATGAATTGAAAAGCCTGATGAAGCTGCAGCCGGAAACTGCTACCCTGCTAAATGGTGAGGTAATAAGCATTAGTGAATTAAAACCGGGTGATTGCATTACTGTAAAATCAGGGGAGAGAATCCCGGCAGATGGAATTATTGTCAAAGGAGATACAACCGTAGATGAGAGTGCATTATCCGGAGAATCGATTCCTATTACTAAAACAGTAAGCGATGAGGCCTATGCTGGCACAGTTAATCTTGGCAGCAGTCTGCAAATTGAAATAAATACGTTACCGACAGAGACCATGTTTCAAAAAATTATCGAGCTGGTTCAAGATGCGCATGAAGAACGATCTCCCTCTCAGCAATTTATTGAGAAATTTGAAGGGGTATATGTCAACGTTGTATTGGTTACTGTTGCTGTGATGATGTTTCTTCCACATTTTTTATTTGGCTGGTCCTGGACTGATACCATCTACCGCGCCATGATTCTATTGGTTGTCGCTTCGCCATGTGCGTTAGTTGCTTCGATTATGCCGGCGACTTTATCCGCAATTTCCAATGGAGCACATCAGGGGATTCTGTTCAAAGGTGGTGTGTATGTAGAAGCTTTAGCTAAATTAGATGCGGTTGCTTTTGATAAGACAGGGACGTTGACCAAAGGAGAACCTGCCGTCGTTGATTATTTTATAAAGCAAGGAGAGAATAGCGAATCCTTGGCAAATGTTATTTATACGATGGAAAGTGAATCCATTCATCCGCTGGCTCAGGCTATGAAACAATGGGCGAGCGTATCCCGGGGAGGGCTAAGAGAGTTATCTGCAGCTGTCAAGCACCATAACGGAAAAGGGCTGTCAGCTGAATTGGATGGAGTGTCTTGGTGGATTGGTAATGCAGAATTGGTTGGAAAGCAGGACGCAGATCAGTTCCTGCAAGTCTTTACTCCACAAGAACAAGCGACGACCAATATATTTGTGCGAAAAGATGCGGAGATTATTGCTGTATTTTTGCTGAAGGATACCCTCCGGCAAGATGCTGTTGAAGCAATACAAGAGCTGGATAAGCTTGGTTTAAGAACGATTATGCTGACAGGTGATAATCAAGCAACTGCAGCAAGCATTGCTCAGGAAGCTGGAATTACAGAATTCCATGCCAATTGCCTGCCGGAGGATAAAGTAAATTATTTAAAGCAGCTGAGAGCGCACAACCAGCAGACAGCAATGATTGGCGATGGTGTAAATGATGCGCCGGCCCTGGCGACAGCTAACATTGGTGTGGCGATGGGCGCAGGAAGCGATATTGCTTTGGAGACAGCAAACGTTGTGCTGATGAAAAATAATTTAGCAAAAATGGTTAATGCGATTCGGATTTCGAAAAAAATGAATGCCATTGTAAAACAGAATATTATCTTTTCTCTTGCTGTCATAGCTATTCTGATTGCCAGCAATTTTCTGCAGATTATCAATATGCCGCTGGGTGTGATTGGGCATGAGGGAAGTACGATTCTTGTTATTCTTAATGGGCTGCGGATGTTAAAGGGTGAATAAAAAGTCAGCGGATACCGTCGTTCACATGCCAAATGAAGATAGCTCTGATTCACCATCATCTCATACACAATCAAGAGAGCCGATTGATGAAGAGTTGATGTTCTTTGATAAAGCAAAACAATAATGCGGAATTAACCGTATAGAAGCTTTTCCTGTCTTATTTCAGAAGGGAAAGCTTCTTTTCTATGCTGCAGCGGCTTTACGCTTCATATCCTGTTCAGCCTTCATTCATTATTTTATCCTGCGTTACTTTTTATTATTAAATATATCGCTGAGCACCTTCTCAAATCCAATTTCCGAGATTTCGTCAAACATCCCATCTACTTCCTCTTTGGATATATTCATGTTATTTTCATTCCAAAGCATCCACGTATGAATGATTCCTGAAAGCAAAAATTCAATGATATATTCCAATTTGATTTGATCTTTTTCATTTAAATCTTTTACTTGCTCCATTACTTTCGTTCGAGCTTCTTTTTTATATTCGTATAAATAATCTGGATCTCCATTTGGTCCAAGCAGCACCATAATCCGTTCATTCATTTTTTCGTTCAATTCGTCGTCATAGGATTGTTCTACTTCAAAGCGGGCTCGTTCTTTCTCTTCCTTTGTAATACTGCCCAGATCATGGTCTTGAAACCACTGTAAAACAGCTGAGATTAATTCTTCTGATGGTACAAGGCCTTGTTTGATTTCATTCAGTATATCGTATACGTCCGTATAATAATTATAAAAGGTTCCTCTGTTATATCCTGCGCGGTCTGTTATTTCCTTAATCGAAATTTTATTGATAGGTTTCTCTTTATAAATATCCCAAAATGCTTCCTGCAAATTAAATTTTGTCTGTTCTTTGACACCCATCATGAATCCCTCCTTTTTTCAACAAATGGACCCTAATTGTTCATTGTTTAATGATACGTATCTCCTTACAATAAATAATACAACATGTTGTTGAAATTTTGAATAGACAACAAAAAATTTAATAGGAGGAATTTTGCAAGTGAAGAATTTATCGAACTTTTCTATCAAGAGACCAAAATTCACGATAGTTGTGATGTTGGTCCTTTTAATTCTGGGCGGCGTATCGCTAACCAGGCTCCCAATTCAAATGATGCCAGAGATTGAACCGCCTGTTGCAGTTGTCGCAACAAGCTACCCTGGAGCAGGGCCTGAGGAAGTCTTAGACAGCGTTACAGAACCTCTGGAAGAGGATCTTTCTACCGTTACAGGGTTACAAAATATTTCCTCACAATCACAGGAAGCTTCCTCACTCGTTATTTTGGAATTTGATTATGATATGACGATAGATGAGGTGGAGAATGAAATAACTCGTACAATATCCTCTACGAATCTGCCGGAACAGGCGGAAGAGCCAAGTTTTATCGAATTTGATATTTCCATGATGCCGAGCATACAAATGGCAGCGACGTCTACGAATGGAGACACAGCAGAATTTGAAAATCAGGTCAATGATTTGGCAAATGAACTGGAATCGATTCAAGGAGTCGCATCAATTAATATTAATGGTTTAATGGAAAGGGAAGTAGCTGTTGAATTAGATACAGAAGCACTAAGTGACTATAATCTCTCTCAATCGGATATTGCCGGAATGATTGAAGCGAATAATATTTCGATGCCTATTAATACAATTGAAGATACAGAGCAGGGTTATAACATTTCTACTCGTACCATGAATGAATTGGATGGATTGGATGAACTGCGGGAACTCGTTTTGCTCGACATGCCTGATGAAGAGGTAACATTGAATGACGTGGCAGATATTTCTATTTCCGAAGATAATGGCGGCGTCATTACCCGCTTTAACGAGGAAGATGCTGTTCAGCTTGAAATGATGTTAGCTGACGGGGCGAATGCATCTTCTGTAAACGCAGAATTTAATGAAGAATTGGATGCTTTGCTTGATGACGAGGAATATGAACAGCTTTCTGTCAGTACACTTTATGACGAAGGCGAGTATATAGATATGGCAATCGACAGTATCTATGTTTCCTTGATCAGCGGTGCGGTATTAGCAATGTTTGTGCTGTTTGCATTTATACGAAATCTGAAAGCTCCATTGATTATTGGATTATCGATTCCATTTTCCGTCATCACTACCTTTGCTTTGCTGTTTTTCACAAATATCAGCATTAACATGATGACATTGGGTGGTTTAGCACTTGGAATTGGGATGCTGCTCGATAACTCAATTGTTGTTATTGAAAATATCTATAGACATCTGTCGATGGGTAAAAATCCGAAACAAGCAGCAAGAGAAGGAACCAGGGAAGTGGTTACAGCAATCCTTGCTTCTACATTAACGACAGCTTCTGTATTTTTACCAGTCGTGTTTGTTACTGGTCTGGTAGGGCAGTTATTTACGCCATTAGCAATTACGGTTGTATTCAGTCTGCTGGCTTCCCTATTTGTAGCGGTCACGGTAGTACCGATGCTGGCAAGCCGTATTTTGACGGTACCGAAAAATATGGATGAAACGAAGCGGAAGCAAAAAGGATATATGAAACGATTGAGAAAGGCTACTGCATGGTCGTTGCGGCACAGGGCCTCTGTACTGTTTGCAGCTGTTATTCTGTTCCTTGCTGGTGCCTTTGGTTTGGCTGTGCAGGGAATGGAGTTTATGCCAGAGCAAGATGAAGGGTTTTTAACCATAGAGGTGGAAAAAGAACAGGGAACCTTACTGGAAGACACCCTGGCAACTGTAGAAGATATTGAAGCAGAACTGGATAATCATGAGGAAGTGGACGCTTATCTAAGTACAGCTGGTTCATCCGGTATGATGTCTTTTGCAGATGAAAGCAATACAGCAACCATAAGCGTGCAATTAACAGATGCAAGTAACCGAAATATGACCACTTCTGAATTTATCAATGAAGTGGAAGATGATATTCAAGATACAGATGCATCCGCAGAAATCAATGTTATCCCGATGTCACAGGCTGGCGCCGGGGAACCAAATACAGTTGTACTGAATGTTTCCGATAATGATGAAGAACGTCTGGATGAAGCAGAAACAGACATCATCAATGAATTGGAGGACGAAGCGGATATTAACAGTGTGACATCCAGCAATTCAGGGACAGTGGAAGAATTGCAAGTAGTTGTGGATAAAGCAGAAGCGCGTGAAAATGGTTTTCAGCCGGCACAGGTAGGAGAGGCTCTATATGAGGCAACCAATGGTGTCGAAGCTTCTACAATAGAAGAATCCGGCGGCTACACCACAATCAATGTGAAATATCCTGCAGATGTCTTAGAAAGTGAAGAGGCATTTGAGAATATCTCTATCCCAAATGATGAAGGAGAGTATATCGATTTAGGCGATATTGCATCGTTAGAAGAGGCTGAATCGCCTACGCTTATAAATAGAGATGAGATGACAGATACAAGGGAATTAACGGTTTCGTTCAGCGACAGCCTTTCTTTAAATGAAGCAAGTCAGCTGATTGATGACGTTATTACAGACCTTGACCTGCATGAAGATACAGAGCATTCTATGGGCGGCGATATGGAAATGCTCAATGATGCCATTCCGCAATTAATCCTTGCAATTGCACTTGGAATCGTATTTATCTACCTTGTCATGGTTGCTCAGTTTGAATCATTTAAAGCACCATTTGCTGTTATTATGACAATTCCATTAGCATTTATTGGGGTTGCTTTGTCTCTGTTAATTACCAATAATCCGCTGAGTGTCATAGCAATGGTAGGTATTATTCTGCTTATCGGAATTGTTGTGAACAATGCAATCTTGATTGTCGATTATATCCAGCAGCAGAAGGAAAAAGGAATGTCTGCTTATGAAGCGATTGAAATCAGCGTTCAAGACAGATTCAGACCGATTCTCATTACAGCTGTTACAACGATTCTGGGTATGCTTCCGCTAACGCTGGAAATCGGTGAAGGCATGGAAGGAATTGCACCAATGGGGATTGTTGTTATCGGCGGCCTGACTGCAAGTACGTTCTTAACCTTGTTTATCATTCCGATTATCTACAGCTTTATTGATCCGGAAACAAGGAAGATGAACAAGAAATATATGACGCCGGATGGAGAAATCATCACGCAGCGTCAAGTTGATGAGAGAAAGGAACAGGAAGCTGCTGCTTCTTATGAGCAGAGTGAACAAGAAGCAGATGATTCTCCAGAGGAAAACACAGGTTCAGAACAAAAATAGTAACCAATGTAATAGAATAAAATAATGTTTAAAGAGTAATCCAAACTTATTCAAGCTAAGAATAGGTTTGGATTTTCTTTTTTAGGATGTTCAAAAGAGACCTAAAAATATTATCCTACCTGGCGGTTATTGTCGAATTATTTTGCCCTTTCTGTCTTACTTTGTAATATTTTAGATAGATTCTACTTCCGGCTGTTGAAAATCGAAAGGTTCAAAAATGCTAATGTGGGAGGGATATTCATGAACAGTCTTAGGCATTTGTCAGACGAGCTCTTGCAGGAGTCCTTGAGAAATGCAGTAAAATTAAAGCTGGAACAGAATTTTTGTGCAACATTAAGAGATGAAATCAGCCAACGGGCAGAAAGGAGCAAAAAAGGCACCAGAAAAGCGATGGACATGACGAACACTTTTGAATGGTAATAACGGCAAGAGGTTCTATTGTCCTTTAATCGGTAATTGCTGAAACCGGAAGTAGAATCCCCCAGTCTGAATTTCAGGCTGGAAAGAGCAGCGTTGGTACTGAATGGTACGCAGCGCTGCCTTTTTTTTTGTTAATAGATATACTTAGTAATCGTTGTCGAATTTTAATATTTTTAGAGATGAAATATTCATTGAGACAAAAGAATAACGTAATGAAAATTGTTGGAAATTTCCCGGGAAATAGTTTGGGAGGGTTATGAAATGAATTTTGCAAGGGAATTTTTTGTTATTAATAGAGAAGTACATCAATAACTAGTAATAAATTACTTTTATGGAATATATAGTTCATTATTTTGAATGGAATAATAGAAGGAGGCAAATTATTACTTATTTATTTTTAACTGACTTCCTTTAGAATCTTTTTTAGTAATACGTATACTATAATAAATTCAAATTAAATTCTCCGCTCTGTTGTAGAGCAACATAGATCTGTTATAGAAATAACGTAATAGATGGAATCATATTTAAAGAAAGGAATGTTATATTTGACGTCATGTTTAACAGTGTAGGAATTTAGGAAAAAGGAATAGCAGGTGGCAAAGCAATATCTCAACAAATGGAAAAGACAGCTGATATCCTGAAAGAACAATAGCCGGATAAAGTCATTATTTTTGGCGGGGGCTGCTCCATGGACCAAGTACCATTTGATTATTTGAGTGGAAAATATGGAGATAAGCTAGGGATTTTATGGTTGGATGCACATCCTGATATTGCAACAACAAATGGTTCGTCAAATGGGCATGAGACGGTTGCAGCGAATTTGCTTGGAAAAGGTGCGGATCAATCTGTTACCAAAGTGAAAAATCCAATTTCTACAAGTCATATGATGTATGCAGGATTAATAGAAAAGAATTTACGTGATAGAGATAAACTAGTAAAGGAATTAAATGTACGCTTTGCCGGTCCGGATGAGCTAAAAGAGAATAGCCAGCTAATCATAGATTGGATAAAGGAAAACAAAATCGAATATTTAGCTGTTCACTTTGATCTGGATGTCTTGTCTCCAAAAAATTTCCGTTCCGTTTATCCGGCAGAACCATATACGGATGAAGAAGATTTTCCTGCTGCAGTGGGAAAAATGAAGCTTGCTGAAGTGGTCCGTGTACTGAACGATGTTTCAGGAAAAGCTGAAATTGTAGGACTTGGGATTGCTGAACATCTGCCTTGGGATGCTATTAATCTTAGAAAAGCACTTTCTGAAATCTCGATTTTTGATGATTAATTTCATTACACTAATATTATACCGCTATAAATCATTGATTTGTTTTGAGCTATCTACGTTCAAATTTGCTTGATTGAAATCTAAATTCCAGCCATCCGCGATTGATTTTCCTGTTTTCTCTATTTAGAAGTGGAAGTCTTGCAGCCAGTTATACTGCGATAAAAGCAATTCTTAAAAGATTTTATATTTGGAATAACTATAAAAGGAGTGTTTTATCACAAATTTTATCGGGAAAATGTAGGAATAAGAGCCACTTATCTAAAATGTAATTAATGAAGTCGCAGCGAACTTTGCTGCTTATGGAATTACAGCGGAATTGGTAATAAAAACAGCATAGAGATCTGGTTCGTTTATTCCAGAACGGTTGGACATATTCTATTATCTGGATTAAAAACGGTGGTTGAGCATAAGCGGTGGGAAAAATGAAAGTAATTATCATTCAAAATCAGGTATGCATAGCAAAAGGGTATTCATGTGTTATACCGAATTTGAAAAAAATCAAGAAGGAGAGAACAACATGGAAAAAAAGATATTCATTCAGACAGGTACAGGAGTAGATCTCCATGGACAGGACGTGAACCAAGCTTCAGAGCGTGCCATTAACAATGCGATACAATCTAATTCAATGCCAGGTATTCAGGACGCTCTTCCTAATCAGGATTTAAATAATATGAAGGTAAATGTGAAATTAGGCATCCCCAGAGATCTGGAGGACTTGGATGAGGAAAGAATCAAAAAGCTAATACCATATAGCGATGTGTCGGTGGAAAAACTGGAAGGAGGCTTGGCCTCGACAAATGGTATCTATCTAAGTGAGCAAAAGGATAAAAATGACCTGATGTATATTGTCAATGCCGTTGTGGAAGTAGGGTATTAATTAAGACAGAAGGGAAGGAACCGGCGCCGGATCCTTCCCTTTTTCAACCGGATAACTGTCTAAAAGCCATTATCAATCCTTCCTCGGGGCAATCCCTTTAATAAGCATCTCTGTCCATTCTTCGGTATAGGGAGCGATTTTCTCATAAATCTGCGGCTTGGAAATGCCTTCTACAATTGCCTGGAAATAAAGAATCAGAAATTCATCGGAATATTTCAAGTCCACTTTTCCCTCTTTACGGCCGCGATGGAATAAATCCAATAGCATGCCGTAATTTACTTCATTAAATTTCTGCATCATTAAAGATAGACCTTCCTCATCCTTTTTCGTGAAAAAATCCATCATTCGCATATAAAATTGGTGATTGATTTTATCTAAATAGCTGATTTTATTTTGGCTTAATGCAATCAGTGTTTCTTCAAAAGAGTGATTTTCAGCTATAATTTCTTTGGCATCGGTAATCAATTGATTAATAAAGTCCTGAAAAACTTCACGAATCAGATTATCCTTGCTGCCAAAATACTTAAAAAGGGTAGCTTTTCCGACATTTGCATGCTTTGCGATTTCCTCCATGGTTACATTGCCGGCATCTGTATCTCCGTTTATCAGCTCAAAAGCTGCTTCTAAAATCTTTCGTTTCTTTTCCTCTGTTCTTTTTTCAAAACCATTCACATATATAACCTGCTTTCCGTTGAACATTCAATAAAATTTCTAAAAATGAATGCATCTCTTCCTATTTATTATATCTGTCTAATTATGAACTGGCAAATAAAAAATAGTATATATTATATTGACTTCATTTATAAAAAGGAATAATATTGAACTGTAAAATAGTTTTGTGGTTTAAAACTTTTTATTTAAAGTATTATTTTGAACTGTGGTGTGGTGAATAGTTTTGTTTAGTTTTTTGAACGATTAAATAGGCAGAACTGGGTAAAACAGCGTATGAAATGAAGGAGAGAAGGAGTGTCAGCCTTATGACAAAAATTGTGAAATTACAAGGCCTGCAAAAGAAGTTTGGTAAGTTTCAAGCGTTAAGTGATGTGACTTTCACTGTAGAAGCGGGAGAAGTTGTTGGTTTTATCGGTCCCAACGGTGCTGGTAAGTCAACGACAATTCGTGCTTTATTAGGAATTATTAAGCGGGATGACGGGCAGGCAGAAATTTTTGGAAAGGACGTTTGGAAGGAAAGCCTGGAAATCCATAAACGTATTTCTTATGTGCCGGGAGATGTCGCGCTCTGGGGAAGTCTGACCGGGGGAGAAATTATTGATTTGTTTATGAAGCTGCATGGGGGCGGAGATAAGCAAAAACGTGATTATTTAATCAAACGTTTTGAACTGGATCCGAAGAAAAAGGCCAAGGGGTACTCCAAAGGAAACCGGCAAAAAGTTGGCTTAATCGCTGCTTTATCTGTGGAATCCGATTTATATATTTTTGATGAGCCGACTTCTGGTCTTGATCCCTTGATGGAAGCGGTCTTTCAGGAAGAAGTAGAAAAAATCAAGGAAGCAGGAAAGTCCATTTTACTGTCTTCTCATATTTTGAGTGAGGTAGAGCGTTTAGCTGACAGGGTCGTTATTATTCGTCAGGGGGAGATTGTAGAGTCCGGGACATTAGATGAATTAAGGCATTTGACTCGCTCTGCTGTCACCTTATCAACCGAAGGAGATGTTTCGCAAATGGAATTTGTAGAGGGTATCCATGATTTTACACAGAAAGATAACGAAGCGACATTTTCTGCTGATAATAAATACATCAATGCTATTTTAACGGAGGCAACGAAGCTTGGTGTGAAAAAGTTTGAAGCGGTACCGCCGACACTTGAGGATTTATTTATGCGGCATTATGAGGGATAAAAGCTGACAGGGAGGTGAAAGGCAATGAAGGAAAAATTTGCACGTTGGGATACCTTGTTTTTACAGTATCTAAAGCGTGATTGGAAAAAGATTATTTTTTGGATTTTGGGAGTAGGTTTATTTTCAGGAGGCTTTGTTCCTGCGTTTGAAGAAATAGCAAAGGGGCAAGGGTTAATAGGAATGTATGAAACACTGCAAAACCCTGCGATGATCTCCATGGTCGGTCCCACACCAATTGAAACGGCAGCGGAATATACATTAGGAGCGATGTATGCACATGAGATGTTATTATTCTGCGGATTATTTGCGATGATTATGTCTGTTCTGCATATTGTAGGTCACACACGTAAAGAGGAAGATCTCGGGCTGACGGAGCTTGTACGCTCTTTTCAAATTGGCAGACAGGCAAATTCGCTTGCAGCAATGGCAGAAGTGATTGTTATTAATGTATTATTGGCGCTTTTTATTAGCGGTCTGTTAATGATTTTTAATGTTGATACGGTTTCTGTCCACGGTTCCATTCTATTTGGAACGTCGATTGGGGTAGCCGGCGTGATTGGAGCAGTCATTGGACTGGTGATGGCGCAAATCATGCCGGCTTCATCCAGTGCCACAGGCTCAAGCTTAGGTTTGGTCGGGCTGCTCTATATTATTCGTGCTGGAACGGATGTATCGAATGTGGATTTATCCATGTTCAATCCGCTCGGCTGGACGTATTTGACTTATCCATTTACAGAGAACAGCTGGCTCCCGATTATTTTTGCCCTGATTTTTAGTGCAGTGATGGTAAGCCTTGCTTTTGCACTGGAAGGCGGGCGTGATATGGGTGCGGGTTACTTGCCTGAAAGAGAAGGCAGAGAGCATGCAAGACGGTCTCTATTATCGGTGCAGGGATTGTTTGCCAAACTGAATAAGGGAGTTATTATTGGCTGGCTGATTGGCTTTGCAGTGATGGGCGCAGCGTACGGCTCCATTTATGGGGATATGCAGACATTTCTGGAAAGTAATGAAATGATGGCGCAAATGTTTGCACAGTCAGGCGTTTCTATTGAAGAATCTTTTACAGGAACAATTATGATGGTCATGATTGTTTTGGTATCTATTCTGCCAATCGTTATTGTGAATAAGCTTTTTGCGGAAGAGAGCCGTTTGCATTTAAGCCAGCTTCACGCTACAAAAGTCACGCGCGGTCAATTTTACTGGACGACAATCGGGTTAGCAATTTTGTCCGGGTTAATTGGAACCTTGCTTGCTGCCGGAGGTCTTGGAGGTACGGCTATCTCCGTTATGGGCGACCATGGTGCGCTCAGCATCGGCGATTTTCTGGCTGCGGGCTATAACTTCTTTCCATCCGTCTTATTCTTTATCGGACTTGCAGCTTTAGCACTTGGATGGGCACCGAAGTTAGGGAAAATAATTTATGCGTATCTTGGTTATTCCTTTATCCTGAATTATTTTGGAGGTATTTTGGATTTACCGGGCTGGTTCTCGAAAACAGCCATCCAAAGCTGGATTCCGCAAATGCCGATGGACCGTTTTGATGCTCCAGTTTTTATGGTTATAACGGGCATTAGTATTGCTTTAATGATAATTGGTTACCTCGGCTATAATAGGCGGGATATGATAGAAGGAGCTTAACCTCTAAAAAATTCATTTAATCTTTGAAAGTCAATTTGTTCCATATGCGGATGGGATAGATTGGCTTTTTCCTGTTTTGTAAAGTTTCTGTAAATTTTTTAGATGATAGATTGAACTGGTTGCGCTTTAATGGTAAATTAATAACGAAATTCGATATCAGGGTTCGATATCAATACTTCAGGGGATGAATCAAATTGGAAGAAAAAATATTAAGAAAGTTATTTTTGGGATTTATTCAAATCCATATACTGCATCATGCAATGGAACACCCGATTTTTGGTGTATGGATGCTGGATGAATTAAGGGAGCATGGATACAAGATAAGTCCAGGAACCTTATATCCGATTCTTCACTCGATGGAAAAGGATGGACTATTGAGTATGGAAGAACGTAATGCAGGCGGGAAAATAAGAAAATATTATACGGCTACCGATAAAGGGCGGACCGTGCTGGAGGAAGCTCGAGAGAAAGCATATGAACTGTTTAAAGAAATTAAAGACTGACAGGGAAGGGTGTACTGGGTGAATCATATTACAACATCAAAAGAGAAATTCAAACTACTATTCGAAATTCTGCTTATTTCTACACGGCTGGGATTGACATCTTTTGGCGGACCGATTGCGCATCTTGGATATTTTCATGAGGCATATGTCCGGAAAAGAAAATGGATGGATGAAAAAAGTTACAGCGACTTAGTTGCACTGTGTCAGTTTTTACCTGGGCCAGCAAGCAGCCAAGTTGGTATTGGTATTGGTGTCATGCGCGGAGGCATCCTCGGGGGGATAATATCTTTTATTGGCTTTACGCTGCCTTCTGTCATAGCGTTGATTATTTTTGCTTTGATCTTACAAGGTTCAGCTATGGAAGAGACTGGGTGGATTCAAGGGTTAAAAATCGTAGCAGTTGTTGTTGTAGCGCATGCGATTTTAGGAATGGCTCAAAAATTGACACCGGATTTAAAGCGCAAATCCATTGCGCTGTTCGCGTTAGTTATCACTTTATTATGGCAAACAGCCTTTACTCAAGTTGGCGTTATTTTATTAGCAGGCCTCATTGGTTATTTGGTATATAAAAATCATGCTGAGAACGAAGAATCGAAATTCGTTTTTCCGATTTCCCGAAAGCTGGGGGGCATTTGTTTATCGCTTTTTTTCGGATTGCTTATTTTGCTTCCGATTTTAAAAGAAGTGACATCTCTGAATTGGATTGCTATGTTTGATAGTTTTTACCGCTCTGGTTCACTTGTTTTCGGCGGCGGACATGTTGTTTTGCCGTTGCTGGAGCGTGAATTTGTACTGACAGGCTGGATGGACGAGACCTCCTTTTTGGCCGGCTATGGGGCGGCACAGGCTGTGCCTGGACCATTATTTACATTTGCTGCATATATTGGCGCTGTTATTAACGGATGGACAGGCGGAGTGTTGGCAACTGCAGCTATCTTTTTGCCGGCATTCTTATTGATTTTAGGTGCGCTGCCATTTTGGAATCAAATCCGTCAAAATCAAAAAATGAAGGGAGCTTTGATGGGAGTAAATGCAGCTGTCGTAGGGATTTTAATTTCGGCTTTTTATCATCCTATTTGGACAAGTGCTATCCTGGGTCCGATTGATTTTGCTTTTGCGGCTATCCTATTTAGTATGCTGGTCTATTGGAAGCTGCCCCCTTGGGTGATTGTTGTGTCCGGGGCGGTTGGAGGCGCACTCCTATCGCATCTATAATGTCCGCAGGAATTTTTAATCCGTATAATTAAAAGTGAAAAAGAAAAAACACATCAAGCATGTCAGCTTGATGTGTTTTGCTGTTTACCTTGACCCCACCAGCCTGCTTTCTTGTAAATCATAATTACAATAGCAGCGCCAAGCAAGAGAACAATTGGAATTACCCAGGTAAACCCAAGTGCGAAAAGAATCGGAGCAAAGGTAACAATAATAATATCAACAGGTGCAACTCCAACATACCCCAGTGCATAGTCTTCCGGTGTCCGGCTTTTCAGTTCCGGATCAACAATTCGTAAAAGGGCAAGTCCCATCGCCACAGTACCTGTACTCCATCCCCAGCCGAAAATAGATTTCTCCAGCCAAAAATCTCTAAATATATTTGGACCGACAAAACGGAAGAGAATATATGCCCACAGTATTCCAAAGGCAAACAATAAAATCAGCGGCAATGCATAATCCATCACGACCGTAATATTGATTGAAGCAATACCAAAAGCAACCAGGAAATCAGTAGCTGTTCCGCCGATACGCTCCATTACTCGCCCGTCAATATATTTATCAGCCTTTAACTGCCGGCTGATGCCCTGAAAGACTAAGCCCAAAATGAAGGCGACGCTGAATAGCGGTATGGACACAGCTGGTATCCATTCTGTCAATAAATTGGTTAACCAGTAAGATATGCCAATTAAAAAAGCGATAATTGCCAGATGGAGAACAAGCGGGTCAATCGAATTGGATGATACCGTTTCTTGTCCCATTGCAGAACGTTTGGAAGCCGGCATTAAACCAGATTTTAGTTCAGAAGGGAGATCCCTAAAGCTTGAAATAAATGTGGTATGTCCGTTTTCCGTACTGCGTTTAATAAGAAAAAGACCTCCTAAAACAGCAACCAGAATTCCTACAGTAGCAGAGGTCATGCCAAGATCCATTGCTTCTTCCCAGCCGGCATGTGCTAACCCTTCTCCTATAGCAGCAGCCGTACCATGTCCGCCTAGAAAACCTGCTCCTAAAATAAGTCCAAACCCATCAGGCAAGTCACTGAAGATAGGGTTTAATAGAAGTAAAGCGAATAGAACGCCTGCGCCCCACATGGATAATGTTAAGATAATGGAGTAGGAGAACATATCACGAACGCGGTGAAATACCTCTGATAATCGCACTTTCGCAGCGCCGATTGGAATCGCTCCAAAAATAACTGCAATCAGCAATGTAGGGTAGCTGCTGAATTGCTCTGAAAAGGGCAGAATACCAACCCCGCTGGGACCAAATGCAAGTCCGAGAAATCCGGCAATCATGCTGGCCGGCAAGAATAGCGATTGAATCCATTTCACTTTTGCCCGTAGGATTGTTCCTGCTAATAGTAATCCTGAAATAATACTAATATCTATCATTAATGACCAAATTGTAAAGTTTTCCATTTCTAATAAAATTCCTCCTTCATTGATGTATATTGAAAAAATAGTTAGGGTTTTGTGCGAAATGTTCGCAAAAAGATGGCTAATTTTTTGGGGGCAGAGAAATAATGTACAGATTTATTATTGTACCATATAAGCAGATTTTTTCCATAGCTAACAGAAAAGAAATAATCTTGATTAAAAGGTAATAAATGGTTTGGATAGGATGTGGTTTTGTCTATGAAGTAAAAAGAAGAGGGTATTATTTAATTAGTGAGTACAGTTAAACAACCGTAACAACGCTTGCTTCAAAGTAGCGGGTGAAATAAATACAATTAGGCGGGTTAACGACTTGAATCACTCAACTGACAGGTCTTTACGATGGGACGAGGAATACCAATAGTTTTCGTCAGGACTGAAATCCCTCGTTCCAACGAAAACTATTGATTTTTTTTGGAACATAACCTTGAACCGCTTATTGGGTATACATTTCATACAACTGATCCAGTTTTTCTTCTAATTGTTCAAAACGGACAAAACGGTCCTCCCGGATATATTCTTTGCCGTCTATAATCAAAAGCATGATTGGGACAGTAAAAATCAAGAACTTTTCTGCTACTTCTTCCACCCTGGAAGCATCAATATGTCCCAGGTGGATAAGAGGGTAGTCATCCAGCATTTCGGTTAGCTTTGGCAAAATGGCATGGCATACACTGCAATCCGGTCTGGAAACGAAAAGGAAGCTTAACGCATGATTATTCAAAAATTCTTCAGCCATTTCTATGGTAGTCAGTTCGTATACCTTTTTCATTCTGCGCCTCCTTTGTAACGCTTTTTAGGACTTATACGTTTTCTAATATAATTCAATCAGGTTGATAAAACAAATGCTTTATTCAGTATATAATAAATTTCAATTTTTACGTTTCTATATTTCAATATTAATGGGCAATTTGGCCGCCATCAATCACATAGGTTTGAGCCATCACAAAGCTCGCTTTATCGGATGACAAGTAAAGCACGGTTTCCGCAATTTCATCTGGTGTTGCTGCCCGGTCTGCAGGAACGTTTCCTATCATTTCCTCACGTATTTCGGAATCTTCCAATTTCTCCTTAGCCAGTGGTGTTGCGGTGACTCCGGGCGCTACAGCATTAACGCGTATGCCTTTGTTCGCATATTCAATTCCAGCCGCCTTTGTTAACCCGACAACACCATGTTTGGCAGCAACATAAGGAGACATATCGGGATCAGCAATCAATCCGGCAACAGAAGCCGTATTGACAATACTTCCCCCGTCTGCTTTAACCATATATTCGAGCTCATACTTCAGGCAAAGGAAAACGCCTTTTAAGTCAACGGCAATCGTTTGGTCAAAATCTTCTTCTGTAGTATCAATAAAAGAAGCAATTTTAGGCAGAATCCCTGCATTGTTAAAGGCACAATCTATTTTCCCAAAGTGACCGGCTGTTTTTTCTACAAGTGATTTTACCTGATCAGCATTGCTCACATCTGTTTTAAAGAAAACCGCATCTCCGCCATTGGCTTTAATTTGTTGAACGACTTTATCGCTATCTTCGTTTATATCGCCAATCGCTATTTTTGCTCCGCGTTCAGCAAATTTTAACGCCGTCGCTTCTCCAATTCCGGAAGCTGCTCCGGTAATTAATACAACCTTGCCTTCAAAATCTTTTTCCAGAGCCATACGTATCCTCCTCCAAAAATTCGTTAATCCTTTATAAATTCCCGTTTTTCTTTAAAGTTATGCATCGTTAAATGAAAGACTGTACATGACATGCAAAACGCTTCCCCTGTAAAGACGGAGGAAGCGTTTTGCAATGCTGATATAGGATTTTTCGCAAAGAATTCATTCTTTATTTTTTAGTAAGTTTTTTAATCTCTTCTTTGCTTAATTTTGTGATCTCTGCGATTTGGTTGATCGGCATTCCTATTGCTATCAATTCTAAAGCTATTTCTTGATTTCGCTTTTTTATCCCTTCCTCTATTCCTTCCTGCTTTCCTTTCTCCAATCCTCTCTCAAAATAAGAATTCGGCAGCTGCAAAACCATGTCTTTTTCCTCCTCCGGTAAGTTCTCCATTTGCTCCATCATTTGTGCTTCCTCCTCTTTGTTTAGTTTTAAATAAGTCTCGAAATAACCATACAGGAATTCCATTTGTGCCGGGTTGATTTTCATCCGGGTGATCATGCGCAGAAACTCCAGCTTTACCTGAACCCGCTCATGCGCTTCATACCCCATTTGACTGAGCAATGCTGCGGCGGCCGGGTTGTCTGATTGAATATATGCTCTCCAGTCTTTCTTGATTAAGTGTAATTGTAAAAAGTTAAATTGAAGTACGTCTTGGGTGGGGGGGTATCGATTCTGAATTGCGTCGGTTCTTCTTTTTCCCTATTATAACTCAAAACAGCGATGGGTTGAATGGGTTTGCGGTGTTTGGCGTAAAGGTAAGAAAAATAGAGAAACATTCTTTCAGGGAAGTCCGCTTCATGCGTTGATTGTGCTTCGGTATGAATATGCAGGATTTTGTCTTCGTGATTCAGCTTTACTTCGGCGAGGACATCTATTTCCTTCTTGCGGCCATTGATATAGTCTAGATATACTTCTTGCTCAAGGAAGGACACGTTGGAGAAGTCAATGTGAGGGTGGAGATTGGGGAAAAAAGCTTCGATAAACTCTTCAAAAAACTCTTGTATCAGCTTTTTCGTCAGCCGATCATGCTTCATGTAGTCTGCTTCTTCTTCGTAAATAACCGGGAATGTAAACAATAGGACACTTCCTTTCTTTGAATTGTCTTTATTTTACCAATCATTTACAAATAAAGCTATATAAATTGAAATTAATAGCTACCGCTACAGAAAAACACTACGCTTTCCGTGGGCTTGAGCTCAGCCTCCTTTAAAGAAGACTTGCTGATTGGCAAGCCATCAGGCGCAGACAGAAGCAAAGTCGCACTTATGCCCCGCGGGTAGAAAAAAAGAAGTTCGCTTTTTTTCTGCGGGGTCTTCCCTCCGCGCTTTCCCACGACGGACAGGACGTCCTAGTGTCGGTCGTTGGTCACAGGACGTGACCGTTCTTAGCCGACCAGGAGTCTCCGTGTTTTTCTTCTGGGACTGGGACTGCGGTTACTCGCCCCACCGAAAACCATTGCGATTACTCGCCCCATCAAAAACCGTCGCTAGTTACTGTTTTCAATCATTATTTCGTGATTTTTATAAGAAAAATAAAGTGTAATTTCTTACTTCAATTTATATAGTCTTATTTTAGATGATTTTCAGCTAAACTGTAATAAACCTTCATTTTATCAGTACTCTCGCAAGTCCCGTAAAATGAAGGTTTTCATTATATAAAACACCTATAGTTTTTATTTTATTATAGATAACGGTTTGGAAAATTACTATGCAAGTTTCATTGCAGGCCATTATATTTTCCGCTCCAACAGCATCGCAGTCAATTCATACAGGGTCTCTTTATAATCCCCGACCGGCAGTTTGTTTAAGGATTTTAATGCCTTGTCTGTATACTTCAGGGCAAGCCGCCTGGATTTTTCTATGCCTTTTGTTTTTTCGACAATAGCTAATATCTCCATTAATTCTTCATCTGTTAAATCAGCTTTCTTATCTAAATAAGGATGTAATTGCTCTGGCTGTTCACGTAATGCGTAAATCAGCGGCAGGGTATACACGCCTTGACGAATATCTGCAAGCGCAGGTTTTCGCATGGTGTTGAAATCACCTTTAAAGTCTAGTATGTCATCGATAATCTGAAAGGCCATGCCAATATAGTGCCCCATATTCCAGGCGAGCATGGTCTGCCTTCGTGTTGCTTGACTGGTCACTGCTCCTGAATAGCAGCTGACAGCAAAGAGCTGCGCGGTTTTTCCGGAAATACGCGTTAAATAATCTTTGATGCTGGTTCCCTTTTGGTAGCGCGCATGGAGCTGATCCAGTTCCCCTGTGAGAATCTTTTCCATACTGCGCGCATTAAACTCAAGATGTGCTAATGTGCGCGCGTACTTAGATAAAATAGTAAAACAGACACAAAATAAATAATCACCGGAATAGATGGCAAATTGATTGCCCTGCTGGGTATGGATGGTTGGATTTCCGTGACGGAAGTCTGCTTCATCAATGACATCATCATGGATCAGAGTGGCCATATGCAAGGTTTCCAGTGCTGCGGCAACGGCTATCGACCTTTCTTTTTCCTGATGTGTTACGTCCCCAATCTGGGAACATAGAAGCGTATAGGCAGGACGCAATAATTTTCCTCCTGAATAGACCAAATCCTTAATTGTAGCTTCGATTTGTTTATCGTGGATTTGCAGGTGAGATTCAATCACCTGTAAAACGGATTGTAAATCAGATTGTAAACGGGGATAAGGTTCCCACATTGGATGAACAGGAATAGCTGGAATCGCCATCATGATAACCTCCATTTAACGAGCATAAGGATTTTTCTGTAGCCAAAGCTATGATACTTGATTGGGTTGCGTATATTTCATTTCTTGCAGGTCCCGGTAATAGTCCAGTTTTTCTACGTGATTTAATAAATAATTAGCTGCCAGACCCATGGCAATGCCTGATAAAATCCCGAATAAAGATAAAACTGGGAGGTAGAGAAGTACCGTCCATGTTTGGGCAATCCAGCTGGCAATCGTTAATTGTCCAATATTATGCAGAATAGCGCCGGCTACGCTGACTCCAATCAAGCTGATTCGGGATGGTCCGAGCTTTTTTACTCCACACATGCCGATAAAGCTTAATATGGCGCCGGCCGCACTATACATAAAAGAGGAGAGTGTACCTCCCAAGAGGGTAGCAAGGATAATCCGTATCATCACAACCTTAGACGCATCTTTTGTAGAGAGCGTGTATAACGCCATGCACGTAATAATATTCGCTAAACCGATTTTTGCACCTGGAGCGATGGCAAAAGGGGAGGGGACGGCTCTTTCTACTAAACTGATAATGACTGCCTGCGCAGCTAATAATGCAATGTATACAAGACGCTGGTTATTTGTCATCGCCAGACCCTCCCAATCTATTTCCGAACGTGTATATAAGCTGCTCAAAATTGATTTAAGAGCTGATAATCATATCTTCTGTTTCCCCGCTGTCTGATTGAATCTCGACGACAAGCTTATGAGGCAGGCAGACAATCGTCTGTCCCGGCCTGGAAATATAGCCGGTTCGCACACAGATTTGGTCAGAGCAGGTAGCACTTTTGATATGAATGCGTTCATTGTCTACTTCAATAATGTTATTGTCATGATCGGATACCTCAATCTCAATTTCTCTGGTTTCGGTATTCCCTGTCAGCTGGATTTCTTCTACAATTTCATTATCTACTGTAATCACCGCAACGTTTACTGAATCTTCTTCAGCATATTGTGACTGCTGTAAAACAAAGATGCCAATAGGGAGAAAAGATAGAAGAACCAACAGGATAACAAGAATAACATCCCAAGGTTTCAGCATATGATAGAAATCCTTCATGCCCATCCCCCCCTTATAGCTCATTCAGTAAATATTGACTCATCTCCCCGGCAAAAGCCGGGCTGCCCGATGTTTTTATTCACGATCTTTATAGATAGCCTGCTCTTTTCCATACCAGAATCTTCCCAGTGTTCTTTGCAGCCATGGAACAGCCCAGTAATCTAAACCAATGGAACGTCCGGAACCATTCATTAAGGCGATAGAAGCAGGGAGTGCCCAGATTTGATCCCAGCCGAGCATTGCGGATAAAGTAAACATCATCAGGAATCCGGCACTTGCAGCACTGGCAAGCCAAGTGAAAAGGCCGAATACAATAGCAAGGCCGATGAATAACTCAATGAAAGCCATAACCTTCTGCATAAAGATAGCTACTTCCGGTGTCGGCAGCATAATCTGCATAAACCATTCAAAAATACCTGGCATATCACTTAAAATAGGAGTGGCCCATTCTGCACCGCCATCTACCGCTTCACTTGCACTGCTGGTGGTTGTTTGCAGCCATTCAAATGGCATGTTCACGCTGTTCCCGGTCAGCCAGGAATCTTCTCCGAGTCCCTGAAATAATCGAGAAATACCTGCAGAGCCTGAGGTGACTTCACCCCAAACAGATTCTCCCCAAATTTTAGAGGCTGCTTCATCGAGCCAAAAACCGCCGACAAATAATCGCAATGGCAAGCTCCACAAAACATTTCCATATCTGGTAATTGTATCTCTGAAAATGTTGCGCTTATCCTTGGTTTGGAAAAATTCATGCATAATATAATGAAACATATAATAGCCGCTTCGTATCCCGAAGAAATAATACAGGTTAACCAAGTGCTTCATCAGATTAGCCAGCCAGCCGCTTAAACGCAGCCCCATTAAATTCGCCACACCATATCTGGCTCCGATGGAAACCATCGTGCCATGGTATTTCCCTTCAAATGCTTCTTTTTGGCCGTTATCGATTTCCGCAATAATGGATTTAGCTGCTGTCACACCTGTCTGTTCGGCCGCTTCGACAATTTGCGGCGTCGGCTTGCCTTCCTCTTCTTCAAAATAGGCTAAGTCGCCGATAACATAGACGTTCTCCAAGTTTTCTGCTTCCATATATTCATTTACTTTCAGACGTCCTGCTCTGGCAGTCGGGATACCGTAATCTTCTGTATCCGAATTTGCCTTGACCCCGGCTGTCCAAATCAATGTGTGTGTGGAAAGGGTTTCCCCTGATTTAAATACGACGCTATCCTCTTTTACTTCAACGATTGGTGAGTTTTTAAGCAAGGTAACGCCTTTTTTATTTAAATACTTTTCTGCTTTATCTGCACTTTTTCGGTCCAGCATATTTAAAATAGAGGAGGCCGCTTCGACTACATACAGCTGAATTTCTTCTTCGTCCAGTTTATTTTCCTTTGCTAAACGGTATTTCCACTCGATAAGCTCTCCAATCATTTCAATACCGGTAAAGCCGGAACCGCAAACTGTAAAGGTGAGCATGGCACGGCGTTTTTCCGGGTCATGTTCTAATGCTGCCCGTTTGACGACCTCCTCTAAATGCTGCCGGATGCGGATCGCATCTTCCCAGGACCAGAGGGTAAAGCCGTTCTCTTTTACACCTGGTGTACCAAAGTCGTTTGCTTCGCCGCCCATCCCGAGAATAAGGTAGTCATAAGCGAATTCACCGTGTTCCGTGGTGACGGTCTTCGTATCATGATCGACGTTGGTAACATTGTCTGTGACGAGTTTCACTTTGGTGCGGTTAAATAATTTTCGTAAATCAAATTGAATAGCAGATGGTTCTACCCGGTGTGCAGCTACTTCATGTAATTCTGTCATCATGGTGTGATAGGAATGTCGATCTATCAGAGTAATAGAAACAGAATCATCACGTTTGTATTTTTTGGCCAGCTTCTTAGCTGCATGCACCCCTGCGTAGCCGGCGCCAATAATAACAATATTTTTCTCCGCCATTGTATTCACTCCTTTGTAATCAAAATAGATAATGTTAAATTTGTGAACTATTGAACAATTTCATTCTAACATATTCATAAAAAAAGTCTATAGATTTGATAAATAGTTCACAAATTAAAAATAAAATATCAAATAATCAGGTGTGTCATTTTCATGACAAAATCCTTGGTAATAATAGATTTGTTTGTGTTTTTTATAGACATGATACGAAATAAATTATACAATAAACATGTAATATTTGTGAAATTATTCACAATTAAAATTATGTAAATAATTGTGAATTAAATCACATGAAAATAATTATTATGGTGTTTATTAACATTCACAAGGGCGAGGGAGGTATGAAAATGAAGAAACAAATTGGTATCTCACTGATGCTGCTGATGCTGATTATTGCAGGCTGTTCTAAAAATGCCGATTCATCAAGCGATGCATCATCATTAATCAGCAATCCATATAGTGAGACAGAATTTTTACTGGGAACAGTTATCACGATAAAGGTGTATGACAAGGATAAAGAGTCGGCGTTAGATAAGGTGTTTGACCGAATTGAAGTATTGGAACAGCAAATGACTGCCAATGAAGCTGGGTCGGAAGTGGCTGAAATCAATGAACAGGCCGGAAAAGGCCCTGTCGAGGTGTCAGAGGATGTATGGCAGGTGATTAAGCAAGGAAAGGATTACAGTGAATTGGCAGAGGGCTCCTTTGATATTGCTGTCGGTCCATTAACCAGCCTTTGGAATATCGGGATGGATGATGCGAGAAAACCGTTGCAGGAGGAAATTGATGACATACTGCCGTTGATTGATTATGAAAAAATAGAACTCGATGAAGCAGAGCAAAGCGTGATGCTGACAGAATCCAGTATGCGGTTAGACCTGGGAGCAATTGCGAAGGGTTATATTGCTGATGAAGTCATAGAACTGTTAGAGGAGGAAGGGGTCACCACTGCTGTGGTTGATTTAGGAGGCAATATATATGTTATGGGGAACCAGACATCAGGTGATCCCTGGGTTGTTGGTGTTCAAAATCCATTCTTGCCAATGGGAGAAACTGTTGGCAGATTGACTGCTTCGAATCAGTCTATCGTTACTTCTGGTATTTATGAACGTTTTTTAGAAGTGGAGGGTGAAATCTATCATCATTTATTAAATCCGCAGACTGGCTATCCGTTTGAAGGAGAGCTTGCCAGTGTTTCGGTTATCAGTGAGCATTCAATTGACGGGGATGCACTTTCGACACTGCTATATTCAAAAGGGTTAGAGGAAGGATTGGACTTTATTCAACAGATGCAGGATGCAGAAGCCATCTTTGTGACAAAGGACAAAAATGTTTATATCACCGATGGATTAGCCGGCAATTTTGAACTGACAGATGAGGAATTTACGTTAATAGAATAGGTGAGGGGAGCGGGCTATGATGACACTGCCTACGTTTTTAAAGCTGGTAGAAATTCGCACCAAATTAGCTAGTTTATTTCCGTTTTTAATTGGACTATTATTTGTTATCTATCGTTATGATATGTTTGAACCGCTAAACACAGCTATTTTCTTTAGTGCCATGCTGCTGTTTGATTTAACTACAACGGCTATCAATAATTACATGGATTATAAGAAGGCATTAAGTGATGACTATCGCAGACAATCCAATATTATCGGACAGGAAAATATCCCTGAAAAGAGAGTGGTGGCCACGATTATTACCATGCTGGCGATAGCTTCACTATTAGGGATTTGGCTGGTATTTCGTACGGATTTATTTGTGCTGGTTATTGGCATGCTTTGTTTTGCGATTGGTATTTTTTATACATTTGGACCGATTCCGCTGTCCCGTATGCCGCTTGGCGAGGTGTTTTCCGGTGTGACGATGGGATTTGGCATTACATTTCTAGCTATCTATGTCAATGCCGCTAATCAGGGAATAGCCCATTTAGGCTGGACTGGACGCATGATTACCTTTGAAATGGATGTCCTGCTGCTGCTGGAGATTTTCCTGGTCTCGCTCCCCTGTATACTGACCATTGCGAATATCATGCTGGCAAATAATATCTGCGATCTGGAAGAGGATATTGCCAATAAGCGTTTTACCCTTCCTTATTATATCGGCAGAAAGCATGCTTTGTTATTATTCCATCTTCTCTATGTACTCACATTTGCAGCGATTGTAACCGCTGTGCTGCTTCAGGTGCTGCCTGTCTATGCCTTGCTTGTATGCCTGGTGCTGATTCCAATCACGAAAAGCATCAGACGGTTTAGACAAAAGCAGAGTAAGCTGGAAACTTTTCCATTATCTTTGAAAAATATGATGCTCGTAAATGGAACGATGGCGATTACCTTGCTTGTATCCGTTATTTTGTAATCTAGAAGAGAGGGGTGGAGAAATGTCAACGCCTTGTGTCAACGTAGAAAATGTCTTTTTTCATTATAATCTGCAAAAGCAGGAGGAAACGATAGCAGACCTTTCCTTTACCGCAGAGCGCGGGGAGTGGCTGGCTGTTGTCGGACATAATGGTTCGGGGAAGTCAACCTTAGCCAGTTTGCTGGTCGGGCTGCGCGCGCCCTCCTCAGGAAGCATTTATATTAATGGAATCGAGCTGACAGAGGAATCCAAGTGGGAGCTTCGCAGTCATATCGGATTAGTATTTCAAAACCCGGAAAATCAATTTATTGGAACAACCGTAAAAGACGACGTGGCATTCGCCTTGGAAAATCAGAACATGCCTTATCATGAAATGAAGCAGCGGGTAAATCGTGCGTTGGAAATGGTTGGAATGAGCCGCTATGCAGATCATGACCCTTCCCGTTTATCTGGGGGACAGAAGCAGCGCGTCGCTATTGCCGGACTTTTAGCGTTACAGCCTGCCATTATTGTATTAGACGAAGCCATGGTGATGCTTGACCCTAAAAGCAGACAGGAATTCATGCATTTTTTACATGATTTGCGAAAACAGCAACAGCTGACCATTATTTCGATAACCCATGATATGAATGAAGCGGAAGCCGCGGATAGAATGCTGGTTTTACAGAAAGGCAGTGTGAAGGAAATAGACAGACCTGCCCAGATTTTTCAAAGAGAGGATTGGCTGGATGTTCCTTTTATAGAAGCATTGAGAAGAAAATTAAAAGAACGGGGCAGTGCCGTACCTGACCAATATATGACAGAGCAGGAAATGATGCGATGGCTATGCAGATAAATTTACAGGAAGTAACCGCAGATTATCAAGCAGGTCCGATTCGCAGCCCGGAGATATTAAAGTCAATTAGTACAACGATAAAGTCAGGCTCCTTTACAGCTGTAGTCGGCCAGACCGGTTCCGGAAAATCAAGCTTATTGAAGCTGATGAATGGATTGCTCCTTCCGAAAAAAGGGGAGGTAGCTGTCGGCGAAGTAACAATTACGCTGGAAAATGCGAAGCAATCCGTAAAAGAAGCACGGCGAAAAGTGGGGATGGTTTTTCAATTCCCAGAATCCCAGCTGTTTGCAGAAACGGTGGAAAAAGATATTATGTTCGGACCGATGAATTTTGGAGTGCCTGAAGCAGAGGCGAAGGAGATTGCCCTAGAGGTTATTGGGCGTGTCGGTTTAGATGCATCTATTTTGTCGAAGTCACCATTCTCTTTGTCCGGCGGTCAAAAACGGTATGTGGCGATGGCGGGAATATTAGCCATGCGTCCAGATATTCTTGTTTTAGATGAACCTGGCGCCGGGCTGGATCCAAAAGGGAAGAAAGAAGTGATGGACCTGATCCATGCCTGGCATAAAGAGCGCGGATTAACAACGTTGCTGGTTACCCATGATATGGATGATGCAGCTTATTATGCAGACGAAGTTGTCGTGATGGAGGAAGGCAGAATAGTTTTTCAGGGAGAGCCTGAGCAATTATTTGCCGATGTATCTGCGGTTCATCAATGGGGACTGGAATTGCCGCAGGCCAGGAAGCTGCAGGTAAAGCTGGAGCAGGAAGCGGGCGTTACCTTGCCACAGGTTTGTCTGACGCTGGATCAGCTGTCAGATGCTTTAGTAGAGGCGGGATTAGCATGAACAAATTAATCTTAGGACGTTATTTCCCTGGCGATTCGCTGCTTCATTGTATTGATCCCAGAGCTAAACTAATCGCAGGGATTTCGTTTATTTTTATCTTATTTATTGCCAACAATTGGCTCACGTATCTGGTGCTGTGGCTTTTTACCTTTACGATGATGAAGATTTCCGGAGTCTCCCTCCGCATCTATATTCGCGGTGTCCGGCCGCTGATATGGCTGATTTTATTTACCGTGCTGTTACAGGTAATGTTTACGGCAGGGGGCGAAATATATATCGATTGGGGACCAATTACCATTTCATCCTTTGGTTTAATCAATGGGGTATACATTTTTAGCCGCTTTGCCATGATTATTTTTGTATCGACAGTCATTACTTTAACCACGAAGCCAATTGATTTGACAGATGCGATTAATTATCTGCTTCAACCTTTGAAACGGCTCAAACTGCCGGTCGACGAAATATCACTCATGCTGTCGGTAGCGCTTCGTTTTATTCCCATTATACTGGACGAAACGCAGAAAGTGCTGGATGCACAGCGTGCCAGAGGGATTGTATTTGGCGAAGGGTCACTGCTTCAGCAGATGAAGAAAATCGTTCCGATGTTTGTTCCATTGTTCGTCAGCTCCCTGGTCAGGGCAGAGGATATGGCGAATGCGATGGAGGTAAGAGGCTACCAGTCCAATCAACCAAGATCCTCCTTTCGACGCTTGCATTGGCGGAAGGGAGATACGTTCACTCTTTTTGCCATGGTGCTGCTGTCGGTTATCCTGATCGTATTACGGACAGAGGGGCATCACTTTCATTGATAGATGGATTGGTGTCATTTTTAGAAAAGAAGGTTACACGAAAACGTCTCTTCTCTGATTTTTGAACAGGGAGGAGACAGTATGATGGAATAAAGAAAAAACGCAATAAGAACGGCCGATTTTTCTACTATTTAAAAAAGCGGACAAGCTTTGACTTGGCCGCTTTTTTAGCGAGGTATCTGTTTATTTAATTTGAATCGGGGAGGGGGAACAGGACGCATCCTGTTAGAGCCTTGCTATTTTTATTCGATTTCGCCTGTTACTTCTCCATCAATGGTTGCGGAGCTTTCTGCTTCTTCATTTGCAAATTGTAAATTTCCGTCAATGGTTGCTGTTTCATCCAGCATAAAGCCGTTTGCTTCGACAATTACGTCACCTTCCAGAGTACCGCCTTGAAAATTCAAGTTTTCACTCTGTACGGTCATGCTGGGAACGGTAATCGTAAATGAGTCTGTAATGTTATGGTCTTCATCTTGTGTATATGGAGCAATTTTACGATAAATATCACTGGATTCGTCGTCTTTATCATAGAATTCGCCGGCAACCACGACATCCTCATCTATGGCGATATCATCCAGTGTAGCGATAATCCAAGTTCCATCCTCGCTGACTGCGTTGACAAAGGCGTCGGGCTGATCAACAAGGGATGCGGTTGTGACGACATCTTCTTCTGTTTCCTCCGTATCGTTTGTTGCATTTTCGTCTGTCTGCTCCTCTTCGTCAGCACCGCATGCGGCCAAAAATCCCACTAACAATAGGGACAAAAAGGACATAAATATAAGCTTGAATCTCATCATAAAACCTCCTAAGTGTTGTCTTGTGATTATCTTCACAATAAGTATATCATAGAATATGGAGGTATTTCGTGAAGTATTTGTGAAATAATGAACATGATGAATAGAAAGTGTGACAAATTTAAATCAATAAAGTAAAAAGGGGTTGTATGTATAAGCTGCCTTCGTATAATGCTTCGTCCAAACGACTAAAAGGAGATGAATTGGAAAAGGAATGGCATCATAAATTTTGAATCTGTTATTTTGCAAAAACCATCCTCCCATGTTATTATACGTTTAAATATAAGTAAATTTATAAGAATTATATAATTAAAGTGAAGGAGTGCATATAATGAGTCATGTTCCATTCATTGTAACAACAGACTGGCTTGCGGAAAGATTGGATGATTCAAAACTGAGATTAGTAGATGCAACGACTTTTTTAAAATTGCCGGCAAGCGGTTATTATGATATTTGGTCAGGGAAAGAGGCGTATGAAAAAGGGCATATTCCAGGTGCTGTTTTTGCTGATTTATTAGAAGATTTATCCGATACGGATGCGGAGTATGCTTTTACCCTTCCGCCAAGAAAGGAGTTTATTAAAAAAATCACTGAATTAGGAGTCGGCGATGAAGACACGTATGTGGTCGTTTATGACCAAGGTGCGCAAGTAGATAGTCCTGTTGTGGCTTCGGATTGGGCATCCCGCTTGGCTTGGCAGCTGCGCTATGAGGGCTTGGAAAATGTCGCGGTGCTTGATGGCGGCTTTCCAAAGTGGAAAAAAGAAGGCAGACCGGTAACCACAGAGTCAGGCTCATATCCAAAAGCAAGCTTTAGCGGCGGGCGAAAACCCGAGCTGTTTGTTAACAAGGAAGAGGTAAAACAAGCGATAGATGATGACAATGTTATTATTATCAACAGCTTAAATGAAGCTGCTCATAAAGGCGAAGTGAATACGTATGGCCGTCCAGGACATATTCCAGGAAGTGTAAACGTCTTTTTCGGAGATCATTCTGACTCCGAAACATTGGAGCTTTACGATGATGAGATAATCCGGGAAACGTTTGAGAAAGCAGGAGCCCTTGATCCGGATAAGAAGGTGATTACCTATTGCGGCAGCGGGATTGCAGCAACTTGGAATTCAACGCTGTTAAACAAGCTTGGTCAGCATAATGTTGCCGTGTATGATGGCTCTCTGACGGAATGGGCAAGTGATCCTGACCTTCCGCTGGAAACAGATAAGTAAATAATGGAGAAAGATCGAAGCGCCCCTGCATAGAAGCTGCAGCAGAGGCGCTTTTTTAAGGTGATTTAATAAAGTTATCATTTCCTATTTAAAAAAATTGATATGCTTGGTTGATCTATATATTATCATTCGTTCTTCTTGTTTTGGCTAGTGACAATGATCAACACGGCTAAAGATGTAATAAAAGAAGCTGTAGCCATTATAAGTGTCATATTGATACCCCTCCTATAATAAAATCCCAAGTGCTTTCCAAAATAATCAACCCGTTTAATTGAGAATTATTATCATTTGTAGTATATTAGATACTAAAGGCAAATATAATGGAGGAGAATATATTATGCAAATATACTGGACGAAAATAAATAAAATTATTGATGAAACACCTGAGGTTAAAACATATATGCTTGACTGCCCGGAAGGTTTTACGTGGGAAGAAGGTTCCCACACCCACTTCGCACTGGAAGGGTTTAATGCCGGAGAGAAACCGAACCGCAGTCTGATTCGCCACATGTCGATTACTACATTACCGCATGAAAATTCCATCGGCATCACAACACGTATTAAAGAGCAATGTTCTGAGTTTAAAACGATTTTAAGAAATATGGAAGTCGGTCAAGAGGTTGCTATATTTAAAACGCATTCGAATGTACCGCTTAAAAGAGAAGATAAAAATGTTTACTTGCTGTCGGCAGGTGTCGGTTTGGCAACCTTCAGGCCGCTTGTACTGGATTATCTCGAACGTGCTGATAACGTTAATCAAATTCATTCTCTGAACATCGATTCAACAAAGGATTTCTTATTCACGCCTATTTTTGAATCCGCACCTGATAAAAAATTCACGTCGCAGTTTGTTGATAATCGGAAAGACTACTATGAAGAAGTGAAAAACCTTGCAGCTGATAAAGAGGGCCTCTTCTATGTTGTCGGCAGTGACGAATTTCTTCAGCAGAATATTGACGTGCTTTTAGAGCAGGGAATCAAGCCGGAGCAGATTATGCTTGATAAACATAAACAACAGCTGCCAGCGTTTTTAACACTGAATGTATCCATGTAAGCAAGTCACTTCTAGTTGGTAAATAAAAAAGAGCGGCCGTTTTCAGCCGTTTCGCTGAGCTAATAAATGAATTGGTTTATTACGAAGGAAAGTGTATCCTGATGTATCGCCCACTGTTTTTACACATCCTTCGAAGAATACAGAAGATAGAAAAGTTAAACCCATACTCGCCAGTTTTTATAAACGACAGGAGAAAATTTCGGCTAAAAACCCCTCTAATGGACAAAATAAAATGAAACAAAGCAGGAGGGGTATAAATGCAGAAAAATCAGGATAAGAAATTTACAGCGGCTGGGACAAATATTGAAGCCGTAAAAAAGGCAAACCAAAACTCAGGTATGTCTTATAATGAAGTCAAAGAATTCCTAGCTAAAACAACGGGAGGTCACGGGACAGAAATATACAGTGATACCAATTTGGAAGAAGTAAGCGTGCAGAATCAGCAATCTCCTAAAAACAGTAAATAACAAGGAAGCATCTGCTTTTTAGCAGGTGCTTTTCAGTTTCTTCTGCTATAATAATAAATCAATGAAAATCAAGTAAAATAGCAACATCTTATTCTTTGTTTTAAAAAGATAAAGGAGGGTATCTTCAAGGTTTATCTCTCAAATGTTTGATATTTTCATAAAAAGGGAAAAGAGGTATTAATTCATCTCGCTACTTCACCACAAATATAAAGAAAAATCAGAAATAATGTATGTGAAAATAATCGTTTAAGGATATATTCATTTGTCTTTTTCTCGATGAGAGCGGTGAAAAGGTTAACTGTTTAAAATGGAAAATAAACACTTTTGCATCATGAATTTATCACGGAGAACCGTCCGTATAACTCCCTCCTCAAAATAAAAAGAGAATAAATTTATTTAGGCGGGAGTTCAGGTGAGCTAATTCCCTGAATCGCTCAGGCTAATTCAGTGGGAGAATGTAGGAAACAGACTTCATTCTCCCACTGAATGAAGTTTCGTTTTATCATTTTTTTCAAAAAAATGATATGATAATTCTACGGTAATTGGAACAGGAGGAAACAACATGAGAGAAACAATCGATAAAAATGCCTCATTGCGAAATGATGTCAATATGCTTGGAAACATATTAGGAGAAGTTTTGAAGTTACATGGAGGTACAGCATTATTTGATAAGGTAGAATCGATTCGGGAAATGACGAAAAGTATCCGAAATGAGTATGATGAAGATACATATCAAACGTTAAAAAGAGAAATCAGCAATTTAAAACCGCCTTTACGTCAGCAGGTCATCCGTGCTTTTTCTATCTATTTTCATTTGATTAATATTGCGGAGCAAAATCACCGGATCAGGCGCAAACGCCAGTATCTGCTGGATGAGGAAAGCAGCCAGTCTTTTTCTATTGAAAAAGCCGTATCCAAAGTGAAAGAAAGCAACCTTACCAATGAAGGAATTCAAGGGATACTTAATGAATTATCCATTGAACTGGTTATGACAGCGCACCCGACAGAGGCAACGAAGCGGACGGTGCTGGAAATACAGAAGCGCATATCGGCGCATTTACGGACATTGGACAATCCGCAGACTTCACAAAGAGAGAAGGCGGATGTGGAAGAAAGTCTGTTTAATGAAATCACTGCTTTATGGCACACCAATGAGCTGAGGCAAAGGAAGCCGGGAGTATTGGATGAAGTAAAAAATGGTCTTTATTATTTTGACCAGACATTATTTGAAACCCTACCCGATGTCTTTCAAGAAATGGAAACACAGCTGCAGAAACAAATTCCAGAGGGAAATTGGGAAGTACCAAATTTCATTCATTTTGGTTCCTGGATTGGAGGAGACAGGGATGGCAATCCGAATGTAACTCCAGAAATCACTTGGCAGACATTGGAGATGCAGAGGGAATTGATTTTGAAAAAATACGAAGCTTCTATCGTTGAGCTGATGAGACGATTTAGCCAATCAAGTCAACGAATATCTATTAATCAGCAATTTATTGATAGAATGGAAAAAGAAGAGACCAGCTATTTAAATGAGAACGATAAATGGCCAATCAAGTCAGAAGTATATCGACGTAAATTTGCCATTATTCTAAAACGTTTGCGTGAAACAGGGAAAACGTCACAGGGTTATGATTCTCCAGAAGAACTGGTTCATGACCTTAAAGAAATCAAAGAAAGTGCCGAAGCACATTTGCCAAAGACGAAAAAGCTGAAAACGATTCGAAAGGTCATCCGGCAAGTAGAGATGTTTGGTTTTCACTTAGCCACATTGGATGTACGAAATCATAGTGGAGAGCATGAAACGGCTGTTCATGAGATTTTAACGGCTGTTCATGTTACAGATGACTATGCTGCGCTTGGTGAAGAAGAGAAACAAAAAGTATTGTGTGAGGTTTTGAATGATCCGAGACCTCTGCTGCTTTTCGATGGCGGTTATTCTAAAGAAACACAGGATATTTTGAAAGTCTTCAAAACGATAAAAAATGCACATGAGGAATTTGGAAAACGAGCAATTGAAGTCTATTTAATCAGCATGTCAGAATCGCCGAGCGATCTCTTGGAAGTGTTGGTACTTGCTAAAGAAACCGGGATTTATCGTCTTTATCCAGATGGAACGGCGGAAAGTGATCTTGATGTCGCTCCATTACTGGAAACAATCGATGATTTGATTGCAGGTCCGGATATTATGAAGACATTGTTTGAAACAGAGGTATATCAGAAACAATTAAAAGCACGCGGGCAACATCAGGAAATTATGCTTGGCTATTCAGATGGAAGCAAAGACGGCGGTACGTTAAGCGCTAACTGGAACCTGTTTAAAGCACAGGAGGAAATCCATAATATAGCAAGACAATACCAAATCCGTCTGAAATTCTTCCATGGCCGCGGTGGTTCGCTTGGCCGTGGAGGCGGTTCATTGAGTACCAGCATCCTTTCCCAGCCTGCGGAGACTCTAGAAGATGGTGTGAAAATTACGGAGCAGGGAGAAGTGCTTTCTTCCAGATATCTTCTTGAAGATATTGCTTACCGAAATTTAGAGCAGGCAGCCTCTGCTTTATTTACAAGGTCCGCCAAGGTTTCAAATACACCGGATCAAGAAGAACTGCGTCAAAAAGAATGGGAAATCACAATGGAATCTATTTCCCAAAAATCATTGAAAAAATATCAATCGCTGGTGTTTGGCGACCCGGATTTTCTAGCGTTTTTTAATCAGGCAACTCCTTTGACGGAATTGGGTGCTTTAAATATTGGATCGCGGCCGATGAGCAGGAAGAACAGCCAGCGTTTTGAAGACTTACGGGCTATTCCATGGGTATTTGCGTGGACACAATCCAGGTACATGCTGCCTGCATGGTATGCAGCGGGCACAGGTCTGCAATCTTTCATTGAGGAAGATGCGAGTCATTTAGAAGCTTTACGAGCAATGTATAAAGAATGGCCTTTCTTCAAAGTGACGATTAATAATTTACAAATGGCATTGATGAAAGCAGATATGAAAACTGCTGAAGAATATCTGGAATTAGTTGAGGATTCGGAGACTGCAAAACGGATATATGAAGATATTGCAGATGAATATGAACGTACAAAAAAGGCGCTGCTGGACATTTCCGGCAATGAGGAACTGCTAAGCCACACGCCAAATATTCAAGGTTCTGTTCATCTTCGTAATCCATATGTCGACCCGCTTAATTTCCTGCAGGTGGATTTAATCCATAAATTAAGAGAAACAGATAATCCTCCTGAAGATCTGGTGACCGAGGTGTTACTGACAATCAATGGGGTAGCTGCAGGATTAGTGAATACAGGCTGATGAAAGAACGGAAATAATTTTAAAATGAAAAAGCCAATTGGTTACCCGTTTTATAACCAATTGGCTTTTTCCTGTGGGATGTGTGGTTTAAATCATGGAGAATCGTTATTCAACCTTCTGTTAAGTGAAGTATAATCCATAACAGGGGAACATCATCCAGAAAATATGACAAGTGTCATATCAAATTACTGACAACTGTATCTAACATTTCATTGCTCGATTCCTTATACTGAAATCATAGTAAGTTTATAAGGGCGGGGATACCAATGAGCAAACAAAAGCAAGCACAGCTTAGAAAAGACGTTATGCCATTCGCAACATCTAAAACGAAAACGAGTATTGTTCAACTATTGAATACGATACCTCCATTTTTTATCCTGTGGATTTTAGCTTATCAAAGTTTAGCTGTTTCCATTTGGTTAAGTTTGTTATGCAGCATTGCTGCCGCGGGCTTCATGGTCCGAACGTTTATTATCTTTCATGATTGCGCGCATCAATCTTTTTTCAAAAAACCGAAATTAAATCGACTGCTTGGCACCATTACCGGCGTAATTACTCATTTTCCCTTTGAAAAGTGGAAAAGAGAACATGCGATTCATCATGCGACAAGCGGCAACTTAGATCAGCGAGGCACCGGTGATATCTGGATTATGACTGTAGAGGAATATGAAAAGGCAACAAAATGGGAGAGACTGCAATATCGCTTATATCGCAATCCAATTATTTTGTTTGGTTTAGGACCATTTTCGCTATTTCTCTATAGTAATCGGATTAATCGTAAAGATGCGAAAAAAAAGGAACGAAAGAATACCTATATTATTAATATCTCATTAATTGTGATTTACTGTCTTATAGGCTTTCTGCTTGGCTGGCAGGCGCTTGTATTCGTGCAGCTGCCGATTGCTTATATTGCAGGTTTCTTAGGAATCTGGTTATTCTATGTTCAGCATCAGTTCGAGGATTCTTATTTTGAGAATGAGTCAGAATGGGATTATGTGAAAGCAGCGGTAGATGGCAGCTCCTACTATAAGCTGCCGAAATGGTTAGAATGGATGACGGGAAGTATTGGTTATCACCATGTGCACCATTTAGCACCCAAAGTCCCTAATTACCATTTGGAGCAAGCACACCGCGAAACGCCGCCATTACACAATGCGACTATCATTACGTTAAAAACGAGTTTGAAATCAATCAAATTCCGTCTCTATGATGAAGAACAGAAAACATTTATCAGCTTCCGCGAAATGAAGCATCGTTTAAATCAATCAAAAAATCAAAGGATAACGACAGCAAAGTCAACTTCTACGATTCGCTCATAACTGGCTTGGCTGCACACCCCCTGCACGTTTTAGGGGGTTCTTTATCGTTCACGAGATATATTTGGTATAATAACGTCAAGCGAGAAAATAGGGGGACAAATCGTGCGTCAATGGTATTATATTTTTCCAAGAAACACAGGATTAAGCATATATATTTGGGTTATTTTTTGTGTGTTGCCGTTTTACTTTATTTTTCGCTCTACTTCGATTTGGGAGATCGGTGTTGGCGTATTGTTAACATTACTTTTCTTTGCGATTTACTGGTTTACCTTTAACTCCCTTGAACCGTTTATGTATATCGGATTAACGATGGAATTTATTATTAATACGGTGATGACAATTCTATATGGATACGTTTATTTTGCTTTATTTACTGCATTTTTTGTTGGGAATGTTCGTGGCAAAGCAGGGTTTATCACGATGTATGTGATACACATGGTCGTGATTATAGGTTCCATCACGGCAGGATTTTTCTTTAATTATTCCCTGTTTCTAAATCAGCTGCCATTCTTGATTATGACCATATTAGGAGTTATTCTGATACCTATTAATCGTTATAATCGTTTGAAACAGGAGGAGCTGGAGGAACAATTGGAAGATGCTAACCGCAAAATTGCTGAACTTGCAATTGTAGAAGAGCGGCATCGAATAGCCCGTGATTTACATGATACCTTAGGTCAGAAATTATCGATGATCGGTCTGAAAAGTGAACTTGTAGGGAAGCTGCTGGAGAAAGACCCTGCAAAAGCGAAAAAAGAGCTGCAGGATGTGCAGAATACAGCCAGACATGCATTAAAAGAAGTGCGGGAAATGGTGTCGGATATGAAAAATGTTCGCTTGGAAGAAGAGCTTGCGCATGTCGAACAATTAATGGAAGTCGCACAAATCAAGCATGAAATTATAATTAAAGTAGATCAATCATCGTTGCCAATGTTAATGGAAACAGTATTAAGTATGTGCTTGAAAGAAGCAGTAACGAATGTCGTAAAGCATAGTCAGGCAGATCACTGTTCCGTGGAATTTTCAGAAACAGAAAAGGAAATAAGACTGCAGGTAGAGGACGATGGGATAGGGAAGAATAGTGTTCCTGAATTTGGAAATGGCCTTCAAGGGATGAGAGAGCGTTTATCCTTTATCAACGGAACATTAGCTATCACTGCACATTCGAAAGGGTTTAAAGTAGATATGACGGTGCCAAAGATATTAAGGCAAATGGAGGAGGTTTGAATTTGATTCGGATTGTAATTGCAGAAGATCAACAGTTATTGTTAGGAGCTTTAGGCGCGCTCCTGGATTTAGAAGAAGATATGACCGTGGTAGGAAAAGCAGGTAATGGGGAAGAACTGTTGGCATTAGTCAAGCAAGAGCGCCCTGATATCTGCTTAATGGATATTGAGATGCCAGTTATGACAGGTCTGGATGCTGCAGAGTATCTAAGGGAGGATTCCTGCAAAATTATTATTCTGACCACCTTTGCAAGACCCGGCTACTTTGAACGGGCTAGAAAGGCAGAAGTCGATGGTTACTTATTAAAAGATAGCCCCAGCGAGGATTTGGCCGACTCCATTCGTCAGATTATGAAGGGGAAGCGTTTGTATTCCTCCGAATTGATCGATCTTGCCTTTGCAGAAGAAAATCCCTTAACCAAACGGGAAATAGAGGTCCTGCAGCTGTTAACACAGGGGGGAACAACCAAGGCGATTGCAAAAGAATTACATTTATCCAATGGAACCGTTCGAAACTATATTTCAATTATCTTGGATAAACTAGAAGTGGATAACCGGATAGAAGCCATAGCGAGAGTGAAAGAAAAAGGCTGGTTAAGTTAGTGCTGTAAGGACATTACTTTCGGTTTGAAGAACGTTGGTATTTTTGAATTGCCAAGATTTTTGTTAAAACACGACTACTTTTACCGCAATCTAATTCAACAGTTTCTTATTATCACTTTGGAGCAGCAGATTTACTTCTTCTCACTTTTTTAAAAATAGTATATACTTATTCTCAACTGAAAGAATTGTATTCTTATCAGAATGAAGGAGATTCTACATAGAAAATGAGGGGGAGTAAATTTGAAGAAGATAATTGGATGGACGATACTGTTTTCCTTGTTAGTTATGATGGCAGCATGTGCAGATGACAGCGGTCCAGAAGATGAAACAGAAGCACCTGCCGAAGAAATGGCGGAAGAAACACAGCTGAAGGCAGGCTTAGCGTCAGAACCTGTATCGCTTGATCCGCATGCAGCAAATGATGGTAATTCGTTATATGTAATGAATACCTTGTATGATACATTGGTAGAACAGAATACAGACTTGGAAATACAGCCTGCACTGGCGGAAAGCCTGGAACAAATCGAGGATACGGTCTGGGAGGCGAAGCTGCGGGAAGACGTTACTTTCCACGATGGTTCTCCTTTTAATGCGGAAGTGGTAAAAGCAAATTTAGACCGTGTACGTGATACGGAAATAGGTTCTCCGCTTGGCTTTCTCTTTGACATGATTGAAAACGTTAAAGTGATCGACGAATACACGATTCAAATTGAAACAGCATATCCGTTTTCCGCATTACCTGCCCATTTAGCACATCCAGGCGGGCATATGATCAGCCTGGAGGCGATTGAAGCAGATAATGAAGCAATTGCAAATGGAGAAGAACCTTTTTCTGTTGTAAATGAAAATCCGATAGGAACAGGTTATTTTAAATTTGAGGAACGTGCTGTCAGCGGGGAAATAACCGTAGTAAAGAACGAAGACTATTGGGGAGAGCAAGCTGGAATGGACTCTATTGCATTCCATTTTGTTCCGGAGGATTTAACTCGCATTGCGGAGCTTCAGACTGAGGACTCTGATTTTATTTATCCGGTAAATGCCAATAATGTGGAGGAAGTCGACAATAATGATGGCACACATGTGATGCAGTCTGATAGTGCCAGTATGACGTATCTAGGCTTTAACGTAGAGCGTGAGCCGTTTGATGATGAAAGAGTCCGTCAAGCGATTGCGATGACCTTAGATAAGGATGAAATTATTAATGGCGTTTTGAACGGAGTTGCTTTACCGGCAAAAGGGCCTCTTGCACCGACTGTATTTGGATATGATGAAAATATAGAGCCTATTGACAGAGATGTGGAAGAAGCCCAGTCTCTGATGGAGGATGCCGGCTATGCAGATGGCTTAGAGGTAACCCTGATGGCTTATGATACAAATACAGGCGATATCGCACAAGTCATCCAATCGCAGCTGAATGAAATCGGAATAGACGTGGACATTCAAATGACAGAAACAGCTACTTATTTAGAAGATACTGCAAACGGAAGCGTTGACATGTTTTTAGGAAGCTGGGGAACGGTAACGCTGGATGCGGATTACGGTTTATACCCCATGTTTCATTCTGATAATGCTGGTGCGCCGGGGAATCGTTCCTTCTATGCAAATGAAGAAGTGGACGGGTTGCTGGAAGATGCCAGACAAGAGGGCGATGAAGCAGAAAGGCTATCTCTCTATGCAGATGCACAGCAAATGATTGTAGATGAGGCGCCGATCGTGCCGATTTATCATTCTGTTCTTTTATCCGGCTTGCGTGATGAAGTAAATGGATACTATCAATTTCCAAGCAGCTTCCCATTCTTTAGAGATGTCACAATTGAAGCAGAATAATTAATAAAGAAGCAGTTCTATAAAAGGAGCTGCTTCTTTATTTATGCGTTTAAGCACTCTTTTTACATGCCTCTGCACATTGGAAGCAGGCATCCGCACATTTCTGACAATGCGCATGGCTATGTTTTTTACATTCATCTCCGCATGCTTCACAAATGTTAGCACAAACCGAAGCAAGTTCCTTGGCAAAAGGCGTATCTCTGCATAGAGCTTGTGCCAGATAGGAACAAATTTCGGCGCACTCTCTATCCAAACGGATGCATTCGGCCATCATTTTAATATCTTCTTCTTTTAGACATGCATCGTAGCAATGATTACATGCAACAATACAGTTTTGCAGTGCGTCAATGAGCTGCTGATGTTGTTGATGGGACATGAATAAACTCCTCCAAAGTGTATGTTTTTAGCTTGCAAGTTATAACATTCCCGAGAAGGCAGTGATTCATTCTTTTTCTGTTGGAGTTTATCGCAAACAATTGCCTGTAAGAATAGAATGCTAAGGTGTTCATAAAAACATCAGTTATATATAAGACAATTTATTCATATACATACTGGTAACATGACTTAAGGGAAGTATAGTCTATAAAAATAAATGGTATACCTAAGAAGTGCTTAAACAAAGTACTTCGAAATTAATGTAAGGGTATATAATTAACTCGGGATGAACCTTCGTACTAACCTTATTAATTTAGCAGTTTTTTCATTTTTAGTAGATAGACAACAGGCATGTTCTTCTGTTTTCCATAGGTAACCTAGAATTTTTAGGTTCTTCACAGATGTTTGTTTTCTAGTTATGATGACCACATATTATATATAATAGCAGTCTTTTTACATAAGCTTGAAAGGAGGAGCTTCGAAAATATATTTTACATGTGTGATTGTAAATAAAGGGGGAGTCACATTTCAGAGAATAAGGATGACAAACAGGGGAAGGTAAGTGAAAACCAGCAATAAGTGGATGTATCTCGACGTCAATTTATTAAAACAGCAGGAATGACAACGGGTGGGATTGTTGGCTAAGTACTCCTTTTTCAGCATAATAGTGGCGGAGCAATTATGGGAGATGACCCGGAAACATCCGTTGTGAATAGCTATTTACAAATGTGGAATATGGATAATTTATTTGTATGTGGATCGAGCGCTTTTCCACACTTTGGAGTAACCAATCCTACCACCACAGCTGCAGCTTTAACCTATCGTGCAACAGAAGGAACGATTGATTTTCTAAAAAATGGCGGGCAGCTTGTGGAAGCGAAAAATTAAAAGAAAAAGGTTTAATGTAAAAAATCCATTAAGAGCTGGAGGCGATTTTTAATGGGGTTAGCAAACATAGGAATTCCTGGATTAATCCTTATTGTTGTTCTGGCATTAATCATTTTTGGACCGAAAAAATTACCGGAGATTGGTAAAGCGGCTGGAGAAACATTAAGAGAATTTAAGAGCACGGCGAATGATATTATGGAGGATAAGTCCGAGAATGTAGAGCAAAAAGATAAATCGTGATTACAAAAAATAAACTCCAAAATGTCTTTGGAGTTTATTTTTTTGAAGGGAAAAGAAACGGAATTAGTTTAATTTTACGCCTTGCAGCCGTTTACGTGCCGAATTATGCTGTGCTGTGATAGGAATATGCTTTTTCGCATTTCCCATGCCGAATAAGGGCATATTTCGATAGACAGATTCATAACTCCCGGCTTTTATCTGATAGGTTTCATGATAGAAGCCGACAGCATCATTTTCCCCAACTTTCTTGTTGAAATTCTGCCATGCTTTCAAATGTTTTTTTCCTTTGGCATAAGCGAGCAAATCCTCTGTAGAACGCCAGTATTGAACCATGATGGTAGTGCGCAGACCAAAATAGCTTTCCATGGAAAGAAACCCTAATTCCTCCTGGTTTTCATACAATTCTCTAATCATACCGGGCATGGCTGTAAACACAGGTCCCCACTTCCGGACCGCGAGCCGTTTATTGATACGCATCCCAATAATAAAAACAACAACATCCTGATCATTTTCCGTAGTATACCTGCCAGAGTAGATTTTTTTACCCATGGATGATTCCTCCTTAAAAATTAGAGTTCCTTAATTGTGGCGTCACACCATGCGATAGCAGCTTCCGTCACACGTTTTCCATAATCTAAAGTAAACAGCCAATATTTTGCATCCTGATGATTCGTGTTATGGCGGGAAATACCTTCTTCAATTCCTTCATATGTTTGATACAGCTTCTCTAGCTTTTGCTTATAATCCGCTAACAGATAGAGACTTTGTTCCTTTGTCTGATGCCTGCCAAAAAACAGCTTCAGCAATACTTCATTCCGCTCGACTGGCAATTGCGTTAACGGCTGCTCCAGCCAATTTTTTAAAACATCTTTGCCTTTCTCTGTCAGAAAATATTCCTTGCGCTCTGGTTTTCCTTCTTGTACTAATGTTTGAACGGTAGCTAAACCTTCTTCTTCCAGCCGCTTTAATGTCGGATAGATTTGTCCATAGCTAATTTTCCAAAAATGATTCAGGCTATTATCAATAAACTGTTTTATTTCGTAGCCTGAACGACAGTTTGTGGTTAAAATGCCAAGTATGGCGTATGTGCTGTCATTATATTTTTGCATTTGTCTCACCTTATATCTTTTTGATATATATCATTTAGATATATAATAAATGAATTTGGGCTGGAAGTAAAGAGTGGAATAATAGTTTTATGTTTTTTCAATTAGTTCGGTTCGTATATACCTTCTAATATGAAAAAGCTAACCAGCAGGGCATCACCTTATTGAAAAAGCTTCTGCCGTGCTGGTTAAAGAGAGAAAGATATAATTAAAACATACATCAAGAACAAGTCACTTGATTTTAATAACAATTTTACCTTTTGCCCTGCCTGATTCGGAATATTCCATTGCTTTTTGTACATCTTCAAAAGGAATAACCCGATCAATGAATGGTTTGATTTTTTCAGCCTCGATAAGTTCTTTGATTTTATTTAATTGCTCGCCGCTGGGCTTCATGAATAAAAAGTTATATTGCACTTGATATTGCTTTTCTAATTTTGTTAATTTCCTTGAAATCAATCTAAAAGCGATTGTTTTCCAAAAAGGATAATTATTCTCTTTTCCAAAGCGGCCATTTGGGAGGTCGGAGATTGATACAATTTTTCCGCCGGCTTTCAGGATTTGAAACGAATTAACTAGAGCATCGCCGCCTAAGGTATCATATACGTAATCATAATCAGCTAATACTTCTTCAAAATTTTCTTCCCGATAATTTATGACCTTATCTGCACCCAGGCTCTCTACTAAATCTTTCCCGGCACTACTTGCGGTTGTAGCGACGTAAGCTCCCATCTCTTTAGCTAATTGAATCGCAAAGGTTCCAATTCCGCCAGAGCCTGCCTGAATCAAAATTTTGTCTTTCGGCTTAAGATTTAATATCTCATGAAATGCCTGATAGGTAGTTAACCCGACTAATGGTACGGACGCTGCTTCTTCAAATGTTACGTTTTCTGGTTTGAGTGCAATATCATCTTCATGAATAGCAATATATTCAGCAAAAGTACCGATCCTTGATTTTCTTGGACGTCCATAAACAGAATCCCCAGCTTTAAATTTCGTTACATTTTTCCCGGTTTTGAGGACTGTTCCGGAAAAATCATTTCCAAGAATCAATGGCATTTTATAGTTGATGAGCGGCTTTAATTTTCCGTCTCTAATTTTGAAATCAACCGGATTAATACTCGCAGCGTGAATTTCTACTAATACATCATCATAAGATATTTCAGGAATAGGAACATTCTCCAATTGCATATTTTTTTGTCCATATTTATGAATAAGCATTGCTTTCATTTGTTTTTTCATTTGATAAATCTCCTTATCAGAATAATGGTTTAAACATTTAAACATTTAAACTTTTGAACTAATAATGTATGATAGCTTGATTTTTAAAAAATGTCAACTAATCAAATGAAAAGTAACTTCAAAGATCATTTTCTAATTATGCACAACGAATCCATGCTATTGACGTAATAAAAATTTAATGGTTTAATAATTTGAACGATTGATTATTCAAATGAAACGAGGATGTATATGAAAACAAATAAAATAGAGAATTTAAAAAATGAATTTGATGAAGTAAAGGATTTTCTTATCGCTTTAGGGGATGAAAAAAGACAAATTATCATTGTTGCTTTATTGAATGACCATGCTTGCAATGGATGCCAAGGGCTTCGTGTAATTGATTTAACAGAAGCAACGAAGCTGTCACGACCAGCTGTATCACATCATTTAAAGATTTTGAAACAAATTGGAATCGTTGATATCCGCCGGGAGGGAACAAAGAATTATTACTATCTTTGCAATGCAGTGCCGGAAATGAAAAAGCTGAGGGATTTGCTGGATAATGTTATGTCGGTCATGGCAGAAGGGAAAGAGGAAGTGTGAAACGAATTTTTTGTGCTGACCGATTAGCTTGAATATAGCGAGGATATTAGGACGGCAATATGTTGAGCAATTGTAGAAGCTGGATTATGTGAATTTAAAGGGTCTATTCTAATTGACCCTCGCAGTCTAGAGGGACTGATGGGGCCGTGTTTTCTATTAGTATAAAGACGATGAGTGTATTGGTTTATCAATATAACTCATATTAAACATATATACAGCAAGCAAAGTCGCTCAGTTATTTTCTTCTACCTCAATCATTATTTTAATTACGTAATTTGCACTTACATTCAAGCTGCTTCCATCCATTAGGTAGAGATACTCTTCAAAGCTGTCACCACAAATACGATATCCTGTCTCCTTCAAATAATCTTTTATTTGTTCATATGTTTGATACGTATGCATATAGCTTCCTTTATGATAGCCAATGACATATTTTCCAGCTTTTTTCTCAAATGTCTTTGTTAAATGAAGCTGGTTCTCACGTAAATAGAAATAGGAATAATTTAAATAATCTCCTGTTTCTATTTGTTCGTGGCGAATAAGAGCACCCCAATTTTCCACATTGATTTCGCCTTGTTTTACATATTTCATAAACGATATAACCATTTTTGTGATGTCTTTATGAGAATAATTTAAAATATTTTCACTTAATACAATCTGTTCTACCTTCATATCCTCGATAGTAAATTGATCAAGGTCTAATTGTGATGCTTCTTCCATTTGCCTTTTCTGATTTTTAATGAGGTGCTGGATACGCTGCATTTTCCGTATTTTTATATCCACCAGTTTTTCTTTTTCCGTTAATAAATCAGTAATCTTCTTTGTGTTTTTGGAATGTAAAAAGTCTTTGATTTCCGCCAAAGACATTCCGATTTCTTTTAACATATCAATCACGCTATAAGCCTCAGCTTGTTGAATCGTGTAATAACGGTATCCATTTTCATTTTTGTATTCCGGTTCTAACAGACCAATTTCATCATAATGGAATAGCGTTTGCTTTTTGACCTCACATAAATCTGCAAATTCTCCAGTTGTCATCATTTTTTTGGAAGAATCCATTTCATCACCAACTTTACGCTTGAGTATACGGTAACCATATACTTTATATTATACTATAGGAATAAAGAAAATGTAGTGTAAAGAAAGAGGAGAGTATAATTTATGTTTAATTATTTGAGCTTAGCGGCTACTGCATGGTTTATTGGGTTCTTTCCAATGTTTGAAATATATATTGCAATTCCAGCTACGATGGTGATGGGATTAGATGCGGTTTCTTCCATTATCTGGTCCAGTTTTGGGAATTTTCTTCCGGTCCCGTTCATTGCTTTTTTCTATCAGCTTCTTGCAAAATCAGAACGTATTAAGAAATGGCTGGATAAATTAGCAAACAGCAAATATAAATATCGTATCGAAAAGCAAGGACCATTAGTTGTTGTGTTGCTGACACCGATCATTGGTTCATGGGCTGTTGCAGTGATTGCCAATGGAATAGGGATGAATAAAGTGAAGTTATTCATATCCGCTGGTGCAAGTATTTTGGTATATGGGATTGTTATTGCAGTTTTGACATATTATGGTGTCGCTTTTGTAGGCTGATAAAATGCAGCAGAAATATAAATCCACCTATGCAGCCGGAGTAGGTGGATTTATATTTCTGCTGCTTATTTCAAGTCTATTGTTCACAGTACCATTAATTCTAGAAAAAAAAGCAGACTACATGAAGCATGATCGGCTGAAAAAAAAGCTGATACAAGAGTTTTTTGAAGAATTTATCGAAGCTTTTTTCCCCAATCTTCACCCTCACATTGATTTCTCCAAGGTCACCTTCCCCGCAGTGTAACTGGCTGGGACTGCGGTTACTCGTCCCACCGAAGTGCTTTTGTAAGACTTCCACATCAAAAATAAGAAAATCTGTTATTTCAAAGTGGAAGGTCTAACAGCCAGTAACGGCCCGATTGGTTCAACTAACAGCGGTTTTGATGGGGCGAGTAGTCGCAGTCCCATTCAGAATACCGCTGAATGAAGTTTCACTTTATCGAACAAGAAGTGTATCTGGACTACATCAATGGCCGCAAGAAAGAAATTGACGTTCTCGCAGCAGTAAAGCTGAATCACGAAGACAAAATACTCCATATTCATACCGAAGCGCAATCAACTCATGAAGCAAATTTTCCCGAAAGAATGTTTCTCTATTTTTCTTACCTTTACGCCAAAGACCGCAAACCGATTCAACCCATTGCTGTTTTGAGTTATAATAGGAAAAAAGAAGAACCGACACAATTCAGAATCGATCCCCCCACCCAAGACGTCCTTCAATTTAACTTTTTACAATTACACTTAATCAAGAAAAACTGGAAAGCATATATTCAATCAGACAACCCGGCCGCCGCAGTCTTGCTCAGTCAAATGGGATATGAAGAGCATGAGCGGGTTCAGGTGAAGCTGGAGTTTCTGCGCATGATCACCCGGATGCAAATCAACCCGGCACAAATGATGGAGCAAATGGAGAACTTGCCGGAGGAGGAAAAAGACATGGTTTTGCAGCTGCCGAATTCTTATTTTGAGAGAGGAAAAGAGGAAGGGATAGAAGAAGGCATAGAGAAAGGAAAGCAAGAAATCGTTTTAAAATTGATAAAAAAGGGCATGTCTATCAGCGAAGTAGCAGAAATTACAGAGTACAGCGAAGCAGAGATTAAAAAGCTTGCAGGCAAGCAAGGAAAAGAAGAATAAGTAATCCGCATGCTATAGTATAAAAAAGTGAGCAGGTTATATTTCAAACTGCTCACTTTTTATACTGAAATAAAAAGCAACTTCCACCAGCCAAATGAATTGCTTTTCATCTCTGTCTAATTCAATATTTATACATTAGAAATCAGCTTCGATGCATTTCCGCTGTGAATAACGGATAAATGATGCAGCGCTCTGGTACAGCCAACATATAATAATTTTGCGGTTTGCTCTGTCACTGGATAACGCGTTTCATCAACATCGACCATTAATACCGTATCAAATTCCAGTCCTTTAGATACATATACAGGCAATAAGGAAATGCCTCCTTCGTACGACTTATCCTCGGTAGTAATCATGGTTAACTCTGGAATCTTTTCTTTTAGCTTTGGATAAATCGCATTACAATCAGCTTCCGATCTTAAAATAACTGCAATGGTCTTCATCTCTTTATTTTTCATATCATGTATCCAGCTTGTGATTTTCTCTAATTTTTCCTCTGTATCTACTTGTTGGATCTGTACCTCCTCACCGCTTCGAAATACCGGTTCTGCATAGGCCGGACGATTGGCAAGATGACGGAGAATGGTGTTGGAAAACGCAATAATCTCATAAGTGGAGCGGTAGCTTTTTGTCATTTGGAAGAATTTCGAGCGAGATGTGCCGAAAAGGTCAATAAAGTTTTCCCACTCGTCAATTCCTTCGTTGCTGTGAATACCTTGTGCTAAATCTCCTAATATCGTAAATGACGCTGTTTTAGTCCGTGCATGCAATACAGAAACCTGATAGGGTGAAAAATCCTGTGCTTCATCAATCACCACATGATCAAATCGCTCGTCTCTTTCAATTCCATACCAATAATCATGAATATCGAGCAGGGGAGCCAGGTCATCTAAAGTTATTTTATCCTTAGGCGGCAAAAGGTCTGTTCTTTCCATCTTTTTTAAGATTTGTGCGTACAGTTCATAAGGTTTTCTTTTTTTCCATTTCCTTAAATATCTTCTTAATTCCTTTTTGCCGTCTTTACGGGCTTGCTCCTGTTCTTTTTTCTCTTCATACATCTTAGCTTCTATTTCTATCCACCGTGTTAATTTTGCTTTAAGCCTATCATATTTTTTAGTGGCTGGATTGCCTTTAAAATCAGCTTCAATCCAAGTGTTAATTTGTTCTAAGGGAACACCTTTTTTATTTTCCCAGGGAATAAAATCTTCTTCCGGGATCCAATCCTTTTCTAGTTGCGATAACTGCTCCCTGATTTGCTGCTGGAATTCTAAAGAGCCTTTCCAATTATTCTGTTCTGCTGTGCCGGATTCAAAAAAAGCCTTCCTTCTTTCACTGAGAGATTCCAGCTTACATTTCGGATCATCGATAATGGAGGTCATGACCCACTTTGGAAAGGTGGTCTGGACAATATCTCCGACCCCTAATTCCGGCAATACTTGTGAAATATAATCAAGAAAGATGGTATTCGGTGCAAAAATAATCATCCGGTGCGCCGTTAATTGCTCCCGGTATTCATATAATAAATAAGCTAATCGGTGCAGTGCCACAGTGGTTTTTCCGCTTCCGGCAACACCTTGGATGATAACAGCCTTGTTTAAAGGATAACGGATGATTTCATTCTGCTCTCCTTGGATGGTCGCAACAATATCACGAAGTCTGTTATCCTTTTGGTCTTCCAGCTTATATAATAAGAATTCATCTCCTCCGGAAGCCTCCTGCTCTCCACGAATATAGCGGTCTACCACTCTTTGAAGCTCCTGATTGTAAGTGACGATATTTCTTTTTAAATAAATTTCACCTTCTACGATGCCGTCTGGTGAAAGATAATAGACGTCATCCTCACTCCCGCTAAAGCCATAGAACAGGCTGGCTATCGGGGCACGCCAATCCGTAATCAGAACATCTCCGGTGTGCTCATCAAAAACACCGGCTTTCCCGATATAGGTGGCTTTCACTTCCTCCTTTTCTTCTTCTTTAAAATCAAGACGGGCAAAATAGGGTTCCTTTTTAGCAATCGTCAGAGATTCTCTTACACGCTGCCGGCTGCCTTCCAATACGTTTTCTGTGAAATCATCGCCGATATATTCCGGTATTTCGGCTAAACGTTCATATTGCTTGTTGATAATTGATAAGGTTTCATGTAATTCCTTTTTTTCTTCCTCAAATGCCATTGCGAATCCCCCTTAACTGAATGTCTTGTTCATTTTAGCAATGAAATTAAGAAAAAAATAGACTTATATATTTCGTTGATGTATACTATTAAATACAGTCATGCCAAAAATAAAATTACATATAATGGAAAAACACTTGAAGAAGCGAATCCTTTTTCAAGTGTTTTTTTGGAATAAAAATGTAAATCTAATTCAAGCAGAGAAGCTTTGTGGATAACAGTGAATTATTCGAAGTGGTTTCATTTTCCTATGATGTGAATTATATCGACTTCCATCTTGATAAAGCACATGGATTCCTTTATAGTAAATTCATCATTACGAAATTTCATCCTGCAGTAAAAAGGAGGAAATCATCATGTTGTATGATTGCGCAGTTATTGGAGGAGGACCTGCCGGATTAAATGCATCACTTGTTTTAGGCAGGGGTAGAAAAGAAATTATTTTATTTGATGACGATACACCTCGTAATGCCATAACACAGGAATCTCATAATTTTATTACCAGAGATGGGATTCATCCAGCAGCATTTAAAAAAGCGGCTTATGAAGATTTAAATAAATATCCAACGGTTTCCGTTGAAAGAAATCAAGTGGTTGATATTGTTCCTGCTGCCTCTTATTTTCAGATTCAAACAGGGAGAGGGCAGGTCTTTGATGCGCAAAGAATTATTTTGGCAACGGGATTAAAAGATATTCTTCCTGAGATAGAAGGTATCCAACAATTTTACGGAACAAGTCTTTTCGGATGCCCGTACTGTGATGGGTGGGAGCTGAAAGATCTTCCATTGGTTTATATTGCTGCATATCCACATGCTTTTAACAGTGTGAAAATGGTTTCGAATTGGAGCAAGGATATTGTTGTTTGCACAAATGGGAAGGATAGTATATCTCCAGAGGAAAAAGCTATCCTAGCACAAAAGAATATTCCGGTTTTAGAAGACGAAATTTTGCGGCTGCAAGGAGAAGGCGGGCAATTAAAAAGCATTCAATTTAAGAATGGGAAGGAACTCCGTCGCGAAGCCGGGTTTATTTCGTATAAATTACAGCAGGCTGCACCATTTGCCGGGCGTCTGGGTTTAGAATCCAATGGCGCGGGGGGAATTAGAATAGATCCCTATGGACGCACAAGCAGGAAAGGTGTATATGCTGCAGGAGATAATGCTGGCGGTCTGCCTCAACAGATTGTAGCTGCGGCTGAAGGAAGCAAAGCGGCGATAAGTGTACTCAGTGATTACGTGGCAGAAAACTTTTAAATAATTTATTGTTTACATACACCCTTTTATCATTAAAAGAGGGTGTATTTTTGAGGAAGGAAATGATAAAATAACTTCCTTATTATTAGAGAATATTGAAGGAGTTTATTGGATGGAAGGGAATAAATTATTATCACCATTATGTTATTTTAGTATCTTTTTTGCGCCATTTTTATTTCCGATTTTGGTATGGATTCTTGGAGATGAGGAAACAAAAGGGCACGCGAAGAAAGCCTTATGGACACATCTTATTCCAATTATCGCAACCATTATTGCAGGAATCATTATCTTTTCAATTGGCATCGGACAAGTTTGGACAGATGAAGTAAGCGGCAGATTATTTATTGCAATGATAATTGCGATAGCTATTTGCTTTATCATTGATATTTATTATTTTATCTGGAATATTGTTAAAGGGATTAAGGTACTAAGCTCTTAATAACGAATTTAGAAATGAAATATAAAAATAAGTAGAATCTATAGATGATGGGATATTTTTCTATAGGTTCTTTTATTTTACATATAGTACAGATTGAAGTAAAAAAGAATCTCATCAGCTTCTGCTTGAATCAAAGAATGGATAAGAAAGAATCTCCTTACTTGATAAATCGTAATCATTACGATATAGTTAATAAAAATTACGCAAAACAGAACCTGCGTAACGAAGGAGGAGATTATATTGGTATATGATTGTGCTGTTATCGGGGGAGGCCCTGCCGGGTTAAATGCATCTCTTGTTTTAGGCAGAGGAAAAAAAGAAGTGATTTTATTGGATGATGATGCCCCGCGCAATGCTGTCACACAGGAATCTCATAATTTTATTACCAGAGATGGTGTAAAACCAGCTGAGTTTCGGGAAGCGGCCCATGCAGATTTAAAAAAGTATCCGAATATAGTGATTCAAAAAGACCGGGTGACCGATATAGATTCGGCTGCTTCTCCTTTTCGCATTCACACAGAAGCAGGGAAGGATTACGAAGCAAAAACCATTATTCTGGCAACAGGACTGAAGGATGTATTGCCTGATATCCAAGGAATCCATGATTTTTATGGAAAGAGCCTGTTTGCCTGCCCTTTCTGTGATGGGTGGGAGCTAAAAGACATTCCGCTGGTTTATATTGCTGATGGAGAATTTTCTTTTCATGGTATAAAAATGATTTCCAATTGGAATAAAGATATAGTCATTTGCACAAATGGCAAAGAAAGCTTCTCCGCTGAAGAAAGAGATATTTTGAAGCAAAAGCAATTCGAGGTTATTGATGATGAAATTTTACGATTGCAAGGAGAAAATGAGCAATTAAAAGCAATTTTATTTAAGAATGGAAACGAATTGTATAAAGAAGCAGGTTTTATATCTTATAAAATGGAGCAGGCTGCCCCTTTTGCTGAGCGCCTGGGTTTAGAGCTGAACGAGATGGGTGGAATTAAAACAGATTCGCAAGGCCAGACAAGTATCAAAGGGATTTATGCCGGCGGAGATAATGCATCTGGTCCGCCGCAGCTGATTATTGCTGCAAGTGAAGGGAGTAAAGCGGCGATAGGGGTGATTAGTGATTTTGTGGAGGAAACATTTTAAATCATAAATTGATAAGTGAAACCTTATTCAGCAGGGATTTTCTTTTTAACCCTCGCGGAATGAGGTTTCACTTTATTCGCAGCTATTTTAATAAATTACGCAGTTTTAAATGTTCCTTTTCTAACACCCTTTTCCCTTCTTTTTGCAAAACATACTCCACAGTTTCTCTATCGGAGCTCACTGGCAAACTGAAATCCAAGCGATAACGTTCATTTCCTTTCCCCGTGATGATTACCCAGTCTTTTTCCGCTGCCTTTTCAATAGCATACTGTATAGCTAAGGTGCGATCTGAAATAACCTGTCCTTCGTTTAGTTCATTGAGCTCTTGGAGCATAGCAGCAGAGGGGACGCCATTTAAGTCATCAAATGTAAGAATGATTTCATCCGCCAGTTTTTTAGAAACAGTTATCATTTTATTTCTTTTACTGGAATCTCTGTCTCCTCTAAAACCAAAAACATGAAAAACTTTTTCGGCGCCCTCGATTTTAGCAGTGGTAAGACAATTAGAAAAAGCTTCTGCAGTATGGGCATAATCTACAACAATTGTTGTCCCATTTGAACGCTTGAATAGTTCAAATCTTCCGGGAATACCAGAGAATGTACGTAATGATTTCATGATTTGCTGAATGGGGACGCCTATTTGCGAGGCTGTCAAGAATGCCATCGCCGCATTATACGTATTATGCTGTCCCAGGATAGTTAATTGAAGGGGAAGGTTACATCCTTTATAGGAGATTTCAGAAAAACCAGGGGTTATTTTATTTATCTTTAGCGCATCGCTTTCTTTATTCCCTAAAGTAATTAAGGAGAAATTACGGGATGGAAGTATGCTGCTAAGCTTTGCTCCCCATTCATTATAGTTGTTGATAATCGCATACCCATGGTCTTTTAATGCTTCAAACATTTTGGCTTTGGTTAAGAAATAATCTTCCATCGTGTGATGATAATCAAGGTGGTCGTGATCTAAATTGGTAAACAGACCAAAATCAAATTCAATTCCATGTATCCTGCCCTGCGCTATTCCATGTGAAGAAACCTCCATAATAACAAATTCGTCCTTACTTATTGCCAGGTGCTTTTGCAGGCTCAGCGCATCGGGTGTTGTATTCAGCGAAGGATACGTTTCCCCATTGATTATCGTGTTTACGGATCCAAACATGGCACATGTATGACCAGAATCCTCTAAAATATGTTTTATCATATAAGCTGTCGTGGTTTTCCCGTTTGTACCGGTGATACCAATTATTTTTTTGTCTTTTGCGGGGTTTCCGTAAAATTCAGAAGCTATTTCAGCTAAAGCCAGACGGCTGTCAGGAACTCGAATATATGGTACGGATAACTCTTGGAGGTCTTCTTCTCCTATAATACAAACCGCACCGGCCTTGATTGCCTGATTAATAAAATCATGACCATTAAAACTGTATCCCTTTATAGCGATGAATAAGTCATTTTTATCTGCAGATTTGGAATTTGTTGTTATTTTATTGATTATCATATTTGGTATACTCATCGGTTTACTAATATTTTTCAATAGTTGTTGTAAATTCATGTGTTGTCACCTCTTAAACATAGGGAATGATACGGGAGAATGTAATATTACCTTAGGTTTTGCCATTTGAAGATAATTTATTATAATGATGGGCAGGTAATTTGCCATCGAGAAGAAATAAATTCGTCATGGGAAATCCCGATAGAAGAGAGGCTGTAAAAATTTCAAAGTATTTGCTTTAAAATATGGCGATTCTTCTAGTAAGGAAAGCTTATAACGCAGATGCGTTAATAATTTATTATCATTATATGTAGGAAGAGAAGAGCAAAGGCAAATTCAAAGTAAATATATTTCTTCTCTTCCAGAACCAATGGATGTTACCCTTTTAAATAGCTGTTTGGGCGTTAGTATAACCACTGATCATTTAAAAAATTCTCTGTGAAAAATGGCTGATTGTCATCATTAAAATCGACACCAACTCCTAATTCAGCAAAGTTATCCTGCAATATATTCTCACGGTGCCCTTCGGAATTCATTAAACCCTGATGAGCAAAAACGCTGCTGAATTGTCCATAGGCCAGGTTCTCGTTAGAAAAATAACTGCCTCATATCTTATAAAGGGATTTTTTATAAAACAGGGTTTATTTATACAAGGAAAGAGGTATTAAATAGATGAAAAAGCGTACCAATATTAAAAAGAAATTTCTGAAAACATTAAAACGGATTGGTTAACTTGATATGTACTTACTTGAGCTTTACAATCTGAAATGGGAATAATCAGCAGAATGAATTATTTTAAATTTGTTGCTCAATCAGCTGACAAAGTATTTCAAGAAAGATATCATATTGATAATATACTTGAAATAGAACAAGGAGGGGAAAAGTGGCAGACAAAAAAAATAAGAAAAAACGAGCCCCGCTCTCTATACGTATGAATATCCTCTTTTTTGCCATCTTCCTATTATTTTCTGCGCTCGTACTTCAGTTAGGTGTTGTTCAGATTTTAAATGGAGAATCGTATCAAGATGAAATTCAGAGGACGAATTTAGATACAACGAATGTACCCGTACCCCGGGGGAAAATCTATGATACCAATGGAGAACTTATTGTAGATAATGAAGCAATGTATTCTATTACGTACACACCTTCGAATGATGTGCAAGCAGAGGAGCGTCTGGAAGTAGCTGAAAAGCTGGCGCAATATATCGATATGGGTGATGAACAAACCATCGATCGAATAACAGACAGAGATAGAAGAGAATATTATCTATTGCATCATGAGGAAGAGATAGAAGAGCGGCTAGAGACGGTCAATACAGAAGAAATGGAGAATTCCGAGGTATATGATGCCACGCTGGAATTAATCACAGATGAAGAAATTTCCGATTTTACAGATGATGAATTAGAGATTATTGCGATAAAAAAAGAATTGGATAGTGCCTATGCTTTAACCCCGCAGGTTGTCAAAAATGAAGATGTCACAGCCGAGGAATATGCAGCTGTAGCGGAAAATTTAGATGAACTGCCTGGAATCAATGCCAGTACAGATTGGGACCGCGTTTATCCAAATGGAGACACGTTAACTAGTATTCTAGGCAACGTCTCCAGTCAGGAAGAAGGTATTCCTGAAGAGGATTTGAATGCTTACTTAACAATGGGATACAGCAGAAACGATCGTGTTGGTACAAGTGGACTTGAGGAGCAATATGAAGATTTCCTTCGCGGTCGTAAGGAACAAATCCAATATACGACAAGCCAAAATGGATCGATTATCGGTTCAGAAACGATTGTGGACGGCGAACGGGGAAAAGATTTAGTATTAACGACAGATTTAGAATTTCAGCAGGAAGTGGATGATATTTTATTAGATGAATTTCAATCCATGAAAGCAAGCAGCCCATATGAAAATCGGTTTGCAACCAATGCCTATGCTGTTGTTATGAATCCGAAAACGGGAGAACTGTTAGCCACTTCTGGTGTAGAATATGATACCGAGAATGATGAATATAATAATAATGCCGGGTTTACAGCGTTGGCTAACGCGCATGAGCCTGGTTCCAGTATTAAAGGGGCAACAATTCTGGCAGGTTATGATTCCGAAGTTATTTCTCCCGGGGAAACGTTTAACGATGCACCGATGCGGCTGGCAGGATCGGAAGTGAAAAGGTCGGTTCAAGATATGGGAACGGTAAATGATTTAACTGCACTGGAAAGGTCCTCTAACGTTTATATGTTCTATGTTGCCTTGCGGTTAGGGGGAGACTATCGTCATCCGATGCCGCGAAATGCCAATTTAGATATAAACATGGGTGAAACGTTGCAAACCCTGCAAAATTATTTTAATCAATTCGGACTCGGTTCGACTACAGGAGTGGACTTTCCATATGAGAGTACTGGATTAAGAGGACAGGTTCCTGATAATCCAGGGAATCTGCTTGATTTTGTCATCGGGCAGTATGATACGTATACGACCATGCAGCTTGCTCAGTATGTATCCACGATTGCGAATGATGGCTATCGTGTTCAGCCTCATTTCTTAAAGGAAGCCCGTGATCCAGTTGCTTCCATGGATGAGCTTGGCCCATTGTATTATTCGTCCAATACAACGACGATGAACCGAATTGAGATGACAGATGATGAAATTAGTCGTGTGCAGGACGGGTTTCGTCTTTCCTATCAAGGGTCACAAGGAACAGGTAATGATTATTTCGATGATAAATCATATAACCCGGCAGGAAAAACAGGGACAGCAGAGTCAGCGGAATTTGTTGATGGAGAGCGGTTTGACCTCAATAATTTAACCTTAGTCGGCTATGCACCATTTGATGATCCGGAAATTGCTTTTGCAGTAGTTGTACCGCATGTTGGAATTGGTGAAGGAGATCAGATTAACTTAAAAGTTGGGGAACGTGTTTTAGATTCCTATTTTGAAGTCAAAGAAGATCACGACGAAGAAGCTGAGGATTCTGATGGTGATAGTGATAATGAAGAGGAAGAATAATCAACGTTTACTATCTCCTATATTGTATGGATGAAGATAAAAAAACTATATTAGAAATTATAGTAAACCGTGATGTGAACTAACCACATCACGGTTTATAAATGATTAGGATTAGCTTTCTAACCCTTGAGCTAAAGCAAATGCAAAATCATCTCCAGAAGAGTACCGCATGATTACAATATTTTTGCATCTGTATTGTGTAAAATCTTTTTCTGGGTTGGAAAAACGTTATCGAATGATTTTTGGTACTGCTGCTTTGAGTGAATTAGTACGAATATTATGTGATTTGTGAGAGGGATTTGAAGATAAGAATTATTAAATACTTTTTAACGGTTGCTTTAGAAACAAGTATCACGAAAGCTGCCAAAAATTAAAAATTATACAGCCGACATTAACGAGATAACAGCAACAAGCCGCCGGAGGTATTCTTTTCTATAAAAAAACAGATTCATAAATAATCATGATACTGTTTTTACAGTGTCGGGCATCTCTCCATTTTTGTCGTATAAGGGGTATATTTCTCATTTGCTTGGTTAAATTACATAGAAGAATTATTAAATTAAATAAAATGATAAAAGGGCTGATAAAATTGAGAAATGTTTTTTTTACAATAGGGCTTACGCTTATTCTATACTTCTCAATAGGGTTGCCTAAAGCAGGAGCAGAAATTATTGAGGGAGACACGACGACGGATGAAATAGAACACAATTGGGAAATATCAAGCACTAATTATGAAATAATCCACGTTGACACACATGAATATACTTATTGGAAAAATTTCCTCAGGGAAACACGCACCTGTGATGTTTTTCATAAAATAAAAACCGTCGTGTATTATTGTGATATCCATGGCCATACAAAGTCAGAGTCACATTTAGTGGAAGTAATTCATAGCGAGAAACATGCATAGAGAGAGAATCGGATTACTATGAAAAGGTTAATCCGATTCTTTTTTTCTGCACTTATTCCTAATTGGGAGAGATTGCTGTTAAAATAGATGGTTGTTTAAAAAAGACATGGGAATCAAAAATTTATATAGAAATAGGAGTGGCCGTATCCTATCCTTCGTCGGAATTCAAGCATTTCCAAGGTTGAGCGAAGGAGAATCCGAACAGCAGGTTAGGATGATGAAATTGCTGATGCGGTATTACGGCTAAGCAGTTAATCCTCAAGCTTTGTTATCGTGCAGTCTATTGCTGCGAACGGCGGCGTTACAATGAAATAAAGCAGCTTATCAATCATGGATATCTGACTCTACTTGGGGGCAGGTGTCCATGGTTTTTTACTTTGACGATTCTAATGTTCGCAGCTGGAACAGGAACCTTCTATTAATTATTGTACAAATTTTTTATTACAGGTAGGGTTAACCTTTGAGGCTATCAGATAAAAAAACTAAAACGTAATAATTACTGTTTACATATTTAATAAAATAGTTTATAATAAATTCCATTCGTAATCGTTACGATTTAAATTTATTAAGAAATACAAAATAAAGAGTACTATTGAAAGGAGAAAGTGTAAAATGGCTAAAAAGTCAAAAGTTGCAAAAGAGAAAAAACGCCAGCAAATGGTTGCACAATATGCAGAGCTAAGAAGAGAGCTAAAAGCAAAAGGAGATTATGAAGCGCTTCGTAAACTGCCTCGGGATTCTTCACCAACCCGTTTGAAAAGCCGTTGTGAGGTTACAGGCAGACCACGCGGATATATGCGTAAATTCAACATGTCCCGTATTGCTTTTAGAGAATATGCGCATAAAGGACAAGTTCCTGGCGTGAAGAAAGCCAGCTGGTAATCAAATCATGCAGTTATCTAAGCAGCAGTATCATCTAAGCTGACGCTGTATTTTCATGTACCACACGATATAAGATAGGAAAGAAAACAGCTTTTAACGGATACTTGGCGGAAAGCTGTTTTTTCTTTCATGGATAAGGAGGAAACGCATTGTCACAAGAAAGCCCCATCCCTGTAACGATTCTAACTGGGTTTTTAGGAGCCGGGAAAACAACATTGTTAAATAAACTGCTGCACGATATGCCCAATGAGAAGGCTGCTGTGATCATTAATGAGTTTGGTGATACATCGATTGATAGCCAATTAGTGATACGAACAAAGGAAGAAATCGTTGAAATTAACAGCGGCTGTATCTGTTGTAATGTACGCGGTGATTTGATCAGCTTACTAACTGATTTAATGAAGCAGAAAGAAAAGGTGGACCGGGTTGTCATAGAAACAACGGGCATGGCGAATCCGGCTCCAGTTATTCAAACGTTTTTGATGGATGAGCAGATGGCTGATACCTTTGAAATCGACAGCGTAATCACGATGGTCGATGCGAAGCATATCGAGCAGCATTTGCAGGAAGAGGAGCCGGAGCAGCAGATTGCATTTGCCGATATTTTGCTTGTGAACAAGACCGATTTGATTACAGAAGACGAAAGAAAGCAGCTGGAAGCACAGTTAACGCATATGAATCCAAATGCCCATCAGTTTTATACGACATATGGAAACGTAGATACCAAAGAATTAATCGGAAAAAAATCGTTTGATTTAGATTATGCCTTAAACATTGATCCCGAACTGCTGACAGAACCGCATCACCATCATCATAATCATCACGTGACATCCTTTGTATTTCAAGATGAACGCCCGCTTGATTTGGACAAAGTGAATAAATGGTTTGCTTACTTAGTTCGTATCAAAGGAGAAAGCCTCTACCGTTATAAAGGAGTGCTTTCCATTAAACAAATGGAGCAAAAAGTGGTGTTTCAAGGAGTGCATATGCTGTTTGCAGGTACAGAAGGTGATGTATGGACAAAGGATGAAAAGCGCAAAAGCGAGGTTGTTATTATTGGAAAGCATCTTGACCATCAAGAGTTGGAAAAAGGCTTTCAATATTGCCTTGCTTAATTTTTGAATATAAAACCGTAATAATTACGATTTGAGGAGGGTAACCATGAAAGGAATATATGATGTCGTTATTGTAGGGGCAGGCCCTTCAGGTATTGGTGTTGCGGCAATACTCAAGCAAATGAATGCATCCTGTCTGATTTTAGAAAAAGATGATGTTGGTGCTTCTTTTCAAAGCTGGCCGGAGGAAATGCGCTTTATTACGCCATCATTCCCGGCGCAAGGATTTGGTCAAACCGATTTAAACGCCATCGTTCCGAAAACGTCACCGGCTTATACCCTTGATATGGAGCATCCCACAGGACCAGCTTATGCGAAATATTTGGAGGTAGTGGCAAATCATTTTGCCATTTCAATCAAAAAAGGGGTTCAGGTGAATCACATAGATAAAAAAGACACCGTTTTTTCTATAAATACGTCAGACGGACTTTATCAAAGCCGCTATGTTGTCTGGGCTGGGGGAGAATACCAATTTCCTGATGTAACGCCGTTCCCCAGTGCGGATTTGGGAATCCACAACAGTATGATTTCATCCTGGCAGGAGCTCGATGGAGATGATTTTCTTATCATTGGCGGTTATGAAAGCGGCATGGATGCTGCCTATCAATTAGGGCAGCTTGGTAAAAAGACGAGAGTGATTGCCAGAACGAATACATGGGAAGTGGAGAGCAGTGATCCAAGTATTGCGCTGTCCACCTATACTTACAATCGGGTTCGCCCCTTATTCGATGCGGGTTTATTAACTGTAACAGGTAATACAACTGTCGCAAAGATAGAAGAAAATTCTTCAGGCTACGATGTCTATACGAAGGATGGAAAAGTATATTTTACAAAGGCGAGACCTATTCTGGCAACAGGCTTTACTGGCAGCACGAAGCAAATAGAGAATTTAGTGTCACGCGGGAAGCATAACGAAGTACTTGTGAATGAGCAGGATGAATCAACAGCAGTGAGCGGACTGTTTTTGGCAGGTCCAGAATTGCGGCATGGCAGTCATATCTTCTGTTATATTTATAAATTCCGCCAGCGGTTTGCGGTAATCGCAGAAACGATTGGAAGACAGCTGGATTTGGATTTATCCATTTTGGAAGAGTATAGACAAGAAAACTTCTATCTGGATGACCTTTCCATGTGCGGGGAGATGTGCCAATGCTAGAGCAGGCTCAAGCCTCTTCCCTTACGCAGGAGGAGGTGGTGCTGATTGGCAGTGAATCGGTTGGGAAGTCGGGTTTGTTCCGTGCGCTGACAGGTGAAAAAAGTGCTGTTGCCAGAAATGTAAAAGGGTCCACGATTGCTGCTTTGAAAGCTTCCTGTCAATTACATCCCGATGTCCGTCTAACAGATCTTCCCGGGCTGCAATTTGATATGGACAGCCAGAATACACAGCTTACCCTGGACCATTTTCAGGATGAAAAAACGATTTTATTAGTTGTGAAAGCCACTAATTTAAAGGAAGAATTGACCGAGCTGCAGGACGAACTAAATTTGAAAGGCAAAAGGATTGCAGTTGTTGCAACACATCGAGATAAGTATTTACCACCCGAGTCTGAACAAAATCGGATAAAGGAATTAGTACAGGTTCCCGTTATCTGGGTAAATACAAGAAAAATGGATGAGCAGGATCAGGAAGCAGTGATTGCGTGTGTTAAACAGGCTGCAGTCTGGGGAGCTTCTAAAAGTATTCTAAGCTTCCTTCCTGATTCGGGCGATACAGCTAATCAATTAATTCCGGCATTCCGTATGCCGATTGCCGGACCAATCCTGGCTTGCTTCTTTATTTTAGGAATGTTTGCTGTCCCTGTCATGGGTGCTTATTTATTTGTCAGCTGGCTTGAGCCGATAGCTGATCAATATGTTCTTGACCCGATTACAGGCTGGATCAATCAGGCTCCTTCTTTTTTGGCGGAGGTATTAACAGGTGATTACGGCTTGATTACGCTAGGCTCTTATTCCTTTCTGTGGGCTTTTCCTGTTGTACTGCTGATCAGTGTGATGACAAGTCTTACCGAGGAGACAGGTATACAGGAGCATGTCACACGTGCACTGGATCCATGGCTTCGTAAAATGGGTTTGACGGGAAGGGACCTGCTTCCGGTTATCACGGGGTTCGGGTGTAATGTTGTGGCGGTTTTCCAAAGCCGGGGCTGCAGCAGCTGCACCCGCACGAGCTGTGTTTCACTGATTGCATTCGGCTCGGCATGCAGTTATCAAATCGGAGCAACGCTGTCTATCTTTAGTGCGGCACATGTCCCGCTGTTATTTATTCCATATCTATTTATCTTATTTATCGTTGGAGCGATCCATACAAGAATTTGGAATCGGAATGAGGCAGATAATTTAACGCGTATTGCTCCGCTTCCTTATATTCAAAAAATAAACTGGCAGGCATTTGCATGGAAGGTAGCCAGTTCGGTTAAACAATTTTTACTGCAGGCAATGCCGATATTTTTAATAATATGTCTGGCGGCATCTGTGCTCCAGGCTATGAATATATTATCTCTTCTCCATTGGCTTGCGATGCCGATACTTTATTTATTTTCCTTACCTGTAGATGCGGCGCCGGGGCTGATATTTTCTTTCATTCGAAAAGACGGTCTGCTTATCTTAAATGAAGGGCAGGGCAGCTTATTAATGGAGATGCCGCTCAGCCAGATTTTTATTCTTGTCTATCTGGCATCGACACTCTCCGCCTGTCTGGTGACATTATTTACAATTGGGAAGGAACTTGGCTGGAGGACTTCCCTGTCTATTGGCGGAAAGCAAATGCTGACCAGTGTTGTCAGTGCAGCAATTCTTGCTGGAGGATTACATTTCATATTTTAAAAAGAGGAGGATGAATACATGAAGAAGATTCCTGTTACGGTATTAAGCGGGTATTTAGGTTCTGGAAAAACAACGTTATTAAATCATGTCTTACATAACCGGGAAGGGTTAAAGGTGGCGGTCATCGTCAATGACATGAGTGAAGTCAATATTGATAGTGAGCTGGTCCAATCCCAAGGAGGATTTTCACGGACAGAGGAAAAGCTGGTTGAAATGTCTAATGGCTGCATCTGCTGCACACTGCGGGAGGATTTATTAGTGGAAGTGGAAAAACTGGTGAAACAGGGAGAATTCGATCATATCCTAATTGAATCTTCCGGGATTAGTGAACCGATTCCGGTAGCCCAAACCTTCTCTTATATTGATGAAACGATGGATATTGATTTAACCCAATATTGCCGATTGGATACCATGGTTACCGTTGTTGACGCGAACCGCTTCTGGCACGATTTCGGTTCAGGCGATTCGCTTCTTGACCGGAAACAGGCGGTCAGTGATGTAGATGAACGAAATATTGCTGATTTATTAATTGACCAAATTGAATTCTGTAATGTGCTTATTCTCAATAAAACGGATTTAGTCAAAGCAGAGGATTTAGAAAAGCTGGAGAAGGTGATTCGTACCTTACAGCCGGAAGCAAAAATCATCCGCACGCAGCATTGTAAGGTCGATTTACAGGAAATTGTCAATACGAATTTGTTTGATTTTGAGAAGGCAAGTGAGTCAGCCGGCTGGTTACAGGAATTAAATGCAGGCGTGGAAAATCATACGCCGGAAACCGAAGAATACGGGATCAGTTCCTTTGTATACCGGTCCAGATTGCCATTTCATACGGAACGGCTGGTAAGCTGGTATCAGGATTTGCCAAGAGAAATTGTCCGCATGAAAGGCGTTGTCTGGTGTGCGACACATAATAATCTAGCCTTATTGCTATCGCAGGCAGGCCCTTCTGTCGAGGTGGAGCCGTTAGCTTATTGGGTCGATTCGCTGCCAAAAGCCCAGCAAAGGGAAATATTCGAGAATAATCCGGAGGTCAGAGAGCTGTGGGATCCGCAATTCGGAGACCGCCATACCAAGCTGGTATTCATTGGCATGGACTTGGATAAGGAGCAGATAACGGAGGATTTAGAACGCTGCTTGTTGAGTGAAACAGAAATGGATGAGGACTGGACCGCGTTTAGAAATCCATTTCCATGGCAGCTATCGGGAAGTGCGAAGGCATGATTTTATCCGGACAAACGATAAAACAGTATGTTGATGATAAGCAGTTAACAATTACCCCTTTTCAGGAATTAAGTGTTCAGCCAGCTTCGATTGATTTGCGGCTGGGGAAAGATTTTTTAGTTGTTGATGACTTGTCTACGCCTTATTTATCGGTTGATCAACCAGCAGATTATCGGAAAATCAAGATAGCAGAGCAAGAAATCATCACGATTCCGCCGCAAAGTTTTCTATTGGGAACAACATTGGAACAAATTGGTCTCCCAGAACAGTTAACTGCCTTTGTGGAAGGAAGAATCTCGATCGGTCGGCTCGGTGTTTTTATTCAAAATGCAGGCTGGATCGATCCGGGATTTTCTGGACAAATTACACTGGAATTGTTTAATGCAAATCGCGTGCCTGTTCAGCTGCAGGCCGGAATGCGAGTTTGCCAGCTGGTTATTGCCAAAGTGGATCAAAAAACGGAAGGGTATAGTGGAAAGTACTTGTATCAGCAAGGGACGACACCGAGCCGTGTTTATTTGGACAAGGAAAGAACGTGAATCTTTCATTGGCGGAGAGGAAGCTTCTTTATATATAGAAAAAAATATAGGAATAAAGACGTTTAGTTGGCTGTAATGCTGTCATTTCCAGAATGACGGTTACAGCCAGTTCATCTGTAAGAAAGGTGTGAAATAAAGTGAGCAAGAAAATACCAGTAACGGTGTTAAGCGGATTTCTAGGTGCAGGGAAAACAACCCTGCTGAATCATCTGCTTCAAAATCAGCAAGGATTGAAAATAGCCGTTATCGTGAATGATATGAGTGAAATAAATGTGGATGCCAAATTGGTAAAAGAAGGCGGCTTTATCCGTACGGAAGAAAATATGGTAGAAATGACTAATGGCTGTATTTGCTGCACATTAAGAGAAGACTTAATTGTAGAGCTGGAAAAATTAGCAAAACTTGATATCGATTATGTGTTGATTGAATCAAGCGGTGTGTCGGAACCTATTCCAGTTGCGCAAAGCTTTGTCTATGCGGATGATGAATTGGGAATCGACTTAAATGCCTTTTTTCAGCTTGATACGATGGTAACGGTCATCGATGGACATCAGTTTTGGAAGGATTATCAATCAGAGGATTTATTGATGGACCGCGGGATGGAAGTCGCTGAGGACGATGAAAGAGGCATTGTCGATTTACTGGTAGACCAGATTGAATTTGCCAATGTGATTATTTTAAATAAAACAGATCAGATGATGGAGGAAGAGATTACTTCATTAAAGAGCTTACTTTATAAATTAAACCCGGATGCGAAATTTATCACAGCGGCCTTCGGGAAAGTAGACCCGTTACAGGTGCTTCAAACCGGTCAGTTTGATTTTGAAGAAGCAAAGCATGGCGCCGGCTGGATAAAGGAATTGAATGAGGAGCATATTCCGGAAACAGAAGAATATGGAATCAGCTCCTTTGTCTATCGAAGCAGAAAACCGTTTCATCCCGAGCGTTTTCAAGGTTGGCTGGAAAATTGGCCGAAGGAAATCCTCCGGGCGAAAGGCTTCTTTTGGTTAGTCACCAGAAATAATGTAGTAGGGTTTTTGTCTCAGGCAGGTTCAATGATGACACTGGAAGGAGCCGGCAGATGGCTGGCAAGCTATTCGGAAGCAGAACAGGAAGCATTAAAAGTGCAGGACCCCTCTTTGTTTGAGGACTGGGATGAGCAGGCCGGGGATCGGATGACAGAGCTTGTTTTGATTGGCAGTGAGATGGATAAGGAAGGGATTGCGGCGTCATTGGATGCTTGTTTAGTGACGAAGGAGGAAGCGGAACAGGATATTTCTGCTTTTGTGGATGATTTACCTGCTTTTCCTGTGGTTTAAAGAAATTTATTATATTAAAATTCAAGTATAAGAGGGGAAGAATGCATAAATTATGTATTCTTCCCCTCTTATACTATAGGAAAACAAGAAGTTTAAGTGGAGAAATTAATGATAATAAATATTTTTACAAATAAAAGCGCAAAGTAAAAAAAGGTGATTCATTCAAGTAAAATATACTTATATGTTATCCTAAAGAAAACGAACAGTTTAAATAAAGGAGGCGATCCGATGACAGATAAACAGAATCAAGGCTGGAGCTTAGAAAATACCTACCAGCAATTGCCCAAGCTTTTCTTTACGAATGTAAAACCAGCAAAAGCAGATGCCCCTGTGCTAGCCGTGTACAATGAAAAGCTCGCAGCAGAATTAGGGTTGGATAGTTCCGCCTTGAAGCACGAAGCGGAAATCTTCGCAGGCAATAAGCTTCCAGAGGGAAGTAATCCAATCGCTCAAGCTTATGCAGGACATCAATTTGGTTCTTTTACGATGCTTGGAGACGGTCGTGCTGTATTATTTGGAGAGCAAGTGACTCCGAAGGGTGAGCGCTATGATATTCAGCTGAAAGGCTCTGGCAGAACGCCTTATTCCCGCGGCGGGGATGGACGGGCGGTCCTTGGACCGATGCTGAGAGAATATCTAATCAGCGAAGCAATGCATGGATTGGGCATTCCGACAAGCCGCAGTTTAGCGGTAGCAACCACCGGGGGAACGGTATTTCGTGAAGCTCCGCTGCCCGGCGCTGTTTTGACAAGAGTGGCAGAAAGCCATATTCGGGTTGGAACGTTTCAATATGCAAGGCAGTGGGGGAATAAAAAGGATTTACAAGCGTTGGCAGACTATAGCATGAAGCGGCATTATCCAGAGATTGCAGAGGATGAAAATCGTTATTTGACATTCTTGTATAAGGTGGCAGACAAGCAGGCCGAGCTGATTGCGGATTGGCAGTTAAAAGGCTTTATCCATGGTGTGATGAATACAGATAATGTTGCTATCAGCGGAGAGACGATTGATTATGGTCCATGTGCTTTTATGGATCAATATGATCGGAAAACAGTTTTTAGTTCGATTGATCAGCAAGGGCGTTATGCTTACGGCAATCAGCCGGGAATTGGTGCTTGGAATATGGCGCGCTTTGCAGAATCCTTGTTAGTTCTGATGGATGAGGATGAAGAAGAAGCGATTCCAAAGGCAAAAGAGGCTGTGGAAACCTATGTGCAGTCAGTAGAAGCCTATTGGTTAGACGGTATGAGGAAGAAGCTGGGGATTATCGGTCAAAGTGATGATCATAAAACATTGATTCGAAGCTTGTTGGATTTGATGGAGAAATATCATGCAGACTTTACCAATACCTTCCGTGCTTTAACGCTGCAGCAGCTTGATGCTGATTCCGTTCTTTTCCAATCCACTGCTTTTAAAGAGTGGCATCAGGCATGGCAGGATAAGCTTGAAAGTCAGACGGCATCTTTAGAAGAAGCTTATCAATTAATGAAACGGCATAATCCATCGATTATTCCCCGAAATTATTTGGTGGAAGAGGTGTTGGCTGCGGCTGTGACAGAAGGCGATTACGAACCTTTTCATGCTTTATTAACAGCATTGGAAGATCCTTATGCGTATACAGAGGAGCAGGAGAAATATGCTGTTGATCCGCCGGAACAGGATTTTCAGACGTTTTGTGGTACGTGATGATATACTTTGGAATTGTAAGAATGGAACAGAAAGAAGCCCAAGAAATTATCAACATAATCTCTTGGGCTTATTTTTAGGGCTGCTCCATCTGATAGGGGAAGTATTTTCTATTTTTAACAATAGTTATGTTATTGGTTCCATTCATGTCGAGTTATTGGTAAGCTGTTAACAGAAGATAATTAGCAAAACAGTCTAAAAATCCCTTAATACGTTTCAACCATAGCATAATGGCAAAGGAAGTGACAAAATGGAAGAAAGATATACAAGAACCTATGCTGAAAAGCTAGATGCGGAGGATACATTAAGGTCCTTCCGAAATGAATTTTATCTCGAAAATGAATACGTTTACATGGATGGGAATTCCTTAGGTTTGATGAGCAAAAGAGCAGAGCAGTCCGTCTATGATTTGCTTGCTTCCTGGAAAAAGCATGCGATTGATGGATGGACGCAAGGAGAGAACGCCTGGTACTACTTATCGGAATCGCTTGGTGAAAAAATGGCCGTGCTTGTTGGTGCCCAAAAAGAGGAGGTTGTCGTAACTGGTTCAACAACCGTAAATCTGCATCAGCTTGTGTCCACATTTTATAAACCAAAAGGAAGCAAAACAAAAATTTTAGCAGATGCATTAAACTTTCCCAGTGATATTTATGCTTTAAAAGCACAGCTGAAGTTAAAAGGGTATGATGAATCCCACCTTATTCAAGTACAGAGTGAGGATGGGCACATACTGGATGAAGAGACCATTATAGATGCAATGACAGAAGAGATTGCATTAATTGTATTGCCGAGCGTCCTGTACCGGAGCGGACAAATCTTAGATATGGAAAAGCTGACAACAGCAGCGCATGAGCGCGGTATAAAAATTGGTTTTGATTTATGTCATTCGATTGGGGCTGTCCCGCATCAACTGCATGATTGGGACGTTGACTTTGCGTTTTGGTGTACCTATAAACATTTGAATGGCGGGCCGGGCAGTGTGGCGGCGCTTTATGTGAATGAAAAGCATTTCGGGGCTGTGCCTGGACTTGCGGGCTGGTTTAGCTCCAATAAAGAAAAGCAGTTTGATATGGAGCATACGTTGACGGCCGCCGGGAATGCCGGAGCTTTTCAAATCGGGACACCACATGTGTTAAGTGCTGCTCCGCTAATTGGAGCATTAGAGCTGTTTCATGAAGCCGGAATAGAAAAAATACGCGAAAAGTCCTTGCAGCTGACCGCATATATGGTGGAATTAATTGAACACGAATTAAAGGAATTTGATTTTGAGATTTGTAATCCAGTAAATGAAAAACAGCGTGGAGGGCATATTTACCTTGAACATCCGGAGGCTGCGAGAATTTGCAAAGCATTAAAGAGGAAGAAGGTCATTCCTGATTTTAGAAAACCATCTGGCATTCGGCTTGCGCCGGTGGCTTTATATAATTCGTTTACGGATGTTTATGAATGTATACAAACACTAAAGAATATTATGGAAGAAAAAGCTTACGAGCAATTTTCCAATGAAAGAGAGGTTGTTTCCTAATGTCTAAATGGATCGATATTTCCCAACCGTTAAATAACCATCTGGCACACTGGCCGGGGGATGAACCATTTCACTATGATACGCCCGTAACAAAAGAGGTGTCGGGAGTTGTTAATATCGGCAAAATCACAACAAGTGTACATATCGGAACACATGTTGATGCACCGTTTCATTTTTCAAATGAGGGCAAACGGATACTGGATTTAGATATTGAGCGCTATATTGGTCTCTGTAAAGTGATTGATTTAAGTGATTTTAATGAAATTAGCGAAAAAGCTTTAAAGACAAAAGGAATTTCGCATGCGGAGCGTTTGCTGATTAAAACAGCGCTTCCAAATAAACCGGATCGTTTTCCAGAAGAAGTGTCTCCGATAACAGCAGACGGAGCAGCTTATATGAAAGAGCTCGGTGTAAAGCTTGTAGGTGTAGACACTCCATCTGTGGATTCGATTTCAAGTAAAGACCTGGCCGGGCATCATGCATTGTATAAGCAAGATATTTATATTTTGGAGAATGTGATGCTGGACCAGGTTGAAGAAGGTGATTATGAACTGATTGCCTTGCCATTAGCGTTGGAAGAAGGGGATGGGTGTCCAGTTCGTGCCGTCATAAAACCAATAGAGGAGCGTTAAAAATGAAATCGGTCAATCAACACCAAGCTTTTGAAAATGAAAAGAGTATCCAAACTGATTTTAAAGAGAAGATGACATACAGTGATTATTTAAGCCTGGATACGTTATTATCGAGCCAGCATCGTTTGAGCGGCCATCATGACGAAATGTTATTTATCATTGTTCATCATGTAAGCGAGCTGTGGATGAAGCAGATTCTGCATGAAATTCATTCTGCCATTGATGATATACAGGCAGATAATCTAAGGTCTTCCTTTAAAAAGCTCGCACGCGTATCTCAAATACAAGAGCAGCTAAAAAGTGTATGGGACGTCCTTTCTACGCTGACGCCAAGCGAGTATATCGAGTTTAGAGATAAATTGGGAAGTGCTTCTGGATTTCAATCCTATCAAAATAGATTAGTAGAATTTGCTCTGGGATATAAAACAGAATATGTTCTCAAAATATATGAAAATGATACGGAGCTTCATCCAATTTTACAAGAAGCATACGATGCGCCAAGTCTTTATGATGTGTCGATTCAAGCTCTCTCCAGAGCAGGGTTTTCCATTGATAAAGAAGTATTAAACAGGGATGCCCGTATCACGCATCAGACGAATGAGAGCGTGAAAAGAGCCTGGATGATAGTCTATAAAAACGTAGCGCAGTATTGGGAGTTATATGAGCTTGCTGAAAAATTGGTGGACATAGAAGGCTTATTTCAGCAATGGCGCTTCAGGCATATGAAAACGGTAGAAAGAATTATTGGCTTTAAAAAAGGAACAGGCGGTTCTGGCGGCGTGAGCTACTTGAAAAAAGTACTCGATCAATATTTTTTCCCGGAATTGTGGGATCTGCGAACAGAACTTTAGATGACACATATTTCGAATGTTGACCAGTATGATTTATCCTAAATGTTCCACCAAGATTACTTCCTGTGCATCGGAGCTATGCACCATCACCAATTCCAAAAGAGCCGGATATTTAATCAAAAAGCAAGTATGGTAATGGAGAACATGTTCACCCTGGAATAGCAAGATATATATGCTTATTCTTAGGTGCGCAAGTTGAGTATATTATATTCAAAACCCAGGTTCAGCTAACGGAGATAATAGAAGAGTAGCCTAAGATAGAATGGATAAGAACGAATGGAGAATATAAAAATAAATATATTTTACTACCTATATCAGGAAGTGCTTAAACAGTTAGGTAAAAAATCTACTTTCCTGTTGCATTTGAAACCGTAATCATCTATAATGAAGTTAACTAAAGGATTGTTACTGTTCGGCAGGCAAAACCTGGGTTAATCACAGTGGATTGTATGGCTTTTTGTCTACAATTTTGGATTAATCCAGGTTTTTTTCTGGACAAACAGGTATCAGAAGAATTTAAAAAATACTCATTTCAGGTGTGAATGCAATTGAAAATTACAAAAGTATTAAATAATAATGTAGTTATGTCAAAAGATGAATCCAATCAGGAAATCGTTGTCATGGGCAAGGGTTTGGCTTTTCAAAAAAAGACTGGAGATGCGATTGAATCATCGAAAGTGGAGAAAACCTTTGTGCTGGAGAATTCTAATGTAGCTAAGAAGCTTGCGGAATTAATGAAAGAAACTTCTGAGATCTACTTGGATCTTTCTTACAAAATCCTTGAACTGGCTAAATCTCAATTGACATATAAATTGGATAATTATTTATATGTTGCCTTAACGGATCATTTAAGCTTTGCAATTACAAGGCATAAAAATGGCATCGACTTGAAAAATCCGCTGTTGTGGGAAATTCGCAGGTATTATAAACAGGAGTTTCAGATTGCATTAAAAGCGTTGGATATGGTGGAGGAGGATACTGGAGTAAGGCTTGTAGAAGATGAAGCGGCTTCTATTGCCCTGCATTTGGTCAATAGTCAACTATCCGGTGAAAACATGGATACCGCAATTAAAGTAACGGAACTGGTTAATAATATCCTGAATATTGTCAGATACTATTTCAAAATTGAATTGGATGAGGATTCCATCAACTATGAACGGTTTCTGACGCATCTGCGATTTTTTGCTACCCGTTTTATCCGGAAAGAAAAAGCAGAAAATACGCATGATGATTTCCTGTATGAACAGGTGAAAAAGAAATATACAGCTGCATTTGAATGCACAGAGAGAATTGCAGCCTATATTGCTAAAAACTATGATTGGGACATTTCCAATGATGAAAAAGTTTACTTAACATTGCATATCCACCGAATTACCAATCGGCACCAAATAGATTCTTCATCGTGATATAAATGAAACCTGTAATTGAATAATTATGTTTAGGATTGTTACTGATGAAGCAGGCAAAACCTAAGTTACCCGCAGTTTACAGAGGAGAGCTCTGTATGCTGTGTGTAATTTAGGTTTTTTTTATTACTTTGAGGAGGTGGTTGAATCAAATTATAAATTATCATAAAACGAATGGATGAGATGTTGTCAGGCTGTATGTCGAAATTATTTATTATTTTTTTAGAAGCGTAACCTCTATCCCGAAGAGTATCACACCGCAGGAAATATTTTAAGCAAACGCTATATGTAAAAGAATCCATGCAGGCAATAATCCTGAATAAAATCAGAAAATAGATTTAATTTGTTTTATTATAATAGAAAGAGGGGAAAACAATGAAATATGAACAATTAGCCAAAGATATCATTGAAAATGTTGGCGGAAAAGAAAACGTTAACAGTGTTGTTCATTGTATTACGCGTCTTCGTTTTAAATTAAAAGACGAGGAAAAGGCAAATACAGAGGTTTTAAAAGAAATGGATGGCGTTGTGACCGTCATGAAAAGTGCCGGACAATACCAAGTGGTTATCGGCAACCATGTACCAGATGTGTATAAGGCAGTTGTAGAAGTCGGCGGTTTGGAGTCAAAAGGATCTGCTGATGAAGCGGATGGCGGAGATAAAGGCAGCTTGCTCAACCGGTTTATTGATATGATTTCCGGTATCTTCACGCCGATTCTTGGAGTATTGGCAGCGTCCGGTATGATCAAAGGGTTCAATGCTTTATTCGTTGCGATTGGATGGCTTAATGAAGAAGGCGGAACATATCAAATTTTAAATGCAACCGGAGATGCCCTGTTTTATTTCTTGCCGATTATATTAGGGTACAGTGCAATGAAAAAGTTCGGCGGGACGCCTTTCATAGGTATGGTTATTGCCATGGCATTGGTATATCCTGCGCTTGAAGGAATACCTGGAGCGGCAGAACCGCTGTATACCTTGTTTGCAGGAACGGTGTTCGAGTCACCTGTCTATATAGAGTTCTTTGGTATCCCAGTCATTTTAATGACGTATTCAATGTCTGTTATACCAATTATTGTAGCAACATTTTTTGCAGCAAAAATTGAAAAGGCTTTAGCGAAAATTACTCCTAATGTTGTCAAAATGTTTTTTGTACCTATGTTCACGTTACTGATTATTGTTCCATTAACCTTTATTGTGATTGGCCCAATTGCAACCTGGGCAAGTCAATTATTGGGACAGGTAACTGTCTGGGTGTATGATTTAAGCCCTATTATTGCAGGTGCTTTTCTGGGCGGTTTCTGGATGGTATTTGTTATGTTTGGATTGCATTGGGGGCTTATTCCAATTGCGTTTAACAACGTTGCGGTTTCCGGAGAAGATCCAATTCTAGCATTAATTTTCGTGCATTCATTTGCTTTAGCAGCAGCAGTACTGGCTATTTGGATAAAAACAAAAAATGAAACTACGAAAACACTCAGCCCGCCGGCGTTTATTTCTTCCATATTCGGCGTAACGGAACCTGCTTTATACGGGATTGCTTTACCATTGAAGCGACCATTTGTTATCTCGCTTATATCATCAGCTGTCGGTGGAGCAATCATTGGATTATTCGGGACGAAAATTCACTTGCTCGGCGGACTTGGTATCTTCCAATTCCCTGCCATGATCCATCCAGAGGAAGGATTAAACACAGCATTTATCGGTACTATCATAGCAGCAGCGGTCGGGATGGTTCTATCCTTTGTTCTGACTTATTTCTTCGGAGGGATTAATCAAAAAGCGACAGCTGCACCAGCAGCCGAAGCAGCTTCCGCAAAAGAGGAAACAGTTATTACGATACAAAATGAAGATATTGTCAGCCCGTTAACTGGAGAAACCATTGCACTCGAAAAAATAGAAGATACGGCGTTTGCTTCCGGAACGCTTGGGAAAGGAATTGCAGTGGAACCGACAGAAGGAAAATTGATTTCACCTGTTTCTGGAACTGTTTCGGCGATGTTCCCTACAAATCACGCCATTGGAATTACAACGGAAAATGGCGCTGAGATTTTAATGCATATTGGAATGGACACAGTACAATTGGATGGCAAGCACTTCACAGGCCATGTGGAACAAGGTGCAAAAGTCGACAAAGGACAGCTGCTTATTGAATTTGATATACCAGAAATTAAAAAAGCCGGCTTCCCTCTGACCACACCGATTATTATCACGAATTCAGGTGATTATAAAGATATTGCGTTTACAGAAACAAAACAAATTAAGATTGGCGACCCGCTGCTTTCATTAGAAAAGTAACGGATACCAAATAGATAGAAGGAAAGGGTGGTATTCAGTCTTTCCTTCTCCATACTAAACAAAGGAGTTTTTACGATGACACAATTTCCAGAAGGATTTTTATGGGGCGGAGCAGTAGCTGCGAACCAGGTTGAAGGTGCTTATTTAGAGGATGGAAAAGGATTAACATCGGTTGATTTATTGCCGACGGGAGAAAAGCGCTGGCAGGTCATGACAGGAAAAGTTGATTCATTAAAACCCGTTGAAGGCGAATTTTATCCATCGCATGAAGCCATTGATTTTTACCATCGCTATAAAGAAGATATTGCTTTGTTTGCGGAAATGGGATTTAAAGCATTACGAGTTTCGATTTCATGGGCGCGTATTTTTCCGAATGGAGATGATGCAGAGCCAAATGAAGCAGGACTTCAATTTTATGATGATTTATTTGATGAAATGCGGAAATATGACATAGAACCGGTGGTAACCATCGCCCATTTTGATGTGCCGGTACATTTAATTGAAGCCTATGGAAGCTGGAGAAACCGCAAGCTTGTGAATTTCTTTGAAACCTATGCAAAAACGATTTTTACACGTTACCAGGATAAAGTGAAATATTGGATGACATTCAATGAAATCAACATGCTTCTGCATCTTCCATTTGTCGGTGCCGGATTAGTGTTTGACGAAGGTGAAAATGAGTTGCAAATCAAATATCAGGCAGCGCATCATCAGCTCGTTGCAAGTGCCTTAGCTGTAAAAGCAGGACATGAAATTATCCCGGATGCAAAAATCGGCTGTATGCTGGCAGCAGGTACGACCTATCCGTACACTTCTAATCCGGATGATGTTGCCAAAGCAATGGAAAGAGACCGGGAATCCTTCTTCTTTATTGATGTGCAATCCCGCGGGCACTATCCTGGTTATGCAAAACGCTTTTTCCGGGACAATGGTTTGAAAATCGATATGGAAGAAAATGACGAAGAACTATTGAAGAAGCATACAGTGGACTATATCGGATTCAGCTATTATTCCAGCAGAACAACAAGCACTGATCCGGAAATATTAAAGGATATCACAGATGGAAATGTATTTGCTTCTGTTGCCAATCCATATCTGAAAGCATCCGAATGGGGCTGGACGATTGATCCAAAAGGCTTCCGCATTACGGCTAATCAGCTGTATGACCGCTATGAAAAGCCATTATTTGTTGTGGAAAACGGACTTGGCGCGATTGACAAATTAAATGCTGATGGTACCGTTGACGACGACTATCGTATAGAGTATTTAAAGGAGCATATCGCTGAAATGGGTGAAGCAATAGAGGATGGTGTGGATATCATCGGCTATACCAGCTGGGGCCCGATTGACATTGTCAGTGCCTCCACCGGCGAAATGAAAAAACGTTACGGTTATATTTATGTAGACCGTGATAACGAAGGAAAAGGGACCTTAAAACGCTCGAAAAAGAAAAGCTTTGATTGGTATAAGCAGGTGATTGCTTCGAATGGGGAGAAGCTATAATTTGATTTAGAGGGTAACCGAGAGTTGTTAAGATGAATATTTCCAATCATAAATAAATCGATATAAACGAAAAATGTATTTCAAAAGCCTCGCTGATAGATGAAGTATCATCATTTCAGCGAGGCTTTGTCCCATTTAAGTATGCTTATTTTTCTGTAAAACAACAAGCTGATCCTCTTCATCTAACATTATTTTACTTCTTAACGTAATCAGCTGAATGGTATGGTTCTTCTTTTTGATAAACAGTGGAACCGTATCTTCCGGCAATTGCTCCTTCTCAAGCTTTCCTTTTTGTTTTAATGGGAACTCTTGTATCGTGTAGCCTGTATTGATTTTCTTATTTAATTCGGTAAATACAGCATCTTCATGAAACAGGAGATGTCCTTTTCCTGCAAACGGAATTTTGTTCGAGCCCTCTTGCTTATAGTTGTTGCTGGTAAGGGTAAATGTATGATTATGACCAAATTTAGGTGCATAGGATTGGCTGACTAGTATGTTAAATGCAGCATCTCCAGTTAGAGAAAGAATGGTCTCATATGGTGTCAGATCTACTTCATATTCGCTGTGCTCTGCCAGAATTTGTCCGTGATAAACAGGGATTTCCTTGTTTACAGCAGGCTGCAGCTGTGTGGCGGAAGAATCACTGATTAATACAGGTAAATCCATCTTTTGTAAATAAGCAGCCAATGCAATGGAAAAGCTGTTTGCTCCCACTAATAGGACACCGGGTGCGGTATCATTGGCAAGATGGAGCGCCTTAGCAATTGGCCGCAGTGAAAATCCATGCGCGCATACGGTAATAAATACAAGCGCAAAGGTTAAAGCTGTCAGCATAGCAGCCCCTTCATGTCCGTCATTCAGCAGAATGGTTGCAAAATAACCGGAAACAGACAGAGCCACAATTCCCCGCGGTGCAATCCAGCCGATCAGCATCTTTTCAGAATTAGAAAGCTCTGTGCCAATAGTAGAGAGCCAAATCGATAAAGGCCGTACAATAAATAACATGACAAGAACAAAGCCGATAATCGGCCAAGTGAACATCTCCGCTATTGTCTCCCGTGTTAAAGAAGCCGTCAGTAAAATGAAAATAGTGGATGTCAGCAGGACAGAAATATTTTCAACAAAGTGACTGACTTCATGGCCGATAGAGGATACATAATGTTTGGTACGGCCAATTGTTAATCCCATAACGGTAACAGCCAGCATGCCAGTTTCATGCATAATAACCTCGGCTACGGTAAAACAAAGCAGGAGAAAGGATATAATAATCGGTGTTTTTAGGTATTCGGGAAATACACCTTTGCTGATCATTAAGCTGACCACCATGCCGATTACATAGCCGAGAATAACGGCAATAATGGCACTGAGAAAGAAATGAATTAAGTAATTTGCATGCAGACTTTCTGTTGTAAGTACCTTAATAATTTCGTAAGCAAATAATGCAAGCAGCGGACCGAATGGATCAACAATAATTCCTTCCCATTTAAGGACAGCTGCCGTACGCGGTTTTAATTTTGCATTTCGCAGCAAAGGCAGAATAACAGTCGGTCCGGTTACAATAAATAAACCGCCAATAATGAAAGATATCTCCAGGCTCAAGCCTGCGATAAAATGAGCAGCGAGTGCTCCGCCAATCCAGGCAATGAAAGCACCGAACGTAACGATCCGGAATACGGATTTAGATACGCCTCTGATTTCCCGGACATCGAGGCTGGAGCTGCCTTCAAATAAAATAATGGCGACAGCAAGCGAAATCAATGGACTGTACAGGCTGCCCAATGCTTCTTGCGGGTTGAACAAACCAAGCACAGGTCCCAATAATAGTCCGGCAATAGACATGATGACAATAGAAGGCCATTGAATTCGCCAAGCCAGCCATTGCGAGAAGATACCAACGACAATAATAACAACGATACTGACTAGAGCAATATTTTCCATAGCATTTTCTCCGTTCTTTTAGATTTATGTAAAGTAGTTTATCAATTCTGGGAGAGTTTGTCTTATATTTTGTCAGAAGGTGAATAGATCATATTACTGAATATCGTTTATTTCTTATAATGTGCAACAGCGGCTTCTGCCATCCGAAGAATTTCTGCATGGAGTTCTACTGGTTCGGTAACGGTCATTTGATCTGTAAATCCAAGAAGAAATCTTTTTGCTTCTTCTTTTGTATCAAAAGCTAATTTAACACGTGTCCATCCTTTTTCGTCAGTAGATGCAGTCTCTATTATCCGTGCAAAATAAGTTGAAAAGGAAAGTCTCGGCAGCATTTCTCTGGAAGTATTTACCCATACCTCATAAGTCGGCAAGGCCTTGATAAATGCTTGTTTTGAGTTTTTCCAGTATGCTGCAATATCAAAATCAACCGGTCTTTCAAAGGTTTCTTTGCTTGGCACAGCAGACTGGATTCGTGAAGCGCGATAATTCCGGATATCTCCATTTTCCTTTGCGGCTATCACGTACCAGCTGCTTCCTTTCGCAACTAGTCCCAGCGGCTGTACGATATAATGATTGGTTTGTCCGTCTGCACGCTGATAGAGGATATTCAATTTATTATTTTTCCATATTGCATTTTTCAGAACTTCAAAGGATGCGATTTTTTCTTTTGTTCCCCGCCAGGAGCTGGTATCAATATGAATGCGGCTCCATACATCCTTTGCACTTTCACGATAAGCTGCAGGCAGGGATGCGATAACTTTGTTTCTGGCGTCTTCAGAAGTGCGGGTTAATCCTAAATCATCCAGTAATTGAGGAGCTGCAGGCACGAATAAAGCGCGTATTTCCGATTCCTTTAAGCCGGTCAAATCAGTCTGATAGCCATCAACTAAAGACCAGCCGCCATTTTGGCCGCGATCAGCAAAAACGGGAATACCAGATCCGCTTAAAACCTCCATATCTCTGTAAATCGTCCGTTCGGAGACTTCCAGTTTTTCAGATAATTCTTTAGCAGTCATTCGACCTTGAGACTGCAGCAATAAAAGAATGGATATGAAACGGTCCCCTCGCATGAACATCACCTTTTTTCTAATGAATTATATTAATTAAATGAAATATGACAATAGATGTCAAGAATTAGTTTGTATAATAAAAATATCTGAGGAAGAAAGGATGGAAGAGAATGAAACCATTGAATGGAAAAGTCGCTCTTGTCACAGGCGGGAGCAGAGGTGCTGGACGCGGCATTGCGGCAGAGCTGGGGAAAGCAGGTGCAATTGTATATGTCACAGGCCGCAGTGTTCGGGGAGCATCTACGAATCATTGGCCGGGAACTGTGGACGACACGGTTTCAGAAATAGAAGCTGCCGGTGGAAAAGCCATTGCAATACAGTGCGACCATACCAAGGACGCAGAAACAGAGGCTGTGATTTCTCAAATTCGCAAAGAGCAGGGAAAGCTGGATATTTTGATAAATAATGTTTGGGGCGCACATGACTTGGGTGTGGAAGGAAAACCTTTTTGGGAGCTGACCTTGCAAAATTGGGATACAATGTTTACAGCAGGTGTAAGAGCGCAGCTGGCTGTCAATCACTTTGCTGTTCCCCTGCTTCGAGAAAATAAACAGGCTTTGATAATTCATACAACATTCTGGGATCATGGCAAGTACACTGGCCAATTTTATTATGATTTAGCAAAAAATGCGTTGGTGCGAATGGCATATGGGCTATCTATCGAATTAAAAGCGGATAATATTGCTGTTCTTGCTGTTTCGCCAGGGTTTATGCGGACCGAGCTCGTATTGAAATATCACGGCGCCGATGAAGAAAGCTGGAGGGAGTCAGATGATTTACAGCAAACAGAAACACCCTGTTATGTCGGACGTGGAATAGCGTCATTAGCAGCTGATTCAAATGTGATGGAGAAAAGCGGACTGGTGTTTAGAGCGGGAGAATTAGCGAAGGAGTATGAGTTTACAGATATCGATGGACGTTATATTCCGCCATTTACCATATAAACTTGGACGTATATTATTGTTAAAATAATGGATTACTTGGAAAACAGGTATTCTCTATATAAAATAGCCAGTGTTCTTATATCATAAGGGCACTGGCTGTAAAATGCGTATTTCCTATTATAAATTTTAGATGAAGTAAAATCCGATGCCCATAATCACATATGCAGCTAATAAAGTAAGCCCTTCAAACCAATTGGAATCCCCGTCATTCGAAATGGTAATCATTAAAAATACAGCTGTCACCATGCTGATCAGCTCCGGCCATGTAAAGACTAGCGGCATGGATGTGGAAAAGAAGAGGGATAACAAAACAAGAATCGGCAGAACAAACATCGTAATCTGCAGGGTGGAACCAACGGCAATTTCAACAGCGACGTCCATTTTATTTTTATAAGCCATGACAATCGCTGATGCATGCTCTGCTGCATTTCCGACAATTGCAACAATAATAATCCCGATAAATAATTCAGACCATCCAAAGGCAGCGCCGACAGTATCAAATGTCGATACCAGATGCTCGGAAACATAAGCAACAGCAGCTGTTGCAAGTGCCAGGATAACAATTGCTTTGCCTTTCCCCCATTCAGGTTCCTCCTCCTGTTTCGATTCATTTTGTTCGTTATCTGAATGATACACGCCACGGTGGGTAACGAATTTAAATAGTAATGCTGCCAAATATAACACAATTAAAATAACAGCTATTCCAACACTGACAATCATCGTATCACGTTCGTTCAGCGACTGGGTGAATACTTCTGGAATCACAAAGGCAACAATCACAGCAAAAATCAGCATACCGGCATTATGGCGCGCATCGTGTACGCTAAAGGATTGTCTTTTATATTTTAGTCCCCCGACAAAAAAGGATAAGCCGCCGACAAGCAGTAAGTTCCCTAATACAGAGCCCGTTAATGAAGCCAGTACGATTCCGATGAGTCCGGCTTTTAATGCAAAGATAGAAATAATAAGTTCAACCGCATTTCCGAAGGTTGCATTTAGCAATCCTCCAGCTCTTGGTCCTAAAACGATTGCTAAACTTTCCGTAGCTCTGCCGATAAAGCCCGCTAAAGCAATAATCGTCAAGCAATAGATGATAAACATGATGATAGCAGACCAATGAAAGATGGAGCCGATGATGGAAAGCGGCAGTCCAATCAACACGAGTATCATAAATAACTTATTCATCAAAGTCCCTCCGTTTTTCTATATCTGGATAGCTATAGATTACCCCGATTGATTCGATATTATTTGGAGGAAGATAATTCCGCTTAACGTAAACGGTATTAAAATAAAGAGAGATCACATTATTTACACTTGCGCAGTAAAAAAGGTGCAATTCACTTTGCTTTGTTATTACAGATTTATCTGGAGTTAAATAAGGGTATAATAGAATGAGATATTTTGTATTTGTAGAGAATGGAGGATTTATTCTAGAAGCTGCCTCAAAAAAAGTATAAAATAGTCAGAAAGAATAGGTATGAGCTGGGAGGAATAGAATTTCACGGATGAATATAACGCTCAAGCCATATTTAAAAAGGTGAATTGGATCATTTATTATAAGGCCATGTAAACGAGCCTTCTGCATAATATAATGTTTACCAGGAGGCAGATTTGTAATAACAGCTATTCAAACACCATGGAAAAAATGTCAAACGAAAAGAGGAGTGATTTATTATGTCAAACAAAAGAATCCTTGCCATCAGCGACATTCATGGCTGTTATCATGAGCTTGAGCAGCTATTGCAATTAAATCATTATAACCCAAAAGAAGACCAGCTTATCCTTCTGGGAGACTATATCGACAGAGGACCTGAGCCAAAGCGGACGGTTGCTTATATTATGAAACTGGTAGAAGAGGGAGCTATTGCTTTGCGGGGAAATCATGATCAGATGTTTTTGGAGTGTATATTCAGCAACAATCCAGATAAGGAACGGCGTTATTTAATCAATGGCGGGATGGATACGATAGAATCATATGTGGGAGAAGACTTTTTTCCAGGTAATGCTGCAGGGGAGCATTTGCAGGCTGCCAAGGAAAAAATCAAAGAAGATGATAGCGAGCATTTAGAATTTTTATCTAACCTGCCGTATTATTATGAAACGGAAAACCATCTCTTTATTCATGCAGGTATTGATCCTGCATTGGATGATTGGAAGGAGACGCCCGATTTTGATAAAATCTGGATTCGTCAAGAATTTTTAGGCTTTGATCATCCCCACGATTTTACCGTTGTGCATGGTCATACACCGACACAGTATCTTCGCGGAAAAAATGATAATAGCATATTTTTTGGGAATAAAAAAATTGATATCGACGGAGCATGTGCTTATGGTGGAAGGTTAAATTGTTTAATAATAACGGGAGATTCATACGAAACAACGTATATCAATCATATCGAAGCGTAAATCTGTAGCAGGCAGGGGGCAGGGAGATGGCAAATATTCATGATGTTTCGAAAGCTGCAGCTGTATCTGTCAGTACGGTTTCGCGCGTGCTGAATAATCACCCTTATGTCAAAAAGGAAAAAGTGGAGGCTGTGAAAAAAGCAATTATAGAAACAGGTTATATTCCGAATATTAATGCGGTTAATTTAAAGAAAGGAAAGACGCATCTTATAGGCATCGTTTTGCCATTTTTAGACGTGCCGTATTTTTCACAGCTGGTTCAAGGGATATCACAGGCAGCTTCTGTTCATCAATATAAGCTGGTGCTGTATCAGACTGGGTATGACGAGCATCAGGAGAAAGAAGCTTTAGAAATGTTAAAGCTAAAGCAAATAGACAGTTTGATCATTTGTTCCAGAAAAATATCTTTAGAAACAGTGGAACATTATCAGCAATATGGCAGCATTGTTCTATTTGAAAATGGGGAAGATACGCCGTTGAGCTATACGTTTATCGATCATTATGCATGTTTTATGAGGGCCCTGGAGTACCTGTATGAGCATGGACACCGGAAAATTGGTTTTTCTGTCAATCGGCTGGAGGGGGCAAACAGCAGTCAGCGTGAACGTGCCTACCGTGATTTTTTAAAGCTAAAAGGACTCCCTTTTCACAAAGATTATATCTTTAAAAAATGTCTCAATATAGAAGATGGGGAACGTATTTTACGAGAAATCGCTGCATTTCAGGAAAGTCCTACAGCTATTCTAGCGACAAGTGATCAAGTAGCAGCGGGTATAATTACTTCCAGTTCAAACTATGCACTCAAGGTTCCGCGTGATTTAGCGGTTATTGGCTTTGATGATCAGCCGATAGCACGTGCTATGCAAATTACTTCCGTTAATATCCCGCTATATTCTATCGGGCAGATTTTGTTTGAACAGGCCATAGCTGTAGAGATTTCCCATAAAGAAGTTTCAACGGAGTTAATGGAAAGGTCAACAGTTTGACGAAAATGTATGAAAAGCAGCAAGGTCTTGAGGATATTTGCTGCTTTTCATGAATATAAAAAAACAATCCGGGCCCGGCAAAAATCGTGGTACATGATACGATCATGCCTTTTCAGTTACACTCATATCAATATCCAAAATCTATGCCGCATGCCGCCGGATTGTTCTCTAACTTGAGTTTACTTTCTGATATCGTTTTCAGGTCAAGTGTTTTTTTATTTTATATATCCGCCTTTTTAAATTTATCAACATAATCCTTTGCTTTTTCGAAATTTAACCCGCTGCAATCCTGCACGTACTTTACAGCCTGATTCTCATCCTCATGATTTTCAAGCATATCTTTTAAATGGCTTACAACCTCCGGGTCTTCTAATTTCAGATAGGGGGAGGCCGAATTATTTACATATCTTTTTAATTCGAAGAAGCCCATACCGGTTTCTTGCCGTACATATTTCATGATTCGCAGATATTTTAAAGGCGATGCATTATTTTTATTATCTTCAATCATCTCTGTAGCTTCTAGAATAACCTCGAAAGGATCTCTTTGTGATTGGGATGGATTGAATTTATTTCTTTTACGTAAAAATAATAAATAGATTATTCCAGCAACAATCACAATAATCAAAAAGATTTGTATAAAAAGCATATGTCATCCTCCTTCAGCAAATACTTTGTTTTATTATAGCATAAAGGCAATTAGCTTCTAATCGGAGATAAAGTGAGAACTGCAGGAGGCGCTTACGCATTTTGTTAAAACCTCTGGCAGTTAGGTTAATCGGGCTGTTCGCGGCTGTAACGAATACTTTTTCCTTGTTTTAAAAGCTTTGCAAATCGAAGAACGTTTGTTATAATAGAACAAACGTTCCTTTGGTGGTTTTGATCACTTCAAATAACGAGGACTAAAGCTTTAAAGTTTAGACGTTTGAAATAAATATAATTACTCCGTAACAATCAATTTGCTGAAATGAGAGGTGAGTCCAATGAAACAGGAATCGCTTTTTGGTGAGGATAATAAAAGAAATTCCCCGCTTGCCAGCCGTGTCCGTCCCAGAACACTGGATGAATTTGTCGGTCAGCAGCACTTATTGGCGCGGGGGAAGGTGTTGCGTGAATTTATCGAAAATGACCAGGTGACTTCGATTATTTTTTGGGGACCGCCTGGCGTTGGCAAAACAACGCTGGCTGAAATTATTGCTCATAAGACAGAATCAAAATTTATTAACCTGTCTGCAGTAAACAGCAGCATCAAGGATATCAAAAATATAATGAAGGAAGCGGAAACAAGACGCGATTTCGGTGAAAAAACCATTATTTTTATTGATGAAATACACCGGTTCAACAAGGCGCAGCAGGATGCTTTTCTGCCTTATGTCGAAAATGGCAGTATTATTTTAATCGGGGCAACAACGGAGAACCCTTCCTTTGAAGTAAATGCGGCATTGCTGTCGAGAAGTAAGGTGTTTGTTTTAAACCAATTGGAAATAGCTGATGTTGTAAATCTTTTAAGGAATGCAATAATCCATCCGTATGGATTTGGAGATAAGGATATTCATATAACCGAACAAAGCTTAGAGGCGATTGCAAAGTTTGCAAATGGAGATGCAAGGAGTGCCTTAAATACGTTAGAGATGGCGGTGTTAAATAGCGGCACAAATGCTGGAGACTTCTATATCAATGAGTCGAATCTGGAACAGCTGATTAACCGGACTTCCTTTCTGTATGATAAAAGTGGCGAAGAGCATTATAATATCATTTCTGCCCTTCATAAATCGATGCGGAACAGTGATGTGGATGCCGCGATTTATTGGATGTCCAGAATGCTTGAATCAGGAGAGGATCCAATCTATATTGCCAGAAGGCTGATTCGCTTTGCGAGTGAAGATATCGGCTTAGCTGATACACGTGCACTGACAATTACCACGGATGTATTTCAAGCCTGCCGTTATATCGGAATGCCGGAATGTGATGTCCATCTTACAGAGGCGGTTATCTATTTGTCACTGGCGCCCAAATCAAATGCCGTGTACCTAGCGCGGCAAAAAGCGAAAAAGGATGTAAAGGAATCGATTAATGAACCCGTACCTCTGCAAATCAGAAATGCACCGACAAAATTAATGAAAGAACTGGATTATGGAAAGGGTTATCAGTATGCGCATGATGAAAAAGATAAATTAACTGCGATGCGAACGATGCCGCCTTCGTTGGAGGGACAGCAGTACTATTACCCGACAGAGCAAGGAAATGAGAAAAAATTTAAAGAAAGATTGAATTATGTGAAGGAATGGCAGAAAAGGAATAATTAACAGCTCAGCTGATGAAGGGATGAAAGCTTTTCTAGCCGGAAGGAAAAAAAATAAGCGTGGTATTTTAACTAAAACCATGCTATACTTTATTTTGCGATGAGCTGATTTGCGTAAGCCGAGAGACAACGTACGATATGCAGATGTGAACTGCATGTTCTTTCGCCGCAAATTTCGAAAAGAAAGGCATCCGTATCTCATACGGATGCCTTTCTTCGTACTATCTCGCTCTTTTAAAAGCCTGACTTTGATCAGCTAAATGAAGTTTTTGGAGAAGCTGACGAAGCGGCTCCCGAATAAGTAAATAGACGCCTATGGAAATAAATACAGCAGCTAAACCATATAAAAATCCGGCAAGCACATCTGTAGGGAAATGTACTCCTAAATAAATTCTCGTAAATAATATAAAACCAATCCAAACAAGTGTGATAAAGCTGATAATTACTTTTTTCCATATTTGATAAACTGAAAGAATAAGTACCATCCCGATAAAACCATAAAAAATCGTTGTAGCTGTGGCATGTCCGCTCGGGAAGCTTTCGTTTGTTTTTTCAATAAGTTGTAAGAAGTTAGGGCGATCACGTTCAACGATTTTCTTTAATACTTTTCCGCCGATTGCTGCGCAGAAAAGAATCGTACCGCCGAACCATAATCCTTCTGCAAATTTACGCTTGAAAAAGAGGACAATACAAATAATAATTGTCATGGCGATAACAGCTTTCATGCTTCCCAGCTCTGTTATAAACATAATAAAAGCTGTTTTTTCTTCAGAAATTGTTCCCTGAATCCGCTCAATCCATGATAAATCAAAGGAAAGGATCCAATTGCTTTCAAAATATACACCCCAGGCGATGACGCCGAATAATAATAGAAATATAATCCCTGCCAATAAAAAAGAAGCAGGAGTTAATCTTTGAGACTTCAAAACGCTACCCTTCTTTCTCTCTCTATTTACAATTCCCTATTTAAATTAATTGTCAAATTTTCATTGTACATAATAACAAGCTTTTTTGCATGGAAATAAACAAAAAGTTATGTTTAATCTTTTAGAGAGAAAGGAAAAGATACATAAAGGTTAATTTTTATTTTGTTAACAGTAAAGATGAAGGAGGAAATAAGGATGACACAAGAACAATTAATACTACAAGAGCGTCCAAATGGGCTGCCGGATGAAAATACATTTCAATTTAAAAAGGCAGAAATCGGTAAACCTTCAGAAGAAGAGCTGTTGCTTAAAACGTTGTATGTATCGGTAGACCCCTATATGCGCGGGAGAATGTCTGATGGTCCATCCTACGCAGCTCCTTTTGAAGTAGGGGAACCATTAAAGGGCGCAGCAGTAAGCCAGGTGGTCGAATCCAACAGCAGTAATTTTGAAAAGGGCGACCTGGTAACTGGTACGCTCGATTTTCAGGAATACAATGTGGTCAAAAATGATAAGGTGAGAAAGGTAACTACAAAAGGAATGAGTCCATCAAGCGCTCTAAGCGTGTTGGGAATGCCTGCACTCACCGCCTATTTCGGCATGATGCATATTGGCGAGCCAAAAAAGGGAGAGACCGTTGTTGTATCGGGGGCAGCAGGAGCTGTCGGACAAATCGCGGGACAGCTGGCTAAGAAAGAAGGAGCACGAGTGGTAGGCATTGTCGGATCAGAGAAAAAAGCTGCTTATATTACAGAAACACTCGGGCTTGATGCAGCTGTTGAATACAAAAAAGGAAATGTCAGTGAGCAGCTGAAAGAAACATGTCCAGATGGAATTGACGTCTATTATGAAAATGTCGGCGGTGAAATTTCAGATGCTGTCTGGCCGTTATTAAATGTGTTCGCCCGTGTACCTGTATGCGGCGCGATTTCTGCCTATAATTTAGAAGAAGGAGAAAAAGATATTGGACTGCGCGTGCAGCAATTCCTTATTAAATCACGTGTGAAAATGCAGGGCTTGCTGGTAGGAGACTTTGCCGACCACTATGATGAAGCCTATCAGGCACTGGAAGAAGCAGTTTCTAATGGTGAATTGAAGTTTGAAGAGACCATTCAAGAAGGATTCCATTCGATTCCAGATGCGTTTTTAGGACTATTTTCCGGAGATAATATAGGGAAGCAGCTGGTAAAAGTTGCTGATGCAGAATAAGTTTACAGAGAAAGCCGCTTGATTCATATGTTCTGAATAAGCGGCTTCTTTTAAAAAACTAGATTTGTTAAGAAAGAGGTAATGATGGAAAGGCTATCATATTTTCCGGGATGGATTTCTGATTTAATGGAGGTGGACTGCTATGAATACTTTTAAAAATAAACGTTATTGGATACTTATGCCGCCGTCTTTACTCATTTCTATTTCTTTAATCATCTTTATACCAGAAAATAAAGGAATGCTCTATGCGTTTGTAGTCATCGCTTTATTTTGGATTGTGTATTATACATGGACGTATTATGCAAAGAAAAACAGCAGGAACAAGTCAGATAGTCTATAAGGTCATTATTATAAATCACAGTCCCTAAGAAATCATATCAACATGTATCTTTAAAAAAGTCTTCTGCTAAAAGATATAATCTAAGTAATCCCCATGCCCTCGGACGAGCTCTGTTTCGTTTGGAGAAGAAATCCAAAAGTAGCGGAAGGTCAGTCCTTTTTCTTCCCCGCCACCTGTTGGCTGATACTCCCATTCATCAAGAGACTCTGTTACATATATCTCATAAAAAAATCTCTGATGAACAGCCCCATCATCATTTTTCCAAAAATCTTCTGCAATCAATGTTTCGACTTTGAAATTTTTTAATCCTGTCTCTTCTTTGATTTCCCGAATGACCGCTTCTTCTGTTTCTTCTCCTTCTTTCACGGTTCCTTTAGGAATTTGTACGCCGGCTGCTGGATTAGAATGCCGGAAAACAAGGACTTGTATTTTGTCTTCTTTCCGTCTTGTTATATAACCGTATACTTTTTGGATTGGAATCACAATCACAGCTCCCTTACCTCCGTATAACTGGCTGCGTTTCTATTTTGACAGCAGAAAACAGAGTCTCTCTGCGGATTTACATCTCTTCATTCTTTTTGACATTGTCTACAAAATCCTTTGCTTCTTTTAAGCCCAATCCAGTCTGTTCGCGAACGTATTTTATTGTTTTGATTTCCCCGGTGCCAGATTGAAGCATTTCTTGGACTTTTTCCTTAAGGTCGGAATCTGCAATGGGGCTCTTCATTTTATAGTTCCCCTCAACTAAATTTTTCGCATCCTCCAGTCCAAGCCCGGTTTCGATACGTACATGCTTAATCAATTTAATTTTATTTTCTCCTGATTCCAACCTCTGCTGAACTTCTGGGAGTATCTCTTCTGGAGACTTCAGCTCTCTTCCTTGTCTGTCAGCGGGTTTATTTCTGTTTCGCAACGTTGACAGGTAAATAAGTGCAAGACCAATAACAACAATTAGAATAAATTCCGTGGACATGTGTCTTTACCTCCTATGGCTTTGTTTATTCATTTATCATAACATGAATCATTATAATCCATAATTCATAGTAAGCATTTAGTTAACGTTCTATAGAAATCATTATAAAATAGGCAATAATTATATGGGAGAAGAGCAAAGAACATTTAAAGACGAATTAGAAATAAATCCGGGAAAATACGTTAGATTCCCTAATCAGTTTGAAGTGAGTGATTACGATATCATGGAAAGCTTTATTCTATGGGGATAATGAATACAGGCAAATTGCCATTAATTGGTGTGAAGAAAATGAGCTGGAATATGTTGGGGAAAAGGTGATCTCCTGATTGCAATAAAAACGGCTCATATAATCTATGATAGAGTCGTTTTTATTACACGTATTCAAATAATAAAATAAGCAATAATAGAAAGAAAAACAGATGTAACAGTCACTGCCAGCAACGGTTTTAAAGCCTTTGACCGCAAGTCTTTCAGGCTGACATTCAATCCAAGCCCGACCATAGCTGCTGTCAATATCCATGTGGTTGCTGCGGAGATTCCTTCCATCATATTTTCAGATATAGGGATGGTGTGTCCAAGCACATAGCTGCCAATAAGGCTCATCAGGATAAAACCAAGCAGAAACCATGGAAAATCAACCTTATTTTGTGTTTGAGAACCGCTTGTTTTGATTTTCATTATATAAATAAGAATAAAACAAAGAGGAATAAGTAAAAATACACGTCCTAATTTAGCAAGTAATGCAATGGCTAATGCATCTTCTCCAGCCGGCTCTGCTGCAATAGCAACATGGGCAAGCTCATGCAGGCTGATTCCCGACCAAATTCCATAATCCAAAGCGGTTAATGGTAAGACAGGACGCAATAATGAATATCCAAGTGCGAAGACAGTGCCCATCATTGCAATAATCCCGACGCTGATAGCAATATCTTCATCCTTTGTCTTCATAATTGGTGCTGCAGCTGCAATGGCGGCAGCACCGCAAACTCCTGTCCCGATTCCGAGCAGAAGCGAAATATTTTTATCTGCTTTGCATACCTTGCCAAGCCAGATCATCACACTGATTGCAAACAGAATAATAAACGCATCACGTACAAGGAGTCCGAGCCCATCATGCAATATGGTATCGATGTTTAGTTTTAATCCATATAAAATGATAGCGAAGCGGAGCAGATTTTTAGATGAAAACGTAATTCCAGAACGCAGCGCTTCCGGATAACCAAAAAATTGTCTGTAAATGATGGCGATAATGATAGCACAAGCGAGCTGCCCAGCATGGTTAAAGCCAGGAACTTTTGCTAAGAAGAACCCGAGCAAGGCAATAAAAAAGGTAAATACAATACCGCCAATCCAGTTTTTTGCAGAATTTAAGCGCTGTCGTTTTATTCGATGTGATGCTTGTGAAGTCATAAAAGCACCTCCTTCTTATAGCATAGCCAACATAAATGAATAAGGAAAATAATTTATTATAATAAATAGGATAAGTAAATTGTTATAATAGAAATGAGAGGAAAGAGGGTGAAGGGATGGATAAGCATTTGCAAATATTTATAACCGTTGCAGAAAAGCAGAGTTTTTCCAAAGCGGCGGAGGAGCATTACATGACCCAGCCGGCGGTCAGTCAATATATTCGTACATTGGAGGAGAGTGCAGGCATACGGTTATTGGAACGCAGCAACAAATATGTTCGTTTAAATAAAGCTGGAGAAATTGTTTATCATTACGGGAAGGAAATACTGGGCTTATATACAACCATGCAGCATTTAGTGGATGATTTGATGAATAGAGCGAATGGACCCTTGGCCATTGGAGCAAGCTACACTTTTGGGGAATATGTTTTACCAAGGATTATTGCTGACCTGCTGGAAATACATCCGGATATCGAACCAGCTGTGACGATTGGGAATACAGCTGAAATAGCGGATTTGGTTGCAATGCATCAGCTGGATGTAGGAATAATAGAAGGAGAATTTAATAGGAAGGACATGATGATTGAGGAATTAGCAGAAGATGAAATGGTTATCGTTGCTTCGACAGAAAATAAGCTGTTCCATCAAAAAGCGAAAATAGAGCTAAGTGACTTAGCAAATGAAACATGGGTTGTGCGCGAACATGGTTCAGGTACGAGAGCGGCGACGGAAAATTTTTTTCAAAAGGCGGATATTCAGCCTGTCCGATTGATGCAATTTAGCAGTACCCAATCAATCAAAGAATCCGTTGCGTCTGGATTAGGTATTACACTGCTTTCGAAATGGGCGATTCAAAAAGAAATAAAATATGGTGATTTGAAGATAGTGCCTATGGAAGGTTTTCCTTTTACACGTGCGTTTTCCATTATTACGAAATCGCCATTCCAAACAAAAACCTTGGAGATTTTTATAGAGCGGTTGCGAAGCAGTAAACTGCTGCGGATATTTTAGTTTCTTGCGGATATATTTAAATCGATTCATTCAACTAAATATTCAATGAGAGATACAAAACCTCCCGTTGATTAACGCTGCATATTAAGGAGTCATACTGACAAAAGTATGGCTCTTTTTAAATAAATTATTCACTTATGAATACTCCCGCGACTTCATTTCTAAAGAAATTTGAAGTGTGGGTTTCTGGGGTGTCGACTTTCAAGATGACGATTAACCGCCAGTGGAGTTGACACATCGGTGTGCTAAAAACACCCAACCCCGCTAGCCTATTGGTCCTGCCTCCTGAGATTACGTTTCAGCCTATATGAGGTTCACACGTTTGTGTGTCCTGGCTGCCATGTTTGGCTTGAACATTTTACGTGGCAAAGCAACGATTCTCGCCACAACCTGCTATGTTCCGTTTTCAAAGAGCGTCTTTCAAGAACATTACACCATGCAAACTTATGTTCGTAAATACAAAAAAGCAATTCACCTCCCATCTACTCATTGGGGTTCACCCTGCATATTCCAACGTACAAATGTTTTCGATGGGACGAGTAATCGCAGTCCCAGGATGTACTAGTGCAGGCGTTGCAACAACTCTTTTCGATGGGGTGAGTAATCGCAACCCCAGGACGTTGCGACGTTAGCCTGCCTTGAGGTTGGGAATCCTCTCGCCTAATTATGATAGAACTGAGTAGTTGACAAAAAACCAATTGGTCAATTATAATATGTCAGTGACTTAATAGTACTAATTTGACTTAGTGGTCATATGTATGAAAGAAAGCTAACGGTAATATAATCTAGTTGATTTTAGGAAACAGGGATATCAGAAAGCAAAAAGTGGAAGAGATGTATTTTAAAAAGGGGATAAATAATGGATAAAAAAGAAGAAATTATGCAATCCGCAATTCATCTTTTTTCTAAAAAAGGATATGCTGCTACATCGGTTCAGGAAATTGCTAATGACTGCAGAATTTCCAAAGGGACATTATATAATTTTTTTGATTCAAAAGAAGATTTATTGATACAGGTAATCCGTCACAATCACCGGAAAATGCTGGAGCAGGCTGAAAATCTCAATCTGGATGCCTCCCTGCCTCCAAAAGAAAAGCTGATTCAAAAGGTGGTTGTACAGTTTGACGGGATTCGTGAAAATAAAGATTACTTGAGTATGTTACTGACTGCATTGCCTCCACATGACAATCCGAAAATTTCTTTGCTTATGAAACGAATCCGAATCACGATGATGAATTGGTATAAGGATTGCTTTATGGAGGCTTATGGAAGCCAAGTAGAGCCGTACATCTGGGACCTGGCACTGATGTTTCAGGGGACATTAAAAGAGTATACTTCCTTGATTTTTCGAGATCACAAGGAGCTTGATTTTGAAGATGTTGCCCGTTTTGTTGTGGAGCGGTTTGATACGATTGTGCAGCATACAACAGAGGCAGAACCTGTGTTGACACCTTTGGAAATGAAAGAATACGAGGCTTTTCAAGCAGACCTGGAACCGAAATCTCCAGAACAGCAAATCAATCAGCTTTTGGAAGAACTGGAGAAGAAAATAAAGAAATCGGCGCTGTATGATGAGGAAAAAGAAGAGTATGCTGCAGCCGTACAATCTTTACAAGCAGAAATCCATGAAAAGAAACCCAGAACGTTTTTGGTTAAATCATTACTTTTGTTTTTAGCTGAGATAGAAGAATGTCAGCCGCTTGTGCACCGGATAGAAGTATTTTTAAAAACATTGCAGACCGTGTAGCCGTTTTTAAAAACGAAGTAGATAAGAAGAAAGGATTGGAATGTGATTTTTTTAACATTCTTTTTCTTTTGTGATGCGGAATAAGTGAAGCTGTATCTTCCAGATCAATGACTGGAATTAGTTGAAAAAAGAATTGTAAAAGAAATAGGAGATGAGAAAGTATTATGGCTGAATCAACAATGAACAATATAAAAAAGGGGCCCATTCTTGCTGTTATCATTTTAGGCGCATTTGTATCGCTCTTGAATCAGACATTGATGAATGTAGCATTGCCTTCAATAATGGAGGATTTAGATATTGTAGAAAGTACAGCACAATGGATTACGACAGGGTTTATGCTGGTTAATGGGGTGCTTATTCCGATTACGGCATTTTTAATGGAGAAATTTTCAACAAGACAGCTGTTTTTAACAGCAATTAGCTTATTTGCGCTGGGAACATTAATTTGCGGGATTGCACCAGATTTCCCTATATTGATGGCGGGACGTATTATTCAGGCAGTCGGCGCAGGGATTATAATGCCGCTATTAACAACCGTGGTTCTGGCACTGTTTCCGGTTGAAAAACGCGGAGGAGCGATGGGGATTATTGGTATTGCGATTATCTTCGCGCCAGCGGTCGGTCCGACGTTATCCGGCTTTGTAGTAGAACATTACTCATGGAGATTACTATTCTATATCATTTTCCCAATTGCTGTTTTAACAATTATTCTTGGAGCTATTTTCTTGAAAAATGTTACAAAACAGACCTTCCCGGATATTGATGTGATAGCAGTTATTCTATCTACCCTTGGGTTTGGCGGTATTTTATACGGCTTCAGTACAGCGGGTACAAACGGATGGACAGATGCAACAGTAATCACAGGATTAGTTGTCGGCTTTGTTGGATTAATTTTATTTGTGTTACGTGAATTAAAGGCAGATGTCCCTATGTTGGATTTCCGAGTGTTCAAGGACCGTATTTTTTCTCTGACCACGGTGATTAATATAGCAATTACGGTAGCTATGTTTGCTCCAATGCTGCTGATTCCGCTATATTTACAAAATGTCTTAGGTGTCAGCCCGATGAATTCCGGTTTGATGTTGATGCCGGGAGCGGTAGTAATGGGGATTATGTCGCCGATCACTGGTAAGGTGTTTGATCGAATTGGTGCACGTCCGCTTGCTGTTTTCGGTTTAGCGATAACTGTCGTAACAACCTATTTATTTACACAGCTTACCGATACAACAAGCTATTCGTACCTGATTGTCATTTACACCATTCGTATGTTCGGCATGTCTATGATTATGATGCCTATTATGACGGCTGGATTAAATCAGCTGCCGCAAAGGCTTCATCCGCATGGCACAGCTATGGTTAACACAGTCCGTTCTGTAGCAGGAGCCATAGGTACGGCATTTTTAGTAACAGTTATGACGAACCAGGCTAAAAACAGTATAGAAGGTATTATTGCAGATAACCATTTTAATCCTGCAAACCAGCAGGATATGCTGCATGCAGCTAACCTTGCGCAAGTTCAGGGAATCAATGATGCCTTTATGGTATCTACGGTATTTGCAGTTATCGGGTTGATTTTATCATTCTTTATTAAACGCGGCAGAACAACGCAGGAGGAAAATCCAGAGTTGCAACAGGATAATCTTGTACAGGAAAAAGCATAATCTAAATAAAACCAGGGTGCTGTTCGAAAAATGAACAGCACCCTGGTTTTATTTAGGAAAAAATGTTTCTTAATATAAAAGAATTTTCGTCATAAAAAATGGATAAGATAATTATCCAATCCATTTTAGAAGCTATATGTATTTTTTGTTTTTCCTGCATAAAGGGTTACAAAAATACTTGTAATACTTAAAATCGTTCCGATGATTGCTGTAATCGTAACGGCCGCACCCGTCGATGCAAAAAAGCTTCCCAAAATAAGCCCGGTAAAAGAAATGGCAATCAAGGCTTGATAAATTGCTGAAATAGTTCTTACCACCACATGATGGAAGAATGATAAAAGAAGGGGCGGTAAAAATAACACGACGACCATCCCTATGGAAATAAATAAACCGCCAAGATCATCATAGGAAATGGTATTGGGACCTGTCGGCTGCCGCGCAGCTAATAAAATACAGACGATTGCACTCAATAATGTCAGAGCAATCATCAAAATCTTTTTAGACATGGTAAAACTCCTTTCTCTGTTTTAATATAACATATTTTTTAAAAAATTCGATGGTTCAGCCTCGGTTGATTTTTAGTTAAATAATGGAAAAATCTTAGCAGAGAAAATAATTATTAAAACGCATTGCCCAGCAGGACTGCTATAAACCTTTATCCAGAAAAAATGTAAAAATCTTTCACCAAAAGGGATAAAAATGTAATGCAAAGGAAAGGTATCTATATATTCATTCAAATGATGACATATTAGGAGGAGATAAAAAATGGATCAGAACCTTTCTTACGGAGCGGATTATAAATATATTCCGGTCACATCTGTGAACAGCGGTGCAGGTACAGAAGTTTTGTCAGACATCTATTGTCATACTATCCAAATTGTTAATATTTGTTTCGTGCAAGATCCAGAAACAAAAAGCTTTGTGTTGATTGACGCGGGTATGCCGAAATCAGCGGATAAAATTATGGCTGTGACAGAGGAACGCTTCGGCAAGAACAGCAGGCCAAAAGCAATTATTTTAACACATGGTCATTTTGATCATGTAGGGGGACTGGTTAATTTAGTGAGGCATTGGAATGTCCCTGTCTACGCCCATAAGCTGGAGCTTCCATTCCTGACTGGAAAAAAGAGTTATCCCGAGCCGGATCCGAGTGTGGAGGGCGGGCTGGTTGCTAAAGCTTCTTCCATGTTTCCTAATGAGCCCATTGACATTGGAAGCAGTATAGCGGAGCTTCCGGCTGATGGAAGTGTGCCGGAGATGCCTGGCTGGAAATGGATACACACCCCAGGACACTCTCCGGGACATATTTCCTTATATAGAGAATCCGATCGAATACTGATTGCTGGAGATGCTTTTATTACTGTGAAACAGGATTCCTTATATAAAGTAATGGTACAGGACAGAGAAATACACGGACCGCCGAGATATTTTACAACAGATTGGGAAGCAGCAAAGAAATCGGTTCAAACGCTGGAAGCCTTAAAACCAGCAATAGCAATAACGGGGCACGGCGAACCGATGTACGAGGAAGAACTGTCTGAAGGACTGAAGAAATTAGTAAAAACATTTGATCAGACAGCTGTTCCTGATTTCGGGAGATATGTGGACGATGAACAGTAATAGCGCAGAGGGCTAATTAGAGAATGAAATACAGTTATTAAAAAAAGGTTGCTGGATTATATAATTCAGCAATCTTTTTATATGATCACGCCATCTTTCTGGCTGAACAAAAAGCAGTATAGCTCGAATTTGAAAATATACAACAGTGTCGTTATAATAAAATAAACGACACTGTTGTATATTTTAATGATTGTAACCGAGGTGATTCGATGCCTAAAGTAAGTGAGGCTTATAAGGAAGAAAAGATAAGGAACTTGGTTCAAGCTGCGAAAAAGGTCTTTATCAAGAAAGGTTATGTGCAAACATCGATGCAGGATATCATGGATGAAGCAGGTATATCAAGGGGAGCAATGTACCGTTATTTTAATAATCTGGAGCATGTTTTTTTGGAAGTGTTGAGAGAAGACGACCAAAAAGATGTGGCGTTTTTTGAAGTCTCAAATGACGAACAGATTTGGCCGCAGATTCAGCGATGGCTGGAAATGCAGCAGCAGGTTATTGAAAATATCAATCAGTCTTTGCTTCAGGCAAAAGCCGAATTCTTTTTAACCTCGCAACAGCATAAAGATGATTTTTCTTATGTATCCCAGCGTTACGATGAAATAACAGAAGCGATAGAAGAAGTACTGATGCTTGGCGAACAAAAGAAAGAATTTCAGCTGCAGCAGTCACCAGAGCGAATTTCCAGATATATGATTTCTTTTTTGAATGGACTGATGCTCGATACTTTTCAGCTGGGGATGAAACAAACAAAAGTACAGGAACAATTATCCATTCTGTGCTTTACTTTGGAAAAATTACTATATAAGGAGTGATTGCATGTTATTTGAATCTGCAAGGCTTAGATTGAGAAAGATGACCAAAGAGGATACAGAGCTTTATCATAAATGGAGAAATGATGTAGAGGTCATGCATTCAACCAGTCCTGCTTTAGATGTATATCCAATAAAAGCTACCGAGGATTTTGTAGAGTATGCTATTTTAAAATCGGACACGTCAAAAGGGTATATGATGGTTGATAAGCAAAAGGATACGGCTATTGGGATTGTCTCTCTCATTCACATGGATCATAAAAACCGGAACGCAGAATGTATTATTGATATTGGTGAGAAAGCATATTGGGGAAAGGGCTACGGGGCAGAAGGGATGGAATTGCTGCTTGATTATGCTTTTCTTGAACTGAATCTGCACCGGATATCCTTACGGGTGTTTTCCTTTAATCAGCGGGCAATTCATCTATATAAGAAGCTTGGTTTTGAATTGGAAGGGAAAAGCAGAGAGGCTCTATTTCGGGACGGGAAGTGGTACGATATGATTCATATGGGAATTTTGCAAAGAGAGTATTTTGAGAGAAAAAAGATAGTGTAGCCGTTCGTTAAAAAATCAGGAGCGAGAAACTGGAAGTCTGCTCCTGGTTTTTAATTGTTTTTATAATTGAGGCGGCTGCTCAACTGGCTGGTAGATAGAAGCTATCGTCTGAATAGCATAATCCGGTGCGGCCATTAATGGGTAATAGCCTTTTTTTGTCATATACTGCCAAACCTCGTAAGCATGGTGATTGCTGTTCAAAAAGGCATGTTCCAAAAACGTTCTTAAATCCGGGTTAGCGCATTCTACAGAAGCATTACCATAATTTTTTGCAGAACTCTTCTGATTAAGCAGATAAGCTGTAGCAATTTCACGGTCGGTATGCTGCTGTACTTCTGTTCGCGGCGTTGCAGCAGGAAATTCTGAAATGGGAGCCTGCGTGTAGGATGCTAACATCGGATTTATTTGAGCAGGCTGAAATTTTGTAATATCCGGTGTTGTTTCGCTTTGAACAAATTCTACTTTTAGATTATAGTCTTGTACATGTAACGGGAAGTGCCTTTGTAATAATTCCTTCAATTCAGGGTCTTGGGCTTGATTAATAAAGCCTGCCATGCAAGATATTGTATTATAACACCCTGCAATCAGCTCGCTTAGCTCATGTAATTCATGAGAGGCTAACTTCATGGGAATCACTCCTTATTATTTTCCTATTTCTCTTATGCTTTGCCGTTAGACTTAATTTATACTTTCAGGCGTTGACGGGAAAAACTTGCAAAAATGATAAGGCCGAAATAGTTTTTTATTTGTTTTTGTCTTTTTTAGCATAAAATTCTTCACTTACTTCTGTTTGCAAGCTATCCGAATTAATGTGGTTCTCCTCTCCATCTACATGATCAAACACAAAATTACGCAAATATCGATGATAAAAAAGTTCACTTATTGTAATTAGAAAAGCAGCTATTAATGCCGCTCCATCCACAGAAAGTGCATTGTCATACAGTAAAGCGCCAATTCCCCAGATGCCGATATAAGCAAGTGCAAAATCACCTACTGCAGCTGCTATACTCCCTATTCTGGGAAGAATCAGCATATCACCTGCAAATGCAACGGCAGTTAAAATCAAACTGGTTATCATCAAGCTGCTGAAAGAAATTTGAAAAAGCAAACCTAAAGTGACCCATAATATTCCTGTTGTCAGAACTAATTTAATGAAGAATGCTAAAACGTATTTCATCTAATCACCTTCCTTTCCATTTTTATTATCAGAGTCTCATTCATCAGAAAAAATCTCCTGCTCAATGAAGTTCGCCTTTAATAATAACTGTATTTTGCTCTCTAATCCTAGTGTTTATGCAGTAACTCGGTATATTTCATAACAAGTACAGCTTATTTGTCTCAGTCAAAGTGTTTCTTTTATTGTGATTCAGTTGGTTTAGAATTCGCTCGAACGTGGTATATTAAACCAATTCATTTTGTACGCTGTCATTTTTGGCGGAATTTTCTTAACTTTGATGCGTCATTTTTTGATTATTTAGTACCCCTTCTTTTACAATTATCGACTTGCTGATTATCGGAATATTAATTTTGTTGGAATTGAAAACTATAGACCGGCAGACTCCTGCTATATAACGGTTTTGATTATGTGAATGATTCGATATCGGTTTTCGTGCGTGTGCTTTCATCAAGGTCATCTTATGGTCAGTGCATCAACTGGATAAATTCTCCTGTATTACTTTTTTCTGCGAATAAAGTGTAAGAAGGGATTTGAAAAACGACAATGCTATAAAAATTGATATAATAGATTAGAAAGTCTTGAAAAATAGCAGGAGTAATCGACATAAATTTTATAAAATTACAATACATTACATTTGAAAGTCAGTTTAGTCACGCAGATTACAAATAGAATAAAAAAAAGGATTTTTCCTAGTAACACTTATTTTTTTTGTTAAAATGTCTAACGTGTTGTCAAAGTGTGTCTAAACATGACAGCTGATGATTGCGAAATGAAATTCTGCGATTTTCATGATTTGATGAATGATAAAGGAAGGGTATAGTTATGTTATTGATTCCAATTGTGCTCGTTATTGTACTGGTTATCGGTATCATGGAGTGGAATTCGCATAAAAAGCATGTGAATGCTTTGCCGATTCGGGTGAATGTGAATGGAATCCGTGGGAAATCAACAGTAACGCGGCTGATTACAGGTATTATTAAAGAAGCGGGGTATAAGACCATCGGGAAAACGACTGGTACTTCAGCAAGGATGATTTACTGGAATACGCCGGAGGAAGAGCCTATTGTCCGACGTCCTGAGGGTCCGAATATCCGTGAACAGAAAATCGTTGTGAAAAAAGCAGCCGATTTGGGCGCCGAGGCGTTGGTAAGTGAGTGTATGGCGGTTAACCCGGATTATCAAATTGTTTTTCAGGAGAAGCTGCTCCAAGCGAATATTGGTGTAATTGTTAATGTGCTGGAAGACCATATGGACGTGATGGGACCGACATTAGATGAGATTGCCGAAGCCTTTACAGCGACGATTCCGCATAATGGGCATTTAATTATCTCTGAAGGTCCTTATGTAGAGTATTTTAAACAAGAAGCAGCGAAAAGAAACACGAAAGTGATTGTGGCCGATAACAGCAAAATTCCGGATGCATATTTACGCAAATTCGATTATATGATTTTCCCGGAAAATGCTTCGCTCGCTTTAGCAGTTGCGGAAGCATTGGATATTGATGAAGAAACAGCATTTCGCGGAATGCTTAAGGCGCAGCCGGATCCGGGCGCGATGTGGATTAAGCAGGTGAGCCATGAAGGTTCCGAAACTTATTTCGTTAACGGTTTTGCGGCCAATGACTCTGTTTCTACCATTAACATTTGGAAGAATGTAGCGTCATTAGGGTATCCGGCGAAGAACCCGATTATCGTAATGAACTGCCGGGCAGACCGTGTGGACCGGACCATTCAATTTGTGGATGATGTATTGCCGCACCTGCCGATGCATGTGCTTGTATTGATTGGGGAGAAGGCCGACCCGATTAAGAATGCTGTGAAATCTGGCAAACTGGAAGTTAATCAAGTAATGGATCTTCAAGGGAAATCAACGGATGAAATCTATGAAACATTAATCGAGATATCTTCAGATAATATGATTTATGGAATAGGGAATATCCACGGTGCTGCCGAACCATTAGTTGAAAAATTCCATGCCGGCACAGAAACAGAGAAATAGGAGGATCATAGAATGTTTGGCTCAGATTTATATATTGCACTCGTGCTTGGAGTTATTCTAAGCTTACTTTTTTCAGAGAAAACCGGCATTGTCCCGGCTGGACTGGTTGTGCCTGGATATTTAGCACTGGTTTTTGACCAGCCTATCTTTATTGCCGTTATTTTTGGTATCAGTCTTTTAACATATGTTATTGTGACATACGGACTTTCACGCATTGTCCTGCTCTATGGACGCAGAAAATTTGCTGCTATGTTATCCGTAGGGATTGTGTTGAAGCTGCTCCTCGATTATACCTATCCGGTGCTCCCGTTTGAAATATTGGAGTTTAGAGGGATTGGGGTTATTGTACCCGGTCTTATCGCCAATACCATTCAAAAACAAGGAGCCATTATTACTATCGGAAGTTCGCTTCTATTAGGTGGACTTACTTTTGTTATTTTAAGCGTTTATTACATCATATAGGAAGGGTTAATATGTCTAAAAAATTAACATATCAAGAAAAAATATTACGGATGGGGAAACGTCATAAAAAATCTGCCGGTAAACATGTAGCCATCGGTTTAGCTATTGTTGTTGTCTTCATTATCGGACATAAAATCTTCTTTTCACCAGATGTAGCACAGGTTGACAGCAGAGATGATTCAGAGCTGACAGCTACTTTTGTCGGTGACATCATGTTTGGCCGTCACGTGGAAGATGTGACAGAGAGATACGGAGTAACCTATCCATTTGAAAAAGTGAAGCCTTTCTTTGACAATGCGGATTATGTGTCTGGTAATTTTGAGAATCCGATTTTATTGCAAGATGAAGATAATTATGAGCAAATAGATAAACGAATTCATCTACATACGGGTGAAGAGGCAGCTCAAGCTTTAGCAGAAATGAATTTTACCATGCTCAATCTGGCTAATAACCATATGATGGATTATGGCGCAGAAGGACTGACTGATACGATTTCGGCACTTGATAGTGCAGGTTTAGCCCATGTTGGTGCCGGGGAAAATGTAGAAGAAGCAACTGCTGTTGATTATCAGGACGTGAATGGAATAAGAATTGCAACACTTGGTTATACAGATGCGCTTGTAGAGGGCTTCTCAGCGCTCGGTTACCGGGCAGGCGTAGCCCGTTCGTTGCCGGATAATATTTTCCCAATGATTGAAGAAGCGAAGCAGGAAGCAGACCTTGTTTTTGTGAACATGCATTGGGGGGTTGAATATGATAATCAGCCGCACCCGAGACAGACCGAGTTAGCAAGGGCAATGATTGATGCCGGCGCAGATGCTATTATTGGACATCACTCGCACGTGTTATCAGAAGTGGAAAAATATAAAGATGGTGTTATTTTTTACGGGCTGGGCAACTTTGTTTTTGACCAGGGCTGGTCCAGGACAAAGGATAGTGCGATTGTACAGTATGATCTATTAAGCGACGGGACAGGCAGGTTTGAGATTACGCCGCTGCGTATAGATGGAGCACAGCCTTATGTAACAGAAAACAAATACAATCAAATGAAAATTCATATGCAATTAATGAATAATCAGCCGGAAGAGAATTTTGAAAAAGAAGATGGGAAGCTGATTCTGGAAGTGGATCATTCTGATGTTTTAGAAGGAAGGAGTTCTGATAATGGGCAATAAAAAACTTATGATTATACTGGGAGTTATTGTCGTAGCAGGGCTGGTATTTGTTTATGCTCAGCAAGGAATGTTTGAATCGGATACGACAACGACTGATTATGGTGTCGAACAATCGGAGACAATCAATTCGTCAGAAGGATATGGTGTGAGCGCTTCGCATCCATTAGCAGTAGAAGCAGGGAATAAAGTATTGGAAGAAGGCGGGAACGCAGCAGATGCGGCAGTAGTCGTTTCCTACGTGCTTGGCGTTGTAGAGCCCTATGGTTCAGGCATCGGCGGCGGCGGAGAGATGCTGGTCTACCCGCATGATGCAGAGGAGCCTACCGTTTATGAGTACCGTGAAACGGCACCAGAATCAGGTGCAGAACCGGAAACCTTTGCTATTCCAGGTTTAGTAAGGGGAATGGAGGATCTCAATAAGGATTTAGGTACGATGGACATGCAGGACTTGATCCAGCCGGCAATTGACTATGCGGAGGAAGGATTTCAAGTTGACGGCCATTTGGTAGACAGGCTTAGTAAAGGCTCTTACCGGATGAATGTTCCAGAGCTGGAACAATTTTTCCCGGATAATGACATATTAGAAGCAGGCGATACATTGGTACAGCCTGAATTAGCGGAAACATTACAGCAAATTCAGGAAGGCGGAGCAGATGCTTTTTATAATGGACCAATTGCAGATCAAATCTTAGAACATGAGGAAACATTAACAGCAGAAGATTTAAGCAGTTATACTGCAGAAACAACCGAAGCTGCGCATGGCACCTTTGCCGGATATGATGTATATTCTGCGCCGCCTCCGTTAGCAGGGGTTACATTGATTCAGTCTCTGCAAATGGCAGAGCAGTTAAATATCGGGTCGACGGAGAATAATCAAAGAGATTATATGCATCTGATTGGAGAAATTTCCAAACGGTCCTATGATGACCGTGTTGAAAATGTGGGGGACAGATTCTTTACGGACGCCATGTCTGCTGATGAACTGACATCACCTGAGCATACACAGCAGATGGCCGACACGATTTCACTCGATGAATTATCCGAGGACTATGAAGTGAATGATTCGGTATCCGATGAAGAAGACCACGATAATACGACACATTTTGTCATTGTCGATCGAGATGGTACAATGGTATCAGCAACGCATACCTTAGGGAATTTCTTTGGCTCCGGTGACGATGTAGGCGGGTTTTTCATGAATAATCAAATGGAAAACTTCAGTCAAAGGGATGAATCATTAAATAGTATTGAGCCAGGAAAAACACCAAGAAGCTTCACGAGTCCAACCATTTTGACAAATGGTGACCGGATGATTGGTATTGGCTCGCCAGGCGGTAAAAGGATACCGATGGTAATGACACAAGTGCTCGTAAAATATTTGATGTTTGATGAAACACTTGAAGATGCCGTCGAGGATGATAGATTCTATATTGAAGATAATGATATTTTCACAGAAGGCGAGTTAGATACCGATATTCAATCAGGTCTGAGGGCCCGAGGCTATGAAATCTACAATCAAACGGAACACGATTTTTATGGAGGAATTCAGGCACTTGTTATCGATGATGAATCTAATTCTATTTATGGTGTGGCAGATAACCGGAGAAACGGTATAGTGCAAGTCAATGATTAATCTAACAGGAGGAAGGTAAAGTGAAGAAAATAATAACTGGCATTACGCCAATTTTGCTGCTTGTTCTTGCTTTAACATTCATGACCAATTACAAACAATGGGACGACCTGTCTGACACAGAACGATATCAAATTCGAAATTATGTTGCGGATGCTGAAGCGGCAGATTCCGAGTCTGCTGATGCTCCGGAAGAAGAACAGGCTGAAAATAACGTTGCCAACGCAAATAATGACGAAAATGATGAAGAGCAAAATGAAGAAGAACAAGATGATGAGCAAAATGAAGATAACAATACGGACACTTCTGAAGCTGAGGAATAAAATGATAGAAAAAGAGGTTCATATATTGAACCTCTTTTTTATATGCGCAATGAGTAATTCATCATATTCGTTTTATGCATTTTAAAAGTGAGGTTTATTCGGGCAATCAGAAGGTGGGTGTTAATAAATTATATCTTTTTTTCTTTAAAAGGATATTCAGAGAGTGTTAACTTATATTTACCATCAGAAAGCAGTTTTTCGCCTTTTCGGAAAGAATAAATATAAAAGGAAATGTATAGATATACATTTATTGTGTTTTATAGTATGATAGAAAATATTTTCTTTTTGGGAGGAACGAATGATATGGCATTATTTTTTACATATGTGATAGCAGGACTTGCTATTGCAATGCCAGTGGGAGCGATTACCGTTGAAATGATAAAGCAGGGGCTTAAAAATGGGTTTATGCATGGCTGGGCTGTGGGGTTAGGCGGAATGACAATCGATTTTGTTTTGATTGCTGCGCTTTATTTAGGTTTAGCATCTATTCTGCAATTACCTTTTATACAAATCCCTATGTGGCTGATTGGCGCAGTCTTTTTATTTCTGATTGGTTATGAATCGATTAAAAATGCTGATAATGATATTACATTGGCAGGGGAAAAACCGGCTAAATCCATACGCTCCTCCTACCGAAATGGATTCCTTGTGGCTATTTCGCCAGGAAACGTTGTATTTTGGCTGAGTGTTTTTGGAGCTGTTTTAAGTAACACATATAATCCAGAGCAGCCATCCAATTTCTTACTTATTGCTGCTGGGATTTTAACAGGAATTTTACTGCATGATATCGGTTTGCTGGCGATTGTAGCTACAACGCGGAAAGTAATGAACCGGGCAATGATCAAAGGATTTTCTATTATTGCCGGTATCGTACTAATTGGTTTTTCCGGGTATTTTGTTTATGAATTTTTTAAGGTTATAACCGATAGGATTTAAGTCAGCGGCTGACCTAATTAAACTATATAGATAGCGGAATTATTGTACTTAAAGCTGAATTGCATCGTAAAGAAAGTCATTTTTGATTCACAGGCTTTCTTTTTTTAAGAATAGGAAAGTATATAAAAATGCTGAATATAGCCGCTCCAACGGGGTTCATGGGGGTGAGTAAAAATATATTCCACTTTCCATGGACCCCGAGATCATCTCCTTTAAAGAAGACTTGCCGACAGGCGCAGACAGAAGCATAGTCGCACTTATGCCCCGAGGGTATAAAAAGAAGTACGCTTTTTTCTGCGGGGTCTTCCCCCTGGGATAGCGATTACTCGCCCATCAAAACCGTCTCTAGAATTAGCTTCAATTTTTTGTAAGAAATCAAATGATACATATTTCTTCTTAGATGGAAGCGGAGGGAAGTCGACTCCTGCGGGAAAAGCAACAGGTGAAGACCCCGCAGAAAGGGCTTTTCTTTCGAGGAGGCTAAGCCGTTGCCCACGGAAAGCCACTTCCCGGAGCGGACATCTCTTCGGCGAGAACACAGATGTTTTAAAGACCAAGCAGTATTCTCGGTTTTTCTTAGGATTTCAAAATTACAGGTCTGCCAATTGTATAAAAACGCTTATAACAATAGTTATCTTATGACATTGCATGTGGCTTGCAGATTAATCCTTTGAATCAAGTATTATCCAGACAGTCAGATACGAGAGAAACCCTATAATAAGACTGCCTCCCAGCATGCCGATAACCATGGTTTGAAAGGTTTTGATATCTGTAACGAACAAACCGACTCCGAAGCACAGAAAAAGAAGAACAATCCATAAGGAGATCAGCATTTTAAAGGTAATCAGACTGGCTTTTTTGGAGATTAACTCCTCCCGTTCATCTTGCGTGCTGAATTCTCCTTTTCGAGTGCTATAGCCTTCATTATGCTTTTTCTTCCCGTACCAAAATCGGGCAATGCCAAAAATAACTAGCCAGCCTAAAAATAAAAACCAAAAAATGCCGAATTCAAAGGAAAAAGAAAAAGGGCCTTTATTTACAGTAGCAGTTAGAACCGTTTGTATCATTCCCAAGGTCAGGAGCAATATCATAATGATATTCCCCGTTTGTTCAAATATAATTTTCTTCATAGCAGGATCACTCCTCATCTAAATAAAAAATAACGTTAATATCTGTTTCCAGTACTTTTGCTATCTGTAATGCCAACAATAAAGAAGGCGTATAATTGCCCTTTTCCAAAGAAACAATCGTTTTTCTGGATACATTGACCTTATTTGCCAACGCTTCCTGTGTCATCTTTTTTTGCTTTCTAAATGTCTGCACCTTATTGATAACGATCATGACATCTCTCTTCTCTTTAGTGATGTGAAGTTGACTTCTCATTTTATGTTATCAAAAGAAAAATGAGAAGTCAACTTCACATTTTTAATGTGTCTTTATTGCAATAAAACAGCTTATTTGTTCGTGCTGATATAGTTTTACTTTATGTATCGATTTTCTATCTTTTAAGAGGGAGTTCAAAATTCTAGCAAATGACAGGATGCTTGATCTTCTTGCCTCGTATAGAGTACTTTTTTTATAAACATTTTAATTGCAAGGTTAGACAAAACGAAGATGATTTGATATTGTCATAAAAGTGACAATCAAATAGGTGTACGACTGCAAAAAATAATGTATATTGGTACTGTATTTAAATTTTTGTTACAAAGTTACTTTTTGTAATTTCAGGCTGAGCAAAATGACATTTTTATGTTATATTTACCTAGATAGGAGAGATGTTTATATGAAAAAATCGCCATTAAAAGTAATCGTAACGATAACATTAATTGTTGTTGCGCTGTTGGTGTTACTGGTTGTGCTCGTAAACCGGGACTCAGAATCTTTTGGAAGGGAATTTGATGAAGCACCTTCCACAGAAGGACAGCCAATCTATGGAGACTCAGACGCTCCAGTAACTGTCGTCGAATTTGGAGATTATAAATGCCCTGGGTGTAAAGCATGGGACGAAACTATTTTTCCACAATTGGAAGCGGACTATATAGATAATGGAGACGTGCAATTTTCATATGTCAATATATTGTTCCATGGAGAAGAGTCACGATTAGCTTCATTAGCTGCAGAAGCTGTCTATGTGCAGAACCCTGATGCGTATTGGGATTTCCATCATGCTCTGTTTGATGACCAGCCAGAAAATCAGCAAGCCACATGGGTAACCAACGATAAAATAGAGGAAATTGCTGATGGGGTTGAGGGAATTGATACGGAAGCATTAATGGAAGATATTGAAGAGGCGTTGGCGGAGGATGTAGAAAATAATCCACTTATGGATGAACTTGTAATAGATGATAATTTAAGAAATCAGTATGAAGTGGAATCAACGCCGACGATTATGGTTAATAATGTTAAGATAGAGGATGACGATACGTTTGATTACGAGGTTATCCAAGCAGCTATTGACGAAGCGTTAGGTGAATAAGATGAATAAACTGGATATGAGACAGCTTTATATGTATTTTGCCTGGGTCGTTTCTTTAGTAGCCACCTTAGGAAGTCTTTATTTTAGTGAAATAAAAGGGTTTATACCGTGTGAATTATGCTGGTATCAGCGGATTGCAATGTATCCTTTGGCATTTATCCTTGGAGTAGCTACGTTCAAGCAGGAATTTACAATCAAAAAGTATGTACTGCCCATTGCCATTATCGGCTGGTGTATTTCGCTGTATCATTATCTTCAGCAAAAAGTACCGGGGTTTGCCCCGTTAAAGCCATGTGTTGGCGGTGTGCCTTGTAATGCAGAATATATTAATTGGTTCGGTTTTATGACGATACCATTTTTAGCTTTCACTGCTTTCACTCTAATTATTATTTTTATGCTGCTTATGAAATCGAATAAAAAGTAAGAAACAGCCGCCGGAAAATTTTTCGGCGGCTGTTTTATGTGAAAAAGCGCAATATCATACAAGAAAATACCGAGATGATTTGTTAGTTTAGAAGAAGGTAAAGAGGTGCAAGGAGGGAGCAGTGAGCATGGCAGATGAAACGCGAACGATTTATTTAGATCCGGATTTAGAAGCGGAAGCATATCGTTTTAAAGGAATCACACAAAAGTTTCCGGCGCATTTTCATGATTACTATGTAATTGGCTTTATCGAGGAGGGAGAGCGGGAGTTAATCTGCCAGGGAGAAGAATATGTTATTCAGCCGGGCGATGTACTTATTTTCAACCCGTACGATACCCACAGCTGTGAGCAGGTAGATGGAGGAACATTGGATTACCGCTGTATTAATGTAAAAGCGGAAGTGATGAAGAAAGCTGTGTTTGAAATGAAGGGAGAGGAGGTTCTTCCACGTTTTAAAGAAAATGTTTTGTATAAGAATGAAGTAGCATCTGCTTTAAAAGACCTTCATCTAAAAATGACGGAGGGAGAGGATGCATTCCAAAAAGAAGAGCTGTTTCTCTATTTAGTGGAAGAGCTTATTGAGATAAATTCAGATCTGGCAATCCCGCAAAAAGAAGTGGAATCCTCCCAAAAGGTGCAGGAAATCAGCAATTATTTAGAAAAGCATTATGCTGAAAAAATTTCATTACAAGCGTTAAGCGGTTTAACAGGATGGAGTAAATATTATTTATTGCGGTCCTTTACCAGACAAAAGGGAATTTCTCCTTACAGCTATTTGGAAACAATTCGGGTGAATCATGCAAAAAGGCTGTTAGAACAAGGAGTGAAGCCGATTGAAGTAGCTTTCCTGACGGGGTTCAGTGATCAAAGCCATTTGACCAGGTTTTTTAAGAGCATGATTGGATTAACACCGAAGCAATATATGAAGATTTTTGAACGGAACGGAGAGATATAATGCATTCGATGGAAACGAAATGTGTACTTGTTATCGATGAAAATCTGCCTTTAGGATTAATTGCCAATACGGCAGCTATTCTCGGGGTCACACTTGGAAAGGAAGCCCCTGAAATGGCAGGGGAGAATGTAACGGATTTATCTGGTGTGGAGCATGCAGGAATTGTAAAAACACCTATTCCTATTTTAAAGGGAAATGCCGGACTGCTTCATGAATTAAGAGATAAAACAATGACAGAGACGTTTGCTGACCTGACTGTTGTTGATTTTTCCAATGCAGCGCAAAGCTGTAAAACGTATGTGGAATACATAGCAAAGCTTCAGGAGAAATCGAAATCAGATTATCTGTATTATGGACTGGGGATCTATGGAGAAAAGAAAAAAGTGAATCAATTAACAGGCAGTCTTGCGTTACTAAGATAGCTGAAAGGAGCATGCGGGATGGATAATTTACTGGCATATATCCTGATGGCGTTGATAATGTCCATGCTGCCGGGGACTGATACGGTATTGGTGATGAAAAATACCTTCCGTTATGGTGCAAAGGCTGGCTGTGCTACCATACTCGGGATAGCATTTGGACTCACCTTCTGGACCATGATTGCTGTCTTTGGACTGTCTGTTGTGATTGCCCAGTCAGTTTTTCTTTTCAATATCATTAAATATCTTGGAGCTGCTTATCTCATTTACTTGGGTATCCGTGCTTTCTTTTCAAGAGATACTTTCTCTATGGAAGCTGTATCAGAGAAAAATGATAATAGGAAAACAGCAAAACCTTATTATAAAGATTCTTTTTTTCAGGGGGCCATCAGTAATATATTGAATCCGAAAACGGTTGTAGTATACATCACTTTTATGCCGCAATTTATAGATATAAGCGGGAACGTCAATCAGCAGCTGATTTTTCTTGGATGTATCTTAACGCTGATAGCGTCAGGATGGTTTTTTATGCTGGTTTATTTTTTAGATACGATGAAGCGTTGGCTGAAAAAGCCTGGATTTCAAAAGGTTTTTCAAAAATGTGCCGGACTGCTATTAATGGGTTTTGGCGTAAAGCTGGTTATTTAGAACTTTTTCTGCAGAAAGAGAGATTTTCCTTTGATAGACTTCCAGATTTTAATGTGTTTGCGATTTCATCTCCAAAAAATAGAAATGCTTGATATATACAAAACAAAAGATTTAAAATATTTGGGGACAGAAATGAATTTATCCTGTCGAATATGTTATGATGGAATATAATCCAGACACGAGATTGGATATTGGACAGAAATGGTAAAGGAGTCAAAGGAGAATGACAGAAAAAGAATTAGAAATTTTGAGAATTATAGAAGAAGATGCGCGAATTGATTACAATACATTAGCGAAAATGACAAATATAAGTGAAGAAGAAATTCAAACGATTTTAAAAAAATTAGAGAAAATGAAGGTTATCTTAAACTATTCTGCAGTGGTGGATTGGAGCAAGGTGCCACAGGCTGAACAGGTAACAGCGATGATCGATGTGAAGGTAACTCCAAAACGCGGCGTGGGATTTGATGAGGTTGCAGAGCGTATTTATCGCTTTTCTGAGGTGCAGGCCTTATACCTTATGTCCGGTGCATACGATCTTCAGGTAGTGATTGAAGGAAAGACGATGCAGGAGATTGCCCGCTTTGTTTCAGAAAAACTCTCATCCATCGATTCTGTGATTTCAACGACAACCCATTTTCAGTTGAAGAAGTATAAGCACGACGGAATTATTTTTGAAGAAGGCGAAGAAGATCGCAGAATTGTGGTGACACCATGAGTCAAGTAAGTGTAAAAACGAAAAATCGTTTATCATCACGTATCCAGGATATTAAGCCATCCGGCATCCGAAGATTTTTTGACTTAGCTTCTTCGATGGATAATATTATTTCTTTAGGTGTCGGAGAGCCTGATTTTACAACACCATGGAATATTCGTGAGGCAAGTATTTCATCGATGGAAAGGGGATTTACTGCTTATTCAGCGAATGCCGGTGTACTTGAATTAAGACAGGAAATAACAAAATATATGGACCAGCGCTTTGAAGTGGATTATGATCCGGAAACAGAGGTGCTTGTAACTGTCGGGGCAAGTGAAGCAATCGATATTGGCTGCCGTGCTATTCTAGATCCGGGGGATGAAGTCATTATTGTCGAGCCTGGATTTGTATCCTATGCGCCGCTTGTATCCATGGCAGGAGGTGTGCCGGTTTCGGTAGGAACAAAAATAGAAGATGATTTTAAAGTCTCCGCGGAACAGATTCGGGCGGTGCTCACAGAAAAAACAAAGGCGTTAATGATCAGTTTCCCGAATAACCCTACTGGTGCAGTGATGTTAAAAGAAGATTTACAGGAAATAGCAACGTTAGCAGAAGAGCATGATTTGATTGTCTTTTCTGATGAGATTTATGCAGAATTAAGCTATGATCACAAGCATGTCAGCTTTGCGGCGCTGGATGGGATGAAGGAGAGAACGATTTTAATTTCCGGATTTTCTAAAGCTTTTGCAATGACAGGCTGGCGCTTAGGCTTTGTGATGGCACCACCTGATTTATTGGCGGCAATGCTGAAGCTGCATCAATACAGCTTAATGTGCGCACCGACAATGGCACAGTATGGAGCGTTAGAGGCTTTGAAGAGCGGGATGGACGATGTGGAAAGAATGACGCAGTCTTATAAACAGAGACGCGGATTTTTTGTAGAGTCTTTCGCAGAGATGGGCTTAGCCTGCCATATGCCTGGAGGCGCGTTTTATGCATTTCCGTCTATTAAAGCGACGGGATTATCCTCTGAAGAATTTGCGGAGAAATTATTATATGAAGAGCATGTTGCTGTGGTGCCGGGGGATATCTTTGGTGCTGGCGGAGAGGGGCACATCCGTTGCTCCTATGCGACTTCGATGGAAAACCTGCAGGAAGCTACGAAGCGAATGAATCGTTTTGTTAGTAAATATTTGTAATCAAAAACCCGCGTATTGTTTTTCATTTAAAACAATACGCGGGTTTTTATCTTTAAAGGATTAAGCAAAGATATTGCTGATTTTTTGAATATCATCTTCAGATAATGAAATCTCAGCAGCTCTTTTGTTGCTTAACACCTGTTCTGGGCGTTTTGCGCCAGGAATAATCACATCAACTGAGTCTTGAGAGAAATACCAGGCCAGAACAATATGAGCAACCTCTTCTCCGTATTTATCCGCAATTTTTCTTACCTGATTTACTTTTTCCAGGTTATCTAAGAACTGCTGCCCTTGGAAATTTGGTTTTTCTGCCCGTAAATCAGAAAAAGTGGTGTTCTTATCATATTTTCCAGCTAATAAACCAGATTCCAATGGGAAGTAAGGAATAAATGTGATGTTATTTTCCGCAGTATAAGGGAAAAAGTCTTTTTCAGCATCACGATTTAACAGGTTATATTCTGCCTGCAACACGTCTACATAACCGTCCTGGTTTGCGTCCTTCAATTGCTCTGGCGTAAAATTGGAAACACCGATGGAGCGGATTTTTCCTTGATCTTTTAACTCTTTTAAAGCACCGACAGCTTCTGCTTTCGGCGTGTCTTCATCAGGGAAATGGATATAAAACAAATCAATATAATCTGTCTGTGTACGCTTCAACGCGTCGTCAACAGATTGCTTTAAAAATGCCGGTGAATTGTCCATTACCGTATCGTTGCCGACAAATTTATGCGCTGCCTTCGTTGCCAGCACGATATTCTCACGCTTATATTCTTGAATAACCTCTCCAACTAATTCTTCCGAGCGCTTCGGTCCATAAATAAATGCTGTATCCAGCATATTAATCCCATTATCCAGTGCTGTGCGGACAACGTCTTTTCCTTGTTCTTCATCCAGCATATCCGGATAAATGTTATGGCCTCCTACTGCATTGGTTCCTAAGCCGATAGGATGTACAGAAACATCTGATTTACCTAAATTTACATGTTTAACCACTATAAAACTCCTTTTCCGATTGATTTACTCTATTATGAATATACCACAAAATAGGATAGTTAAACATAGATTAACAAATGGCTCTTCACCAAAATCTATGGGTGACATAGTAGATATAAAGTTGCTGTAAGCGACCACTACGGAAATACACTACGCTTTCCATGGGCCCCGAGCTCATCTCCTTTAAAGAAGACTTGCTGATTGGCAAGCCGACAGGCGCAGACAGAAGCATAGTCGCACTTATGCCCTGCGGGTAGAAAAAAAGAAGTACGCTTTTTTTCTGCGGGGTCTTCACCCTGGGACTGGGACTGCGATTACTCGCCCCGCCGAAGACCATGGCGCTTTCCCACGACGGACAGGACGTCCTAGTGTCGGTCGTTGGTCACAGGACGTGACCGTTCTTAGCCGACCAGGAGTCTCCGTGTATTTCCTCCGCTAGCTAGTTGCTTTTATCATATTTAATTATATTTTCCAACCATAGATTTCGGTGTTGATCCTAACAAATGTATCTTTTTTCTTTTACTCTTTAACAACTAATCCAATCAGAGAAGCAAATTGAATCGCTTGATAAGAGGAAACTTTACAGCCTTTTAAACTTTCTAATGAAACGGTCAATGTTTCAAAGCTGGAAGAGCTGATATCGATTCCTTTCAGCGTAGTCTGTTCAAAATTCGCTTCATTTAAATCGCAGCGGTTAAATTCAATTTTTTTGAATTTACAATTGTAGAAATCGACATTGGTTAATACGGATTCGTTAAATATAACCTTTTCGAGCTTGGCATTTCCAAAAGCAGCCAGATTTAAGGTGGAATCATCAAAGCGGACATTGCCGATGGATGACTCCGGGAATTCACAGCCGACTAATTTGCAATGAATAAACTCCACGCGGTGGATAGAAGATTTCGTCAAATTTACATTGGATAGATCACAATTTTCAAATCGGACATCTGTCAGCTCTATATTTTCAAAGTCTGTCTGATTGAATTGGCAATTTTTGATGACCGCATCATAAATCCGTACACGCTCCACCACTTCATTGGTAAACTCTGCTCCAGTGATTTCGCACATTTCCAGTAACGGATCCTCTTCGAAAAAAATATCGGTAAATCTTTTTTCAGTTAATACAGGAGAAATTTTTGGAATGTCTATTTTCATTTTATACCTTCTTTCCTTAGCCTCTTTTACATTATCGTTCTATTGTTGCATTTTTTCCATCATAACATATTTTTCTTTCACGATATTTGTAGAATGGTATACTAGACAGTAAGGAAATATAGACGAAAAAGGGGAGTCAGCATGGGGCGATCGGAAGCAGCAATTTTCACCAATATGTGCATGATTGAAAATGGAAAGGGACAGATTCTGGTTCAAGACAGACAAAATAAAAACTGGCCGGGAATCACTTTCCCCGGAGGGCATATTGAAAAAAAGGAGTCATTCCATGATGCAGTAGTCCGGGAGGTAGAGTAAGAGACAGGCCTACATATAAAACAACCAGTGCTGTGCGGAACGAAGCAATTCCAGACGAACCAGGATGAAAGGTATGTCGTTTTACTTTATAAAACAAATTCTTTTTCCGGTGAATTAAAGAGTTCGGATGAAGGAGAGGTTTTTTGGATTGATAAAGCTGCATTGCCGGATTATCCATTAGCGCCTGATTTTATGGAGATGTATAAGGTATTTGTAGATGAGAGGATTTCAGAGTTCTATTATAACCAGCGCAATGAAAAGAAAGAAGTTGTCTTATTTTAATTATATAGAGGGAGGAAGACAATATGGATATATGGGGAAAAGTTTTAGAAAAATTAAGCAGTGACTTATCTAAACCAAGTTTTGATACATGGCTGAAAAACACAACAGTGGAATGGGATGAAGATGAATTAACAGTATTTGCAGCGAATGAATTTACGATTGATTGGCTGGAGACTCAATATAGTGAACGGATTGGGGAGGCTGTAAAAGAAGTAACGGGAGAAGATTATATTATCTGCTTTGCAGTAGAGGAGAAGGATGCTGACTCTATTTTTTCTACTACCCGTTTAGAATCATTTTCATATGAAACGGACAGCATCAGCAGGTTAGAGGCAAAGATAGACCGTCTGGAGGAGAAAGTGCAGCGGCTGATCGATGTGAAACGCTTGGATGAAAGAGCTGCATTGCTGGAAGAAAAAATAAGTAAGCTGGAGCAGCAGATGAAGTGATGTTTAAAAAAATGCTCCTATAGCAAAAGTAATAACTTTGGTCTTATAAATTAAGAAAAATCTCAGTAATTTCTATTGCTGAGATTTTTCATGTGTATGCAGCAGATTATTTCATCTTTTCATATTGACCTTCACGTTACGTCATACTGTAAGTTAAAAATAAACTTTGAAAAGGTGTGATAAAATGAATATCAACATATTACGTTCGGATAAGATTTATAAGAAGGTCATAGCTAGTCCACCAGAAGAAAAAACAGAGTTGTATCGACGGGAGATGCTTGGTCCTTACAAGAAAAAGTGGGAAATACAGCAGATTCCATTCCATGCGGAGGAGGAAAATGGATTTGATGTGATGACAATAAATAATATGGCACATCTGTCACCGGAGATGATAACAACTGAAGTTGAATCAGACATGAAACAGATTTCCTCTGATGCGTTATGGGGTGAATTAAAGCAAACATTGGAACACTGCTTAAACCAATTTACACAGCATGGGATCCATTTACCTGTGTCTGAATATTTATTTACGATTTTGTTAGGCAGTCCGGACAGCAAAATCTTGCAGCTAAGTGAAGGATATAGTGGGGAAGGAGGGATTCCCGGCTATATTATTCTAAGCTTGCTTCCAAATGAGTATACGTTAAAAAGATTAAAACCTGCTTTAGCACATGAATGTAATCATAATGTCCGTTATCAATTTATTAAATGGGATGATAAAATTAATCTTGGGGAATTGATTGTCAGTGAAGGACTGGCAGAAAACTTTGCGACTTCTTTATATGGGGAAGATTTAATCGGACCTTGGGTCAGCAAAACAGATGCTGATACATTGAATCATATTATCAAACCGGTATTGAGAGAGCATTTAGAAATCACAGGATTACAGCAAATCATGGCGTATCTTTATGGAGATGAAGTTGCTAAATTACAGGGGTTACCGGTTGCTGGAGGAGTGCCACATAGTGCCGGGTATGCATGCGGTTATTATTTAGTGAAGTATTATCTGCAAAAAACAGGGAAATCCATTGTGGAAGCAACGACACTCCCGGCTCAGGAGATATTAAGCGAGGTGGAAGCATATTGGGATGAAGAAACCATACTACACCGTTAAAGATATGATTACTATTACAGGTGTAACGAAAAGAACACTGCATTATTATGATGAAATCCATTTATTAAAGCCTTATAGCTATTCAGATAAAGGCTACCGGCTGTATAACCAGGAGGATCTCAAAAAATTGCGGACCATTTTGCTGTTAAAGGAACTAGATTTGCCCTTGAAAGAAATAGCGGCGATTATACAGTTGCCAAAACAAGAGCAAAGGACGATTTTAGCCGGACATTATGAAGCGATGCAAATAAAAAAGCAAAACCTCGAGCGGACATTAGCCAATTTAAATGATTTTATTTCTGGAAAAGATATCTCTAACTTGGATATTTTTCAGGAAGGCAGCGTGCTGCCATTAAAAGAACAGTATCAAATGGAAGCTAAATATGTATATGGGGATACAGATAAGTATCAAGAATATGAAAAAAATATCAAACAAATTCCCGAAGAAGAAAGAGCTGCTGTATTTGAAGCTTTTGATCAGAATATGCAGGATGTATTCATGCAGTTTGCCAAGCTCTCAGAGGAATCACCTGCTTCTGAAAAAGTACAGCAAATCGTTCTAGAATGGAAAAGTTATCTCGAACAGTTTATGATAGGTGATACAGAAATCCTGCAATGTATTGCTTATACGTATAAGGAAGATAAAAGCTTTAAAACATATATCAATCAATTCGGAAACGATACATTGAATGAATTTATTCATCAAGCTATTTTATACCATTGTGAAGATGAAAAGCTGTCACATAAAAATAGCAAATCAATACAGGATTGAAGCACCTAAATTCAGGGAAAAATCAATTAGAATATATAGTTAGATGGAGGTTATATCATGGCAAACACATTTAAAGCACTCGTCGTAGAAAAAGAAAATGAAAAGTTAAATTTGAATGTAAAAGAAATCGAACCTTCTGATTTGCCTGAGGGCGATGTTCTAGTCGATGTAAAGTACAGCGGGATCAACTATAAAGACGGGCTTGCTGCTCATCCAAATGGAAATATTGTAAAGGAATATCCGTTTATTCCGGGAATTGATTTAGCCGGTGAAGTAATTGATTCCAAGGATGAACGCTATAAAGCAGGCGATAAAGTTATTGTTACCAGCTACGAATTAGGTGTCTCCCATTTTGGCGGCTATAGTGAATATGCACGTGTTCCCGCAGAATGGGTTGTGCCTCTTCCAAAAGGGTTGAGCTTAAAAGAAAGCATGATATTAGGAACAGCCGGTTTTACAGCTGCTTTATCTGTCCAGCGATTAGAAGAGAATGGACTGAAGCCGGAAAATGGCCCTGTTCTTGTCACTGGAGCAACAGGCGGCGTCGGAAGTATTGCTATTTCCCTCTTGAAAAAGAAAGGGTATCAGGTAGCAGCCAGTACAGGAAAAACCGAGGAGGCTGCTTATCTGAAACAATTAGGTGCAGATGAAGTTATTAACAGAAAAGAAGTTTATAATGGAGAACTGAAAAAGATGGATAAGCAGAAATGGGCAGGAGCAATCGATGCAGCAGGCGGGAAGCCGTTAGCAGCATTATTGGCGCAAATTCAGTACCGGGGCAGTGTTGCCGTCAGCGGAATGGCAGCTGGTGTCAATGTACCGTCATCTGTTTTTCCATTTATTTTACGGGGTGTTTCCCTTCTTGGGATTGATTCGGTATATTGCCCGATGGCAGAACGGAAGCATATCTGGGAGCGTTTAGCCTCTGATTTAAAATTAGATAACCTTGAAGATATGGTATATAAGGAAGCTGGATTAGAGGAATTAACAGAGCTGCTGCCGTCTGTATTAGAAAGTAATCATTTGGGAAGAGTGCTCGTGAATTTAGGCGATTAATATATGTACCATGCAGAAGGAGGGCGTAGAAATGGCGTTCTCCTTCCTTTTTTGTTTAGTACTATTTTTTAAGACATGCTGAAGTAATGAAATAATTCCATTTAGCTGTTGAAAAGAAGTGTTTAGTACGTTAAAGTAACCAGTATAAGAAGATTATCTCAGTTAAAGTGCAGAATTACGTGCCGTCTGTTTTAATTGATGAGTGGGTTCTGCCCATTTTTTTAAATCTTTTCCTAATGCATTTAGGGAAAGGTTTTTTTCGGGTGGTTATTTTGTTTAACTGAGATAATTCATTTATCGATACGATAGAGGTATATCTTTTTGAGGTATGATACTGTTTTTAAAGGATAAAAATAGGATAACCGTTCAAAATGAACTTCACACAACTAAATAAGAGGAGGAATATACGATGAAGAACTATGTATTTTTAATTGCCGGTACATTTTTCTTTGCTGCTTCCGTAGCAGTCTTTGCGATGCCGAATTCTTTAGCAGAGGGAGGCGTGCCGGGGCTGGCTCTGCTGATCTACCATGAAACAGATATATCGCCTGCCATGACGACATTTATTCTGAATGCAGTTATTCTTCTGATCGGCTTTCGTTACTTGCCAAAGGACATGATTATCAAATCGCTTGTGACCATCCCGCTATTTTCATTATTTATTTATATCCTCGAAGACCTGGCTACAGGTATACCAGACCCCCTTCTGGCAGCAATCTTTGCAGGCGTATTTACCGGTGTCGGCTTTGGACTTATTTTCCGTTCAGGGAGCACGACCGGAGGGACATCGACCATCGCCCGCATGTTAAACTATAAATTCGGCTGGGAATTGACAGGAACCAATTTTGTTTTGGATGCGTCTGTTGTCGTTGCCGGGATTTTTGTGATTGGACCCGTGTACACCATGTATACGGTGCTTGCACTATTTATTGGAAAAAGGGTAACGGACTATGTATTAGAAGGTTTTGAAGCAAAAAGAGTGGTGCATATTTTTTCCAATAAAACAAAAGAAGTGGAAAATGCATTGCAAACAAGTCTGGGTACGCATACGACCGTATTAAAAGCAGAGAAAAATGCAGATGGCGTCGAGGAAAATCTGATTTACGTCGCCATCCCGAAGCAGCGGTTATTCTACCTGAAAAAGCTGGTCAGCAGCATTGACGAAAATGCATTCACGGTTGTGCATACGGTGAAGGACGTGACCGGCGGCAGCTTTGCAGAAGCTCATCACCCTGGGCAGAAGACCTTCCGAAGCAAGAAACTGGAACGCCGCTATTATAAGAAGCAGGCGGATGAAGAGAGTTTTACATCGCCAGATAACAATACTGCTAATGAGAAAGCATAGCTATACGAAAAAAGTCTTTTCCGATTTTTTAGGGAAAGACTTTTTTCGTATAGAGATATTAATCTCTCTTTTCTCTAAAAAATTGCCAGTAAACAGAGTAAGGAATAATCACCCCGATCAAAAGAAAAAATTTATGAACTACAATATCTGCTTCTCCCCGCCAATTAAAATGAATTGGAATGGAATCAGGCAAAAATAGAATAATGCCAAACAAAATAACGAACATGATTAAAAATACAGTGATATCCTTTTTCATCATCATTCTCCTTAGATAAATTTTATCCTGCAGGTCCGCTGATAAAAAAGCATAGCAAGACCAATCAATAAAACTGCAAGAGCCAGATAAATCACAAATAAAGGAAGTATCTGAAATAAAATAAGCACTAGCGGCACGATCATCAATGCCATCCCGGTAAATGCTGCTATCAAAACAGGCGGGCTTTGTTTAACAATATACATATCGTTTTTCCAGCTGAAATGTGGGTAGAAATAATTCAGCATCAATCCAAATGTCGTGATAAAAGCGGAATAGCTTACTGGAATAAGGATGGCCCAGATCAGCTGCTCTATCGTTGGAGATAAACGGATAATATAAGCTAGGATGCTAATAGCAAAACCAATAAAATGCAGGGAAAAGGTACAGGCTAATTTAGCATGAACCACCCTTTTTTGCTCAATGGGCAGTGTTTTTAAAATCCAAACTTTATTCCCTTCCATGGAGAGTGCAGCAGCTGCCGGATTACTGATTAACAGCATTGCTGCAACAACCATGGGAAATAGATTGGTAACGGTTTCTATAGAAACAGGAAGCGGAATAAACGTTGTTAATTTTTCAAATCCAAACAGAAGTAATGCCATACTAATAAAAACTAACAGCACGGTGCCTAATATCGAGTTCAGCAAGTAGTTGTAAGAGCTGAATAAAGCAGTTATTTCTTTTTTCCATAAAGCAACGAAGATACGTCGCTGTTTGATGGTTCGCGGTTTCATATGATTTGTGCTTTTTAAAGCAAGAAGGCGCAGGTTCAATCTGCGATAGTATCTGCTGCCGAAAAAGGTAAGCACTAAAAATAATAAACCGCTGATAAAGAGAAAAATTAGAATAAAAAAGCTGTCTGCCAAACTGTTAAATTGAAATAAGACGGAAGGCAGATACATAGTTGTCATCTGACTATATACAGCAGTTCCGATATCTTGCATGCTATCTGTTTGGTTAGATTGCGTCATGATAAAATAGCCGAAAGCACCGAGTAGAAAAAGAGATAAACAGACAGCAATCAGATTTATTTGCCGAAAATAAGCCGCCATCCGATAAACGAGACTTCCAAAAATGACACCGATACAAATTGGAATCACAGGGGAGGCCAGCGCTGTGATGCAAAACAGCATAATTAAAACCGGTGAGACAAGAGTATTTGCTGCCCAGACGAGTAAAGCTGGCAGGTTGAATAACAGACCAATCAGTAAATTGAAAAAATAGAGGTGAAGCAGCTTGCTGATAAAAATTTCTTTTTCACTGACGGGATAAGCAGCCAGCTGTTTAAAGTCGCTGCTGCCAAAGATTGTTCCATTCGCTCGTAACAATGATAAGAAAACCATCATCATGCTGGAAACGGAAAGCATGTATCCCGGAATCATAGCTGTCTGGCCAATACTGACCAATGTTTTGGCTGTCAGTATATTATACGTAAGCAGCAGTATTCCCATAAGCAGCAGAACAACAGCTGTTATTTTTCCTCCATTTCCTTGCTTGCCGGAACGAAATAAATCATGGAAATGAATGCTGTTGGCAAGGTTATTTTTAAATAATATCCATATTTTTTGATTCATTGCGAACCTCCATGAAAATGTCTTCTAAGGTTTTTGAGCCGGCTACCTCTTCCATTAAGCCGTTTTTGACAAGCTTTCCATTATGAATAATGGCTACCTTATTACAAAGCTTCTGGGCAACTTCTAAGACGTGCGTAGAAAAGAACACGGCACCGCCATTATCTGCATGCTTCTGCATCAGACTTTTTAACTGAAAGGAAGCAGTTGGATCCAGGCCGACAAATGGTTCATCCAAGATAAACAGGGATGGCTGATGTACCAGAGCAGCAATGATTGCAATCCGCTGCTTCATTCCATGAGAGTAGGAAGCGATGCTGTGATGGAGCTTGCCAGTCATTTCGAACAGACTGCTGTATTTTTCGATAGATGATTCTCTTTCCGTAAGATTAACCTCAAAAATGTCGGCTATAAAGTTGATATACTGCATGCCGGTTAAATGCTCATAAAGGTCTGGAGTATCTGGGATATAAGCCATTCTTTTCTTACAAAGAACAGGGTCATTTTTCATAGAATAGCCATCAATCGAGATTTCTCCCTCGTTAAATGGGTGAATGCCAACAATTGATTTGATCAACGTGGATTTGCCGGCTCCATTCGCTCCAATAAATCCGTAAATATCGCCGCTTTGAACGTGAAGGTTGATATCCGTAATCGCCTTCGTGCCATCTTCGTATATTTTTGAGACGTGATTCGCTTTTAACATAAATTCCCTCCTATTGACAAAGTGTCAGTCGTAGTGATAAAAGAAACCAATGAAGTAAGGTACATTGGTTACCAATTTAAAATCGATTCTTCAATCCCCAGCGTTTTTGCTAAAACCCCTTTAAAAGCTTCTAAATAAATTTCCATTTCTTCTATTCCCAGTTTTTTTAGCTTGATATCATTCGAAACAAAAACATATCCTGTTACTAAAAAATGGGCAGTCTCATAAGGGTAAGCTACTTGAAAAACATTCTGTTCTTTTCCTTCCTCTATCACTTTTGTAAATAAAGGGAGCAGCTTTTCAATAAATTTATGATAAAAACGGTCCATCATATATCTGTTTTCCTCCAGCTGAACGGTTTCCTGCAGGGTGACTTTTTCCTCTGTAACCGAATCTTCTTGAATAATCGTTGTTTGTAAAAATTGTTTTAATTTCTCTGCCGGGCTCAATGAAGTCTCGTTAACGATTTTTTCCATCTGCAGGATAAGCGGCTTAACAGATTTTTCAACCAGGATATAAAGAATTTCTTCTTTATTTTTAAAGTGATAGTAAAGCAGTCCGCGTGAAATTCCTACTTGGTTGATAATATCCTGTGTAGTTGTCTGCAGGTAGCCTTTTTCTGTAAACAGCTTCATCGAAGCATCCAGGATTTCTGCTTTTCGAACTTCAGGCAATTTCACATCTCTCATGTTATATACCTCCTTTGAAGATAGTATATACAGATGACTGACAAAGTGTCAATGGATAGGTAGACATAATTTTATATTGGAAAGGAAACCTGTCTATTAAAAATAGTCAAGATATGAATGATGCCTGACAGTTGACGAGATATCCTGTGTATAGACGATGAGCATTTAATACATAGAAAACGAATTATTCGCTGAAGGTGCGAACAATTCGTTTTCTTAAATTTATCACGGAGAACCGTCCGTAAAACTCCCGCCTCAAAATAAAGCGTAAAAATAAATTTATTTAGGCGGGAGATAACGGACGCTAACTCCCTGAATCACTCAACTAACAATCAGTGGGAGAATTAAAGAAACAGACTAAATTCGCGACGTCCTGTCGCAACGTCTGCACTAGCACATCCTGGGACTGCGATTACTCGCCCCATCGGAAACATTTGTGCGTTGAAAACTCCCACTGATTGAAGTTTCGTTTTATAATAGATTGTTTGGAATGAAACCAATAATAAGAAGCTACACCTTCTTGTTTGTAAAGAAATTAGAAAAGAGGACTATAATTATTCCTGTTATAAGTAATGGCAAGAAAAAAGTAGAGAAGACCTCTGGACCGTCCGTTATCGTACCTATCCTTTCATTAAACATCATTCCTGTCATAAAGAATAGAAAACCTAACCAAAAAATTGACTTCCCAAGCTTCGTATGTTTTTTCATATTGCATCACCATCTCATCCATTCCTAATTGTTTTTACCCGTTAATTTAAATACAATTTTCATATAATCTATAACGATTTTACCATATTTATTCAGGACCTTCTATAAAATCTAGGTGTAAATTATTGATAATAATAGCTTTAGATGGTTTAGAGATAATTCAAGGCTGTTAGAGTATTAAAAATTTATCTTGACAAGTTCATCTTTTTAATCAATAATGATAATCGTTATCAATGATAATGATTATCATTATCAGAAAATAAAATGTCATAAAAAAGGAGGCGAATCAATGAAAGCAATTGAAATAAATGAAATTGATGTCGGTTATGCGAATGAGTTAATTATCAAAGACCTCAGCATTTCGATCCCGGCCAATAAAATCACAACGATTATCGGCCCGAATGGGTGTGGGAAGTCAACGCTCATCAAAACAATTGCCCGCATTTTAAGTGTGAAAAGCGGTGCGGTATTTTTAGAGGGCGAGGCGATTCATAAGGTCGATACAAGAGAGATTGCAAAACGCATGGCTATCCTGCCTCAAACTGCTGAAGCGCCTGGCGGATTGACTGTATATGAATTAATTTCTTATGGGCGCTTTCCTTATAAAAAAGGGATGGGTTCTCTAAGAAAGGAAGATTACGAATATATTGACTGGGCAATTGAGGTGACAGGGTTAGCGGAAGTTCAGGAGCGGGCAATCAGTGCTTTATCCGGCGGTCAGAGACAGCGGGTGTGGATTGCAATGGCTTTGGCGCAGGGAACTGATATCCTTGTGCTGGATGAACCGACTACTTATTTAGATTTGGCACATCAATTAGATATTTTACTATTATTGGAGCGCCTTAATAAAGAAGAAGGACGTACCATTATTATGGTTCTGCACGATTTAAACCATGCTTCCCGCTTCTCGCATTATATGATTGCGATGCGTGATGGAGAGGTTGTGACAGACGGTACGCCAGAGAATGTGATGACCTGTGGTAATCTGCAGCAGGTTTTTCAAATTGATGCACATATAGCAAGGTGTCCGCATAGTGCGAATCCGATTTGCTTATCGTATCAGTTATGTCAGGCGGAATCGGCATGCGCTTCATCTAAACCATGCCATCAAAAGGTGTCAGGTTAAGCATTTATGATAAATAGTAAAAGTAAACAATGAAAGGTACTAAACAATGAATGAACTAGAAGATTTAAAAAAAGTCAAAGAAACCGTGCGGCCTGTCCGGAATGTGCTTGTTTTAGCGGCGGGGAGCTTCCTTTTACTATTATCTTTGCTGCTGGCTGTATCCCTTGGCGCTGCGGATATGCCATTGAAAACAGTCTGGCAGGCCATATTTCAATTTGATCCGGACTTGCAGCAGCATCAAATTATCAGGGAAATACGCTTTCCGCGTATTCTTGGAGCAGCTATTGTCGGCAGCTGTTTTGCCGTTTCTGGAGCATTAATGCAAGGGATGACTCGTAACCCGCTTGCTGATTCCGGATTGCTCGGACTAAATGCCGGAGCCGTATTTATGCTCGCATGCTGTTTTGCATTTTTTCCGCATCTTTCGTATGTATATATAATTTTATTTTCATTCCTCGGTGCTGCACTTGGTGCTGGAATTGTATATGGCATCGGTTCTTTATCAAAAAATGGTCTGACACCAATCCGTTTAGTGTTGGCTGGTGCAGCAGTCAGTGCCCTTTTGGGAGCATTAAGTGAAGGAATCGCGCTTTATTATGAAATTGGGCAGGATTTAGCATTCTGGTATGCAGGCGGTATTTCCGGTACAAGCTGGGGCCATTTGCAAATCATTACACCTTGGCTGCTGCTGGCAGTTATCGCTGCAGTGATAATATCCCGCTCAATTACATTATTGAGCCTGGGAGAAGAAGTTGCGGTTGGGCTGGGTACGAAAACTGGACGCATTAAATTAACTGCTGCCTTGATTATTGTTGTATTAGCTGGTCTGGCTGTTTCTGTCGTCGGCGCGGTGAGTTTTGTGGGATTGATTGTACCGCATATGGTCCGCTGGCTGTTTGGGTACGATTACCGCTGGATTATTCCCGGAACGGTCATTTATGGTGCGTTACTGGTTGTGTTAGCGGATTTAGCAGCACGTATCATCAGCCCTCCTCATGAAATGCCGGTTGGTGCCTTAATTGCCTTATTGGGCGTACCTTTCTTTTTATACTTAGCAAGAAAGGGCGGGGGATTGGTATGACATCACAGAAAAACAAACAGCATAGCCAAGTCAGAAAAGCGAGAAGAGCAGGGCTGGTCAGTGTTATCTTAGTCTTTCTGATTATTATCATATTTTTTATCAGCTTAAATACAGGGAGCATTTACTTAACACCGAAAGAGGTTATTTTTACTTTATTTGGACAAGGTACAGAGCAGCAGGCGCTTATTTTATTTGATTTTCGCTTGCCGCGTATGATTATTGCTTTGCTGGTAGGAATGGGACTTGCAATCTCAGGAACCGTGCTGCAGGGGATTGTTCGGAACCCATTGGCAGATCCCGGAATTATTGGGATTAATGCTGGAGCAGGTTTATCCATTATGCTTTTTTTATCCTTCTTTGCAGTAACAACAACAATATCTGTCTTTCTGATGCCGTTTTTAGCTTTCTTTGGAGCAGCAGGTGCTGCCCTTATCATCTACTTGCTTTCTTACAAGCGGTCTGAGGGAATTTCGCCGATGCGGCTGGTATTGACAGGGATTGCAGTTGCAGCCGGTATCAATGCGTTAATGATTGTATTAACACTGCGATTAAATCCGGAAACCTATCAATTTCTGGCAACCTGGCTTGCAGGAAGCATATGGGGCTCTAATTGGCAGTTTGTTCTAGCATTACTTCCGTGGCTTGTTATTCTGGTACCGTTTGTTTATTCCAAAGCAACGGTTCTGAATATTCTCCACTTAGGGGAAGAAACGTCCATTGGGCTAGGAGCAAATTTAGAAAAAGAGCGGCGTGTGTTACTGTCTTCCGCTGTCGGTCTTGCAGCAGCGAGTGTTTCTGTCAGCGGCGGAATTGGATTTATCGGACTCATTGCTCCGCATCTCAGCAGACAGCTGGTTGGAGACAAGCATGAGTATGTGATTCCAGTTTCAGGCTTGATGGGGGCGCTGTTACTGCTCTTAGCAGATATGATCGGCGGATTCATTAAACAGCCGGAAGTGCCGGCAGGGATTATCGTCGCTGTGATTGGAGCGCCATACTTTTTATATTTATTAGCGAGGCTGAAAGATTAATAATTTAAAACAATAAAAATAGAATGAGGGAAAACAAATGAAAAAGTTATTATTTCTTTTTGGATGCTTACTTTGTCTAGTTATTACAGGCTGCAGCAATCAGTCAGACGGCAAACAAAATGACGGGAAAGAAGAAGCATCAAATGAAACCGTTACGTATGAATCAGAGACAGGTCCGGTGGAAATACCTGCTGAACCGCAGCGAATTGTGGCACTGTCAAATGGACCGAATGTTTTCGCTTTAGACGGAAATTTAGTAGGGGTCGATGAATGGACAAAAGCGAGTCCGCTTTTTGAAGAAAAGATGGCAGATATAGAAATAGTTTCGGAAAATGATCCAGAAGGTATTTTGGCACTGGAACCGGATTTAATTATCGCCGGATCACATATGGAGAATCTGGATGAGTTAGAAAAGATTGCTCCGACTGTTATTTATACATGGGGAAAGCTGGATTATCTGGAGCAGCAAATAGAGATTGGCAGACTTCTGAATAAAGAGGAGGAAGCACAGGAATGGGTGGATGACTTCACTAAACGTGCGAAAGCAGTCGGTGACAAGATAAAGGAAAAGCATGGGGAAGATGTTTCCGTATCTGTATTTGAAACAGATTCTAAAAATTTCGCTGTCTTTGGAGATAATTGGGCCCGCGGGACAGAAATATTATACCAGACAATGGAGCTGGAGATGCCAGAAAAAGTGCAGGAGGATGCACTTGCTGACGGCTATTACAACTTATCGCAGGAGACACTGCCAGAATATGCTGGAGATTTTATCGTTTTAAGCAGTATGGGCGGAGAGAATGAATTTACAAAAAGTGAAACATGGCAGTCAATTCCGGCAGTGGAAAATAATCAGGTAATCGAAATTGATACACAAGAGGCAAGCTACAGCGACCCGGCAACACTGGAATATTTACTGGACATTTTTGAAGAAGGATTTCTTCAATAAGAAAGCTTTTCTAGTTCATCACAGGAGGTAGTCATTCCATGTATCGCAACGAAAGATTTCAGTTTTCTGGAAAGCATCACCCTTATATTATAAATGTTTTCATCCCGGAGCAGCCGGTTTCAGACAACGGATTTTCTGTGTTGTATATTTTGGATGGAAATGCTTATGGCACACTTTTCAGTGAAATGATAAAGCTGCAAAGCAGGCGCTCAGAGAAGACAGGGATTGAGCCGATGCTGTTAGTTGGTATCGAATATGAGGGCGGGGAGCCGTTTCATTCTAATCGGGTATATGATTTTACTCCACCTGCTGTAAAGGTAGAACTGCCGGCAAGGTCAGACGGGTCTTCTTGGCCGGAGCATGGCGGAGCAGAGAAATTCATGGATTTTCTAGAAGCGGAATTAATCCCATTTATCGATAAAAAATATAAAACAAATCAGAAGAAACAAACAATCTTTGGCCATTCACTTGGCGGTTTATTTGTTTTATATACATTATTTCAGCGTTCCCGCCTTTTCAGCCATTATTTCGCTTGCAGTCCTTCCATATGGTGGAATAAGCAGGCGATTCTATCCTATGAAACAAATATCAATGATAAACATGTTAAGGGATTGTTTATTGCTGCAGAGCCTGTGGAAAACAAGCAAATGTATGCAAACGGTCTTGCCATGTATGAAAATCTTTCTGAGTGCAATAAAGATTTAAAAACAGCTTTTTTTGCACCAGAAGGGGAGAACCATATGTCTATTGTGCCTGCTGTGTTTAGCAGGGGGATGCGGTTTTTGCATGGATAGAATACAAAAGGAATCTCTGTGAGGGGGTTCCTTTTTTAGTGAATAGCCGAATTTATACATAATACAATGTATAGTTCCGAAAGAGCCGATGTAAATCATTTAGCCAAAGATTATTCAGGTAGTGTACTAGAAGTTAATTCTAGTAAAAAGAATGTCCGAGGAATTAACTGGAGAATAAATTTTCATAATTCATAAAAAAATACTCGATTCAGATTGACATAATGAATGGATTTTTATAAAGTTAAATTTAACTATCTTTGAAATGTTCTAATTGTGAAAAAATTTATTTTGCTAAATTAGAAGAATAGGAGGGAAAAGAATGACGCAAAAAAAGGAACCGATTAAAAATTGGAAAATTTGGGTTATTTTAATTGTTTTGCTTATTTTTAGTGTGCCATGGTATTTGCCAACAGGGTCTTATGAACCGTTTATTTTAGGGTTGCCTTATTGGGCTTGGATTATATTGGGAGTTTCTCTTATCATATCCATTGTTTTAACGCTTATTTTAAAGCATTGCTGGTACATGACCGATGAGGAAGAAATGCAGGAGGAGGAAGAGAAACAATGAGCAATCTCGCATTTTCAGGAACTTCTGGTATTATTATTATGCTTTTCTATGGTTTTCTCATGCTTTTTATCGGTTTTATTACATATTGGAGAAACAGAGGACTTCATCAATCGAATAAAGAGTTTTATTTAGGCGGCGGGAACCTTAGCGTCTTTGTGTTATTTTTTACATTTTTTGCAACGCAGTATAGCGGAAATACAGTGGTTGGCTATGCGCCGACTGCCTATCGGATGGGTTTTATGTGGATGCAGTCCATTACTTTTTTTATTTTAATCGTAGTGGGGTATTTAATGTTTGCTCCGAGGCTTTATGCACTGAGTAAAAAACATCAATTTATTACTCCGTCAGATTATATTGATAAGCGATTTAAATCGAAAGCAGTTACACTGCTCGCCTCCTTATTAATGCTATATGGATTATGCAATTATTTATTAGAGCAGATTATTGCTATTGGACATGGCGTCAGCGGATTGACCGGAGGAACCATTCCCTATCAGGCTGCTGTGGTATTTTTCGTTACTGTAATGATTATCTATGGCTGGCTTGGGGGAATGCGCTCTGTAGCTTATACGGATACGATGCAGGGGATTGCCTTGCTATTTGGGGTGGCCGTGCTGCTGATTGGCTCCATGATTTACTTTGGGGGGGTGCCTTCTGCAACGGAATATGCTGCAACGATTTCACCGGAGAAACTTGGTGTGCCGGATAGCAATGGGCTTGTAAGCTGGTTCAGTATGCTGATTCTCGTTATGATCGGAGCGGCCATTTATCCCCATGCAATCCAGAGAATTTTTGCTGCCAAAAGTGAAAAATCATTAAAGAAATCATTATCCTGGATGGCATGGATGCCTTTTGTTACTTCCGGTTTTGTTTTTATCATTGGAATTATCGGTATTCAAGCTTTTCCGGGCTTGAGTGAAGGAGATTCCGAACAATTAGTGGGAATGATGGCTAACCATATCGCGATGCAAAATCCTTTCTTTTACTGGGCGATGGTTCTGTTATTTGGCGGAATTGTAGCTGCGATTATTTCTACTGCGGATTCGGTATTACTTACCTTGTCATCGGTTATTTCTAAAGATATTTATGCACGCTATATCAATAAAAGTGCCAGTGATAAGAAACAAATTTTAGTCGGTAAATTAACAGGGGTTGCCCTTGTTATTATTTTACTTTTGATTGCCTGGTATCCGCCGGCAACCTTGTATCGAATATTTATTCTGAAATTTGAATTATTGATTCAAATTGCTCCAGCCTTCCTTTTAGGGCTTTACTGGAAACAGCTTCACCGTCATGCATTGTTCATAGGTATGCTTGCTGGAACGATTATCGCATCGGTCATGGCATTTACTGGCCAGCAGCCTTTAGGTATTGCCAGCGGTTTATGGGGATTAGCTGTTAACTTTATGTTATGTGTTGGTTTAAGCTTCTTCTTAAAAGTTCCTAAAAGTGAAGTAGAATTGCTGCAAAAAGAAATATCTTAATTATTATATAAAGGGGGATTGATGATGGATATCAGTCTCTCTTTTATTTTTGTGAATTTATTGGATGAATTTGAAATTTACCAGAACGGCACTTATTACATATTTCATAAAGGGATTGCTAATCCTATTTGATTTAGCTTTATTAGTATTTTATTTTTGTACTGCCATCTTACACCCAACCGACTTTCATAAAAAAACGAGTACCATTCATCATAATCCAGCTTCCGCTCCGTCCTGTTTTCCCTCTCTTCATCCGGAATTTAATGCTGCAACATTACTTCTCCCATATGCTTGAAACAGCAAACAAATGAGGAGTGAATTAGTTTATGGAGTTTTTTCAAGACCTGCTAGTTAAGCTGATGGAAGCAGAAACATGGGTGCAGTATGTAAGTGTGTTTCTTATCTCTATTGTGCCTTTTTTTGAATCCTATGTAGCCATTCCAATTGGGATTGTATTTGTTTTTCCAAGTATGCAGGTTGTCCTGATTGGTGCATTTGGCAATTGGTTGTCTGTCATGGTGTTTATTTGGCTTATTTCTGGTTTGCGGAAGAAAATAGCTGGAAAGAAAAATAAAGGAAGTAAACGGAAAAATCGTGCACAAAATATATTCAATAAATATGGAGTTGCAGGTTTATCCTTTGCTGGTCCGCTTATTTGTTATCACGTATGTGCAGCAATATCTATTGCGTCAGGAGCAAAAAAATCATATGTGAGTATTTGGCAGACAATCGGTATAGGCGCATGGTCTGTTGCATTGGGGGCAGCTTTTCATTATGGTGTCAATCTTTTGGAATACCTTCCCAATCTAAATCCATTTTCTTGAAGTTAAAGTGGAAGAGACCGTTGGATGTGAGTAGAAACAGAAATATTTAGATATTCCTTCATCTATTTCAAATTTTAAAAAGGAGAAGATACATCATGAAAAAAATAAAACAGACAGGTGTAGCTGTCCTGATGATTTTGTTTGCGGTTATTCCATTTCTGGTTATCTATGAGCCATTGTCACAATCTATTCCCGCCTTGCCAAAGTATGAAGCTCCCGGGTGGTTCATTCCTGCCGGCTTTATCAGCATTGCTCTGATTGTTGCTCTTTCGTTTTTGTTAGCCTCTTTAAGCTCAAACGGAGATTCGGGCAAGTATTAAAATAATGGTTAAATGAGGATGTTTCCTATAATATTGAAACTAGATAACGGATCGAACAAAGGAGTCGTTTGGATGGTAATGTCTTTTAACAAGCTAAGAAAAATTGAACAAAATACAGTCCTGCTGCCGGAGTTGAGCTTGACTGTTCAAAAAGGGGACATCATTGCTGTTCAGTGTGAAAATGAGTATATTGGACGCCTGTTTACTCTGTTAAATCATCCGGAGCATATCCAACAAGAAGCGATTGCCTTGCCAGAAGGCGGATTTCAAAATGTGTATTTGTTTCAGCAGACGGACGGTTTATATAAACGGTTAAACGTGAAGCAGATGCTTCTATTTTGGTGCAAATTATATCGGCATCAGGCAGATTTAGAATTCGTTTTAAACCTATGTGAATTGCGGCATTGTGCAGCGAAGAAAACAAAACAGCTGACATTGTCTGAACAGCAGCGTTTGTTATTTGCTTCCGCATTGATTCAGGAGGCTGCTGTATATATTTTTGAAGATCCTTCTCTTGGATTGGACCTTCAATCCAAGCATGTGCTTCATAATCTGCTGCTTCATTTAGCGGATAAAGGTGCAGCAGTATTATTGTTCACTCCGACCTTGGAAGAAGCCATTCGACTTGGCAGCTCGGTTTATCGATATTCCGAACGGGGCGTTCAGCAGCTGGAACAGGATATAGAAGATGCTGAAAATACGGCGGAAGAAGAACCTGAGGATGAAATAACAAGTATGCAGGTGCAATTGGATAAAATCAGTGCAAAAATTGAGGATAAAATTATTCTCTTTAATCCGCTTGAAATTGATTATATAGAAGCTCGTGATGGGCAGACATATCTTTTTGTGAATAATGAGGAATTTGCCTCGTCCAATACGATAAAAAGTTTAGAGGACCGGCTGCAGCCTTTGGGATTTTTTCGCTGTCACAGATCCTATCTGGTTAACCTGCAGCGGGTACGGGAAATTATTATTTGGAGCAAAAACAGCTATAGTCTCAGTCTGGATAATCCATCAAAAAGCACCATTCCATTATCAAAAGGAAACTATAGTAAGCTGAAAGAGTTGATCCATTTATGATGAAAAATGAAAAAATGGGATATTTGTATCGCTTCAGAGCATTGCTTTATAAGGACATTTGTGATTTGCGCTGGAATGGGCAGGTGCTCTTTAACCTGATTACAGGTGCTATTTTGATTTCGTTGTTTGCCTTGCTCCCACACGGGGAAATTCCGATTTCGTTTGTGTTTACATTTGTTTTTGGGATGCTGACATTGCTGATGCAGGGGAATTTAGTAGTAGAAGAAAAGGAGCAAGGAACCATCCGGCGTTTGAAGCAGGCTGAATTCTCGCTAAAAGAAATTCTGTTTTCTAAAATGATGATAACATTTATGACAACGGTCCTCATATTGATTCTTTTCTTTGTACTTTATGGAAATCATATGCTGTTTCATTTGCAACTATTTATACTTGTTTTGCCTATTATAATGATAATGTTAGTCGCAGGTACTTTTTTAGGAATAAAAACAAAGAACACAATTGAAGTCAGTCTTTATGGATCGCCAATCATGATATTCTATTTTTTCTTGGAAGGTCTTTTGATGAATAGCAGCCGGGAGGGGATGCCCTGGTTAGCTATTTTTCCAAATTATCATATTCATTATGGAATTGACCAGATCTATAACAAGGAGCCGTTTCTTTCTTATTTAACGGTACCAGTGATTTGGATGGCAGTGGGAATAGTAGTGTTTATAACCTGGTATAAAAAGCAGCATTTTAACTAGGAAAGTAAATCCATTAAAACAGCAGATGAGTTATCTGCTGTTTTTAGTTAGCTAGGATAGTTATTAGATTTTCCTAGTTTCCTAATAAATACAACAAAGGCTTTCGTCCAGAGGAATAATGTAAGCTAAGGTTTCTAAGAGATTTTAAGAAATAAGCGCTGCACTCTTGAAATGATTAAAAGGCTGAATTTTTTGTGAGTTAAATAAAAAGATTCAAATATAAGATATAAGTACTAAACGTATGCTTTTGTATGATGAGGTATAAAAGATTCAACTATTTGCTGATTTATCCGATTATTTGCCGGCTTACGCCATTTGAAGGAGTTGTGATAGAAAGGTAGAATGTAATTTGTCATGAAAAAATTCCTTTTAAAAGAGGATATAGGCTTATTTTACATACTTTAGAAAGGGGAGCAATGGTTATGATGAAGAAAGTAAAGGGACTTGGATTTATTCTTTCTATTTTAGCTGTATTCTTACTTGCGGCTTGTGGAGGTTCTGATGATGAATCTACTGGAGAGGACGGCGAAACAAATTACAGTGAAGCGGTAGATTATACGATTATTGGTATTGAACCCGGAGCCGGGATTTCTGTAGCTACGGAAAATGCTCTAGAAGAATATGAGAATTTAGATGGCTGGGACGTGGAGATGTCATCTACCGGAGCAATGATGTCTGAGTTAGGAACAGCTATTGAGAATGAAGAACCAATCGTTATTACTGGATGGAATCCGCATTGGATGTTTGCGCTTTATCCAGATATGAAGTACCTGGAAGATCCTCAAGAGATTTATGGGGGAGAAGAAACGCTTAATTCTTTAGCAAGACTGGGATTGGAAGACGATAATCCAGATGCTTATCAATTTATTGACCAGTTTGAATGGGAAGTAGAGGATATGGAAGAAATTATGTATGAAGCAGAAGAAACTGGTGAAGATATTGAAGATGTAGCGGTACAATGGGTAGAGGATAATCAAGACAGAGTAGATGCATGGGCAGAAGGAGTCAATGAAGGAAACGGTGCTGAAATAGAGCTTGCGTCTACACCATGGGATTCAGAGCGTGCTTCTTCCAACGTCGTAAAAGCGGCAATGGAACAGCATGGTTTTGAAGTGACCGTAACGGAGGTAGATGTAGCGGTTGTTTTTGAATCGGTTGCTTCTGGCGATGTCGATGCTACTTTAGCTGCCTGGTTACCATTAACACATAGTGAATTCTATGAAGCGAATCAGGACAACTTTGAAGATTTAGGACCTAATTTAGAAGGCGCTAAAATTGGTCTTGTCGTTCCTGAATACATGGATATTGATTCGATTGAGGATTTAGAGGCAAACTAAAAATAATTCAATAAAAGAGGAAAGCCTTATACGAAAAGAATCGGCTAATTCGCAGATTCATTCGTATAAGGTTTTTCATTTTCACACCCGAATAATCTAAAGGAAGAAAAAACACATAACCATCGCTACATTCTTTTCAAACCTCCAGTATATGATTTAATATAGAGGAAGGAGCTGAAATGAAACTTACATAATTTATAATATGTACAAACAGGGGGTGCAAATTTTGAGAACTGGAGAAGTAAAATATAATGTCAGTATTGTGTTTATTATCATTGCTATTCTATCATATGCTCTTTTGGCAATGAATTCCTACAGTATGCTTGGCAACATAGAATCTGACGGAGAATTCCGGGAATATATTGAGGAAAATCTGCAAGCGGCTGGAGATGATCTTGGAGGAATAACACTGGAAGAACAGATAGAAATTTTTAGCAGCATCATAACATTTGTGATTATTGTTTCTATTATCTATGCCTTGTTAGGCATTGTCGCTGCCGTTTTTTTAACGAAAAAAATAAGAGTCAAGCTTACAGGGATTCTGCTGATTGTGCTAGGAGGATTAAGTGTTCTTTTGACGTTAGTTCTAGGAATTATTGGAATCTTAGGCAGTATTGGTTATCTTATTGCTGGTATAGTCACGGTGGTAAAGCATCGAAGAGCAGGGAATGTTATAGGGTGAAGAGTAAAGAAGGGCAAATATCAGATAGTGGTATTTGCTCTTCTTAATGTATTTCCGGAAATAATAAAACCCACTATGGCAGGATTTCATTAACAAAAATGAGAACATTATAAAAACGCGTTCGTCTAATGTTCACAAATTTGTTTAATAAAACCTGCTATACAAACAAATTCACTGGAATTAAAATGGTGTATGGTATATATTTTTCATAGTGCTTAAAATTTATTACTCAACTTTCGCACCTAAGAATAAGCATATATATCTTGCTATTTCAGGGTGAACATGTTCTCCATTACCATGCTTGCATTTTGGTGAAATATCCGGCCTTTTTGGAATTGGTGATGGTGCATAGCTCCGCTCCGGCCAACCACTCCGCTTTCCGACGTACAAATGTTTTCGATGGGACGAGTAATCGCAGTCCCAGGACGTGCAAGTGCAGGCGTTGTGACAGGAGTCACGGGTTTAGCCTGCAAACCACTTAGGAGTCTGCGTGGTTGGCCTGCGCTCTGATAGGATTCTACAGCGAATGAAAGAAATAAGATTTTAATGAGCTGAATGAAATAGCAGCTTTCGTCTGAACAACCCAATCATGACAGTATGGATATGAAATACAGGGAATCGCTTCGATGCACAGAAAGGAATCTTGGCGGAACATGTTACCATGCAGACTGAAAAAGATGTTCTATCTGATTAAACATCTATTTGGTGAGTTGTTTTTTCACGTATAGAACATCTTACTAGCGGAGGCGGACCGTTTTGACTCCTGAGGGATCAGCACCATCTGAAGATCCACTTTTGCCAAGTGCTCTTCTTGGCAAAAGTTAGCTGAAGAGCGTGCCCCTAGGCAGACTAATGTCGCAACGTCCTGGGGTTGCGATTACTCACCCCATCGAAAACATTTGTACGTCGGAAAGCAAAATGGTCCGCCGCAGCGGTGCTTTACACTTCACCTTTTATTCTTTGTCAAGGGTGTTATCGAAGGAACGATCAACTCCTGTTTCTATAGAAACGAAATTACTTTTTAATGTGCGAAAGTTGAGTTATTACTTCTTGCTTTATCCTTATTTAAAGCAAAGGTATTCATTTCAGATAGATAGTTAAAAGGGGATTAGATTCGAAATGGCAGAAACAATCAATGGACAAAATCAAAAAACGCCATTATTAAAGATACTTTCGCAAACAGTGAAGACAGGTATTATACGCTCCAACCTGGTTCCGATGTTTGCAGGATTAACATTGTCTTTATACACGTACCAGATTAGTATTACAGACAAGCTCTTGGAAATCTTATTTGCGTTTTTAGGTTCTATTTTCGTGATAGGAGCAGCTGGAGCTTTCAATAATTTATACGATCGGGAAATCGATGCAATTATGAAAAGAACACAAGGCCGGCCGACAGTTACAGGGGAAATCAAGCCTGGAACAGTGCTATGGCTCGGTATCATCATGGCTGTAGCTGGAATTATCCTGCTTTGTTTGACAACACCGCTGGCAGGGCTATTAGGCTTTCTGGGACTGTTTTTTTATGTTTTCCCATATACGATGTGGAGTAAGCGGAGAACCGTATATAATACAGAAATCGGCAGTATCTCTGGAGCGATGCCTCCTTTAATCGGGTGGGCTGCGATGTATCCGGATATTACGCATCCGGCGATTTTAGGTCTTTTTGTTATTGCAGTTATTTGGCAAATGCCGCATTTTTATTCGATCGCAATTCGAAGACATGAGGAGTATCAAGCAGCTGGAATTCCGATGCTTCCTGTTGTAAAAGGAGTCAGACGGACTTATATCCAGACGAATATTTATTTAATCGTGATGTTTGGTATCAGCTTTTTATTGAGCTCATTAAGTGTCGGGCTGATGCTTGTATCTCTTATAATGAGTCTCGGCTGGCTTATGTTGAGTGTTTTTGGCTATCAGCGAATGGACTCAGAAAAATGGGCAAAATCAATGTTTATTTATTCCTTGATTCATATGACGGTTGTTTTTTCAACCGTGATTATTTATTCGTTGATGGGGATTATTTTTAAATTGTAGTGTAAATGAAAATATGAAATTGATTCATCAAAAAAGCTGCTCTTTTGAAAAGAAATTGTTGAATCTAATAAGAAATCCAAACACTTTTTTGAAGGTGTTTGGATTTCTTATTAGCGGATTTTTTAAAAAATAACCAGAGTCAGATACAGTCCGAGCAGCGTAATAAAGAGAATAGGGAAAGTTAAAATAATACCAATGTATATGGATTGGGAAACGCTGGCCTCACCTCCGCCCTTGCCGTCCTGATTCAGGCTGCTGCTGATCAAGGATTATTCGCTGCCACGTTTGCCATGGGCTTTCTCGCAGCAGTCCTGTCATCTGTAATGAATAATTTGCCTACGGTGATGATTGATGCGCTTGCTATAGCGGAAACAAATACAACGGGGATTCTAAGAGAGGCACTTATTTATGCAAATGTCATCGGATCTGATTTAGGGCCGAAAATTACGCCGATAGGCTCGCTCGCTACCTTGGTCTGGCTGCATGTGCTGTCACAAAAAGGGATAAAAATACTATGGGGAGAGTACTTTAAGATTGACATACATACCAATAGAAAAGATAACGATATTCCATGGAGCGTTTGTAATTACATTCTTTGCATGGACAGCCGGACTGCGTCTTGCTAAAAGTATAAAAATCATTGCAATCAAGCCGGCAATGATGGAAACAGGAATATGTATCCATTCACTTGTAAAGTATCCAATAATTAATAAGCCAAGAACATACCAGGATAAACGAAAGAGCTACCTATCCTTGATTGCTTCCGCTGGTTCCTTTAATTTGGATAAATCATATCTTTTTACTTTAGAGGTGGGATGATAGAGAGATGATCTTAAAATTTAAATAAAATGAATTCCTTTTTTATAGAAAATAGCTTTTAATAAGAACGTTTGTTTGATACAATGAACGGAACGACAGTTCGTATGAAGACGAAACCGAAATAACGAAACGAGAGGGGAGTGGGACCTATGACAAGAAAGCATACACCAAGTTATACGATTGAATTTCCTTTGCATATACCCCTTTGGCAACAGCATCGGTTGGAAAAGAAATTCAACATCGCAAGAATGCTCTATAATGCTTGTCTGGGGGAAGCTCTGAAACGACATAAAACAGTGAAAAGTGATAAGCGTTATCGCGCATTGCTGAATGAACCTAAATCGAAAGAACGTCAAAAGAAATTAGCGGATATCCGTTTAGAATATGGCTTTTCTGCATATGGAATCCATCATTTTATAAAGAAAGCCCAACATAAATTCAAAGAACACATTGGCAGTTTGGAGGCTCAGAAACTAGCAACAAGGGCTTTTCAAACTGTTGAAAAGCTTCATTTTGGAAAAGCCAAAAAAGTACATTTCAAACATGCAAACGATGATATTTCTATAGAAAACAAATCAAACCAAACTGGATTGAGATATAGAGAAGGAGAAATTCTTTGGGGCGATAAACCAACCAAGAGAATACCTAAACCAAAAAATTGGCTGTGCATGCCGGTTTCTCCTAAGGATGATGATGAATATGCCCATTTAGCTCTTAAGGACAGAACAAAATATGTGCGTATTCTAAAAAGAGAAATCCGTGGAAAAACACGCTATTTTGTTCAACTTATTCAAGAAGGTTATCCACCAGCCAAAAGAAATAGAAAAGTTGCTAATGACGAAACAAAACGTATTGGATTAGACATTGGTACATCTACGATTGCGATTAGCAGTGACAACCAAGTCGAACTTCGTGAACTTGCTCCAGCGTGTCACCATGATGAAAAAGAACTAAGAAGAATCCAACGCAAAATGGATAGGTCTAAACGAAGCACCAATCCGAACAACTTTCATGAAAATGGAACCATCAAAAAAGGCAGATTAACTTGGAATTACTCCAAAAGATATGAAAGGCTGCGTGAAAAACAGAAAGAACACTATCGCAAAGCTGCTGGCAGGCGAAAAATGTCTCATGAGAAACTAGCAAACGATATACTTTCTCTTGGTTCCGATATTCGAGTAGAAACCATGCGATTTCAATCATTACAAAAACGCGCGAAAAATACGACACGAAATAACACGAACGGAAAGATTAATCAAAAAAAACGGTTTGGAAAATCCATTGCTAAGCGCGCCCCCGCAATGCTGCTCACTATTATAGAACGAAAATTGAATTATCGGAAAATTGAGATGAAGAAGGTAGATACTTATGCCATCAAAGCTAGTCAGTTTAATCATGTAACAGGAAAATACGAGAAGAAACAACTTTCAGAACGTTGGAATGATTTTGGAGAATTTCGTATACAACGTGATTTATATAGCGCCTTTTTAATAGCTAATACAAATGAAACCCTTGATGCTGTTGATATCGATTTATGCCATGCTAAATGGAATCGTTTTATAGAACTGCATCATTCTGAAATAGAACGGTTAAAACAGAAGGGAAGTAAAACAATACTTTCGTTTATCGCTTAAAAAACAAACCTGATTGGTCATGACAACGTCCAAGAGAAGCGGAACGACAAGCACACAAGAGGTCTTTTCAGGCTGACTTGGTGAAGTGCCTTGCAACCTCGCAATACGTCCGTAAATGTTTTAAGAGAATATACATCAGTATTTCAGTGGAAACTCTTTTTTATAGAAAGATCAGGGCACTGTTAAGAAGTGTATGAGTACCTTAGAACCCCACTGCTTTAGCTGTGGGAGTTGTCAGCAGATTGCTAATGATAAAAGGGAGGGAGGTTGTATCAGCAATAAATCCTCCGGCGATAATAAACGGAAAAATCATATGTGCTTTAAAATGCAGGTGCTGAACCATAGCCAGTACGATTGGTGTCAGGATAAGGGCTGCTCCGTCGTTGGCAAATAACGCGGCTACGATTGCGCCTAATGTACCGACGTAAATAAACATTTTCAGGCCGTTTCCTTTGGCTGCTTTCGCCATATGCAGTGCAGCCCATTCAAATAAGCCAATCTCATCTAAAACTAAGGAGATTAAAATAATGGCCACAAAGGCTAAGGTAGCATTCCAGGTAATGCCAACTACTTCCAGAACATCCTTCCATTCGACAACTCCAAATACAATGGCAAGAATTGCTCCGCCTGTTGCAGACCAGCCAATATTTAAATCTTTAGGCTGCCAAATGACGAAAATAAGTGTGATGAAAAAAATAATAAGTGCAAGTATAAGCGTAGGTGTCATGGTGATCTCCTTTATTTTAATTAACTGAAATGTAACTTATACAAACTATTAAAAATACAGACTTTCATTTTATCAAAAAAAGGATAGATTTACACTTAAACGAGGAGAAAAGTGAAACCTATCCTTATATGTTTTATAAAATTTCTTCCAGCAGCCAGGACAAATTAAGGTCTTGATCCATCGGCCCCATCGAATCATTGCTGGTGTTATTAACCTCATCAAATACATAGTTGTTAAAGTTGATGGTTACGTGCTCAACATCATTATAGTCAGCAAAGACTACCTCAAACGCTCTCTCCTCACCGGAAGGTAGAAAAATATCATACTCCAAATTGGGGAAATCAAATCCATTCGCTGTATCAGTTAAGGGAGAGGTCTCTTGGATCTGACCATCATCCATTGTCCAGCTCAAACCAAACAAAAATGTTGAAAAACCAGCCATATCATAATCACGGTCATTTTTAATGACAAAGTTTGCTTTTATAAAAGAATTGCAGCTACGATCTTCATCTTCTGCAGCACAAAATTCATCAATAGATACACCGTCATATTCATCTAATCTTTCTGCTTCTTCCAGCGTAACACTTAAATCATTAACTTCATATGTCTGCCCGAGAACATCGTGCCGGTCAAGCCGGTCTGTAAAAGGGTAGAGCAGACTATTATCGACAATCGGTGTATTTTCCATATCACGTATCTCATCCATCGTTATATGATCAAAATCAACGGATTCCCATTCATTTTCATATTGCTCTCTTGTTATTCTCTCGGCTATGATGGTGCTGCTGATACTTCCATATTGCTCCATAGCGGCATGACCTTTTATCGGATAGGACCATATCACTGTATGAATATCATATTCCTGATCACTATAGGCAAATAAAAAATCAAGTATTTTTTTCGTATCCTTTAAACGTTCTATATAAGTTGTTTCCGAATCTGCTTCGATATCTCCCAGCATGTTTACAGACAGCCCGTTTGTCTCTCCTCCGTCATCATCATATTGGGCAATCTCAGACACTAAATGACGCGGTTCCTCATAAAATCGCATTAACTTACCATCAGCTTCTCGTTTATCCAGTATATAAAAATCATCTGAAACGAGTGTGGAATCCACGTTGGCAGTTTCTCCGAATTCCTCCAGTAAGAATTCCGCTGCGTCCCTCGGCAGCCCATCATCTAATTCATCCAGTTCTTTCTTCAGTTGTTCTGTTAATTCACTATTGTCTTCTGTGGTTTCTTTTGTTTCGTCATCAGAAGCTTTGTCAGCAGTTTTATCCGACTGCTCCTCTGAATCGCTGCACCCGGCAAGGATAACAAATAAAATAATTATCAGACCGTAAAAAAATCTTTTTTTCATCCAATTCCATCCTTTATTTGAAAATTAATTCTTTTGCTAATTAAATATCGAAAAATAATTATATCCTACAATTCATTATTTGTTAACCCTTGGTCATAGTGGCATAGTTGAAAACATCAGCTGCTGTATTAGATTACTTTACTATCAGCGCCGGGCAGTTCACCCGCTTCATCACTTTATGGCTGACACTTCCTAAAACCATCTCCTGAAGCGTATTTAAACCGCGGCTGCCGATGATAACCATATCTACTTTTTGCTGATTGGCGTACTGAACAATTTCGGGACCGGGCTTTCCACGCAGAATCGTTGTTTGATAGGCTGCATTTGCCTGGTTTAGAACCTGGATGACTTTCGAATTCTTTTTACGGCGTTCTAAGTCAACGGCTTCACTGGAATTTGCATGGAGAACATCTGACTTTGATTTTTCAATATCAATGACATACACCACGTCAATAACGGATTCTTTATCAAATGAAGCCACTTTAACCGCTTCTTGAGCAGCACGCACCGCGTTTTCTGAACCATCTGAAGCAAGTAAGATATGTTTATACATGAAATATCTCTCCTTTTAATGTGAGGATAGAACCCCATTTAATTTATCCATTATTTTTTTACTTGAACTATCCAGTTCGACAAGCTCCACCTGAATTCCTTTGGATTTTAACAGTTCCGATACTTTTAAAATGGCGCCGACACCAGAATCATCCCAAACGCGGCTGTCAGAGAAATCAATCTGGATTTTTTTACTCTGGATATTCGCTTTTTTAAAGTAATCAACAAATCCATCGATGGAAGCGAAAAAGAGCTGCCCATGAATACTGTAACGATTACCGTCTTTGGAAATTTTAACAGTTGAAATTTTTATTACAAAGAAAATAGCACTTAACAGCACTCCGGCAAGAACTCCTTTGGATAAATCATGGGTGTAGACGACGATGATAACAGTAGTTAACATCACGATGGCATCTGTACGTGGAGCCTTTATTAAATAGTTAAAGGAGCTCCAATCAAATGTTCCGATACTTACCATAATCATAATGCCGACTAAAACAGGCATGGGGATTTGAACAACCAGATCACCCAGTACAATAATGAGAAACATTAAAAAAATACCGGCAATGAACGTAGATAAACGTCCGCGCCCGCCAGATTTTACATTAATCACCGACTGGCCGATCATCGCACAGCCGGCCATTCCGCCAAAGAATCCGGTAATAAAATTGGCTATTCCTTGCCCGCGCGCTTCCCCGTTTTTATTGCTTTCCGTTCCAGTCATATCATCGACAATCTGTGAGGTAAGCAGGGTTTCCAGCAACCCGACAATCGCCATGGATAACGCATATGGAAATATAATTTGCAGCGTTTCAAATGTCCACGGTACATTCGGAATAAAAAAAGACGGAAGTGTCTGAGTGATTGTTCCAAGATCCCCTACTGTATTAAGGTTGACGCCGCTGAATATGGCAATGGATGTTAATGCGACAATAGCAATCAATGGAGCTGGAATTACTTTGATAAACCGTGGTAAAGTATATAATAGGATTAACGTAATCCCCACAAATAGATAAGTCATGGTCGATATACCGATAAAATGCTCCAGCTGGGCCATAAAAATCAAAATAGCTAATGCATTGACAAAGCCAATCATGACGGCATTTGGAACAAATTTCATGACTTTAGCAACCTTGCAAATACCAAAGATAAGCTGAATAATACCTGTTAAAATGGTGGCTGCCAAAAGATAGTCGAGACCATAATCTCTGACCAGTGGAACCATAAGTAATGCCATTGCTCCGGTAGCTGCGGAAATCATTCCCGGCCGGCCGCCGGCAAAAGAAATGACTACAGCAATAATAAATGAGGTATATAATCCGACCATTGGATCAACACCTGCTATGATGGAGAAAGCTATTGCTTCCGGAATAAGAGCGAGCGCAACGACAATGCCGGATAAGATGTCAGCCCGGATATTACCGAACCATTGTTGTTTTAAAGTTTGCATGATAAACTCCTTTTCTAAAATTCTTTTCACATTGTAGCACTAACTTTCCCAAAAAGGAACCCTTCAGGGAAATAAATAGGAGCGGATAATATGATATATGGCTATACAAGACCGTTATATAACGATAAACATTCTCAAAATCAACTAGTATCTTTAAAGGGAAAATGTGACCGGATTTTTCAAGAAGCACATGGAACGCCGAAAAAACGAATCCAGCTGGAGAATCTATTGATGGAGATGCAATCAGGAGACAGTATCCTTGTAGAAAAAATGATTGCCTTAGCGGATACCTTTCACCACTTGATGGAAGTATTAAAAGTATGTGAAAAAGATAATGTGAAAATCCATTTTCTGAATGAGGATATTCAAAGTGATACGCTGCTAAACATTCATTTACAGGACATGATGGCATATATTCTGCAATTCCAATCAGACAGTATTAAACAATCTACAACGCAAGGGATGTATGAGGCGAAGCAGCAGGGGAAAACCATTGGGCGTCCTAAGAAATCGGATGAAAATATTAAAAAGGCGATTGCGATGTATCAGGATGGCTTTAAATTATTTGATATTAAAAATGAAACAGGGATAAGTAAGTCAACGCTTTATCGTTATTTGGAATCATTTGAAGGGGAAAATTGATTTGGGAAGATATTGGAGCTATCTATTGATATTTGCAGATGAGGTTCTTCTAGTCCAATATCTTCCTGCGTCAGGTTTTCTAATTTAATTTTGTTTTCTGCCTAAAAGATGCTATTTCTAATCGTTTATTGTCCAAGTATTTTTCACCTTAATATGTAACACGCTTTTTCCTATCAATCAGAGGATACACCTGAGTGATTTTTATAATAACGGCGCTGGCAATCAGTGCTTTTAAAATGTCTCCTGGTAAAAAGACCAAGGCAGAAATAGCGGTCGGTCCCCATGGAAGGTTAGATAAAATAGATAAATAGGTAACACCGATAATATTTACAATGATAACCCCGCCAAAGGTTGTAATTAATACGAGCTTCCAATAGGTCAGGTGACGAAAACTTTTTTCTGTTAAGTACCCGATAATCCATGCTGCGATCGGCCAGGATATAATATATCCTCCCGTCGGCCCGATAAGCACGCCTAAACCGCCGCGTCCGCCGGTTAATAAGGGGACTCCTACCGCAACGAGAAAAACAAAAAGCAAGACACTGAGTCCGCCTCGTTTTGCTCCTAATATTCCGCCTGCAAGCATGATGCCAAGCGTCTGTACCACAATCGGTACAGGAATAAAAGGAACGGGAATAGGAGGGAAAATAGCCAGAACCCCCACGATTGCTGCGAATAGCGACATAAACATCATATCTCTTAATTTCAATTTTATTCCCACGCTTTCTAGTTTTGATATTAATAGAATAAGGGAATATATACTTAATTGTCAACCATTATTTTAAAATGGGTGACAATGAAATGCGGAAATATAATAAATCCTCAGGAGAACCTCTCCTTATATTCAAAAGCAGTAACAAGGCTATGTATAAGGACAGAGGGAAACTACTGAGGAATGAAATTTAATTTAATCCTTAATTCTAGAGAATAATTATACTTCTATATCAAATTTAGTTATAGTAAAGCCAGTATTCACACATTAAAAAGCCTCTTCTTTTAGATTCTATTCTGGATAGGCAAGCAAATTTCACAAACACGTTTTTCAAGCATGAAAGGCATATACCGCTCCAAAATCGGTCTTGTCTCATCTAACTGATAGCCAGCACCAGCTAATTCAGAAAAAATAACCTGCCATGCTCTGTTCATTGCTTCCTGAGTATGTTCAATAGTGAAAACAGCATAGCTGCCGCCTTGTAAAATAGCCTGTTGGACACATTCATCAGTTATTTCCTGTTGGGCAGACAATACAAGCGCTGTATCGTATCTGCACGCCTCGGGAGGAACATGTGCTGGATTGTCCCAAATAATACCTAATACAACTGCATTATCTGTCAATAAATTACCCTTTGAAACATTGTTATAGGTCATCCAATGCTTAAATCTAGCCATTAGCTGATTATTTTCCTCTCCGTATGCACCAGTTCTCCGCATATAGACAATTGGCAGATCTGAAATTTGTTCTAATTTCATAATAAACATTCTCCTAAAAATATAAGTACGCCGGCGTCTATGAACATCATAAGTCCCTTTAAAATGAAAAACAACCAGAGTTTTAAAATAATTTTAAAAATGATATTTTGAAATTTTATTATTTTTAGGTGAAAGGTTATCTGATGACGATTCTCTCCAATTAATTATTATTTTCTGCGTTATACAAATCCTTTAATTGTATTTCTTTCGTACGGTCTTTATATTGAATGTGTATTATATCTTCCTCTGTCAATTTCTTTTCTGTTCCATCAGGTAGCAATAACGTATTTTCATCTAAAAATGTATACGTAATCTCACTTCCATTTTGGTGATCACTTGCCACTTCTGAAAAATAATTTAATTTCGTATCTGCAAGGATATTCCAATTTTCATAGATAATAATTGTATCAATATACTCTTTATCTCCTGGCTGCAGCATGGCTAAAAGGTAGCGGTTATCATTTTTTGATTGAAAAGTCAGCGTAGTTGTTTGATTCTGCTGCTGAATGGTTGTTTCCACATTATTTTCATCTGCTATCCACATATGGACAAAAAGGAAATAATAACCAATAGATAGAAGAAGAAATAGTGCCAGCAGCGATCCTGTTATCATGAAAATCTTTCTTCTGTTTTTTGACCGAACCTTTTTCAGATAATCAATATTTCTTTTCTCATCTTTTTGCTCATGGGTGTGTTCTACTATCAAATCCTCTTGCATTTCTTTAAAGTATTCCCGGCACTCCGCACATTGTTCCATATGTTCTTCCATCTGTTTATTTGTTTGATCACTTGTCAGGTTTTCAATATAACTAGGTACTAAATCTTTGAAGACACTATGGTTCATTCCTTTTGGCCACCCTTTCGTAATTGTTGTTTAGCTCGATAAAATGTTACCCGGGACCAGTTTTCTGATTCTCCGAAAATCAATCCTATTTCTTTGAAAGATAAATCCCCCAGCAGCCTGAGATAAATAATTTCACGCTTTTTCTCATCAAGCTGATGGGCTTGCTTGAAAAAATTGATTTTATTTTCCTTCTTAAAATATTCTTCCTCCAAATGATAAGATAGCGTATCCTCATTCTGGAGCGATTCTTCTAATTGTTTCCTTTTCTTTTCCTTATGCAGTTCTTGTAACCAGACATTTTTTGCTATAGCACACAGCCAGGTAGAAAATTTAGCTCTTCCATTGTTATGAAAGTTATCGATGGATTTAATAGCCTGATAGAATGTTTCTTGCGTCAGTTCTTCAGCCGTCTGACTATTATTGGTCAGTGTTAATAAGTATTTAAAAATAAAGTCTCCATATTCCTGATAAACCTCCTCTGTGTTCACTTTTTACCTCCTCTCAATGGTAATCTAATTAATGATTGTTAAATGTTTAATCATCTATATATCCAAGAATTTACTGATTCGTTACAATATTTTTTTCCAACTCTATTATTTTCTGCTATTTACCTTCTTCTGTAAACAATGAGCAGCAGGTCTAAATAGAGGGAACACAGCTGTATCGGGAGAATAATAGGTCTCTAAATGATAAACAAACGAATCAAAAACAGTCTCATCGTTCATAGAACATATTAAAAGAAAAGTGGAAAATATATATTAATCCTATAAATTCTTGAAATTCATTTGTATAATGACCATAGATATCAGTTAACAGCAATGAAACAGATAAATGGAGGGACAGCTATGAAATTACTCATTGTAGAAGACGATAAAACAATTGCTTCCGGCTTGGAGTATTCCCTAAGCCAAGAAGGCTATGAAGTAATCGTCTGTCATCATGCGCAAGGAGCAGAGGAAAGGATAGACACAGAGATAGACAGCATTTCTCTATGCTTATTTGATTTATCTTTGCCTGATGGCAGCGGCTATGATTTATGCCGGCGTGTCAAAGAAAGTGCAGATGTCCCGGTTATATTTCTAACCGTTGCCGATGATGAAGTGAACGTGGTAATGGGACTGGATATAGGGGCAGATGATTATATTACCAAGCCATTTCGTATACGTGAATTAAGTGCACGGATTAAAACCGTGCTCAGGCGTTATCAAAAAAATAACACGCAGGAGAAGGATTCTGTCCACCTTGATTCGCTGGAGGTATTTCCGTTAGAAGGAAAAGTATATAAAGCAAATATAGAACTTGCATTAACCGCACTGGAATATAGGCTGTTGATGATTTTTATCAACCACCGCGGGCAGATATTGTCTCGGGAACAGCTGCTGGAACAGATATGGGATGTGGCTGGCGAGTTTGTCAACGATAATACGCTTACGGTGTATATTAAACGGCTTCGAAAGAAAATTGAAGATAATCCGCAGCAGCCGGCAATCATAGAAACAGTCAGAGGGCTGGGATACAGAATGGCGGCAGAAGATGTTACGAAATAAAGAAATCTGTTTTTTTCTCACTTCCACGGTATTGATTTTAGGAATCGGCATGCTATTAGGATATATGCATTCTCCTGTCACAGCTGTCTATATTGTGATTGTGGGCGGGAGCCTGGCGAGTTGCTATATGGTATGGATGGCCTGGCGCTATCAGCGGATTATCCAGTTATCCGGTTATTTACGAAAAATTATGGCAGGAGATACCGCGCTCGATGTCCGGGATAATAGAGAAGGGGACCTCAGTATATTAAAAAATGAAATCTATAAAATGACCCGGATGCTATCTGAACAGCAGGAAGGGCTGCAGAAGGATAAAGAAAAACTCACGGATGCAATCTCCGATATTTCTCATCAAATCAAAACGCCGCTGACTTCGATGACCGTAATGGCTGATTTATTAAGCAATCCGAATATCGAGACGGAAAAGCGGCATGAATTTACATATCATATTCGCAGGCAATTAGAACGGATGGAATGGCTTGTATCCTCGTTATTAAAGCTTTCCAAAATCGATGCGGGAACTACTTTATTCAGCAAGGAAAAGGTTGAAGTGGACCAGCTTATACAAGAAGTTGTTGCACCAATGGAGATTCCTGTGGAGCTGAAGGAGATAGAGCTGGAGATAGAAGAAAAGCCGGGGGTGACTTTTATAGGCGATAAAAATTGGACGAAAGAGGCTTGTATTAATATTTTAAAGAATGCAATAGAACACACCCCGCATGGCGGAAAAGTCTCCATCTCTTATGAGGAAAATGCTATTTTTACAGAAATACGAATTAATGATAATGGCAAAGGTATCGAGAAAGCAGAGCTTCCACATATTTTTAAACGTTTTTATAAAGGAAGTCAGGCGGCTGATGGCAGTGTTGGTATTGGTTTGGCGATGGCTTATTCGATTGTTGCTAATCAGCAGGGAGATATTGAAGTAATAAGTGAATCTGGAAAAGGAACCACTTTTTTAATTAAATTCTATCAGGGAGAAGCAGCTCGCTAAATGAAGTTTCACTTTATCAGCAGGTTATGTCATCATAAGTGACAATATTGTCACTGTTATTGTCACCATCCCGTCACCTTAGACAGGTAAAGTAGGGAACAAAGGAAAATAAGGAGGAAATTGTAGTGGAATTAATGCGGGTTGAAAATTTGTCTAAAGTGTACGGAAAAGGTGACACGGCAGTAAAAGCATTGGATAATGTATCATTTTCCGTGGAGCAGGGGGAGTTTGTAGCAATTATTGGACCGTCTGGTTCCGGGAAATCGACACTGCTTCATTTGCTGGGTGGTGTGGACCGGCCGACGGATGGCAAGGTATTTATAGAGAATACAGATATCTATGAATTAAATGAAACACAGTTAGCTGTTTTTCGCAGGAGACAGATTGGCTTAATTTATCAGTTTTACAATCTCCTGCCGATTTTAACTGTTGAGGAAAACATTACGTTGCCAATGCTGTTAGATTCTCATCAGGTGGAAAAAAAGCACTTTAAGGAATTGATAGAGATTCTTGGGCTTAAAGACCGATTAGATTATTTACCGAATCAGCTATCTGGGGGCCAGCAGCAGCGTGTATCCATTGGCAGAGCTCTAATCAGTAATCCGTCTATTATTCTTGCGGATGAGCCGACGGGGAATTTAGACAGTAAGAATAGTAAAGAAATCATTGATTTATTAAAACTATTTAATAAATCATATCACCAGACATTGGTCGTCATTACCCATGATGAACGAATTGCCCTTCAGGCTGATCGGATTATTTCCATTGAGGATGGTGTGATCGCCAAGGACGAGGTGATTCGCAAATGAATATTGTCAATAAAGTTACGTTAAGGCATTTAAAAGAAAATAAACGAAGAACGCTTATTACTATCATTGGTGTCATTATTTCTGTTGCGATGATTACAGGAGTAGCTTCCCTGGGAATTTCTTTTATAGATATGCAGCAGCGGGATGCGATTGCTAATGAAGGAAATTGGCATTACAGCATGAATCAGCTCAATTCAGAGCAGCTGGAAAAAATTCAAACCGATGCCAATACTGATTCTGTCGGTGTGATGAAGGAATATGGGTATGCACCGTTGAATGACCAATTATTGAAAAGATACCTGTATGTCCGGGGCATGGATGAAACGGCTCTGGAGCAGATGCAAGTGAATCTGACGAAAGGCCGGCTCCCGGCAAGTGAAAAGGAGGTAGTGATCTCTGAGGAATTAAAGAGACAGGATTTTGATTACCAAATTGGAGATACGATTGAGTTAGACATAGGAGAAAGACGTTATACAGGAACGGAAGGTATGGAAAATCGTGCGTTAGACCAAAATGATTCTCTTTTGGTTATTGAAGGACAATTAGATGAAGAATTACGTGAGCAAACCGAATACAGCTTTACCATTGTTGGTGAAATCGAAGAACCGATATGGGACGAGCCGTGGTCTCCAGGATATACCGTGTTAGCTTATACGGATGCACAAGCGTCATCTGTGGTGGACCGTGCTTTTGTAAAAGTGAATGATTTAGGGATAACCCTTTTCGATGATGTAGATTTGCTGGCGCAAGAATTGGATGTAGCGTCCGATGCGTATAATTTTAACACGACTTTATTGAATACGTACCTTGTTTCCTTGAACAGTGGGACGGTTTCTACTTTGTCCGGATTATTAACGGTTATTATGCTGATTATCGTGATTGGTTCAATGGCTTTAATTTATAATGCATTTGCTATCTCTGTATCAGAAAGATCACGGTATTTAGGGATGCTTTCCAGTACTGGTGCAACGAAACGGCAAAAGAGAAATTCCGTATTATTTGAAGGGCTCTTAATCGGATTGATCAGTATCCCTATTGGAATTGGAGCTGGTTTTGCCGGCATTGGCATCACGTTGCATTATGTGAATCAGATTTTACAAAATGTAGGGCTTGAGACAGATTTCCGGTTGGTTGTTACTCTTCCTTTAATCGGGATAGCTGTCGGTGTTTCTTTGATGACCATTTTGATTTCTGCATGGATACCTGCAGTCAGAGCATCTAAAGTAACTGCAATAGATGCTATCCGTCAGGCGAAGGATGTCAAATTAACGAAAAAGAAAGTGAAAGCAAACCGTATCGTCCGTAAACTCTTTGGCTATGAAGCGGAAATTGCTTTGAAGAATTTAAAGAGACATAAGAAACGTTACCAGGTGACTGTTTTTTCACTCATGATCAGCGTTATTCTGTTCTTAACTGTAGGGTTCTATACCAATTCGCTGACAAAATCATATGAAGTACTGTCGGAGGAACTGGAATATGATATTTCCATTAGCGGCACGGGAGAAATAGATGATTCCAATCCTTTGTGGGAAATCTATCAAGACATACAAGATTTAGATAGTGTGGAGGAAAGTTTCATTTACAAAACAGCCCAGCTTCAGGCGTATTTTCCAGAGCAAATGGCTGGAGAGAACTATGAAAATAGGGATGGAACTCCTGAAACAGCAGAAGGTCTCCCGTATTACCTGGAATTAGTGGGCTTATCTGATGAGGATTGGGAACAATATCTAGCCGATAATGATATAACAGATAGGACAGAAAGTGATTTTCGCGGTGTTTTAGTAAACCATGTCACCTATAATGATGGCACGCAATACATCGAAACAGATATGTTAAAAGTGGATACGGGTGATATGCTGCCGCTTCAAGTGAACAGCTACAATGAAGAAAGAGACGATTGGAACTTCGAACAGGGAGAAGACATCGAGCTGCTTGGTCTGACGAATCAATATCCCGTTGGAAATTCCTATGCCGATTCGAACACTATTTATCTTATTGTACCGGAGCAAGTGCTTGAGAATACAATGGAATCATTTCCAAATGAAAGAACAAGTTTATCCGAGATATATGTCACCTCTGATGATCCGGACCAGGCGCAAGAGGATATAGAAGCGCTGGGGATTGCGGATGAGGTATCTATTTACAATCAGTATGAAGTCAGGCAGGATAATGAACAATTCGCACGGGTGCTGTCTATTTTTGTTTACGGTTTTATCATCCTGATTACATTGATTTCCGTTGCTAATATCTTTAATACCATTTCAACAAGTATTGCTCTGCGGAGAAGAGAGTTTGCAACGATGAAATCGATTGGCATGACGCCAAAAGCTTTTCGTAAAATGATTTATTTTGAGAGCCTGTTTTATGGAATAAAATCCTTGCTCTATGGGCTGCCAATCAGTTTCGTGGTAATGTATATTATTTACTGGCAGACACAATACGCCTTTGATTACAGCTTCAACATTCCATGGATGTATATTGGCATTGCGATTCTATCTGTATTCCTGATTGTTGGAGCAGCCATGCTATACTCGATGTCGAAATTGAAGAAGGGTAGTATTTTGGAGACGTTAAGACAGGAAAATATTTAGAGCAACATAACAAGCTATCTCGGGTGGGAATATCTGAGATAGCTTGTTTTTTTGTTATTTAGAATGCTGGGCTTTAAAATTATCATAACGTGGCTGTTCGTGCTAATAGTGAAAAAGATCCATAGATGAACATGTTTCGAATAGGAGAAGCAGCGAAACAAACAACGCTATCCGTTTAAATATAAAACTCCATATGAGGCTTTTCCTGCTTATAATAATTCATTCTGTCCTGTAACGTGCCAGTATGAAATTCAAACTTATGACCATCAGGGTCTGTAAAATAGATCGATTTCTTATCTTTTTCATCCCTGGGACGGCCCGTTAACATATTTACGTCTAATTCCTCTAATTTGTTATATATGCTGTCAAAATCAGCTTCTTCAATGGAAAAAGCAATATGTGTATAGGATTGGCTTATTTCATTCCGGGGTATGTCCTTCTCCAAATTAAGAGCCAGCCACATGCCATTTAAATCAAAATAAGCTGTGCTTCTTCCCTTGACCAGTAATTTAGCATCAAACACATTCTGGTAAAAACGTATGGACTTTTCCAAATCAGAAACAGAAAATAAAAAATGATTTACTCCCTTTATAAACAACTTTATCACCTCAATATGATTAGTTTCATTTTTTCTAAGAACAACAATAAATAGCTGCATCAAAAGCATCTTCCGGAGTATAGATGATTTCATTTCTTATTTCGTAAGGTATATCATGGTTTTCTAACAATTCCGTAGCATTGCTGTTTGTCTTTTCTCCCCACTCGGTGTATTCGCCGGTATATTCTTTTTGACAAGCGGATAAGGCTGCCAAAAGAAAAAAATCACAAAGTATAAATACTAGAACCTTCTTCAAAATCTTTCTCTCCTTTAAATGATTTAATCAACTTCGTTTATATTCATTCTTTAACTCTACCAAAAAGTTTTCTTACGTTAAAGAGCCCACTCTATTAATGCAAAAGCACATGTTAATTTCCGATGTACGCGTATTTACGAAAAATCATTTCCGTTCCATCCTAAGGAAAAGAAAATTTTGTATATTTTAAAAAAAATTATTGTTTTTCTTCTGTATTAAGAATATAATACATTTAAATATGTGTCTTAGTGTATTAATACAGTATGACAAAAATACATCATTAGAACGAGGTGAGGGGTTATATTCAAGTAGTAGCTTGGATAGTTACTTTATTATAATTGTAATATTTATACTTAAAAAGAATTTATTGTTAGAAGTTATTGAGGAGGTTAGTTATGAATTTTATGAAACGGGCTTTTTTAGAGATTACTAGAAAAAAAGGAAAGTCTTTAATTTTACTTGCAGTTATTTTTATTTTAGGAAATTTGATTTCTGGAGCTATTGCGATTCAGCAGGCAACCGGCAATGTAGAGACCACCATTAAAGAGAGACTGGGTACTGCAGCAACGGTTGACATGGATTATAAAGCATGGGAGTCCATGTCTGAGGAAGAACTGGAAACCTTGGAGATGGAAGAGCTGGGCGTTGATCTGATTAAGCAGATTGGCGAGCTTCCTTATGTGAAATACTATGATTACAGCATGACCACCTGGATGGGGTCAGAGAGTATAGAACCTTATCAAGAAGAACTGGAAGAGGATGTTATGTATGGGGATGAAGATAATATCCCTTTTAGCCTGAAAGGGATCAATTACGCTCCAGTTATTGATTTTGAAGAAGGAAAAGGGGAGTTAGCAGACGGACGGGTGTTTACAGAGGAAGAGATTGAGAATGGCACGTCCGTGGCAATCATTTCTCAAAAACTGGCAGAGCAAAATAATTTAGAGGTAGGAGATACATTTACATTATTAAGTGCTGTGTATGATTACTCGGAAGAGACGGGTGAAGAGACCGTATTGGATTCCAGAGATATTGTTTTAGAAGTGATTGGATTATTCGATCCGCAATCTGGAAAGGAAGAGACAGAGAGTAAAGAGGAAGATAGCGATATGTTCCTGATGGAGGATATCGACTATCAGAATACCGTATATGTTCCTAATGCCATTATATCTGCCGAAGAACAGTATTACTGGGAGGTATATGCTGAAGACGATCCGGAAATTGCTGAAATGCTGGAAGAAGAGTCGATGGAATACTATACGCCAATCTATTACTTAAATAATCCAGAGGACATAGAGCCATTTGAAGAAGAGGTGGCGCCGTTATTGCCGGAGCTTTATACGGTAATTAGCGCAAGTGACCAATATGATGATATTTCAGGACCGATGGAATCCATGTCCACGCTGTCAAAATATGTTTTATTAGTGGCTGTGATTGCGACCGTACTCATTACTGGATTAGTCGTTTTACTATTTTTGCGGGACCGCAAGCGTGAATTAGGGATTTACTTATCCTTAGGTGAGAAGCGGGGTAAGGTTGTCGGACAGATTTTAATTGAAGTAATCGTCGTTGCCTTTGTTGGTATTACATTATCATTATTTACTGGAAATCTCTTAGCAGGGCAAGTATCAGATACGATGATGAAAGCAGATGATACGCAAGAAGAAAGCTATGAAGGTGTTATTTATTATGAAGGGATAGAAACCAATTTGACGGCAGAAGATGTGATAGATTCATATGAGGTCAGTCTTAATTCCAGCTATGTGCTCGGTTTTTATGGAATCGGTCTGTTAACAATTTTGATTTCAACGATTATCCCGCTGATTTATATTGTCCGGTTGAATCCAAAGAAAATACTGATGTGATGGTGAGGTGAGAAGATGATATTAGAAGCAAAGGATTTAAATTATTATTATCAGGACGGCGAACAGCGCCGTTATATTTTAAAGGATACATCTATCTCTTTTGAGAAGGGAAAGTTTTATACGATTTTAGGGCAGTCCGGCTCAGGAAAGACAACCTTGTTATCCTTGCTCAGTGCGTTGGATTCACCGCATAGCGGAGAAGTGTTATTTAACGAGGAGAATATTAAGAAAATTGGATATGAAAAATACCGTCGTAATAATGTGGGGATTATTTTTCAAAGCTATAATTTAATTCCGACTTTTACAGCTATTGAAAACGTACTGGTCCCGATGTCAATCACGGAAAATGAAATTCCGGATGATACCAAAACCGTAGCGTATAATTTGCTGGATTATATCGGGATTGTAAAAAATAAAGCAGACCGTCTGGTTAATCAGCTGTCCGGGGGAGAGCAGCAGCGTGTTGCCATTGCCCGTGCGCTGGCAACGAACGTGGAATTAATTCTTGCCGATGAACCTACTGGAAATCTTGATGAAGAGATGGAGCAGGAAATCATTGATATATTTAAAAAATTGGCACATGAGCATGGAAAATGTGTCATTGTGGTAACTCACTCCAATGAAATTGCCGAACAGTCTGATCAGGCTTTCCAATTGAGGAAGGGTGTTCTGTCTTCCTATGAGTGATTTTTTATCCAAGTTTAATAAAGATAAATATGATGATCTGGTAAATGAAAAAGAAGACAAGGAAATAAAGAGCAGTGACAATAAGAAAGAACAGAAACAGGAAGAAAAAGTACCACAGCAGAAGCACGAGGAACAGGCTTCTGCTGTGGAAAAGGAAGAGCCCGTACATAAAAAGCATGAGCCCGTCCCTGCTTCTTCCTCTCTTTCCTCCAGAAGCGGCCGCCGTCAAGATGCAGAAGAAGAAGTGGAAATTGACTTAGATTACCGGAGGAAGAAAAAACGCCGGATGTGGCTGCTTATTTCTGGAGCCGTTTTGGCTTGTATCCTGATTTTCTTCATTTATTATCTGCTTGTTCATGTGAAGGTAGAAAATTTTGAGGGTCAGCCTGTGGCAGATGTGCGGGCCTGGGCTGAGGAGAACGATGTGGAAATCGAATTAGAACAGGAATACAGCATGGAGCATGATGCGAACCATGTTATTTCACAAAGTGTTTCTGAAGGGGACAAGATTAAAAAAGGAAAAACGCTGCAATTAACCAGCAGTTTAGGTGCTGATCCAGAAGAAGTTATTCCGCTGGTTGATTTTTCAGAGATGTCCCAAGAAGAAGCACAAATCTGGATTGAAGAAAATAAAGCAGAAAACCTGCAGCTGGTCACAGAATATAGTGATGATATCGAAGCGGGGGGCTTTATTCAGTTTTCCATCAAGGATAGCAGTATTGATGAATCGGAATACAAACGGAAGGATAGTGCTGCTGTCTATTATTCAAGAGGGGATGAAGTTTTCGAAAAGAATATTACTATCCCTGATTTTACCGGAGCTGCCAAAGAAGAAGTGGAAAAATGGGCAGAGACCAATGAAATTGAGATGACCTATGAAGAGGCTGATTCGGACAGCGTCGAAGAAGGAAATATTATCAGTCAAAGTGAACCGGCGGATGAGAAAATCGCGAAAAGAGACGAGATGGAAGTGGTTGTATCAGCCGGTAAAGCAGTGGTCGTTCCGAATTTTGGAGGGGTAACTGCGGAAGAAGCAGCGATGAATTATCCAGATTTAAATGTCACCGTAAAACATGCTTTTCATGCAGACGTTGCCTATGGAACGCTGATTTCACAATCTGTTGAAGCAGATACAAAGCTGACAAATAAAGATGACAAGGATGTTACCGTAACGTACTCTCAGGGCAGACCATATTTGCATGATTTCCGAGGACAGACAGAAGGGGATTTGCCAAGACTGTTTTATGAGGAATATCAATCAAAGGGTGCGGACATCAACTATATTGTAAAGTATGTTGATTCCCCGGAAGTAAAGGGAACCGTCGTGGATATGGGGGTATTTAATGAATTTGTGCCCATGACGTATACGGTGGAGGTCCGAATTAGCAATAATGCTTCTGCACCGCCAAATCCGCCGGCATTTGATGAAGGACCGGAAGATATTTATCCGGAGCCCGGAGCAGGCGGAGCTGATGGACTGGAAGAACTTGAACCAGAGCTTGGTGCAGATGAGTCTCCGGATTCATTGGAGGAAACGGAAGAGTAATAAACACAAATAAATATGATATCGAAACAGGAGTAATTTCCAATTGTCATGGAACTACTCCTGTTTTTTGAAAGTAAAATATTCCGATATAGCATTGGAAACTTCCAGTTCTTAATTTAACTGCAGCAGCGCTTCTTCTGAAACATCCTCTTCTCTTACCTCTGTCCAGCCTTTTCCATAGCTGCCCGATGCATCAATGCGCAGAAAAGCACCTGGCCGGAGCTCTCTATCGATTACTTTTGTGATTTGCTGTTCTTTGCCATCCGCGTTATACCCTGAAAAGACATACTTGTAATTGCCGGTCCACAGCTTTTCGTAATTATCATCAGCTGTTTCTGCATAATAGGTTTCTACCGGATGCTGTAACAACCAGTCTGTTAATGGAATGATGCCGGCTGTCGTCTTTTGGATGGCAACAGCGGCGAGGGTGAAGAGAATGAGTATTCCAATCAATACTTTTACTGCTTTTTTCATATCATGACACTCCTTTTTTACGTGCTTTATTCTAATCTTTATTGTAAAGAAGGAGGCAGATTGAAAAAATCGCTTTCTCTTACAATTAGCTTACAGAATTGTAAGGTGAAAATGCTTTCTCTATTTTTGTGGTTCCATCCAATCTGTGCCATAATTAGTTAAAAACGGGGAGGGGGGATACGGATGCAAACCATTATGATTGTAGAAGATGACCCGAAGATTGCAAAGCATCTGCAGGATTATATTGAAAAATATGGCTATCGGGTGTCTTTTATCATGGATTTTGAACGGATCATGGAAGTATTTCAAGAGGAAAAGCCTGACTTAGTGCTTCTGGATATTAATTTACCAAGCTATGATGGTTTTTATTGGTGCAGGCAAATTCGCCAGCTGTCTACCTGTCCGGTCATTTTTATTTCTGCCCGCACAGGAGAGATGGACCAGGTAATGGCGCTGGAAAACGGAGGCGATGATTTTATCACAAAACCGTTCAGTGCGGAAATCGTGATGGCAAAAATACGCAGTCAGCTGCGCCGGGCATATGGAGCGTATGCTCAGGACGCAAAGGAGCGTTTCTTAGAGGTGGAAGGGTTAAAGCTTTCCCCGGAACGGCTGGAATTAACCTTCGCCGGAGAGGATACGTTTTTATCAAAAAAAGAAGCGGATATTATGGAAACCTTAATGAATCGTTATCCGCGTGTTGCCGGCAGGGAAGATTTGCTGGAGAAGCTTTGGGACGACCAGACCTATGTGGATGAAAACACATTGAACGTCAATATAACAAGAGTGCGGAAAAAGCTGCAGTCTGTCGGGATTGCAGATGGAGTGGAGACGGTTAGAGGAGTCGGCTACCGCTTAAAAAGCCTGTTGAAAGAAGAATAATGTAAATGGGGAGGATTCCTATGCAATTTAAATCCGTTGTGGAAGCAGATTTGATTTCATGCAGTAAATTATTTTTAACCGTTTTTAATGGGGAACCATGGAATGATAAATGGACGTTAGAAAAAGCCAAACAGTATCTGGCAGATTTTTACCGGACTCCTGGATTTTTTGGTGTGTCAGCGATAGAAAATGAAGAGATTATTGGATTTATTTTTGGGACACGCCGGGCTTGGTGGAATGGCGATGAGTTTTTTATCAATGAAATGTGTGTAGATACGGACAGACAAAATAAAGGAATAGGGAAGGAGCTCCTTCATCATTTGAGAGAAGTAATGGAAACGGAAGCAGTTACTGCTATTTCTCTTTTGACGGACCGGGGAATACCGGCAGAAGCATTTTATAAAAGAAATGGCTTTAAAGAAATAGAAAGGCTTGTTTTTCTCAGTCGTGAAGTTTGAAACAGATGTTTACCATGCGTGTTCAAAAAGTCATTTTCATTGGGCATTTTGAACATCCTCTTAAAGGAGGTTGAAAATGAAGTTATTTTTAAAGGAACATGCTTTATTGATTTTACTTAATATCGTGCAGTTTACGGCTATCCTGCTTATTTACTGGCTGGATGGCTACCGGAATTTACTGCCGGCATTGTACGCGATTTTTATTGGATTCTTTTTTCTTGTCTGCTATCTTTTTTATCAGTATTTCAGCCGCCGGACATTTTATCACCGTTTAAGCCATCCGATGGAAACCTTAGATGAATCCTTGCAGAAAAGCAGTCCGCATCCTGTTTCCGAAGCAATGAACGATTTGTTGCGAAGTCAGTATAAACAGTATCAGCAGCAGATCAATACCATTGAAAAGGAAAGGGAGGAGCATCTTAAGCTGATGGATCAGTGGGTGCATCAAATGAAAACACCTATCTCTGTCATTGAGCTTACCGCACAGAATCTGGATGAGCCAGACTCCTCCAGTATTCGAGAGGAAACGGAGCGGATGAAATCGGGATTAAATACAATTCTTTATATGGCAAGGCTGCGGACAATTGAGCAGGATTTTCATATCAAGCCGATACATTTGAAATCATTGGTCCATGAGGTAAACGGTGAAAACAAACGATTCTACATACGCAATAAGGTTTATCCTAAAGTGGAAGAACGAACGGAAGGGTTGACAGTACAGTCAGATGAAAAGTGGCTTTACTTTATCCTGACCCAGCTTGTTTTAAATGCTGTAAAGTACTCCGCAGACAAAAGCAATTCCATTCTTATCTCTATTTATGAAAGGGAGAAAGAAGCTGTGTTGGAAGTGAAGGATTTTGGTGTCGGGATTCCGGAAGCGGATAAGAGACGTATTTTTGATGCTTTTTATACTGGTGAGAACGGCAGGAAATTTAGAGAATCTACCGGAATGGGATTGTATTTAATCAAAGAATCCGTGGAGTATCTCCATCATCGGATTGAATTTGAGTCAAGGGTGGGAGAGGGCACCACGTTCCGGATTCTTTTTTCGGAAACGCAAAAGCGATGAATATAAAGTAAAATAGTATATAAAAGAAATGACATCTGCCGCAATGATGCTGCTGTGGCAGATGTCATGCTATGTGTTAGAATCGTAATCCATCCTCTACGCGTTCGCCAAGCTGAGGAGAAGCAAGCAAAAAATACTCTATTGCCTTTGCCTGCAAGTCTCGCCGTACTCCTGTCAGTCCAGTAACCAGATTCGAGACAAGCTGCGTTTTTCCTGTTTGCGATAAAGATTGATAGTATTCCCCTGCCTGGGTAAAATCATCCTGCTTTACAATATCCGAGCGTATGAGCTCGCCTTCCACATACCTGCCTTCTCCGCTCGTCTGTAAATTGCTTGGCTTCCAATGCTTCTGATCATTTACCGGCACATCTCGGAACCGCGGTCCGATACGATAGCGCTGCGAATCCCAATATACATTCGCCCGCCCTTGTACGATTTTATCATCGGACAATTCTGCTCCGTCCAGCAAGTTTGACGGGGAGAACGCAAGCTTTTCTACCTGCTCCATATAATCGTCTGGATTGCGATTAAGCACCATCTTTCCGACAGGGTGAAAAGGAAACATCTTTGGATCCCATACTTTCGTATCATCAAGCGGATCGAACGGAAGCTGCCCCGCATCTTTAGGATTCATCATTTGTACATACAGTCCGTATTCTACTAAGCTCCCGTCTGCAATCGTGTTGTAGAGATCTTCTCCGGAATAATCCGGATTGGCCGCTGCAATTTTATCTGCCTCGCTGCTTGTAATGAATTGTACACCCTCAAATGGAATCCACTGGTATTTAATATAATGCCGTTTTCCTTCTGCGTTTCGCCACACGTACGTACTGACGCTGTTAGCGGGGATTCGCCGAAAACTTTTAGCTGTGCCCTGGTTAGAAAAGAGACGGACGATAAAATGGGTGGACTCCGGGTGCCTGGCGACAAATTCCCAAAGCGAATTCGGATCCATCAGGTTGTTCTTAGGTGATGGGGAAAGAGCTTTGATACTTTCTGGGAAACGCATCGGATCACGCAATAAAAAGACGGGGATATCATTACAAATAAGGTCAAAAATCCCGTCGTCTGTATAGAACTTCGTTGAAAATCCACGTATGTTTCGCGAGGTATCCGGGGTGCCTTTATTGCTCGCTCCAAGTGAAAAACGAACCGCGACAGGAACGGTTTGGCCAGCATGCTGAAGAAAAGGAAGCTTTGTGTATTTACTCATGCTGTTCAGTGTTTCGAAATACCCAAATGCACCATACCCTTTCACATGTAAAGGACGTTCGATAATCTTCTCGTGAATGAAGGTTTCCAGTGTTTCATGCAAAATGTTATCCTGTTCCAATATCGGACCATCTTTACCAACCGTTTGGGAGTGCATCGGGCCGGAAGTGTTGGATGAGTTATGTTGGCGTGTCGCGTGCTTGTTATCTGCTGCTTCTGTTTTTGGAACAGGATGACGTTTTCCTTGTTGCGGATTATGATTGTTATCGCTCATTAGTTCCTCCTTGTGAAAATATAATCTACCTTAATAATGTTATGAATATTGCTTGTTTCAATATGCATTATTAGTAAAAAATAATCAGAAGATTGGGAAATCAAAAGGTAAAAAATAGATTTTGGTAATTGAAAAGACGAATTAAGATGATGCACGGAGGAAAATCTCTTTAAAACAATAGATACTTATCTTACAATGCTGTAAGGTAATTGAAAGAAATTTCGATAGTTTCTTCCTTAAGAGCAGCGATATACTATGGTTAAATGAAATGATAAGGAAGGAAGGATTTATATGTTGAAAGTAAGACAAGTCAGTAAAGTTTATGAAGGCAAAGTCTCCTACCGTGCTTTGTCAGATATTGATTTGACCGTAGAGGATAATGAATTTGTAGGAATTATGGGGCCGTCTGGAAGCGGTAAGACAACGTTGTTAAATATGATTGCTACGATTGACGAACCGACGACAGGGGAAATCTTAATTAACGGGAAGGACCCGCATCGTCTCAAAAAAGAAAAGCTTGCTCAATTCCGCAGACGGGAATTAGGGTTTGTCTTTCAGGATTTTAACCTGCTCCACACACTGACCGTGGAAGAGAATATGGTGCTGCCGTTAACTCTTGATGGCAAAAAGGTAAGTGAAATGAAGAAAAAGGCAAAGGAAATTGCTGCGAAGCTGGGGATAACGGAAATCATGAATAAACGAACCTATGAAATTTCCGGCGGGCAGGCGCAGAGGGCAGCTGTTGCCCGGGCAATGATTCATACGCCAAAGCTGCTCTTGGCAGATGAACCGACGGGAAACCTGGATTCCAAGTCCTCTAAAGATGTGATGGAATTGCTGGAATCCATTAATGAAAAGGAAAAGACAACAATGCTTTTGGTTACGCATGATCCGCAGGCTGCGAGTTATTGTAATCGTGTGGTATTTATCCGGGACGGAAAGTTTTATTCCGAAATTCACCGCGGCGATAACCGGCAGGCGTTTTTCCAAAAGATTATCGACACACTCTCATTAATGGGAGGGGATTCCAATGACTTTTCGTCAGTTCGCGTTTAATAATGTCGTCCGGAATAAACGGCTTTATGCTGCGTATTTTCTAACCAGCCTTTTTACCGTGATGGTTTTCTTTACCTTTTCTATTTTTGCTTCTCATCCGCAGCTGACAGGAAATAATATGGATTCCTATGTCAGCTTTGGAATGAATGTTGCCGCAGGGATTATCTATGTATTTTCTTTTTTCTTTGTGCTTTACTCGATGAGTTCTTTCCTGCAATCAAGGAAAAGAGAATTCGGCTTATTGATGATTCAAGGAATGAGCATGAAACAAATCCGCTCGATGGTTTTCCTGGAAAATATGTTTATCGGTTTGCTGGCTACGATTGGCGGTATTGGATTAGGACTGGTTTTTTCTAAAGGTATCTTATTGATTGCTGAAAATGTACTCATTATTGATAATGAACTGCCATTTTATTTTCCAACACAGCCTATTTTGATTACCTTTGGCTGCTTTATGGTGCTATTTTTCCTGATTTCTTTATTTGTATCATATATTTTACGAAGCCGGAAATTGATTGATTTAATCAAGGGCGATAAAAAGTCAAAAGGGGAGCCGAAAGCAAACTTATTTTTAACCATTCTGGCAGTGCTTTTGCTCGGAACAGGATATGTGGTTGCTGTAACAGTCGATGGATTAAAGGTGATTGCCGCACTGGTTCCAGTTGTTATTGTCGTGATTATTGGCACCTATCTTCTGTTCACCCAATTAAGTGTATTTATCATCCGGCGGTTAAAAAAGAAAGAGAATGTATTCTGGTATAAAACAAATATGATTCTTTTATCCGATCTATCGTTTAGGATGAAGGACAATGCAAGATCATTTTTCTTAGTAGCGATTATTTCAACCGTCGCTTTTAGTGCGATTGGATCGCTGTATGGGTTTCAATCGTATATCACTGCAGGAATCAAGCAGATGAACCAAACTACGATTTCTTATCAGGACTATGATACAGGAAATGAGGAAGCGAATGTTTCGTATATTGATGAAACGCTGCGGGAAGCAAATGTTGACGTGGATAAAGAGCAGGTAACGCTCCATTATTATGAGCTGCCTGATGAATCGCAGGTTATGGTTACAAAGGAGTCAGATTATAACCGAATTGCGGAATTAAGTGATAATGAAACGGTTCAGATAGAAGACGGTGCTCCGGCTTTGATGGAACCTGAAGTTATTTTTTTTAATATCGGCGGGGATAATTCGAATAAAGAGGAAGCGGAAATATTAAAGGATGCGGAGCTGGAGCTGGGAAACACTGTTTTAGAGCCAGTACAGCTGGTAGAATCTAGTATACTGCCTGCTACCCAAAAATATTATGTTGTTTCCGATCATGATTTCGAGAGCCTGCCTGAGCCTGCTATGGAGGAAAACTACTATGCTTGGCAGGAGACAGAGGATAAAGAAATTCCTTTAGGCGTAGCAGAAAAATTAGATGATGCGTTATCTACAGAGGGAATCCGGATTGGTGAGTATGAAGAATATGTTATCAATAAAATGTATGGACCCATCCTGTTCGTCGGCTTATTTATCGGAATCGTCTTTTTCGTATCGGCTGGAAGCTTTCTCTATTTCCGACTCTACTCTGATTTAGATGAAGATAAAAAGAAATTCCAGGCAATCACGAAAATGGGATTAACGGAAAAAGAATTAAAGAAAGTATTGAACAGACAAACCGCGCTTCTTTTCTTTGCACCGATTGCTGTTGCGCTGGTTCATGGAGCTGTCGCATTAACGGCGCTTTCTAATATGTTCTTCTACAGTCTGGTAAAGGAATCGGCAATGGTACTCGGGATGTTTTTAGCTATTCAAATCGTGTATTTCTTTATTGTTCGTTTCTACTATATCCGGCAGGTGAAGCAGGCATTGCGATAATGACATGTTTCAAAATAAAAGACTGCATACAACAGGAAGCTTGGGCGTTTCTGCTGTATGCAGTTTTTTTACACACTTTCATGTTTAGACGGATATGATACGGAGGTATTCCAGAAATCATTTATTATTTCTGCAAGCTCTTTCGGATTATCTGTGTTAGCTTCATGTCCGGCTTTCCTGATTATTTTTAAGCTTGCACCATTTATCAGGCTGCTTAGCTGTTCCGCAGCTTTTTTATTGGGCTTATCTTTTTCCCCGCACAGAATAAGCGTTGGACATGATATATCTGCTAATTCCCTGCTGAAATCTAATTGCTTCATGGATGTAATTAATTGAATCACATCCTTTTTAGGCAGCCCCATTTTTTGAAAAACCGGGCTGGGGAGCATCCGAAAAACGACATTTTGAAGTGAGAGAAGAAAGCGGGGCATTTTATACTGTGCATTTATTAAAATAAGAGATTGGACCTTCTCCGGGCGATCGATTGCATAATTTAAAGAAAGGATGGCCCCTAAGGAAAGACCGCACAGGTGAACCGGGCCCTTAAGACGTTCACAATAATCGTAAAAACGCTGGTATAGATGATGATAATCGACTTTCCCTTCTTCAAGAGATAGAAATAGGTCAGGAGAAGCTATTTGGTGAGAGCCTGTTTCTATATAATCAATAATTCTTTGCCAGCTGGCAGCATTTTGACCAAGACCATGGACGAATATACAGTTCATGTTTTTATCACCCTTCTAATGATTTTGATTATTAGTATACAGCATATTGAATCAAGTCAGGGTTACATTGTAAAATAAGTTATGTTTACTAGAAAAAAGAGATGGATTAGAAGGGGGATTTATATGCATATTGCTGTGTATTGCGGGGCAAGTCTTGGTACAGATCCAGCCTATCAGAAAGCGGCTAAGCGGGTTGGAAAGTGGATTGCTGAAAAGAAGCACACGTTGGTTTACGGCGGCGGAAAAGCTGGTTTAATGGGTGTCGTTGCGGATGAGGTATTGGCGAACAAAGGAGAAGCGATTGGAGTTATTCCTGACTTCTTAGTGGAAAGAGAGCTAAGTCATCCAAAGTTAACGACATTAGAAATTGTTGATTCAATGACTGTACGAAAGAATAAAATGATATCATTGGGTGATTGCTACATAGCCCTTCCAGGCGGGCCGGGAACGCTGGAAGAAATAGCTGAAGTGATATCCTGGTCAAGAGTGGGGCAGAATAATAACCCGTGCATTCTCTTTAACCAGAATGGGTATTATGACAGTTTAGCAAGGGTTTACGATGAAATGGTGGAAAACGGCTTTTTATCCATGCAGGACAGAGAACGCATTTTATTCTCTGATTCTCTGGAAGAAATTGAAGCGTTTATTTCCAGTTACGTACCGCCTGAAATACGACAATATACGTAAAATGTATCGTGCGATTAATTAGACGTGTTAGAAAAAAACATAGAAAAGCTGTCATTACAGCATTTCTATGTTTTTAATGTATAAAATAGCGGCTTTATGTTACGTGGGAAAGTCTATCGACGAATGTTAAGATGAAAAAGAATGTTTTTGTTCGTGTTTTATTGACAAATAGGAGGTGCATTAGTAATATAATGATGTGAACTTAATAGAAATGCGTATAATTTCGGGGATATGGCCCAGAGTTTCTACCAGACTGCCGTAAATGGTCTGACTACGCAGCGGAAATAATTTTATTTTAGATTATTATCTGCTGTTCCTATGGAAACTCTTAATTTGATTAAGAGTTTTTTTAATAAGCACTGTTTACAAAACATGATCGTGCTGAATACATAGCATTTTTGGAACTTTTCTATCTAAGGGATGAATATAAATTCCGATAAAAAATGGAGGAAAAAAGTTCATGAGTAAATTTTTTGAGTTTGAAAAACTGGGTACGAATTTTCGAACAGAGTTTATCGCGGGTTTAACGACCTTTTTAGCAATGGCTTATATTTTATTTGTTAATCCGAGTATTTTAGGAGAAGCGGGAATGGACCATGAAGCAGTGTTTGCTGCAACAGCAATCGCGGCTGCATTTGGTTCCATTGTTATGGGAGTTCTCGCTAAATATCCAGTAGCACTTGCGCCTGGGATGGGACTGAACGCATTTTTTACGTATACCGTCGTAATTGGCTTTGGTGTCCCTTGGGAAACAGCACTTGCAGGTGTGTTAGCTTCAGGAATTATATTTATTGGTTTAACCTTAACCGGAATTCGTGAAATTATTATTAATGCTATCCCGCCAAGTTTAAAACAGGCGGTAGGAGCTGGGATTGGCTTGTTTATTGCATTTATCGGCTTAAAGAATGCAGAAATTGTTCAGGCTGATCCGTCAACCATTATTGCACTCGGTGATTTATCCTCGCCGACGGTATTATTAGCTATCTTTGGGATTGCTGTTTCAGTTATTTTAATTACGGTTGGTGTTAAAGCAGGTATTTTTTACGGGATGATTATCAGCTCGATTGTTGGGATGATTTTTGGATTGATTCCCGTGCCTTCTGGTCTCAGCGGAATCGTCAGCAGTGCGCCAAGCCTAGCGCCGACATTTGGACAGGCATTCATTCATTTTGATCAGATTTTTACCATGCAAATGCTGATTGTTATTTTAACGTTTTTGTTTGTTAATTTCTTTGATACGGCAGGGACGCTTGTTGCCGTTGCAACAAAAGCAGGATTGATGAAGGACAATAAGCTGCCAAGAGCAGGGAAAGCACTTTTTGCAGATGCGTCTGCAAGTGTTGTTGGGGCTGCTGTCGGTACATCTACAACTACTTCTTTTGTAGAGTCTACATCCGGCGTAAGCGTAGGCGGACGTTCCGGTTTTACAGCGGTTGTCACAGGCTTGTTCTTCCTGTTAGCTTTATTTTTCTCTCCATTATTAAGTGTGGTAACGAATGAAGTGACTGCTCCGGCATTAATTATTGTCGGTGTGTTAATGGCAAGCAGCTTGAAGGATATCCCTTGGGATAAATTTGAGATTGCTGTACCGGCTTTCTTTACTGTACTGATGATGCCGGTGACGGCCAGCATCGCATCGGGGATTGCGATTGGATTCATATTCTATCCGATCACCATGCTTGTTAAAGGACGGGCGAAAGAAATTCATCCGATTATGTATGTCTTGTTTGTTATTTTTGCATTGTATTTTATCTTTTTGACGTAAAAATAAAACTGAAATATATAGGGAGAGTGCGTTATGATAGCACTCTCCCTTTGTTGTATACTGGAAATTAATCCATTGAGAAAAATAGTATTCAATAGATTCACAGAATACACTTCGCATGTATAGAATACACCAAATGCAAATCATATAAAATATACAAGGAGGTAATGTACAAATGAAACCAATCATTGGGTTAACCGCATCGATGGAAATAGACGGCATGGAATATAAAATGAACCTGCGAAATGTAAGAGCTATCGAAAAAGCCGGCGGTATCCCTGTTATTCTGCCGTATTACAGCGATTATCAGGAGATTGCAGCATTGCTTGATAAATTAGACGGACTCTATCTTCCTGGGGGCTATGATATTGATCCTTCTTTATTTCAAGAGGAGCCGAATCCTGCACTGGGTACGATCATTCCTGAAAGAGACCGCTTGGAAAGGAAGATTATCCCTTATTTTTTAGAGAAGGATAAGCCGGTATTGGGCGTTTGCAGAGGATGCCAAATTTTAAATGTTGTTACTGGCGGAAGCATGTATCAGGATTTAGATTCGCAATATCCAAAACAGTTGATACAGCATACTCAAAAAGCAGGTTTTCATCACCGGTCGCATGCTGTCAAGATAACTCCAGCTTCTTTATTGGAAAAGCTGGTGCAGGCATCGGAAATCAAGGTGAACAGCTATCATCATCAGGCAAACCGCTCTCTGGGGAAGGATTTTATGATTTCGGCTGTGGCAGGAGATGGTGTGATGGAAGCCTTTGAAAGTAAAATACATCGCTTTGTTTTAGGGGTGCAGTGGCATCCAGAAGGCATGATTCATCTTGAGAATGACCCGTCTCTGTCAATTTATAAGGGGTTTATTGAAGCGTGTAAAGAAAGGTAGGTTGATGGATTACATGCAAAAAGAGACCATCTAACCTATTCGTTATCAAGTCTCTTCATCCATGCTATTTCGATTCATTTTCGGCTAAAGCTTTTATCACGTTAGAGGATTCTTTTGCAAAATCAACGGAAGCGTCATAATAATCCTTCCCTTGATCTAAAAGAGAGAAGTCACCAATTTCGATAACTAATTTTGTGTGGTTGCCCGCAGGTTCTAATAAATAACGGTAAGCAACCTCTCCTGGTTCGGGCTTGAATTTCCAGCCAGTTCCGTGTAAATCGATGATAAGCTCTCTTTCTTTTTCTGCTTTTATAATCGTAGTAATAGACTGTTCTCCATTTGGCAGGTCCCAGACTACTTTGCTGCCTTCCGTCATTGGTTCAGAAGGATAGTCCTCTGGCAGCTCATCCCATTGTGCTACATATTTCGGAAGTGTTAATACTTCCCAAACCTTCTCTAAGGATGCATGAATGGTTATTTCTTCGGTGATAATAAGTTGTTTTTCCACTGAAATTCCTCCAAATAAGTTTGTTCAGGATGATGCTTGCCAATTTTTAGCGATAAATTCATCCCTGCCTGATTTAGCGCGGTCTTCTTCATATTCTTTTTTACTTTTTTTATAAAAATCCTGATGGTAATCTTCTGCAGGATAAAAGGGTGCTGCTGCTTTGATTTCTGTTACAATCGGCTTGGCAAACCTGCCGCTCTCAGCAAGCTGCTGCTTTGATTTTTCAGCCAATTCTTTTTGGACTTCATTATGATAAAAGATAGCTGTTCGATATTGCTCGCCTCTATCCTGAAATTGCCCGTCCGGATCAGTCGGGTCGATTTGCGGCCAGTATAGATCGAGGATTGTTTGATAATCGATGAAGGAATCATCATACGTAATCTCTACCGCTTCATAATGTCCCGTATTTCCCTGCTTGACTTGCTCATAAGAAGGGTTATCGATATGTCCCCCTGTGTAACCGGATATCACTTGGTGTACGCCGTCCCATTGGTCGAAGGGCTTCACCATACACCAGAAGCAGCCTCCGCCAAACGTTGCTTTTTGTATTGTCATGTTAACTTCCTCCTTGAGGCTTTTCAAAAGTCACGATAATTTGTAGAATGGAATTAATATAACATAATTTAAGTATTTTTAGAAATAAGGTGACATCATGGAAGAACCATTTGTACATAGGATTCTTACTAGTAAACAGAAAGAGATAATAAATATTATGTATTTATCTAAATTAGGATTTGCCAAAGAGAATCCGGAAAAAAAGAAAGCTATCTTTGATAAAAGTATTTTTGCTTTTCCAGTGAAGCATTATAATGAACCGGGTATAAAGAAATTATTTACAGAACGTGCAGGCGAGAAGAAAGAAAATTTCTCTGTGCTGGAAATGGATGAGCATACTGTTTTTATTGGCGATATTTATCAGTTAGGGGAAGCAACGATTCAAGTATCTCAGCCTGGCATCGTATCGCAGAAGGAAATGGAAAACGGCTTAAAAACAGGATGGTATTTTCGCGTGCTGGAAGCAGGTAAAATCCAGCCGAAGAAAGATTTACAACTGATAGAACGTCCCAATCCCCAGTGGTCAATTGCAGCTTGTAATGAGGTCATGTATTTAGACCGTGAAAATTTATGGAGTGCGGATAAACTATTTCATTGTACAGATTTAGGAATTATTTGGAGGAAGACATTGCGAAAGAGATTGAGAGGATTCTAGGAAGATAGATTTCTAATGAAAATTTGAATCTTTAAGCCTTGTTAAATCGTAAGGCAGATAAAGGGAGGAAAATATTCATGAAAAAATATCTGGTTTTTGCAGGGATTTTCTGTGTTTCTTTTTTAGTACTTCAAGTTGCTGCAGGGATGATATGGACGCTGCTTTATACTCCTGATATCAGTGCGGCCTGGCAGCAGGCAGGTGCTTTATCTTCGGAGACGGCACTTATAAAAGCAAGTGCTGCTTCCCCATTCATTATTGCTGTAACATCATTGGCAGTTACTTTTGGTCTTACAAGATTAGTGCGTAAAAGAATAGCTATGTAATGAAAAAAAGGAGGGAAATCTCCTTTTTTTCATGCTTATTGAGAAGGGGAAATCAAAATACTTCAGATTATCTGTCTTTTACGCCCGTAATCTATTAAGGCTTCATAAGGATCTCCAGTTAACCCAAGCATAGCGCAAAATGCCTGCTCCGTTTTAAGCCCTTCTTCTTTTAACGCAAAAATCTTACTTTTCCACAATGGATGTTCATCCAGCAGGTATTTTTCAATAATCATATGCAGATAAGCATACTGCTCTGCGACAGGCTGGGGTTGACCAAATAGTTCAAATTCAAATTCCTGATAAGTGAAATTTGCTTTTACGATGGGTTTTCCCCGGATTGTTTTATTCTTTAACCGGAACCCTGAGTAAGAGCCATAATAATTATGTATAATCTTTGCAAAGTCCTGCAGGTGGTGCACTTCCATAATCATATCTAAATCAGAGCTTGCTGTGTCGATTCCCAGCGGTATAGTTCCGCATAATATTGGAGAGTATGATTTTAAATCTTTCATTATATTTAATTGATGAATCACGTTATACGCTCTTTTCTGTTTTTCGTTTCCGAATTCCAGATACGCTATATTTTTTAACAAAATAACACACTTCCCTTGTATGGAGATTGTGGGATAAGCTACTTCCAAATATACAAAAAGAAACTTTTGAAAGAAAGGATGAACTTGGTCTACGTATTTATAAAATATCATAATATGAGTAAGAACTTTTATCACGGAGAAGCGCTCATAAAATTCCCGTTGACCAAAGTTTTATTTTATCAAAAATCTGTAGCGTAATGATTTATAATTATGGTAAATTAAAGTAACCCTGTTTCACTTAAAATCAATGTGTTTTATTTTAGGAAATAAAGGGAAATATTCACAAGGTCTGTAATTTATTTGAATGTATTTTCTTCTGTTTGTAAGGATATTCTACCACAGTGTAACTGGCTGTAATTCACAAAGAGATGACGACCAGAAAGCTGTGATCGTAATCTTTGTTCCTTATTTAGGGAGGGATATACTCAACCTTCACTGAATAAATTTTCACTTAATATGAGGTAAAGAGGGGGAATCAATATGTTAGAGAATGCGCTTATTATGGTGGCCATTATATTTATAGTGAATGTGCTATACGTATCAATTATGACGGTTCGTATGATTTTAACACTAAAGGGAAGAACCTATATTGCCGCATTTGTGAGTATATTTGAAATGGTTATGTATGTTGTTGGGCTGATGCTCGTATTAGATAATCTCAACCAATTTCAAAATGTGATTGCTTATGCAGTAGGTTTCGCAACAGGGTTAATCATTGGTTCCAAAATTGAAGAAAAGCTTGCCCTCGGCTACATTACCGTAAATGTCGTCTCTGCTAATCCAGATTTAAATTTCACACAGCGTCTTCGTGAAAAGGGATATGGCGTAACAAGCTGGTCCTCCTATGGAATGGATGGAGACAGACTTTCCGTTCAAATTTTAACACCGAGAAAGTATGAATTGAGATTATATGAAACCATTCACGAAATTGATCCGAAAGCATTTATTATTTCTTATGAACCAAAACGAATTCACGGCGGATTCTGGGTAAAGCAGGTTCGTAAAGGAAAATTAATGCGTAAAGAGAATAATAATAAAAATAAAGAACAGACACAAAATGAAAGCCAGTCAAAAGAACAATCTTCAAAAACCGAACATTAATTTCATGTAAAGCTAAAATTGTTCGACATTATCTTGCATTTTTCATTTTTTTTTGGTATGCTAAAGCCAACAATTGAAAAATGCCTCATATATACTTGAGAATATGGCTCAAAAGTTTCTACCCGGCACCGTAAATGACCGGACTATGAGGGAGGATGAGCCGTTGTTTAAAAAACAGCGGATGTTGAATGATGCTTATAATAAGGGTGTTCAAAAGTCCAGTTAACTACGCTTTGAACAACTTTTAACCTAAGTCTATTCATCTTCCCTTATGGAAGGTGAATGGACTTTTTTAATGGTTTATATTTTATTGATGCAGTAAGGTTTTTAAGAGCATATTTTAGTTTGTTTTTCAGAAGTTTTAGGGAGTTTGAGATGTAAAAGCATAGCTAGCGGAAGAAATTCACGGAGACTCCTGCGGGAAAGCGTAGTGTATTTCTGCAGCGGGAAATTATAACTCAATATTTCATTATTTCAACCAAAATCCGAACATTATCTTAAAAACTATCTTTTAAAATCCGTAAAAACAATAAAAATTAAGAAAGAGGGATTTGATGGCTCAAGTTGGTGTCATTATGGGAAGTATATCCGATTGGGAAACCATGCAGCATACCTGCAAAGAACTTGAAACGCTAAATATCAGCTATGAAAAAGAAGTTATTTCCGCCCACCGTACGCCAGATGATATGTTTACCTACGCTCAAGGCGCGCGGGAAAAAGGGCTGAAGGTTATTATTGCCGGTGCAGGCGGGGCAGCACATCTGCCAGGAATGGTTGCTTCACAGACAACGCTGCCGGTTATTGGCGTCCCTGTTGAAAGCAAAGCCCTGCAAGGAGTCGATTCACTCTTATCGATTGTTCAAATGCCCGGCGGCGTCCCGACTGCAACAGTTGCCATTGGCAAAGCGGGGGCAAAAAACGCCGCTATTTTAGCAACGCAGATTATCAGTACGTTTGATAAAGAGGCAGAAAAGGCATTAGAAGCATACCGTACAGGAATGAAAGACGCTGTTCAGGAAATGAGGGATCAGCTTGCAACCTATTAAACAAATCTTGCCACCTCAGACAATTGGAATTATTGGCGGCGGTCAGCTTGGCAGAATGATGGCGATTGCTGCCAGATACATGGGGTACCGCATTGTTGTTTTAGACCCGACACCGAACTGCCCGACTGCGCAGGTTGCCGATGAGCAGATTGTAGCAGACTATGCAGAAATTACAGCTGTAAAAGAATTGATTGAAAAAACCGATGTGATTACATATGAATTTGAAAATGTCGATTTAGATGCTGCAGAGCTTATCCAGAACGCAGGAAAGCTTCCGCAGGGTGCGTTGGCATTAGAGGTTACACAGAACCGGGAAAAAGAGAAGCTGCTGATGGATGAGTTAGAGCTTTCCGTGCCGGTATTTCGCATCGTGAAAACAGAGGAAGCTTGTAAAGAAGCGCTATCCATTATTCCGCTTCCGGCAGTCATTAAAACCTGCCGGGGAGGGTATGATGGAAAAGGACAGCTGAAACTCACAACAGAAGAAGATAAAAAGGAAGCATTAGCGTTTTTCCAAGAGCATGGCTATTGTATAATAGAGCGATGGGTTCCTTTTGATAAGGAAATTTCGGTTGTCTTTACAAGGTCGCAGCAAGGATATATCACCTTCTTCCCTATCGCTGAGAACGAACACCGTGACCATATTCTGTACAAAACAACGGTGCCGGCAGAGATAGAGGCGGTTCTTGAAGAAAAAGCGTATGCGATGACAGCGAAAATTGCGGAACGCATGGAGATTGTCGGGACTTTTGCGATTGAGATGTTTGTCGGCGAGGGTACGATTTATATGAATGAAATGGCACCAAGACCGCATAATTCCGGACATTATACAATCGAAGGATGTAATGTATCGCAATTTACGCAGCATATCCGGGCAATTTGCGGACTGCCGCTTATTCCAGTCAGCTTGCATCAGCCGACCGCGATGATCAATATCTTAGGAGAATCCCTTCCGGAAGCTATCGAATTTACTGCGAATCATGATTTTGGTTTTCTTCATCTGTATGGAAAAGAAGAACCGAAAGAAAAACGTAAAATGGGACACATCACATTTACAGCAGAAACAACAGAAGCTTTACGGAAACAATTAGATATTTTTGAGGAGGCAGCAAACCAATGATCGAACGTTATACAAGAGAAGAAATGGGCAATATCTGGACGGAGGAAAATAAATTCAAAGCATGGCTGGAAGTGGAAATTTTGGCTTGTGAAGCATGGAGCGAGCTTGGATTTATTCCGAAAGAGGATGTTAACAAACTACGTAAGAATGCTTCCTTTGATATCAACCGTATCTACGAAATCGAGCAGGAAACACGCCATGATGTGGTTGCATTCACCCGCGCTGTATCGGAAACATTAGGCGAGGAAAGAAAATGGGTCCATTATGGTTTGACTTCAACCGATGTGGTGGATACAGCTCTTTCTTATATATTGAAACAGGCAAATGACATTTTAAGAAATGGATTGAATCGCTTTGTCCGTATTTTAGAAGAAAAAGCGAAAGAACATAAACATACGGTGATGATGGGGCGGACCCATGGTGTGCATGCAGAGCCGACGACCTTTGGCTTGAAAATGGCCTTATGGTATGAAGAAATGAAGCGTAATGTCGAGCGTTTTGAGCTTGCTGCAAGTAATGTAGAGTTTGGAAAGATGTCTGGAGCGGTTGGGACCTATGCCAATATTGATCCGTTTGTAGAGCAATATGTCTGCGAAAAGCTGGGAACATCGCCGGCACCGGTATCCACACAAACCTTACAGCGTGACCGTCATGCAGCTTATTTATCTACACTGGCATTAATTGCTACATCGATTGAAAAGTTTGCAACGGAGATCCGCGGCCTGCAAAAAACAGAAACAAGAGAAGTAGAGGAACGCTTTGCAAAAGGCCAAAAAGGGTCTTCTGCGATGCCGCATAAACGTAACCCGATTGGCTCTGAAAATATGACAGGGATGGCACGCGTTATCCGCGGTTATATGGTTACGTCTTATGAAAATGTGGCTTTGTGGCATGAACGTGATATCTCGCACTCCTCTGCAGAGCGTGTCATTTTGCCGGATGCGACGATTGCACTCGACTATATGCTGCACCGCTTCGGAAATATTGTAGAGAATTTAACAGTATTCCCTGAAAATATGAAGCGCAACATTGACCGTACTCACGGGGTTATTTTCTCACAACGTGTATTGTTAACGCTGATCGATAAAGGATTGGCGCGTGAGGAAGCTTATGATATCGTACAGCCAAAAGCAATGGAAGCCTGGGAAACAGCGACTTCCTTTAAGGAATTGGTAGAGCAGGATGAGCGGATTACAAGTAAATTAACCCAGGAAGAAATCGATGGCTGCTTTGACTATACCTACCATTTAAAGAACGTCGATCAAATCTTTACAAAAATTGGACTTGCCTAGGAGGAATTCCCATATGGAACTCGAGCTTTTGTATGAAGGAAAAGCAAAGAAGGTTTATCAATCAGACACGGATGAAAATCACTTGATTCTCTCGTATAAGAATGATGCAACAGCTTTTAATGGAGAGAAGAAAGCTCAGTTTACCGGGAAGGGGAGACTCAACAATGAGATCTCTTCCCTCCTGTTCCAAGCATTAGATAACAAAGGAATTCCGTCGCATTTTATCGAGCGGCTGGATTCCACTACCCAAATAGTTCAGAAAACAGATATTATTCCGCTAGAAGTGGTAATTCGGAATATTGCGACAGGAAGTATTACCAAGCGTCTCGGCATCGAGGAGAAAACGCCTTTTGAGCCTGCGCTGGCAGAACTGTTTTATAAGGATGATCGTTTAGGAGACCCGTTGATTAATGATGAGCATGCGCTTTATCTAACAGATATTACAGCGGAAGAATTAGCTGGTATCAAAGAGAAGGCAAGAAAAGTGAACACGGCTTTAACAGAAATTTTTGCTGCTATCGGTGTCCGTCTGGTCGATTTTAAATTGGAATTCGGCAGAAACAAGGAAGGTAATATTCTGCTCTCTGATGAGGTGTCCCCGGATACGTGCAGATTATGGGATATCGAAACCAATGAAAAATTAGATAAAGATGTTTTTCGTCAAGGAACAGGAGATTTGATTACTGTATATGAAGAAATATTAAATCGTTTGGAGGCGCAGCTATGAGAAAAGTACAGGTATATATTACATTAAAACAAGGTGTGTTAGACCCGCAGGGAAAGGCAATTCAAACATCGCTTCATTCTTTGGATTATCCAGAGGTGGAAGATGTTCGTGTCGGAAAATATATTGAACTTCAAGTAGAGGATGGGCCAGGATTAGAGGGAAGAGTAACGCAGATGTGTGAGCAATTATTGGCGAATCCGGTTATTGAAGATTATCGGATTGAGCTAGAGGAGGCACGATAATTGTGAAGGTAGCTGTGATTGTTTTTCCAGGTTCCAACTGTGACAGGGACATGTATCATGCAGCCGGAGAGGTTGCAGGTGCTGAAGCCAGCCTTGTCTGGTATACAGATACGCATTTGTTAGGTGATGTGGATGGCATTCTGATTCCGGGCGGTTTTTCTTATGGAGATTATTTACGGTCTGGTTCGATGGCATCTACATCGGATATTATGAACAAGATTCGAGAGCATGCGGAAAAAGGCAAGCCTGTACTGGGAATTTGCAATGGATTTCAGATATTGACGGAAGCAGGCCTCCTGCCGGGAGCATTAATGCGCAATAAAAATCTTTCATTTATGTGTCATCAGGAGGAATTGGTTGTGGAGGATAATGAAACGGTTTTTACAACGTTGTATGATAAAAACGAGGTCGTCCGTTTTCCGATTGCCCATGGAGAAGGCAACTATTTCTGTGATGAGGAAACGTTACAGGAATTAAAGGAAAATAACCAAATCGTATTCACCTATAAAAACAATCCAAATGGCTCTGTCGAGGATATTGCCGGTATTCGCAATAAAGCAGGTAATGTGCTGGGTATGATGCCGCATCCGGAACGGGCAGTGGAAGCTTTATTAGGAAGTGAAGACGGCTTAAGGCTATTTCAATCTATGATCGCGAATTGGAGGAGCAGCAATGCAGTTAACGCATAATATGGATTCAGAGAAAATTGAACAAGATAGATTGTATCAGGATATGGGTTTAAGTGATGAAGAGTTTGAGAAAATCAAAACGATCCTTGGCCGTCGTCCGAATTTTACGGAGACAGGCATCTTTTCTGTTATGTGGTCAGAGCATTGCAGCTATAAAACATCAAAGCCTCTCTTAAGAAAGTTCCCGACAGAGGGCCCGAATGTTTTGCAGGGACCTGGAGAAGGTGCAGGAGTCATTGATATTGGCGATGAGCAGGCAGTTGTTTTCAAGGTGGAAAGTCATAATCATCCCTCCGCTGTTGAGCCGTATCAGGGAGCAGCAACAGGCGTCGGCGGCATTATCCGTGATGTATTCTCCATGGGAGCACGCCCGATTGCGTTAATGAACTCTTTGCGCTTTGGTCCGTTAACAACGAATCGTACCAAGTATCTATTTTCTGAAGTTGTTGCCGGGATTGCTGGATATGGAAACTGTGTTGGTGTTCCAACCGTCGGCGGAGAGGTACAATTTGATGACAGCTATGAAGATAATCCGCTTGTCAATGCCATGTGTGTGGGACTGATCAATCATGATGAAGTACAAAAGGGAATTGCTGCGGGAATCGGCAATACGATTTTGTATGCAGGACCGCCAACAGGAAGAGACGGCATTCATGGCGCGACCTTTGCATCAGATGATTTAGCAGAGGATTCCAACAAGGACCGGCCTGCTGTACAAGTCGGCGATCCATTTATGGAAAAATTGCTGATTGAAGCATGTATGGAGGTCATTCATTCTGACGCCCTTGTCGGCATGCAGGATATGGGAGCAGCCGGCTTAACCTCTTCTGCCAGTGAAATGGCGAGTAAAGCAGGTACCGGGCTGGAAATGAACTTAGATCTTGTGCCGCAGCGCGAGCAAAATATGACCGCTTATGAAATGATGCTGTCTGAGTCACAGGAAAGAATGCTGCTTTGTGTGAAAGCTGGCCGGGAACAAGAAATCATAGCTATTTTTGAAAAGTACGGTTTGAAATCTGTTCCAGTCGGAAAGGTTATCGAGGAAAAAGTCTTCCGTATCAAGCATCACGATGAGGTTGTAGCCGATATTCCAGTGGATTCTTTGGCGGATGATGCACCAGTCTATCATATGCCATCGAAGGAAGCTGCTTATTATCAAGCTTTTCAGCAAATCGATGTCCAAACACCAGCTGTGAATCATCATGGAGAAACGTTGAAACAATTACTGCAGCGTCCGACGATTGCAAGTAAAGAGTGGGTCTATGACCAATACGATTCCATGGTGCAGACCAATACGGTTGTTACACCTGGTTCTGACGCAGCAGTCGTTCGTATCAAAGGTACGGATAAAGCCTTGGCCATCACAACCGACTGTAATTCCCGCTATATTTATTTAGATCCGGAAGAAGGCGGGAAGATTGCTGTTGCAGAAGCAGCCCGCAATATTGTCTGCTCCGGAGCGAAGCCATTAGGTCTTACAGATGGATTGAATTTCGGTAATCCGACAAACCCGGAAATCTTCTGGCAAATGGAAAAAAGCGTGGATGGAATGAGTGCGGCTTGTAAAGCATTACAAACGCCGGTTATCAGTGGAAATGTTTCCTTATATAATCAGTCCAAAGGGAAATCGATTTATCCGACACCGGTTGTCGGCATGGTTGGCTTGCATGAATCTACGGCGCATATTACGCCAAGCTTTTTCCAAAAAGCGGGCGACAATATTTATCTTATCGGGGAAACGAAAAATGAATTTGGCGGCAGTGAATTGCAATTTATCCAGGATGGAAAATACGAAGGAAAAGCACCGCATCTGGATTTAACGATCGAAGCGGAACGTCAGGAAAAACTGCTCTCTTTAATCAGGCAGGGTAAAATCCAATCTGCGCATGACCTTGCAGAGGGCGGGTTAGGAGTTGCATTATCGGAATCATTATTCTCCAGTGAAGCGCTGGGTGCAGAAGTGACACTTACAGGAGATGCAACGGTTGCGTTATTCAGTGAAACCCAATCACGTTTTCTTGTTACCGTAAAGCCGGAGCACCAGGCCGCTTTTGAAGATGTATTTGCGGATGCAGCCAGACTTGGTCAGGTAACAGCAGATAATCAACTAACGGTTACGGCAAATAACGAGATGATTCTACAGGAAGATGCAGCAGCGTTAAAAGCACTTTGGAAAGGGGCTATTCCATGCTTGCTGAAATCAAAGGCATAAACGAGGAATGCGGCGTATTCGGAATTTGGGGACATGAGAAAGCAGCAGAATTAACCTATTACGGTCTGCATTCGATGCAGCACCGCGGGCAGGAAGGTGCCGGAATTGTTGTCAGCAAAGATAAGGAATTAACAGGCTATAAACAGCTTGGACTGGTTAATGATGTTTTTAAGCAAGTAAAATTTGATGATTTAAACGGAAAAATTGCTTTAGGGCATGTAAGGTATGCTACCCAGGGCGGAAAAGGGCTGGAAAATGTACAGCCCCTTCTTTTCCAGTCACTTACCAGCGGGATGGCTTTAGCACATAATGGAAATTTAATGAATGCTACCGCATTGCGTGAGGAGCTTGAAAAAGAGGGAAGCATTTTTCAAACGACCTCAGATACAGAAGTGTTAGCTCATTTAATGAAACGAAGCGGAGAGGTCACGGAAGCAACCATCTCGGAAGCGCTCAACCGTGTCAAAGGAGCTTACGCCTATCTTATTTTAGAGGATGATACTTTATATGCTGCGCTGGACCCGGCTGGAATCAGACCACTTTCTATTGGAAGAATAGGAGAAGCGTATGTCGTTGCTTCGGAAACATGTGCTTTCGATCAAATCGGTGCAACCTTTGAGCGGGAGGTATTGCCGGGTGAATTAATAAAAATTAACCAAGACGGTCTTACTTCCTTCCGGTTTGCTCCGCGTGGCAAGAGACAAATGTGTGCGATGGAATATGTCTATCTTTCCAGACCGGATAGTGATTTAAATTATGTCAATGTCCATGCATCCCGGAAACGGATGGGAAAAGAGCTGGCTAAGGAAGCGCCGGTTGATGCAGATTTAGTGATAGGAGTACCGGATTCCAGTATTTCAGCTGCCATTGGCTACGCAGAGGAAAGCAAGCTGCCTTATGAAATGGGGATTATCAAAAATCGTTATGTTGGAAGAACATTTATTCAGCCCTCCCAGGAGCTGAGAGAGCTTGGTGTAAAGATGAAGCTTTCTCCAGTCCGCGGAATCGTAGAGGGAAAACGTGTCATTATGATTGATGATTCGATTGTTCGGGGAACAACAAGCAGACGAATTGTAAAAATGTTAAAAGATGCTGGTGCAAAGGAAGTGCATGTACGGATTGCTTCTCCGGCGATAACAGACCCTTGTTATTATGGAATCGATATGTCTACGAAGGAAGAATTGATTGGAGCAAACAACAGCATTGAAGAAATTGGAGAAATCATTGGGGCAGACAGTATCGCTTATCTGTCTGAAGAAGGCTTAGAGAACGCCATCGTCAAAGATAAAACGATCAATCAAGGTGTCTGCATGGCTTGTATGACAGGCTTGTATCCAGTTGCTCCGGCAGATGAGAAGGAAATGGACATATCAAACTGCTAGAAGAGGATATTCCATTTGAAACACACACTAGAATCAAAACCATGTTGGAGGGCGAAAAGATGTCAGATGTTTATAAACAAGCAGGTGTAGATGTTGAAAAAGGCTACGAAGCAGTAGAGCGAATGAAAAAACATATTCAAAAAACACATCGTAAAGAGGTGCTGGGCTCTTTAGGTTCCTTTGCAGGAGCATTTGATTTATCCTCCTTTTCCTATCAAGAGCCTGTCCTGCTTTCCGGGACAGATGGCGTCGGCACCAAATTAAAGCTAGCAATCGAACTGGATAAGCATGATACGGTAGGGATTGATTTAGTAGCGATGTGTGTCAATGATATTGTTGCTCAGGGGGGCGATCCGCTTTTCTTTTTAGATTATATTGCATGCGGAGAAAATGACCCGGCGCGGATCGAAGCGATTGTCTCTGGTGTTGCCGAAGGGTGCCAGGAGGCCGGCGCTGCATTAATCGGCGGTGAGACAGCAGAGATGCCGGGGATGTATGATGCAGATGAATATGATTTAGCTGGTTTTGTGGTAGGTATCGTCGAGAAAGCAGAGATTATTACAGGAAAAACCATTGCAGAGGGAGATACGCTGATTGGCTTCGCTTCGAGCGGAATTCATTCCAATGGCTACTCGCTTGTCCGCAAGCTGATTGAAGGTCTGGATTTTGAAGAAACTCCTGATGGATTATCAAAACCTCTAAGTGAAGCCGTGATGGAACCGACGAAGATTTATGCAAAAGCGGTTAAAGCTATAAAAGAAGAGGTACATATTAAAGGAATTGCACACATTACCGGCGGCGGGTTTGATGAAAATATTCCTCGGATGCTGCCAGAAGGTCTTGGAGCAGCAGTGCAGGCAGGAGCCTGGAATGTTCCGGAGATTTTTCCGTTCCTGCAAAAACGAGGAGAAATCGATGCACGTGAGATGTATCGTATTTTCAATATGGGCATTGGCATGGTCTTAGCTGTATCCAATGAAGAAGCGCAGAAAGTCTGTGATCTATTGCAGGAGAACAAGGTCGAAGCAGCAGTTATCGGAGAGGTCATTGCAGGTGAAGGGGTGCAGATTTCTTCATGAAACAGCGGTTCAGTGTATTTGCATCAGGTACAGGAAGTAATTTTGATGCCATGATGCAGGATAAAAAAATTGCAAGCTCGATCGTACTGCTTGTTTGTGATAAGCCGGGAGCAGCGGTTATTAAAAAGGCTCAAGGTTATGGCGTCGAGACGCTTGTGTTAGAGCCAAAAAGGTATGCTTCCAAGCAGGAATATGAAAAAGTGATTGCTGAAAAACTGCAGGATTTAGAAGTCGAATGGATTTTCTTAGCAGGCTATATGCGGCTTATCGGGGAGACCTTACTTTCACAATATGAAGGCAGGATTGTTAATATACACCCCTCCCTTTTACCGGACTTCCCTGGGAAAGACGCGATTGGCCAAGCCTATAGAGCCGGCGTTTCCAAGACAGGAGTAACGATTCACTATGTAGATGAGGGCATGGACACCGGTCCAATCATTGCACAGGAAGAAATAGAAAGGCTGCCTGGAGAAACGGAAGAGCAGCTGAAAACGAGAATCAAAGCCGTGGAGCATCGCTTATATCCAAATGTAATCAATCAACTTATGCAGAATGTAACGGAGGAATTATAATGAAAAAACGTGCGCTTATTAGTGTATCTGATAAAACAGGGGTCGCAGAATTTGCAAAAGGACTCGAAGCAAAAGGGTTTGAAATCTTATCAACCGGCGGAACCATCCGTTTATTGAAGGAGTCTGGCGTCCAGGCGATTCCGGTAGAGGAAGTAACAAATTTTCCGGAAATGCTTGATGGCAGAGTAAAAACATTGCATCCGATGATTCATGGCGGGCTTTTAGGAAAACGAACCAATGAAGATCACCGTGCGCAAATGGAGGAGCATCATATTGCTCCAATCGATCTTGTAGCAGTGAACCTTTATCCGTTTAAAGAAACAGTTCAAAAATCAGGGGTAAGCCATGATGAAATTATTGAAAACATTGATATTGGCGGACCCTCCATGCTTCGCTCTGCAGCGAAAAACTTTGCAGATGTCTTCGTTGTTGCCGACCCGTCTGACTATCCATCTGTTTTAGCAGCTCTGGAAACGGAAGAGGATAACTATGCTTTTCGTCAGCAATTAGCAGCGAAAGTATTCCGTCATACTGCGCATTATGACGCGATGATTGCAGCTTATTTCCAAACACAGACAGAAGAAGTATTTCCAGAAACATATACCGTAACTTATGAAAAGGTGCAGGATTTACGTTATGGAGAGAACCCGCATCAGCAGGCAGCTTTTTACAAAGCGCCTATTCAACATGAAGCAACCTTGGCAACTGCCAACCAGCTGCATGGCAAGGAGCTTTCCTATAATAATATCCAGGATACCAACGCAGCATTAGAAATTTTGCGGGACTATAGTGAACCTGCTGCAGTAGCGGTCAAGCATATGAATCCATGCGGCATCGGTATTGGGGCAACATTGGCAGAAGCGTTTGGACGTACGTATGAAGCGGATCCTATATCTATTTTTGGAGGGATTGTAGCCTGCAATCGTCCGGTTGATGTACAGACAGCAGAGCAGCTTTCTTCGATCTTCTTAGAAATCGTCGTTGCACCTTCTTTTGAGGCGGATGCACTTGCTTTACTAACAGAGAAGAAAAATATCCGTCTCTTAGAATTGGATGTTTCGAATCAGCAGGCTGACCAAAAACGGATGACCACCGTTGATGGTGGAGTTCTTATCCAGGATTTAGATGTCAAAGAAGTGACGAACGAGGACTTAGAAGTGGTAACGGAAAAGCAGCCGACTGAAGCAGAAATAGCTGATTTACTATTCGCTTGGAAAGCTGTGAAACATGTGAAATCAAATGCAATCGTACTTGCAAAGGATGCACAGACCATTGGTGTGGGCGCCGGTCAGATGAACCGGATTGGAGCAGCAGAGATTGCCATTAAACAGGCTGGAGATAGAGCGAAAGGAGCTGTGCTTGCATCAGATGCCTTCTTCCCGATGCCAGATACCGTAGAAGCAGCAGCTAAAGCCGGTGTCACAGCGATTATTCAGCCGGGCGGTTCCAAACGCGATCAAGATTCGATTGATGTATGTAATCAATATGGGATTGCGATGGTGACTACAGCTGTTCGTCATTTTAAACATTAATAGATAGAGCTCCTGTATTTCTGCTCGATTTATTTATCCAGGAGCTTTTTTGAAGAATAGGAAAGTATATAAAAAAATGCTGAAAATAGTCTCTCCAACGGGTTTCATGAAGAGAGTAATCCTTCAATGTTGTCAGATTAATGCGACCGCTGCGACGGGTTATGGTGGGGTGAGTAATCGCAACCCCAGAAAAACACTTCGCTTTCCATGGGCTTGCGCTCAGCCTCCTTTAAAGAAGACTTAGCGATTGGCAATTCTTCTTTAAAGGAGGCTGAACGTTGCCCGCGGAAAGCGACTTCCGTAGCGGACATCTCTTTGGCAAGAACACCGATGTTTTAAAGACCAAGTGGTATTCTTGGTTTTTCTTACAGTTGAGAAAGTATAAACTTTCTTACTGCATAAGTGTAACGAAGGTTTTCATTTAAAGGCCTGGTGACAACCAAATATTCTAATTAAGTTACGAACTGATAAAAAAATTCACTCATCTTGAGAAGTTTGAAAACGGAGGGGAAGCTATGAAAATATTAGTTGTAGGACGCGGCGGCAGAGAGCATAGTATCATCAAAAAGTTAAAGGAAAACCCGCAGTTAGACAAGATTTATGTTGCTCCTGGAAATGCCGGCATGGAAGAAGAAGCCGAATGTGTTCCCATTGATGAAATGAACATAGAAGAATTAGCAGCTTTTGCAAAAGAAGCGGCAATTGATTTAACGGTTGTTGGCCCTGAGAATCCGTTAAATGCCGGAATCACCAACCGGTTTCAACAGGAAAACCTTGCAGTTTTTGCCCCTACACAAGAAGCAGCATGGCTGGAAGGCAGTAAAAGCTTTGCAAAGGATTTCATGAAAAAATATGATATCCCTACTGCTTCTTACGGTGTCTTTCAGGATGCTGAAGAGGCGAAAAAGAGAATTGCGGAAACTGGTGCTCCTATTGTAATCAAAGCAGACGGTTTAGCAGCTGGAAAAGGTGTTATTGTGGCGATGACAGAGGAGGAAGCTGTTCAGGCGATCGATGATATGCTTGTGGACAAAGCATTTGATCAGGCCGGCTCTACTGTGGTGATTGAAGAGTATTTAGAGGGCGCTGAATTTTCCTTAATGGCGTTTGTCCATGAAGATAAGGTCTATCCAATGATGGCAGCAAGAGATCACAAAAGGGCGTTTGACCATGATGAAGGTCCCAATACAGGCGGCATGGGAGCTTTTGCTCCGATTCCGGATTTGAGGGCAGAAGATTATCAATTCGCTGTTGAACAGATTTTAGAAAAAACAGCAGCAGGAATGCTGGAAGAAGGCAGACCATTCACAGGGATTCTTTATGCGGGCTTAATGATGACGGAAAAAGGCCCTAAAGTAATTGAGTTCAATACACGTTTTGGCGATCCGGAAACGCAGGTCGTTCTTCCTTTATTAAAGAATGATCTACTCCAGGTTCTGCAGGATGTATTGGCGAAAAAGAACCCGCATTTAGAATGGCATAAGGAAGCCTGTGTCGGTGTCGTGCTTGCATCGGAAGGGTATCCAGGAGCGTATAATAAAGGGAATGAGCTTCCTCAATTTGAAGATACAGAAGACACCTATATTATTCATGCCGGAACAAAAAAGGCAGATGGAAAGCTTGTCAATGACGGAGGAAGAGTGCTCCTGATCGGCGGACGTGCAGACACACTTTCACAGGCTGCAGAAAAAGTGTATCAGCAGCTGGATAAAGCAGAACTGAATGGTAACTTTTTTTACCGGAGCGATATAGCTAAATAGAGGTAGAAAAATGCAAAGGACGGAAATCTCCTTTGCATTTTTATTTGCATTTTAAAAGTTATTGCGAAAAAATATTTCTATTTTCTGAATATGTGATGCAAGGGTACGTTACTGTTTTGGCAATCCAAATGATGGGTATAATAAAGGGAAATATAAGAATTGGAGAGATTTGATGTCTAATGTTATTTTTACTTCACCGAGCAAATATGTTCAAGGAAAAGGAGCTTTAAACGAGCTTGGCAAATATGTTGAAGCAGTTGGGAAGAAACCATTAATTATATCTGATGAAGTGGTTTGGAAGATAACGGAGGAAACGGTTGAGAGCAGCCTGAAAGATGTAAATATCGATTTTCATTTTGTTCCATTTAATGGCGAAGCCTCTATAACAGAAATCAGCCGCATAGCAGAAGAAGGTAATAAAGCGGAGGCCGACTTTATCATTGGTGTCGGAGGAGGAAAAACACTTGATACAGCAAAAGCCGTTGCGGATGAGCTGGAAGTAAGTGTTGTTATTGTTCCTTCGACTGCATCAACAGACGCACCGACAAGTGCATTATCTGTTATTTATAATGACGAGGGTGTTTTTGAATCCTATAAGTTTTATAATAAAAATCCAGAATTAGTGCTGGTAGATACGAAAGTAGTAGCTGGTGCACCAGCCCGTCTGTTTGCTTCTGGAATAGCTGATGCCATGGCAACATGGGTGGAAGCAAGAGCAACGATTAAAAGTAATGGAGAAGCAATGGCAGGAGGAAAGACGAGCATTGCTGCACGTGCTATTGCAGAAGCGTGTGAGAAAACCTTATTCGCTTACGGAAAAGCAGCATATAAAGCAGTAGAAAAAAATCTGGTGACCAAGCAAGTGGAAGCAGTTGTAGAAGCAAACACCCTTTTATCCGGACTTGGATTTGAGAGCGGCGGATTAGCTGCTGCACATGCCATCCATAATGGCTTTACCGTGCTGGATGGAGATATCCATCATCTAACGCATGGTGAAAAAGTTGCTTATGGTACGCTGACACAGCTTGTACTGGAATTGCATCCAGAACAGGAAATCCAAAAATACATCGACTTTTATCAGTCACTAGGCCTGCCGACGTCCTTGGAAGAAATGCATTTGGACGAAGTATCCTATGAAGATTTACAAAAGGTTGGAGCTGCAGCAACGCAAGAAGGAGAAACCATGGGCAACCTTTCTAAAGAAATCACTGCCGATGATGTTGCCCAAGCTATTTTAGCGGTGGATCAATTAAGTAAAAAGTAATCGTATGATCCTAAAAATCGAATGAATTAATAAAAGCTCTGCGTCCAGTTATGGGTGCAGAGCTTTTATTTTTTCTGAATGAAGAAAAATCTGCATTTTTATATTTGAAATAGTTTGACTTTTTACTTTTATTGTAATAATATGAACGAATGAACTTGCATACTGTATACAAGAGGTGATTGTCATAGTAGAAATCGTAAAGAAAACCTTAAAAAGCCAAGTATACGATTACTTGAGAGAGCAAATTATTGTCGGAAAATTCAAACCTGGAGAAAGATTAATAGAAGAAAAGATAGGAGAAGCATTAAATGTTAGCCGGAGCCCTATTCGTGAATCGATACGGATGCTGGAAAAAGAGGGATTTCTGAATTTATCAAAAACCGGCGGTGTTACGGTTGTAGAGCCTTCTCTTACAGATTTTAGGTATTTGTACGAATGCCGGATAGGGATGGAGTCACTTGCCGCTTATTACGCTGCTATCAGACGGACTGATGAACAGCTGCTCTTGATGAAGCAGGAAGTGGAAAATACCGCCCGTCATAAAGAAAAGCAGGATGATAATGAAAAACATGTCACGGTAGCTTTTCACGATATTATTATTGAAGCCAGTGCAAATCCTTTTCTCATATCCATGCTCGGGACACTGCGCGGGGTGAATAGTTTTTATCGGGAAGTCATTGTGGATAAAGACCCGACACATAGAGAAACAGCATTTGCGGATCATGAGCAAATATGGGAGGCCATTGCCAGGCAGGATGCAGATGCTGCAAAAGAATTAATGAAACAGCATATTGAAAGAGATTTTACACACTTTCTGAATTTGAACAGAGATGAATTGGAGGGATTAGATTGAGCAAGAAAAAGCCACTTGAAGGAATAAGGGTATTAGAATTAGGAAATATTGTAGCTGCTCCTTTTGCGGGAAAATTATTCTCTGAATTTGGAGCAGAAGTGATTAAGGTAGAAGAACCGAAAAATGGTGATCCGCTTAGAAACTGGAGAGTCATGTACAAGGATACATCCGTTTGGTGGCATGTTCAATCACGGAATAAAAAATCGATTACCGTCAATCTTCGTGAAGCGGAAGGACAGGAGATTATTAAGAATCTGACGAAAACAGCGGATGTTGTTTTAGAAAATTTTAAACCAGGAACGCTGGAACGGTGGGGGTTAGGCTATGAAACGCTGAAGAAAGTGAATCCTTCTATCGTATTAACAAGAATATCCGGTTATGGCCAGACAGGCCCATATCGGGAAAAAGCCGGATTTGGAAGTGTAGCAGAAGCAGTCGGAGGACTGAGGTATTTAACGGGTTACCCGGATTTGCCGCCGGTTCGGGTCGGAATTGCTATTGGAGATATGGTTGCCGGATTATATGCTGTTATCGGCACATTGATGGCGTTACGAGTTCGCGATCGGGATGAGGAAAAAAAGGGGCAGGAAGTAGATGTTGCTCTTTATGAGTCCGTATTCAGCTTATTGGAAGGAATGCTTCCGGAGTTTGATTTAACAGGGGAGATTCGCGAGAGAACAGGAAGTACACTGCCGGGTGTAGCTCCGTCTAATTCCTACCTGTGTGCGAATGGTTCCTACGTCATTATCGGCGGAAATGGAGACCGTATTTTCCAGCGTCTGATGACAGCCATCGGAAGAAAGGACATGGCAGAAGATCCCAAATATGCAACGAACCAAGACCGGGTGAATAACGTGGAATATATTGATAGTGTCATTGAATCATGGACGAAACAATATCCGATTAAAGAGGTGCAGCGGATTTTAGACGAAGCTTCCGTGCCGGTCAGTCCGATTTATAGTATCAAGGATATTATTGAGGACGTACATTACCAATCCAGAGATATGATCCAGGAAATTGTGCTGGATGACGGCCAAAAAATAAAGACCCCGGGCATTGTACCGAAGCTTTCGGAAACGCCGGGAGAAATTGAAGCAAACGGGCCGATGCTAGGTCAGCATAATGAGGAAATCTACAAGGAATTTCTAAACTTCTCCTATGAGGATTTTAAAAGGTTAAAAGAGGGAGGAATCATCTGATGACACAGGTTACTATTATTGATGTAAGCCCGCGTGACGGATTGCAAATAGAACCGAAAAAAGTTTCTACAGAAGAAAAAGCAAAGCTTATCGATAAGCTCACAGAAGCAGGAATTAAAAAAATTGAGGCTGCCTCTTTTGTTCATCCGAAAAAAGTTCCACAGATGGCGGATGCCGAAGCGTTATTAGAGCAGATCCATTCAAATAAGAATATACAGCCTATTGCATTGATTCCGAATCAAAGGGGGTTTATGCGGGCAAGTGAGTTTCCGCATTTGGAACTGAATTGGGCAGCCTCTGCAACAGAAACCTTCAGCGATAAAAATTTAGGAATGACGATTGATAAAAATTTCGAAATGTTTACGGAAGTAGCAAAAGAAGCAAAATCAAAAGGGATGGAAATTTGCTTCTCGATTGCGGTCAGCTTTGGCTGCCCCTATGAAGGGCATGTGGAGGAAGAAAAAGTGCTTGAATTGGCAGAAAAAGCGGTACAGGCCGGAGCGGACAGAATTGGAATTGCAGATACAATTGGCATCGCGACACCAGATGCTGTGAATCGTTTATTCAAAAAAGTATTCGATGTGACAGGAGATACAAATGTTTCTTTCCATATCCATGACACGAGAGGATTGGGGTTAGCGAATGCATATGCTGCGTACACGGCAGGCGTGCGGATATTTGAAACAGCAGTCAGCGGAATCGGCGGCTGTCCGTTCGCTCCAGGATCAGCAGGGAATCTGGCAACGGAAGATTTAGTATATCTGTTTGAACGGATGGGGGTTAAAACAGGAGTAGATATCAATAAGCTGTTCGAAGCGGCTGACTTTGCAGCGAGTCTTTCTTCTAAAACACCGCTGGGGAGAATCCGCCATTTAGATAGAACACGCACGATGAAGGAGATGATGGAATGAAGAAATTACGTTATTTTTCATTCCTGCTGCTTCTTACAGGAGTCATTTTATCGGCCTGCAGCAATGGTGACGAGACCCCGAAAGAAACAGAAGCGAGTGGCGAGGAGTATGAACCGGCTACGATTCGATTAGCTTATAATCTGCCATCAGGTCATCATATTTCAGAGGGAATAGAAGAATTTGCTAAAAAAATAGAAGAGAAATCAAACGGCCAGATAGATATGCAGATTTTTGCGAATGGGCAGCTGCTGTCTGATACAGATATGAACCAGTCGCTTTTAACAGGCGGTGTAGAAATGGGAATGAATTCTTCTACAATCTGGTCTTCTACAGTACCTGCGATGGGAATATTTGATGTCCCTTATGTATTTGAAGCATATGAGGAAGCAGGGGAAGCCTTGAATGGTGAATTCGGAGATATACTTCGTTCCGAAATGGAAGACGTCGGTGTGAAAGTATTGATGTTTGGTGATTATGGCTTTGGACAATTTGCGAATAATAAACGTCCGCTGGAATCTCCAGAAGATTTTAGAGGTCTGAAAATCCGCAGTGTAGGAACACTCCCTTCTGAATTAATTCAAGCTTATGGCGCATCTCCGGTGTTTATGGGAGGCGGAGAAGTATACATGGGATTGCAAAGGCAAACCGTAGATGGTGCTACATCTGGAACAACAGCAATGGTGCAGCGCAGTTATGATGAAGTAACAGATTATTTGACGATAAATAATTATACTTATTTTGAATTTATTCTGGGCGTTAATCAAGAATTTTGGGATGATTTGCCTAAAAATACACAAACATTAATTGAAGAAACTGCCAATGAGACCGAAGAATGGATTCGCCAGCAAACGAAGCTGGAAGATGAACGAACACTCCAAGTGCTGAAAGACAGAGGAATGGAAGTATATGAAGTACCTGATGATGAACTCGATATATGGAAAGAAGCTGCAATGCCGGTGTGGGAAATCTTTGAAGAAGAGGCTGGAGAAGCAGGCAGTGAATTATTAGATATAGTAGATGGCGAATAAAAGTTGTTCATCACTTGGAAGGAGTTACAGCATGAATAGATTGTATAAATTTTCTGATTTATTAATTAAATACGCGGGTTATCTAGCTGGGATTTTAATATTCGCGACAACGTTGATGACGTTTTATGAAGTAATATCCAGATCATTCTTTGGTATGCCGACTGCATGGGCCACGGAATTATCTACGTATGCGATTATAGGAAGCTGTTTTTTGGGAACGGCATATGCAGTGAGGACATATGCGCATATTACAGTAGATTTATTGGTAAATCGTGTGAATGACGCTGCTCGCAGGATATTCGCATATATTTGTAACGGGCTTGGATTACTTTTTAGTGCGATATTGACATGGTATGGATTTAAACATGTTTTTATGACATTTGAATTAGGAGTTATTTCCACCTCCTTGCTGCGTATACCGATGTATTTACCTGAATTATTTATTCCGATAGGCGGCGTTCTGCTTATTATCGCATTTATATTGCAGCTGATTGACGGGAATGTACATAAAGGAGGAGACCATCTATGAATCTATTTTTTGCTGGAGGATTAGCTACATTCTTGCTTATCGGTCTCCCGGTTGCATTTTCTTTAGGGATGCTTGCTGTACTCGGAATGTTTCTATTTAACGGGGGAAGCTTTGCTTTTGCACAAATTCCGATTATAGCGTACTCAGCTTTGGATGACTTTACATTGACAGCTTTGCCGATGTATATACTGATGAGTCAAATCCTTGTTGTCAGCGGAGTAGGACGGGATTTGTACGAAATGGCGAGCAGATGGTTCAGACATTTTCCCGGGGGGTTAGGTATAGCGACCGTTTTCTGTTGTGCGATATTTTCTGCTATTTCGGGCTCCAGTGTGGCAACAGCTGTAACAGTTGGCGCCGTAGCGCTTCCGGAAATGGTTCGCCGGGGATATAAAAAGAAATATGTGCTTGGATTATTGGCAGCCGGCGGTACGCTGGGCATTCTTATTCCTCCGAGCGTGCCGATGATTTTATACGGTTCACTCACCGGGGAATCCGTCGGAAAATTATTTATTGCCGGTGTCGTGCCAGGGATTATCTTAACGTTAAGCTTTATGATTTTTTCTTCTATTCAAATGCGGCATATAAAAGAAGAGCCTGCTACATGGGCAGAACGGTGGGAAGCGTCTAAAAAAGCCATCTGGGGGCTATTGCTGCCGATTGTGATTATCGGCGGAATTTACTCAGGAATCTTCACACCGACAGAAGCGGCTGCAGTCGGCGTGGTATTAGCCTTTCTCATTGCCATTGTGGTATATCGGAATCTGACGTTTGCTAATTTGAAAGTGATGATCCTGTCCACAGTTAAAACGAGTGCGATGATTCTATTTATTATCATTGGTGCTAAGCTGCTTGGTTTTATCTTAACTATATTGCAAATTCCGCAGCAGATTACAGCAGCTGCCACCGCGACAGATTTATCACCTTGGGTTATCTTTATTTTGATTAACATTGTATTACTTGTATTGGGAATGTTTTTAGAAACTGTCTCTATTTTGGTTATTACCGTACCAATCCTGTATCCGATTATTACTGCGTTAGGATTTGATCCGATATGGTTTGCTATTATTATGGTAATTAACATGGAATTGGCACTAATTACACCGCCTGTAGGTTTAAATCTGTTTGTTTTAAAAGGGCTGGATAAAAACAATACCATCGCCGAAATTGTAAAAGGCGTGATACCTTATGCCCTGATTATGGTTCTGTTTATCATTCTGTTATGCATCTTCCCGCAAATTGCAACTTACTTTACAGGGGATGTACAGTAAATAAAATGTAAACAGCTTTATGATCAAAAGGAACTTTTCAAGTAACTCGGATTTCTTTGAAACATCCGATCATATCTTAAATAAGATGCAGTGCAGTTTTTGCGAAATTTGTAGAAACTGCACTGTTTTTTGCACGTAAGGAAGTATAAAAAAGTGCTGAGTATAGCCGTTCCAACGGATTTCATGGGGGGGGAGTAATTTTCAATGTTGTCAGGTTAATGCGACCGCTGCGACGGGTTATGGTGGGGTGAGTAATCGCAACCCCCAGAAAAACACTACGCTTCCCCATAGGAGTCTACGTGTTTTTCCTCTGGGACTGCGATTACTCGGTCTATTAAAACCGTTGCTGCGATTACTCGCCCCATCAAACTCATCTGTCGCTAGAATTTGCGTTATTTCTTTGAAAAAAAGCAAATAAAACATAATTCTTCTTAGATGGGAGCGGATGTTGTCGACTCCTGCGGGAAAAGCAACAGGTAGACCTGAGCAGGAAGTGGTTTTCTTTCTACCCGCAGGGCATAAGTGCGACTATGCTTCTGTCTGCACCTGACGGCTTGCCAATCAGCAATTCTTCTTTAAAGGAGGCTGAACGTTGCCCGCGGAAAGCGACTTCCCGGAGCGGACATCTCTTTGGCAAGAACACCAATGTTTTAAGAACAAGCGGTATTCTTGGTTTTTCTAATTGGATTTAGGTGGTAATCGTGATATCAATAAATTTCTGGAATCGGACTCTGTCTTTTTCTAGATTGCATTAGCTCCTTTGTCCATGCTGTAAAAATTGCTGGAGCAAGTATATAAAATATAAAAACGCAGTACCGATCTATACCTATTCATAAGAGAAAAAGTCAACTTTATTATATTAAAGCACTACATTTATGATAGAATAAAAATAAATGACAAATAGTGGAGAGTTGCTTAATGACATTATGGAGAAATCGGGAATTACGACAGCATGTCAATGTAATCGACGGGACGGTTGCACCCAGCACTATCTTGACCAATGCAACCTATTTAAATGTATATACAAATCAATGGCTGGAAGCAAACGTTTGGATTTATGAGAACCGGATTGTTTATGTTGGTGAAAATCTGCCTGAAGAGACAACAGGGACAAATTTTTATGATTGTCAGGGGAAATTTGTAGTGCCAGGCTATATTGAGCCGCATGCTCACCCTTTTCAGGCTGCTAATCCGGAAGAAACGGTGATGTATGCTGCGAAAACGGGAACGACGACCTTTGTAAATGATAATTTAACCTGGTATTTGCTGTTAAATAAAAAGAAAACGTTCTCTATGATAAATGCTTTTTCTAAATTGCCGGTAAATATGTTTTGGTGGAATCGTTTTGACAGCCAGACCATACTAAAGGATGATCATGTGTTTAATACGAGAGATGTATTAGATTGGGCAGAGCATCCGCTGGTTATTCAGGGAGGAGAGCTGACGGACTGGCCGAGCTTGCTGACAGGCGGTGATCGTCTGCTGTACTGGATTCAGGAGATGAAGAAGCTGGGCAAGCCGATAGAAGGCCACTTGCCGGGCGCGTCATCCCGCACTCTGACAAAAATGAAGCTTTTCGGCATTTCGAGTGATCATGAATCAATGACGGCGGAGGATGTGTTAAAACGGCTGGAGCTTGGTTATCGTGTCAGTCTTCGTTACTCACCAATCCGTCCAGATTTGCCGGAAATAATCAAAGGCCTTCTGGATAAAGGATTATCGCAATTTGATAATATGAGTTTTACAATGGATGGACCAACACCAGCCTTTATGGAAGATGGCATAATCAATGTTTGTATTGAGAAAGCAGTAGAGAATGGACTGCCTGCAGAAACGGCTTATCGCATGGCGAGCTACCATCCTGCCAGACATTTTAATATGGAGGAAGAATTCGGCAGTATTGCGCCGGGAAGAGTTGCTAATATAAATATCCTTTTAGATAAACAAAATCCGCATCCGGAGAGCGTGATAAGCAAAGGGAAATGGATCAAAAAGGACGGCGAAGCAATTCCTTATCCATCCGTCATTAATTGGGAAGAATTTGATATTACATCAGTTGAATTTGACTGGGAGCTGACGGACGAGGATTTACAGTTTTCGAGTCCAATCGGGATGGATATGGTCAATGATGTGATTATCCAGCCATATACGATTGTATCAGATGTCAGTGCTGATCAGATTCCCTCCAGTAAAAGCGAGCAATTTATTGCATTAATTGATAAGCATGGCAAGTGGCGGGTAAATACAATTATTCGCGGATTTGCTCCGAAGCTCGGTGCGCTGGTCAGCAGTTTTTCAGCTACGGGAGATGTTATTCATATTGGTAATTCTAAGAAAGATATCCGTATTGCCGCGAAACGGATGAGAGAGCTGGGCGGAGCAATTGTATTGGTGGACCAGGGAGAGATTTTAGCAGAAATGCCGCTTCCCCTTGGAGGAGTGATGCCGAAGAACGCGATGGAAGAATTGATTCCGATGAACAAGGAAATAAAAAAGGTGTTGAAAGCACACGGATACGCATATGAAGATCCGATTTACAGCCTGTTATTTCTTTCTGCCTTCCACCTGCCTTTCTTCCGTATTACACAGCAGGGATTGCTGGATGTGAAAAAAAGGGAAATTGTAATTCCGGCTACGATGCGTTAGTATAATAAAGTTGTCCTGATGGACGAAAATAAGCTCTTGTTTAGAGAAGGAAGCTTCGTTGGATGAATAAAATACTATTTCCTATTCTTCTTTTCAGAATGGTACAGAGAAGGACAGGAAAAATAAGGGGGAATTGAAGTGCAAATAGATAAGCTACGAGGGGAGCAGCTCGATCAATTGTTTGATGCTATATTATCATTAAAAACGCGTGAGGAGTGTTATCAGTTTTTTGATGATATTGCTACTATGTCAGAAATCCAATCCCTGGCACAACGTTTACGGGTTGCGAAAATGCTGACAGAAGAAAAAACATACAGTGCCATCGAGCAGGAAACAAAAGCTTCCACTGCAACCATCTCCCGAGTGAGACGCTGCATTAACTATGGCAGTGACGGCTATAATTTGGTTTTGAAAAGGCTGCATATCAAAGGAGAAGAAGAAAAAGAAGAATCAGAAGAATAATGCCTAAAAGAGAAATCGAAACTATTGAAGTAAGGCAAATAGTTTCGATTTCTCTTTTTTTATTTTATCGCAGTGTAACTGGCTGGCGTTGTGATTACTCGCCTATCATAAAGCGTTGTGCGTTGAAAAATCCCCACTGAAGGAAGTTTCACTTTATAAACACTATTTTGTAAATAAGTTTTTGCTTAAGATATTGAAAATCTTTACCTTATCCGTTCTATTCATTTGCCGATTTTTGTTATAATAAAGAGATGAATGTAATAATGGAGGATTTGTACTGATTATGAATATAAATGAATGGAAGCATCTGTTTAAATTAGATCCAGCAAAGGAAATATCTGATGAAGATTTAGATAAAATTTGTGAATCAGGGACCGATGCGATTATAGTCGGCGGCACTGATGATGTCACATTAGACGGGGTTTTAGATTTATTATCAAGAATTCGCAGAGCACATATGGTACCGGTGGTTTTGGAAATCTCGAATGAAGAAGCATTGACTCCAGGCTTTGATACTTATTTTGTTCCGATGGTATTGAATTCAAAAGAGAAAAAATATGTGATGGATATACAGCAAAAAGCAATCAAGGAATATATCGACATGATGGAGTACAGTGAGGTATACTTTGAAGGTTATTGCATTTTAAATCCAGAAGCAAAAGCTTTCCAGCATACGAATTGTGAATTGCCCGATATAGAAGATGTAAAGGCATATGCATATATGGCAGAGCATGTTTTTCATCTGCCCATTTTTTATGTGGAATACAGCGGTACCTATGGTGATGCAGAAGTCGTTCGCGAGGTGAAGGCAGAACTTAATGACACCAAGCTTTTCTATGGCGGCGGTATTGAGACAGCGGAGCAGGCCAAAGAGATGAAAGAGTATGCTGATGCAATTATTGTTGGAAACAGTATTTATACGGATATAAAACAAGCACTCAAGACAGTAGCTGCTGTTAAAGAGGATATGTAAAAAGGAGAATAACCAAGGAAGGAAGAGATAAGATGGAGCAAACGCTGGAAGCGATGATAAATACATTAAATCCGGAGCAGCAGAGGGCTGTACGGTATACAGAAGGTCCGCTCTTAATTATGGCAGGAGCCGGAAGCGGGAAAACACGCGTATTGACACATCGAATTGCTTACTTAATGGGAGAGAAGGAAGTAGCTCCCCGAAATATTTTAGCGATTACCTTTACCAATAAAGCGGCAAGAGAAATGAAGGAGCGGGTAGCGAAATTAGTCGGTCCTCAAGGTGAATATATGTGGGTCTCTACATTTCACTCGATGTGTGTCCGGATTTTACGCCGGGACATTGACCGGATTGGATATTCCTCGAACTTTTCCATTTTAGACAGTGCAGATCAATTATCTGTTGTAAAGCAAGTACTTAAAAATCTCAATATTGATCCAAAGAAATTTGATCCCCGGGCGATGCTTGGACAGATTAGTACAGCAAAAAATGAGCTGATTACAGAAGATGAATTTGCGAAGAATGCCGGTAATTTCTATGACCGCCAAGTAGCGCAGATTTATGAAGGCTATCAGAAAATGCTGCGGAAAAATCAGTCCTTAGATTTTGATGACCTGATTATGCAGACGATTCATTTATTTGACCGTGTACCGGAAGTTTTGGAATATTACCAGAGACGGTTCCAATATATTCATGTCGATGAGTATCAGGATACAAACCATGCACAATACTTTCTGGTCAAACAGCTTGCCAAAAGGTATCAAAATCTGTGTGTAGTCGGCGATTCAGACCAGTCTATCTACCGTTGGCGCGGAGCAGATATTACGAATATCCTGTCCTTTGAAAAAGATTACCCGTCAGCGAAAACTGTCATGCTGGAGCAAAATTACCGCTCTACCAAATCGATTTTACTGGCGGCGAATAAAGTAATTGGCAATAACTCTGGACGAAAGCCGAAAAATCTTTGGACGGATAAGGATGACGGAAAAAAGATATCCTATTATAAAGGAGCAACTGAGCAGGAAGAGGCTTTATATATTGCAGATACCATTCAGCAGTTAACTCGGTCAGGCAAATACCAGCCAAGTGACATTGCTATATTGTATCGTACCAATGCACAATCCCGTGCAATTGAGGATACATTTGTCAAATCAGCTATCAGTTATCAAATGGTTGGCGGTACACGCTTCTATGACCGTAAAGAAATCAAGGATATGATTGCTTATTTAAGGTTAATTACGAATCCCGATGATGATATCAGCTTCCAGCGTGTGGTAAATGAACCTAAAAGAGGAATAGGAAAAACATCGATTGAACGCTTGCAAGCATATGCAGTAGAGCATGATATTTCTCTCTTTGAAGCAGTGAAGGAAGTTGATTTCACCGGTGTTTCGAAAAAAGCAGCCAATGCTTTAGCAGGATTCGGTAGCCTTATCAGCTCGCTTACACAGCAGCAGGAGTTTCTGACAGCGACGGATATGGTAGAAGCTGTGCTGGAACGGACCGGCTATGAAGAAATGCTGAATAATGAGCGTTCCATTGAAGCGCAGTCTAGACTGGAGAACTTAGAAGAGTTTAAAACTGTTACACAAGAATTTGAAAAAGCAAGTGAAGAAGACAAAACACTCATCGCCTTTTTAACCGATTTAGCATTGATTGCAGATATTGACCGTGTCGATGAAGAGGATCCGGATCACTCTCAAAAAATCACCCTGATGACATTGCATGCAGCAAAAGGACTGGAGTTCCCTGTCGTTTTCTTAATTGGAATGGAAGAGAATGTATTTCCACACAGCCGCTCGATGTTTGACGAGGAAGAGATGGAGGAGGAACGCCGTCTTGCTTATGTCGGTATTACCAGAGCAGAAGAGGAGCTTTATTTGACGCATGCTCAAATGCGTACTTTATATGGACGTACCAATATGAACCCAATCAGCCGATTTATCAATGAGATTCCGGTGGAATTGATGGATGGCATGGAAACAACCAAAAAATCACCATTTGGCGGAGCTGGCAGCATGCGAAAGAGCTTTGGCTCGAGCCAGAAGCAGGAAGCACCACCGAAGAGACGGGCTGAAAAAATGCAGGCACATAAGTCCAGCGGAGCAGAATCTAAAAGCTGGTCTGTCGGTGATAAAGCTGCTCATAAAAAATGGGGAACGGGTACGGTTGTAAGAGTACAGGGAGAAGGAGAAAAGCTGGAATTAGATGTAGCATTTCCTGCTCCGGTAGGCATCAAACGTCTTCTTGCAAAATTTGCCCCCATAACAAAGGAGTAAAATGGAATGAACAAACAAGAAATCAAAGAACGCATGGATTCCTTAGTAGAAGTCCTTAATCAATATGGTTATTCCTATTATGTATTGGACAACCCGACTGTACCCGATTCGGAGTATGATCAGAAGTTAAGGGAGCTGGAGGATTTAGAAAAAGAGTATCCAGACCTTGCTAGAGAGGATTCTCCTACTCAGCGGATTGGTGGAGAACCGCTTGATGCTTTTCGGAAGGTAACGCATGAAACGCCAATGATGAGCCTTGGCAATGCTTTTAATGAGCAGGATCTAAGAGATTTTGCCAGACGGGCTCAAGAAGGCGTATCTGGTGAGGTTACTTTTGTGTGCGAGTTGAAAATAGATGGTTTAGCGATTTCTCTAAAATATCAGGAGGGCAAATTTGTTCTGGGTTCCACTCGCGGCGATGGAAGAATTGGTGAAGACATTACATCTAACCTGCGCACGATACGAAGTATTCCATTAAGTATCAAAGAAGCTGGAACTTTGGAGGTTCGCGGCGAAGCTTTTATGCCGCATAAGTCCTTTTTAGAGATGAATAAAGAAAGGGAAGAAAAGAGTGAAGAACCGTTTGCCAACCCGAGAAATGCAGCTGCTGGATCATTGAGGCAGCTGAACCCGAAAATTGCAGCTAAACGTAATTTAGATATTTTTCTATACGGCGTCGGTGAATGGGAAAACAGTAATATCACCAGTCATAGTGAAAGCTTAGAGGCCTTGCATCGTCTGGGATTTAAAACAAATAAAGAATGGAAAAGATGTAAGAGCATTGAAGAGGTATTGGAATTCGTTACGTATTGGACCGAACACCGCAAGGATTTAAATTACGAAATTGACGGGATTGTGGTGAAAGTAGACAGCCTGGATCATCAGGATGAACTGGGATTTACTGCGAAAAGCCCGCGGTGGGCGATTGCTTATAAATTCCCGGCAGAAGAAGTTGTAACTACTTTAAAAGATATTGTATTAAGCATCGGCAGAACAGGCGTAGTGACTCCGACAGCCATTCTTGAACCTGTCCGTATAGCAGGATCAACTGTGCAGCGGGCTTCCTTGCATAACGAGGATTTAATTCGTGAACAGGATATCCGGATTGGGGATCAGGTAGTTATCAAAAAAGCAGGCGATATTATTCCAAAGGTTGTCCGCTCGATTATCGAACAGCGGACCGGGGAAGAAAAAGAATTTCATATGCCTGAGGAATGTCCGGACTGCGGCAATGAACTGGTTCGTCTAGAAGGGGAAGTAGCATTACGCTGCATCAATCCGAACTGTCCGGCACAATTGATGGAGGGATTGGTTCACTTTGTCTCCCGGAATGCGATGAATATTGATGGTTTAGGAGAAAAAGTTATCATTCAGCTTTTCCGTGAAGATTTGGTCCATACCATTGCTGATTTATATCGATTGGAAAAAGAGGATTTGTTGAATTTAGAACGGATGGGCGAAAAATCCGTTACTAATCTTTTAAATGCTATTGAGGCTTCTAAAGCCAATTCATTGGAAAGATTATTGTTCGGACTTGGGATTCGTTTTATTGGTTCAAAAGCAGCACAGACTCTGGCGATGGAATTTGAAACCATGGAGCGGCTTCAGCATGCCAACTTGGAGGAAATTGTAGCCATTGAAGAAATTGGCGAGAAAATGGCAGATTCCATTGTCCGATATTTTGAAGAAGAAAAAGTGACGCAGCTATTGAAGGAATTAAAAGAGCTGGGTGTAAATATGACTTACACCGGTCAAAAGAAATCAGAAATAAAAACAGATAGCTTATTCTCTGGAAAAACAGTTGTATTGACTGGTAAAATGGAGCAGTATACGAGAAAAGAAGCGAAAGAGCTGATTGAATCGTTAGGCGGGGCAGTAACAGGCAGTGTAAGTAAAAAAACAGATGTCCTTATTGCTGGAGCGGACGCCGGATCAAAGCTGGAAAAAGCAGAAAAACTGGGGATAGAAGTGTGGAGTGAAACAGAGTTAAAAGAAGCGACCGAGGGAGAGGAGTGATTCGCTTTGAAAAAATGGATGCTATCCATTAGTGTAGTGGCACTGTTTTTAAGCGGATGTGTGCAGCAGAAGTCATCCAGCGAGGAGGAAGTCGTCCAGGAGGATGCCAGCAGCCAGGAAGAGACTTCTATCGTGCCTAGCAATAGACTTTCAGGGGAAAATTACCGAATGATTTTACCATATCAGCCAAGTGAGGCAAGAGGCGTTATTACAAGGCAAATGGCGAACCGTGTAGATATTGATGAAATGGAAGAAGGACTACGCCGTCTGTCCACGGATTCATATAGTCCGGAAGATTATTATTTTCAGGAAGGGCAATATTTTACAGAAGATCGTGTGAATAATTGGATTGATGATTTAAATCCTGAAGTAAATCTAGGGGCAGATGAAGAGACCTTCAGGGAAAATCCGCGTTATTTATCACATGTTCTAGAACAAAATTATTTAACACAGACAGAGGATGGAAATGTCAATTTAGAAGGAATCTCTATAGGACTTGCGATGAAATCTGTTTATCAATTCCAGACAGATACTGGCGAGCCTTACCAATATGAAGATATCTCTGAAAGTGCAATGATGGAACAAGCAACAGAAATTGCACAGGATATTGTCAATGATATTCGAGAAAATGATGAAGAGCTCAGTGATGTTCCTATTATGATCGGTATTTACCGGGAAGAGGAGCAAGCTTCTCCTGTGCCGGGAAATTTTGTAGCTAAAACAAATGTGGATGGAGGGAGCAGCTCAATTGACGGCTGGGAGGATGTAGAAGAAGAAAATATCCTCTTCCCTTCTGATGAAGGTCAGGAAAAATATTATGATGATCAAGAGCTTGTAACAAGCTTTGGAAATGAAATTCGTGATTTCTTTCCAAACTATGTCGGAATGGTAGGGGAAGGCTTCTATATAGATGAGGAGCTTCAGAAATTACGCATCGATGTCCCGATAGAATTTTACGGCAAGGGAGAGGTTATCGGTTTTACCCAGTATGTGTATGGTCTGATTGAAGATATGTTTCCAAACTATTATGATATAGAAGTTAATATTACTTCCAGCCAAAAGACGGAGAGCCTGCTTTACCGTAATGCGGGTGAGGATGAAATTCAAGTTCATATTTATGATTAAAGCATCAGGAAATTCACTGTTACTAGCAGTTTATCAGCTAGCAGCAGTGAATTTTCTTTTTTTAAGAAAATTTTCCGGGAAGGCGAAAGTTATTTAATGATTCTTCTATTGATTTTCCCAAATTGAAGAACGGCAGAGTATGGTACAATGGGTTTATAGAAGATATAATGACAAAGGAATTAAAATAGCTTATCATTGGAAAATGTTTTTAAGCACTTTCGCACTAATTTTCTTTATTTATGAAAAAATTAGATAAGCAGTCAAACATAATTTCTCTATTACAGAGACGGTTGCATCACGAACCGCTATGCCGTGATAAAAGTATAAAAGTGTGGGGTGAAAGATAACATGATAGCGATTGGGACGTATATCAAAATCCAGCGTACAAAGCAGAAAATGACTCTAGGGGAGCTATCGGAGGGAATTGTTTCTTTATCCTATTTATCGAAGATTGAGAATCAAAAAACAGAACCGAATGAGGATATTATCCGAAGGCTGTGTCACCGGCTTTGTATTACAATAGATCAGAGCCAGGAGGAGAAAATCGGCGAACTCTGTAAGAATTGGTATGAGATGCTTGATGAGAATACCAAAGAAAAAGACATGGAAGCTGCCTATCAGGAAATCCAGATGCTGATGGATAAAAATTATTCTAATCATCTCATTATGTTTGAGATTCATAAGATTAATTATTTTTTATTCATTGAAAGAATCGATTTGGCTGCCAATAAAATTACGCAGTTAAAAGAGGTTGTAAACACGTTTAGTGTAGAAGAACAGTATTACTGGTATTTATTTAATGGACGCTACAGCTTTGCGGTGAAGAATTATTATCATTCCATGTATCAATATAAACGGGCAGAAAAAATTACAGAGGATCATCGCCTGGAGGAAAAGGCAGAGGCCGACTTGAAGTATTATATTTCGATGGCACATTCTAAGCTGAGGAACTCCCTTGAAGCAATCGAATATGCAGAAGAGGCTCTGGAAATGTATATGAAGCAATATAGCTTCCTGCACTGTGCACGTGCCCATAATATTTTAGGAATTTGTTATACTCATATTAAGCTTTATGAAAAGGCAATTAAAAATTTCACACTTGGTCTGCAGCTTGCAGAAACCATTCATGATAAAAAAGTCGTTCAAAAGATTCACCAGAATCTTGGTTATCTATATGCTTCAAAGGGTGATTCGACAAAAGCGATTGAATACTATAAAGGGATTTTAAATGATTCAGACGTGTCAGCGAATACCAAAGTGGAGATCACAGCTTCACTCGTACGTGAATATTATCATTCGAATTATTATGATGAGGCAGAAGAGTATATTGATTACGGATTAAGTGTATTCTATGATTTAAAGGATAAACAGCCATACCTTGTGTATAAATACATCTTGCGCAGCTATAATTATCTGCTTGAAGAACAGTTCAATCTGTTTGAACAATTATTGGTCAAAGATTTACTTCCATTATTAAAGAAGCAAAAGGACTACGGGAATTTTATTCTTTATTCCGAGCTGCTGGCAAAACGCTATGAAGGTAATAATAATTACAAGGACGCGGCACAGTATTATAGAGAAGTAAACCAAATGTATAAGCATATTGCTCACATTTGATATAATTTTATGTCTAAAACCAAGTTATTCTATAATGTTAATTATAAATTATAGTATAACTTGGTTTTTTTGAGGTGTAAGAAAGATAAAATTTTGCATTTTAAATTATTTATTCAAAAATAACCATGTCCAGATCCAAGCGCCAAAAATCAGGAAACTTCACGTTGTGCCCTACGATAAAGAAGACTCAGCGATTGGCAAGCCGTCAGGCGCAGACAGAGCTGAAGCCGCACTTATGCTCCGCGAGCGAAAGTCATCATCGGTTCGTTACCTCACCGTGATTCCTTTATCTCGTAAGTAAAGGAAGTTCGACCAAGGTCGAACCACCCCCAAAGACCGGGGGCGCAGTTTCTACGTTTTTAAACGGGCGCTTTGCGCTTTTCGTTCTTATGCAGCAATATAAACTTGCCTTGTATAAGCAAGTTTTGCTATTATCATAAGTGGAATCCGTGTTAATAACGGTATTATTGCTATATAATTTGAAATTAATATTCTATCTTCTAGCTATCGCTGCCGAAAAACACTACGCTTTCCATGGGCCCCGAGCTCATCTCTTTCAAAGAAGACTTGCTGATTGGCAAGCCGACAGGCGCAGACAGAAGCAAAGTCGCACTTATGCCCTGTGGGTAGAAAAAAAGAAGTACGCTTTTTTCTGCGGGGTCTTCACCTTGGGACTGGGACTGCGATTACTCGCCCCATCAAAACCGTCGCTAGTTAGAGTGCTTAATTATAGGGGAAATAATTTATTTTACTTGGAGCAAAAGGTAAATTAAATAATTTGTCTTATAAAGCAACATTAATATCATTATTAATATAAAACATCTTATAAAAATGATATAATGTTGTTTTAATGAGTGTATAGGCTGAATGATGTTTATTCTAAATGCACGCTCGAATATAAGTGCTATTTTTATAGCATATTATAAATAAATACGATTATTTTGGAGGTTAAGCAAATGGCAGAGATTTCAAAAGAGCAAGTAAAGCATGTAGCTAATCTCGCACGCTTGGAATTTGATGATGAAGCTGTGGAACAAATGGCGAATGAGCTGAGTGCTATCATTGAATATGCTGAGCAGCTGAATGAATTAGATACAGATAATGTGAAGCCAACCACACACGTATTAGATTTGAAAAATGTGATGCGTAAAGATGAACCTAAAAAGTGGATTACACAAGAGGATGCATTGAAGAATGCTCCTGACCAAAAGGATGGACAAATCCGTGTTCCATCGATTCTAGAATAAAAGGAGGCAAACATATTCATGTCTTTATTTGACTATACGATAAAAGAATTGGAAGCAAAATTACATAATCAAGAGATTACTGTAGAAGACTTAGTGAAAGAATCTTATCAGCAAATTAAAGAAGTGGACGGAGATGTGCATGCATTCCTGACACTTGATGAAGAAAAAGCGCTGGAGAAAGCAAGAGAACTGGACAAACGTGAGAATAAATCCGGTGTATTATTTGGTATCCCGGCTGGTATTAAAGATAATATCGTAACGAAAGGACTTCGTACTACCTGTGCAAGTCAATTTTTAGATAATTTCACGGACCCGTTATACAATGCAACCGTTGTTGACAAGCTGGATGCTGAAAATCCGGTTGCAGTCGGTAAATTAAATATGGATGAATTTGCGATGGGATCTTCCAATGAAAACTCCGGCTATGAGCCGACTCGTAATCCTTGGAATACAGATCACGTTCCGGGCGGTTCCAGCGGTGGTTCTGCAGCAGCAGTCGCAGCAGGGGAAGTATTATTCTCACTTGGATCGGATACAGGCGGATCGATTCGTCAGCCGGCAGCATTCTGCGGTGTTGTAGGAATGAAGCCTACTTATGGACGTGTATCCCGCTTTGGACTTGTGGCGTTTGCATCCTCTCTGGACCAAATTGGCCCATTGACCCGTACGGTAGAGGATAATGCACGTGTACTGGAAGTTATTGCAGGACATGACAAAATGGACTCTACCAGTGCAGATGTAGAAGTTCCGGCTTATACAGAAGCATTAACTGGCGATGTAAAGGGATTAAAAATAGCTGTTCCTAAAGAATACTTAGCAGAAGGAGTTTCCGAAGAAGTAAAAAATGCTGTTTTAGAGGCGTTGAAGGTCTATGAATCCCTTGGTGCCACTTGGGAAGAAGTATCCTTGCCACATTCTAAATATGCACTTTCAACTTATTACTTATTATCATCCTCTGAGGCTTCTGCGAACTTAGCCCGTTTTGACGGCGTACGCTATGGTGTCCGTTCAGATAATGCAGAAAATATGTTGGATATGTTTGTGAAATCCCGCAGTGAAGGCTTCGGTGATGAAGTAAAACGCCGTATTATGCTTGGAACCTTTGCCCTCAGCTCTGGTTACTATGATGCCTATTATAAAAAAGCACAAAAAGTACGTACATTAATTAAAAATGACTTTGATAAAATTTTAGAAGAATATGATGTGATTGTTGGACCGACAACACCGACACCGGCATTTAAGGTCGGTGAAAAAACAAGTGATCCATTAACGATGTATGTGAATGATATCTTAACGATTCCTGTCAACTTAGCAGGCGTTCCCGGTATTTCTATTCCTTGCGGTTTCTCCGAGGATGGATTGCCAATCGGCTTGCAGGTTATCGGAAACTATTTTGATGAGAGCACTGTTTATCGTGCTGCACATGCATTTGAACAAGCAACAGAACACCATACAAAACGACCTCAACTAGGAGGTGCCAAGTAATGAATTTCGAAACAATTATTGGACTTGAGGTACACGTAGAATTAAAAACCGCATCAAAAATATTCAGTCCGAGTACAAATGAATTTGGTTCCGCGCCAAATACGAATGTCAATCCGATTGACTTAGGTTATCCGGGCACACTGCCAGTCTTAAATGAAGAAGCAGTCAACTTTGCGATGAAAGCGGCAATGGCACTCAATTGTGAAATTGCAACAGATACGAAATTTGACCGTAAAAACTATTTCTATCCAGATAACCCGAAAGCTTATCAAATCTCGCAATTTGATCAGCCAATCGGCGAGAATGGCTGGATTGAAATTGAAGTAAACGGCAAAAAGAAAAAGATCGGTATCACCCGCCTGCACCTGGAAGAGGATGCAGGAAAATTAACACATGGGGAAGACGGTTATTCCTATGTCGATTACAATCGTCAAGGAACACCATTAGTTGAAATTGTATCTGAGCCGGATATGCGTTCTCCAGAAGAAGCATATGCATACTTAGAGAAGCTGAAAAATATTATTCAGTATACAGGTGTATCGGATGTGAAGATGCAGGAAGGCTCCCTGCGCTGTGATGCCAATATTTCACTTCGTCCAATCGGACAAGAGGAATTTGGTACCAAAGCAGAACTGAAAAACTTAAATTCTTTCTCCTTTGTTCAAAAAGGATTAGAATTTGAAGAAACACGTCAGGAAAAAGTATTATTATCCGGCGGAGAAATCCTGCAGGAAACACGCCGTTACGATGAAAAAACAAAAGAAACGATTCTGATGCGTATCAAAGAAGGTTCGGATGATTATCGTTATTTCCCTGAGCCGGACCTTGTACCATTATATATTGATGAGGCTTGGAAGGAACGCATCCGCAGTGAAATTCCTGAGCTTCCAGATGCCAGAAGAGAGCGTTACGTAAGCGACTTAGGCTTATCAGAATATGATGCGAATGTGTTAACGGCATCTAAGCAGATGTCTGATTTCTTTGAGGAAGCAGCAGAGCACGGAGCAGATATCAAACAAGTATCCAACTGGTTAATGGGAGAAGTCTCTGCCTATATGAATAAGCATTATAAAGAGATTGAAGAGCTGGCAATTACACCAGATGCCCTGGCGAAAATGGTTAAATTGATTGAAGACGGCACAATCTCTTCTAAAATTGCGAAGAAGGTATTTGCAGAGCTGGTTGAAAATGGCGGCGACCCAGAAAAAATTGTTGAAGAACAAGGCCTGGTTCAAATCTCAGACCCAGAGCAATTGAAGCCAATCGTGAATGAAATTCTTGATCAAAACGAACAATCTATCATTGATTTCAAGGATGGAAAGAAAAAAGCAAAAGGATTCCTTGTCGGACAAATTATGAAAGCAACAAAAGGACAGGCGAACCCGCCGCTGGTAAATGAAATTCTTGCTGCGGAGCTGGAGAAACGATAAGCTTTCTTGGTAGAATGGTAATAAAATAAAAGAAGCAACAAGGGAAGGCTGTCGCAGAAATGAAATGTGGCAGCCTCTCCAATGTGAAAAAAGATGAAAAGAAAATGGACCATCATTGTAGAAAAACAACACATTTTATCGAGACTTGTTATTTTTTGTTCATTTTGCTTTTCAAACACATCAAAAAAGTCTATGATATGGATTAGACGAGTTTATTTAATACGATTATAATTTCAACATAAAGGAACTTCATAGGTTATTCATGTCAGATCATGGATAAATACTGCTTTTTATTATGAATCTATTTTGAGAGAGATTTCAGTGAATATCACCGTTCTGTAATACGTATAGTAAATATTTGCTATGGAATGTTGTGAGGTTCTCTAGGTTTCCTTTCATCTAAGGAGAAGAAAAGCAAAGAATGAAGTTATACTTTATATAATACGTGTCTGTAAAGAAGCAATTGCAAGATGGACCGTATGGGGAGGAAAGAACATGGAGAAGGCCCGAATCATTTATAACCCAACTTCGGGACGTGAAGCAATCAAAAAAGCATTACCCAATATTTTAGAAAAGCTGGAAACTGCCGGCTATGAAACTTCCGCACATGCGACAACATGTGAAGGGGATGCTATCGACGCTGCAAGAACTGCTGTAGAAAGAGGCTATGACTTAATTGTTGCGGCTGGCGGCGATGGTACGATCAATGAGGTCGTACATGGCGTAGCCGAACAGGAATATCGGCCAAAGTTAGGGATATTGCCTGCTGGAACAACAAATGATTTTGCCAGAGCACTTCAAATTCCCAGAGATATTAATAAAGCTGTAGATGTTATCTTAGAAGGCAATTCGCTGAAATTAGATATCGGAAAAGTCAACGAGCATTATTTTATTAATATTGCCGGCGGAGGAAAACTGACAGAATTAACATATGATGTCCCGAGCAAATTAAAAACAATGTTAGGTCAATTAGCATATTATATGAAAGGCATTGAGATGCTTCCTTCTTTAAAGCCGGCGCATGTCAGAATTGAGTACGATGAACATGTACTGGAAGAAGATATCATGCTATTTCTAATCTCTAATACGAATTCCGTCGGCGGTTTTGAAAAGCTTGCTCCCGATGCACGTTTAAATGATGGGTACTTTGATGTTCTTATTCTAAAGAAAACAAATCTTGCAGAATTTATTCAAATTGCATCACTTGCCCTTCGAGGGGAACATTTAAAAAGTAAAAACATCATCTATACACAGGCAAAGCGAATTAAAGTGACGAATGAGGATAAAATGCAGCTGAATATTGATGGGGAATACGGCGGTATGCTGCCGGGAGAATTCATCAATCTTCAGGAACATATCGAGTTTATGGTCCCAGCAGAATTCATCGAGCATCAAGAAGAGCTGGAATAAAGATGAAAGTCTCTAAACATACAGTTGTTTTAGAGGCTTTTTTGATTGCTCCTGTCTCCTTGAGCATAGGAACAGTTGTTGTTTGTTAAAAGCCTGTGATAGAATAAAGTGAGCAAAAGTGATTACGGAAATAGAGGAAGATGACAATGGCAAAAACAACAGGAAATACCCCTGTTCAAAAAAATGAACAATTGACTATTACAATTGAAGATATTACCCATGAAGGAAGCGGCGTAGGAAAAGTGGACGGCTATCCTTTGTTTATTCCAAAGACCTTACCGGAAGAAGAAGCCGTTATTAAAGTGGTTAAAGCAAATAAAAAATATGGATTTGGAAAGCTGTTAGAGCTGAAGAAAACAAGCCCGGAACGTGTGAATCCAACCTGCCATGTATATTGTGGAGGCTGTCAGCTCCAGCATATGAGCTATGCCCTTCAATTACAAATGAAACAGAATCAGGTCCATAATGTGATGAAAAAAGTAGCCCATCTGGAGCATGTCCCCGTGCATCCAATCATTGGGATGGAAGATCCTTCTCATTACCGAAATAAGATACAAATTCCTGTCGATGAAAAAAACGGTGAATTAATTACAGGCTACTATCAGAAAAGAAGCCACCGGATTCTGCAGAATCAGGACACCTGCCATGTGCATAGTCACGCAATGAATGAGGTGCTCCCATTTGTTCGACACTTAATGAATAAATATGGTGTTCAAGCTTATAATGAAGAAACACATCGAGGCGAACTGCGTCATATTATGATACGGACAGGCCATTTTACAGGAGAAATGATGGTTGTTTTTGTAACGCGTACAGCCAAGCTTCCCGGCAAAGAGCGAATCATCGAAGAACTGACAAAGAAGTTTCCATTTATCCGTTCGATTGTGCAGAATATCAATGACCAGCGCACGAATGTGATTTTAGGGAAGAAGACAAACGTATTGTGGGGAGCAGCTTATATCCACGATACAATAGGCGATTTAACCTTTGCGATTTCGCCAAAGTCCTTTTATCAAGTGAATCCTGTTCAGACGAAGGTGCTTTATGATAAAGCTTTGGAGTATGCAGCTATTGATAAAAATGATGTAGTGATCGATGCATATTGCGGCATAGGAACAATCTCGCTCTTCCTTGCCCAAAAAGCAAAAAAAGTATATGGAATCGAGGTTGTTCCAGAAGCCATTGAAGATGCAAAGAAAAATGCAGCATATAATGGAATAGATAACGCGGAGTTTACCGTTGGACAGGCTGAAAAAGTGATGCCTAAGTGGAAGAAGGAAGGCTTAGATCCAGATGTGATTGTTGTCGATCCTCCGAGAAAGGGTTGTGATCCGGAATTTTTGGATGCGATGATGGAGATGAAGCCGAAGCGGATTGTTTATGTTTCCTGTAATCCTTCGACACTGGCAAGGGATTTGCGTATTTTAGAGGACGGCGGTTATGAGACGAAGGAAGTACAGCCGGTGGATATGTTTCCGAATACGGGGCATGTGGAGGTTATAGTTTCGATACAACGGAAGAATACGTCGAAATCCTTAGTATGACAGTGTTTCACAAGCATTACCAATTTATACCTGATGGTCAAAATGGGCGAAAAAAAGTGCTAAAACATCATGTTGACGTTTCAGTGGGAATCAATCTGGTATATGGAGACACAACAAAATAAAAATTCCATAATAAGTAAGTTTAAAAATTTTAGGCGTTCAGAAAAATGAACGTCTATTTTTTTATGTCAAAATTGGAAATTTATTTTGAGAATTTATTGATTTTCTTATAAAAAATGAACCTCTAATAAATGAAATAAAGGTTGTGATTGATATGAAACTTCTTACGTTAGGAAGTTTATTTGATGGAATCGGTGTATTTCCTTTAGCTGCTTCTTTTTATGGAGTGAAACCTGTTTGGGCAAGTGAAGTTGAGAAGGCACCAATTGCAATTACGAAACGTCATTTTCCTAATATGCTTCATCTTGGAGATATTACAAAAATAGATGGTGGAGAAATACCACCTGTTCATATCATTACCTTTGGTTCTCCTTGTCAGGATTTATCTAACATTGGTAAGCGAGAAGGCCTTGCTGGAAGTAAATCCAACTTATTTTATCAAGCATTACGAATTATTGAAGAAATGAGGTGTGCAACGAATGGTGTCTATCCAGTTATCGCTGTTTGGGAAAACGTCATGGGAGCTTTTTCATCAAATAACAGGATGGATTTTAAAGCCGTGCTGGAATCTTTCACAGGTTCCAAAATTCCAATGCCTACTTCTGGAGGATGGGCAAACGCCGGAATGGTTCGAGGGAACAACGTTGATGTCTGTTGGCGATTGTTGGACGCCCGATATTGGGGAAAGCCCACTCTCGCTCAAAGAAGAAGACGTATCTTCCTCGTGGCAGATTTTAGAGGAAACCGTGCCAAAGAAATATTATTTAAAGCCCGTGATTTGCAATCGTTTCCTGCGTCTTGCGGAAAAAACAGGCTGTCCTCCGCCGGCTCCTGTGGAATACCTGTTAAAGAAACAAGGAGGAACATACCCATCATCCGACCCTTTCAAGAAAGACGTATGCGAAGTGCCGCAAAAGAAAAAAACGAAACAGGATTCATTGGAAGTTTCGGAAAGACAGATGACCCTTTTCCAACAATGCTAGCTGGTTCCGTTAATCTTTTTTCGTTTTGGTATGAAGGGAAAGAAAAAGAAGGTTTTATTCGGCAGCTTACTCCATTGGAATGTGAACGTTTGATGGGATTGCCCGAAGGCTGGACAGCTTTTGGAGAACAAGAAAAAGCAATCAGCGATTATGCCAGATATAAAGCACTTGGAAATTCAATTGCTGTACCATGTGCCGAATATATTATGGCTGGTGTTGCAGAAAGTTTATAGATAATTAATTTCTTAGCTTGTTGGATTATGGTCATCTGACATGCTTTTTTAATGGATAAAGACGCAGGAAAGGAGAAGGAACATGATGTCTTTGAAAGAGGAAGAAATATACGAAGATAAGGTCATGGAATGGATTGATGACCATTTTGTGCTGAATGAGGTTGAGATTGAAGAGTATCCGTTTTTTCTTCATGGAAAATTAGTGCGTGATAAAAAAGGGGAATCCATGATTGTTTTTTGGTGTGTAATATACGGACGTGTTGATTATCGTTTTTAATTATAAAAGGAGAATGATTATGAATATCACAACTTTTATTTGTGTACTTGATGATAATGTAAAGGCAGAAATAGAAAAGGATTTAAGAGCAGCAGGTCATTCAGAAGAAGATGTACAAAGAGGATTGGATAGCCGTCTTTGCGATTTAGAAGACACAATAGATATTCAAAAATATAAAGAAATGCTTCAAGATAGTTAATTTATGTAGCTTAAAGATTCTTTTATAGAATTCTTTCTGTATAAAAAGAATACAGAGAACAAGTATTTGGTTAAGAAAATGAAGTGACAGGAGGTCATTTGATATGATTATTTATTATTCACGTTCTCCTCCGCTTTTATCGTTTTTGTTATGTATTTAAGAAATAAAATAATAAAGAAAAGAGGTCATTATTATGGAACTAAAATATGTCATCCCAAATATGGAGAAAACATTTGGAAACTTAGAATATGCAGGAGAAGGAAAAGTAGAACAACGACGGATTAATGGACGTATGACAACATTATCCCGCAGTTATAATCTGTATTCCGATATTCAACGGGCAGATGATATTGAGGTTGTTCTCCCGAATGAAGCTGGGGAAAAATTCTTTGAACATGAGGACAAAGTAAAACTGGTGAATGCACGTATTACCGCAGAAGGCTATAAAATCGGTGATCGTGGTTTTACAAATTATATACTACATGCTGACAACATCGTCAAAGCATAACATAGTCAACATATAAGGAGGAATATCACATGAGATTAGCACAAGGAATTGTGATTGATAAGGAAAAAACATTTGGGGTATTGAAATTTTCTGCTTTACGACGCGAAGTGTTCCTTCAAAATGAAGATGGTACTGTTTCTACAGAGGTAAAGGAACGCACGTATGATTTAAAGTCCAGGGAACAAGGACGCATGATACAAGTAAGTCTTCCTGCTTCTGTTCCATTAAAAGAGTTTGATTATAATGCAGAAGTAGAAATTATGAACCCTATTGCGGATACGGTCGCCAATGCTACCTTTCGTGGTGCGGATGTCGATTGGTATATAAAAGCCGATGACATCGTGTTAAAAGGAAAAGCAACTTCAACTATTGGAGAAAAACCATCAAAAACACCACCTAATAAGGATAAATAAGAATGAAACCTTTCAAAAAACGAGGGAAACGTATTAGAGAAAAAGACGCTTCTCTCGTTTTTCAATTTGTGTTTATATCGCTGGTTGGTATATGGCTTCTATTCTTCCTCCCTTTTCACTTATCTTTTTTATTGTCTACAACATGGGAACTTGAAGAACTACAAGCACATTTTATTAGCAAGTATGGATTAGTGGCGTTGTGTATTAGTCTCGTTTTAACGGCAGCTTGTGCTTTTGTTTATTATCGTTATTGCTATAACCACTTCAAACAGCTTATTCATCGTCAAAAACTTGCTAAAATGGTTTTAGAAAACAGCTGGTACGAAACAAAACAAGTCACGCAAGAGAGCTTCTTTAAGGATATCCCATCTAATAAATCAAAGGAGAAAATCAGTCATTTTCCGAAAATCTATTATCGGTTTGAAAAGGGTTTGTTTTACATTCAAGTAGAGATTACACTTGGCAAGTTTCAAGAACCATTATTAAATTTAGAAACCAAACTGGAAAGCGGTTTGTATTGTGAATTGGTATCGAAGGAATTACGTGATTCCTACGTGGAGTACACGCTTTTCTATGATATGATTGCGAACCGCATTTCCATTGATGAGGTTATCGCACAGGATGGAAGTTTAAAATTAATGGAGTCTTTTTATTGGGAGTATGATAAGTTACCGCATATGTTGATCGCTGGCGGTACAGGTGGCGGAAAAAGCTATTTTATTCTGACACTGATTGAAGCTCTACTCAAAACAGACGCAAAACTATATATCCTAGATCCTAAAAATGCTGATTTGGCAGACTTAGCTACCGTTATGCCTGACGTGTACTACAAAAAGGAAGATATGACAGCTTGTATTGATCAGTTCTATGAAGACATGATGAAACGGAACGAAGAAATGAAGCAAATGCCAAATTATAAGACTGGTGAAAACTATGCCTATTTAGGCTTGCCAGCCCGTTTTTTAATCTTTGACGAGTACACCTCATTTATGGAAATGGTCGGGAAAGAAAGCGTCAAAGTCATGAGTAAACTGAAACAGATTGTTATGTTGGGTAGGCAGTCAGGCTTCTTCTTAATTCTTGCTTGTCAAAGACCAGACGCAAAATACCTTGGGGATGGGATTCGTGACCAATTTAATTTCAGGGTAGGTTTAGGGCGTATATCAGAACTGGGGTACGGAATGCTTTTTGGGTCAGATGTGCAAAAGCAATTTTTTCTTAAACAAATCAAAGGACGCGGCTATGTAGATAAAGGAGATAATGTGATCTCTGAATTTTACACACCATTTGTCCCTAAAGGACATGACTTCCTAAAAGAAATAGGTAAACTCACAAACTAAAGGCTGCCCAGTGCGGCGCCGTGCGAAGCGAAAGGCGCTGTGCTGGGTTAAGCCTGCGTGGCGACAGCCACGCTTTAACCCCCCTTATCTAACAGGGGGGTAGAAAAACAATTGAAAACTGTTCCAAAAGCCAATAAAGCCTGATGGCACAACGGTTAGGGATATATCACAAAGATGTCAGCTTTTAAGTCAAAGTTGACATCTTTTTTTTAGTTAGGAGGAATGCAAGTGTATCAAATGCCTTGGTATCACGTATTAAGAGAAAAGAGATTGGAATATGGCGTATCCCAAAATAAATTGGCGATACACGTTGGGATTTCAAGACAATATCTAAGTGAAATTGAGACAGGAAAAGTGACACCTTCAGAAGCTATTCAAACTACTTTGTTTGATATTTTAGAACAGTTTAACCCAGAAGCACCTTTGGAGATATTATTTGACTATGTGCGAATTCGATTTTTAACAACGAATCCTACACCAGTGATTGAAGATATTTTGCAGTTAAAAAAGAGTTATATGCTTCATGAAGATTTTGCTTTTTACTCGTACTTTGAGCAATATGTCTATGGAGATATTGTGGTAATGGTATCTCCTGACGAGGACAAAGGATGTCTGCTTGAACTAAAAGGGAAAGGTTGTCGTCAATTTGAAAATTTCCTTTTAGCCCAACAACGCACATGGTTTGATTTTTTTATGGAAGTGTTTCGTGTGGGTGGTGTCTTTAAGCGAATTGACCTTGCCATTAATGATAAGACAGGAATTTTGGATATCCCCTTTCTCACTCAAAAATGCAGAAATGAAGAATGTGTCACGGTATTTCGCAATTTTAAAAGCTATCGTTCGGGTGAACTAGTTCATGCAGAAGATAAACCTGACATGGGTCATACCTTATATATCGGTTCGTTAAAAAGCGACGTATATTTTAGTATCTATGAAAAAGATTATGAGCAGTATGTGAAATTTGGTACGTCTATCGAGGACACCGAGGTGAAAAATCGTTTTGAAATTCGACTTAAAAATGATCGAGCCTACCATGCGATTGTTGACTTAATGACTTATGAGGACGCAGGAAAAACCGCCTTCTCCATCATTAACCGTTACATTCGTTTTGTAGATAAGGATGAGAAAAAACGGCGGAGCAGTTGGAAAATGAATGCAGATTGGCAACGCTTTTTGGATTTAGGTGTGAATCGAAAAATTTCTTTAACGACAAAACCAGAACCGTACACATTTGATAAAACGTTGAGATGGTTAGCTCATCAGGTTGCTCCTACTTGGAAGTTAGCAACAGAAGTGGATGAAATCAATCAAACCACTGTCATCAAAGATATGTTAGCACAAGCAGAGTTATCGGACCGTCATCAAAAGATACTTTTGCAACAAACTGTTCCTGTAGAGAAAGCGATTCGCCTTCCGTCCACTAAAAATGATGAAAAATAGAAAGGAGACAGTCAAATGAATTTCGGGCAGAATATTTATAACTGGTTTTTGGACAACGCACAATCCTTAGTGTTAATGGCTATTGTTGTGATTGGCATTTATTTAGGATTTAAGCGTGAGTTTTCCAAATTGATAGGTTTTCTGATTATTGCTCTCGTTGCTGTTGGACTAGTCTTTAACGCTTCAGGTGTAAAAGATGTGTTATTAAACCTATTTAACAGGATAATAGGGGCTTAAATTGTACCGTTTGTCTGTGGAAGATAAGTGCTTTCCTTATGTTCTGCAGACAAATGGTGATCCAAGCGGTAGCGCGGAAGGGATAAATAAGTTTATGTGATGTACCAGTAAACACCTTGCTGGTGCTTTTTTTATGATTCTTTTTTAGAAAAGAGGTGAATTTCCATGAGAATGCAAGTTTTTATTGTGAATCTTGATAGATATAAGGAGGATCAAATCAGAGGATCTTGGTTTGAACCACCTATTGATTTGGAGGAAATGAAAGAACGTATAGGTTTGGACGGGGAATACAAAGAATATGCCATTTTTGATTATGATTTACCCTTTGAAATAGACGAATCCACACCTGTTTCTGAAATCAATCGTTTATGCGGAATGGTGCAAGAAATGGAAGGTTCCCCCTTATACGACGCTCTTCCCGAAGTACAAAAACATTGGTTTAATAGCTTAGAAGAATTACTTGAAAATCAGTATAAAATCCTTTATTACCCTGATTGTACCGATTTAATAGATATAGCGAAATTTTGGATGGAAGAATCAGGTATAACCCGTCTATTTGCAGAAGTCCCTTTTAATCTTGAAGACTATATTGATTATCAAGCTATTGGGCGAGATTTTGAGATTCATGGCAATTTTCTTGTGACTGCCAATGGTATATTTGAATATCTAAAATAAATGGAAAAGCAGCTTGTACTAACAGGCTGTTTTTCTTTTGTTAGGAGGCTTTAAAACATGGAAATGCAAGTGTATATAGCAAACCTCGGAAAATATAATGAAGGAGAAACGGTTGGTGCTTGGTTTACGCCACCTATTGATGTAGAGGAAGTAAAAGAACGAATTGGGTTAAACGGTGAATATGAAGAATACGCCATACACGACTTTGAATTGCCGTTTGAAATCCATGAGTACACGCCGATTTCCGAAATCAATCGTTTATGTGAAATGGTACAGGAAATTGAAGGCACTCCCTTGTATGACGCTCTCTCCGAAATACAGAGTTATTGGTTTAATAGCGTCGAAGAATTATTGGAACATCAAGATGCTATTGAATGTTACTCTGATTGTGAAAGTATGGAAGATGTAGCTCGGTATTATATAGAGGAAACTGGAATGCTTAGTGGTGTAGATCCCAGTTTACAATACTATTTTGATTACAGTTCATACGGACGTGATCTTGAAATCAATGGTGATTTTCTTGTTACCTCCCATGGAATCTTTGAATATAAGCAATAAATAGAAAGGCAGCTTGTTTAGACACAGGCTGCTTTTTTCTTTGGAAAGGATGTTAAGACGTGAAAAAATTAAAGAGCTACACACGAATTTGGTCGGTGGAAAAAGTCATTTATGCGATCAACGATTTTCGTTTGCCCTTTCCTGTCACTTTTTCGCAGATGACTTGGTTTGTGCTTTCTCTTTTGGCCGTTATGTTACTTGGAAACCTTCCTCCCCTCTCTTTGATTGATGGAGTACTATTAAAATATGTTGGTGTTCCAGTAGCGTTGACATGGTTTATGAGTAAAAAGAGCTTTGACGGCAAAAAACCTTATGGTTTCCTAAAGTCTGTTATCACGTATTGGTTTCGCCCTAAAGTGACCTATGCAAACAAGCCAGTCAAATTTAAAAAACAATCGGTCAATGAAACCATTACAGCGGTAAGGGGGAAAATCGTATGAGTTATCCAATTAAATATATCGAAAATAACCTTGTTTTTAATCATGATGGAGAAGCATTTGCTTATTACGAATTATTGCCATACAACTATTCCTTCTTATCTGAAGATGAAAAAATGCAAGTACACGAACACTTTCGTCAACTCATTGCCCAAAATCAAGATGGAAAAATCCATGCCTTACAGATAAGCACCGAGAGCAGTATTCGTTCGGTACAAGAACGAAGTAAAGAACTTGTAACAGGAAGGCTGCAAGAAGCAGCTTACAATCGAATTGACGATCAAACAGAAGCCCTTGTTTCCATGATTGGAGAACATCAAGTCGATTATCGTTTCTTTATTGGATTTAAGCTTTTGTTGAATGAAGAAGAAGTCAGTATGAAATCGATGGGAGAATCAGTAACGGCGTCTCTCTCAACCTTTGTTCGAGACGTGAATCATCATTTAATGGGTGATTTTGTTTCTATGCCACATAGTGAAGTTGCTCGTTTTCTAAAAATGGAACAATTATTACAAAATAAAATCACTAAGCGTTTTAAGGTTCGGCCTTTAACGAAAAATGACATGGGGTATTTAATCGAACACTTACACGGACAAACGGGTATTGCCTTTGAAGATTACAGTTATAACCTCTCTTATGAGAAAGGTGAAAAAGAAACTTACGTCAAACGTTATGACCTCATTAAACCCACACGCTGTCTGATTACAGAAAAACAGCGTTACATCAAGTTGGAACAGGAAGATACAACAACTTATGTTGCTTACTTTACCATTAATTCCATTGTTGGTGATTTGGAATTTCCCAGTGATGAAATCTTTTACTATCAGCAACAACAATTCACGTTTCCAATCGACACCTCTATGCATGTCGAGATAGTCACCAATAAAAAAGCATTATCAACCGTACGCAATAAGAAAAAGGAATTAAAGGATTTAGATAACCATGCGATGGATTCAGATAATGAAACGGGAAATAACGTGTTGGAAGCTTTGGAACAAGTCAATGAATTAGAGGATGTCCTCGATCAGACGAAAGAATCCATGTATAAGTTAAGCTATGTCATTCGGGTATCTGCTTCTAGTTTGGATGAACTCAAACAACGCTGTAATGAAGTCAAAGATTTTTATGATGACTTAAATGTAAAACTTGTTCGCCCATTTGGCGATATGTTGGGTTTACATGGTGAATTTATTCCTGCCAGTAAACGCTATATCTCCGACTATGTACAGTATGTCACTTCGGATTTTTTAGCTGGCCTTGGATTTGGTGCAACGCAAATGTTAGGAGAAAATGAAGGCATTTATTTTGGGTACAACTTAGATACGGGAAGAAATGTCTATCTCAATCCTAGTCTCGCTAGTCAAGGTGTAAAAGGCTCTGTCACGAACGCTTTGGCCTCTGCTTTTTTAGGTTCACTTGGTGGTGGAAAATCGTTCTCCAATAACTTACTGGTATACTATGCCGTTCTTTTTGGTGGTCAAGCATTGGTTGTCGACCCTAAGGGCGAACGTGGCGGCTGGAAAGAAGCTTTACCTGATATTGCTGATGAAATTAATATCGTTAATTTAACCAGTGAAGAAAGCAATCAAGGGCTGCTTGACCCGTTTGTCATTATGAAAAATAAGAAGGATTCGGAAAGTTTAGCGATTGATATTCTTACCTTCTTAACGGGTATTTCCAGTCGGGATGGTGATAAGTTTCCTGTCTTACGACGAGCTATTCGAGCAATCGGTCAACAAGAGGAACGCGGCTTAATGCTGGTGATTCATGAACTAAGGAGTGATCCAAATCCGCTTGCTTCCACTATTGCAGATCATATCGAAAGTTTTACCGATTATGACTTTGCCCACCTTCTCTTTTCAGACGGAACGGTTCAAAATTCTATCAGCTTAGAAAAACAGCTCAATATTATACAGGTGGCAGATTTAGTATTGCCTGACGCGGAAACCAACTTTGAAGAATACACGACAATGGAATTGTTGAGTGTCGCCATGTTAATTATTATTTCTACATTTGCCTTAGACTTCATTCACTCTGATCGCAGTATTTTTAAAATTGTAGATGTTGATGAGGCCTGGAGCTTTTTACAAGTGGCACAAGGGAAAACACTTTCTAATAAACTGGTACGTGCTGGCCGCTCCATGAATGCAGGTGTGTACTTTGTTACCCAGAACGCTGACGATCTAACAGACGAAAAATTGAAGAATAATATTGGTGTGAAATTTGCGTTTCGTTCCAGGGATAGTACAGAAATTAAAAAAACGCTGCAATTTTTTGGCGTGGACGCGGAAGATGAAGCCAATCAACGTCGATTAAGAGAATTGGAAAATGGACAATGCCTTATGCAAGATTTATATGGACGAGTTGGGATTATTCAGGTTCATCCTGTGTTTGAAGATTTATTTGACGCTTTCGACACTCGACCACCTGTCCTAGAAAGGCAGTGATAAGATGAACAAACCAAAACTGAAAAAGATTGTATGGATGACGGTACTCATTGGTGCGGTCATTTTTTTATTGTTTCTTTCCCTGTTTACTGTAACACAGGCTGCTGGATTAGTTGATGATACGGTATCAGAGGACAATCTTTATTCCTTGTATCCACTCGACCATTATCAGTTAGATTTTTTTGTGGATTCGGGGTGGGATTGGCTGCCGTGGAATTGGGATGATGGAATCGGAAAACAAGTCATGTACGGACTGTACACGATCACCAATTTTATTTGGATTATCAATTTATATCTTTCCAATGCCACTGGTTATTTAGTACAACAAGCGTATTCTCTTGATTTTATTTCTGAAACAGCAACCGCCATCGGACAGAATATGCAAACATTGGCTGGAGTTACTGCACAAGGTTTTGGAACAGAAGGTTTTTATGTTGGTTTCCTTCTTCTCTTTGTATTGATTGTTGGAATTTATGTTACCTATACAGGTCTCATGAAACGAGAAACAACAAAGGCTTTTCGTGCTATTTTGAATTTCCTAGTGGTGTTTATCGTATCAGCGGCTTTTATTGCGTTTGCCCCAACCTATATTACAAAAATTAATGATTTTTCCGCAGATGTAAGTGAAGCAGCACTTGACTTAGGTACAAACATTCTTATGCCTAACTCCAACAGTCAAGGAAGTGATAGTGACGATATGATTCGAAATAACCTTTTTTCCATTCAAGTGGAGCAACCATGGTTATTATTGCAGTTTGATAACTCGGACAAAGAAGCGATTGGAGAAGAACGAGTGGACGCTTTAGTTTCCATCAGTCCTGATACAAACAATGGAGAAGATCGAGAAGCAGCCGTGCAAGCAGAAATTGAGGATCACGATAATAAAAATTTGACCATTACCAAAACGACTACTCGCTTAGGGATGGTTTTTTTCTTGTTTATATTTAATATCGGGATTTCCATATTTGTATTTCTTTTATCGGGGATGATGATTTTCTCCCAACTTCTATTTATTGTGTTTGCGACATTTCTACCTATTAGTTTTCTGCTTTCCATGATACCGACTTTTGAAAACATGGGTAAACAGGCCATTTTAAAACTGTTTAACGTGATTATGCTGCGTGCTGGAATCACACTCGTGATAACGATAGCTTTTAGTATTTCGTCCATGCTGTATAGCTTAACCAGCTCCTATCCGTTTTTCTTAATTGCTTTTCTGCAAATTGTGACTTTTGCAGGGATTTATATGAAGCTTGGCGACATCATGAGTATGTTTCGTTTACAAAGCAGCGACACCCAACAAGTTGGACGGAGCGTTATGCGTCGCCCGAAACAGATGGCCTATCGCAGTGGTCGAAGGTTACAACGTTCCATTAGTCGTACGTTAACAGGTGTAACGGCTGGAGCAACCGTTGGCAAAATGATGAGTAAATCAGGAAAAACACAACATTCTTTCTCTCTCCGTCGACCTATACAAAGTCTGCACTCTATGCGGTCAAACAAAACAGAGAAACCTAATCAGGAGCGAAAATCATTTAGTCAAAAGATCGGACAAACCACTGGAAAAGTGTTAGACACGAAAAATCGTGTACGAGCGAATATCAACCACAGAAAACAGCAAGTCAAAGATTTACCAACCACAACGAAATACGCTTTGGCTCAAGGAAAAGAAAAAATTCAACGGCCAGGCAAGGATTTTAAACAAGGAGTGTCACAAGCCAAAGAGCAGCGACAACGTGAAAACACCGAACGCACAAGTAAACATCGAAAGACGATTGCGGAAAGACGACAAGCTTTGGATAAAAAGAAGAAAAATATCACTGCTTACTCCAATAAGCCTACGGTACAAAAGAATTCTCCTTCCTCATTCACAAAAGAGAAACAGAAAATGAAGCCGAAAGAAAGTCTGAATCCTGAAAGTCATAAAAGAAAACAAGTGCCTGTGCAAAAAGAAAAAATTCAAAGATTACAGAATCAAAATAGAAAAGTGAATCAGCCTTATCAAGTATCCACAAAAAGAAAGAAGCAAAGTCAAAGAACACACCCTACCCGACTGCCGAAACAAACATCGAAAGGAAAAGAACAACAGGTGATTAAGCGACCTGTCCTTCCTAGAAAACGAACACGTCAAAAAGTGAAACCTCCACGCCAGAGACAAACCGTTAGGAGGAAAAAATCATGACATTCTTAAAGCTTAAAATCATGCTGATTATCGGTGGGATAGGTTTCTTGGCATTCTTAGGATTACTTGCCTTTGTTGCTATCTTTATTTCCGATGAAGCAGGAGATTTTGATTCTTCCATGGATTTAGGTTCACCAAATGATTGGCAAAATGTATCTCTATCCAAAGATGTGCTGGCTCATCAACCAATGGTGGAAAAATACGCAAATGAATATGGAATCAGCGACTATGTGCCGATTTTACTTGCGATTATTGCTGTTGAAAGTGGTGGTAATGCCGAGGATGTTATGCAATCAAGTGAATCATTAGGATTACCACCGAACACGTTAGATACGGAAGCTTCTATTAAACAGGGAACGAAATACCTTGCGAACTTATTGCAGTCAGCAGATACAAAAGGTGTCGATGATTCGACCGTACTTCAAGCTTATAACTATGGCGGGGCTTTTATTGATTATGTGGCAGGACGAGGAAACTCTTACACTTTTGATCTAGCTGAAAGCTTTGCGAAAGAGCGATCAGGAGGAAAGAAAGTCAGCTACTCTAACCCCATTGCGATAGAGAAAAACGGTGGTTGGAGGTACGGCTATGGCAATATGTTTTATTTAGATTTACTTCAACCTTATCTTCGTGAAACGCCGTCCTTTGATGATGATACCTTTCGACTGGTGATGGAAGAAGCCTTAAAATATGAGGGTTTCCCATATGTTTTTGGTGGGGCTCATCCTGATACTTCATTTGATTGTAGTGGACTTATACAATGGATTTTCCGTGAAGCAGGAATTAATTTACCTCGTACCGCTCAAGAACAGTATGAAGCTACAGAACACATCCCTCTATCAGAAGCAAAGCCAGGAGATTTAGTATTTTTCCATTCGACTTACAACACCGCCAACTACATTACGCATAATGGAATTTATGTTGGAAACAATCAAATGTTCCATGCGGGGAATCCGATCGGTTATGCGGATTTAACATCTTCTTACTGGCAAGAACATCTAGTAGGTGCTGGACGTATCAAAAACTAAGGAAAGGTTGGGATAACATGAAGCTGCCTTTTAGTATAAAAGAAAAGCAAAAAAACCCGAAGAAAACGAAAAAGATAAAAGTAAGAACGATTGGGAAACGAAAAAAATCCGTGTTGTTTTTATGGATATTGCTTCTTAGTAGTCTTGCGTTTGGGATCTACAAAAACTTTACAGCGATTGACCAGCATACGATCCATGAAAGAGAAATTATAGAAAGCCGTATTCAAGATACAACTGCCATTGAAAGTTTTACAAGAAACTTTGTAACAGACTACTATTCTTGGGAAAATGAAACTGAAGCATTGGAAGAACGAACCGAAAAATTGAAAGATTATTTAACCGAAGAATTGCAAGCTTTAAATAGTGATATGATTCGAGAGGATATTCCTACTAGTTCTACTGTAAAAGATATAAATATTTGGTCAATAACGGAAGAAACAGAAAATACGTTTTCCGTCATTTATTCCGTACAGCAAGAAATCATGGAAGATAAAGACAGCTCATTAACAAGTTCAACTTATCGTATTGTACTCTATCAAGATGAACAAAAGAATCTGGTCATTACGCAAAACCCTACTCTGTGGAATAAGCCCGAAAAATCTAATTTTACACCAGAACAAGTGGAAAGTGATGGAACGGTAGAATCAGAAACGGCAGAAGAAGTCATGGAGTTTTTAGTGACGTTCTTTTCCTCTTACCCAACAGCAACGAATCAAGAACTTGCTTATTATGTGAAGAACAATGCCTTACCAGCCATTGAAAAAGATTATACGTTTTCTGAGCTTGTAAATCCAGTATTTCAAGAACAAGATAATCAAATTAAAGTATGGGTTACTGTAAAGTATTTGGATAATACCACAAAAGCAACACAACTTTCACAATATGACCTCACATTAGAGAAAGATTCTAACTGGATGGTTGTTGAATAAGAAGATTTTTAGCCGGAAAGTATAAAGAATCACTACCTGTTCAATCTACAATAAATAGGTGATGATTGCCATTTGTTATTATCAGATTTAAATGCTCACCATGAAGTTTAGTGAATGGATAGTTTTTTAACACTAAATTGTTGTCTATAGATTATAGAGTGTGGTTATATCAAAATCTCCTTAAGTGCTGACTTTATACTAGAGGGCACAGTATAATTGATTAAACATTTTTTCACAATGTATGATTAAAAAATAGTAAGGATTTGATGTTATTTAAAAAAACAGAAAGGAATCTACTTGCTCATCAGTTAAATCGAAAGTTATATTTTGCAGAAATAGAAGAAAAATTAATTAAAGTCACCTATTGCCTAATGGCAGATGATCTATATACGGTAGATCATGCTATTCCTGAATTAATTAAGATAATTGACCAATTAGAACTAGAAAAACGGGCAATAATGAATGAAATTGGACGATTAGAGGATTCTGATGGTCGAGCATAGTAATATAGAAATAAAAGAAATTTTGTATAAAGAGTATGAAAAAATGTATAAGCGATCATCACTTGCTCTGTTTGGTACTAGACAAGTGGTGATCGCTTTATACAACCAAATTTCATATATTTTCTTAACATCTTAATTACTTAAAATCAATGATTTATTCTAATGTAAATAAATATGCCATTTGTGAGGAGTCATAAAGCAAATTATCAATACTTATTTTGGTTGGGTAGGAAACTCATATTCCAAGATTTAATAATTGAAAGAAATTTATCCTTCATGATATTCAAATAAATACTTGAATGATTAGAAGAAAAGGACTATACTATAATCAAATAAACATTTGAATGTAATGGAGTGAAGAAAATGAGTAATAAAGATATGTGTGAAATTTTTTGTTATGACGAAGAAAAAGTCAATCGAATACAAGAAGATTTGCTACAACATGATATTTATAGTATTTCTCGATTATTTAAAATACTTGCAGATGAAAATAGAGCAAAGATTTCCTATGCTCTATGTCAAGAGGACGAGTTATGTGTATGTGACATCGCCAACATTATTGGTTCTTCGATAGCTACAGCTTCTCATCATTTACGAACTCTTCATAAACAAGAAATTGTGACATATCGCAAGGAAGGAAAATTAGCATTTTATTCATTGGAGAATGAACAAATTAAACAATTAATGGCCATTACGCTGGTTCAGAAGAAGGAAGTGGAAGCAAATGTCTGAATCATTACCGAAAGAAACAATGAGCACTTATCGTGTGCAAGGGTTTAGTTGTGCAAGCTGTGCCCAAACCTTTGAAGATAACGTAAAAGCATTAGAAGGTGTACAAGAGGCCAAAGTAAACTTTGGAGCCTCTAAAATTTCCGTTTACGGGGAAGCAACAACAGAGGATCTAGAAAAAGCAGGAGCTTTTGAAAATCTTAAGGTGACTGCTGAATATGGAGGGAAAGACCCAAAAAGTGAAGAGCTTGATAAGGAGGAAAAAATTCCATTTTATAAAAAACATAGTACATTACTGTACTCGACCTTATTTATGGCTTTCGGTTTCCTTTCTATGTTTGTAAACGGAAATGAAAATATCGTTACAGCATTGTTATTTATCACATCTATGTTAGTAGGCGGATTATCGCTGTTTAGAGTGGGTTTGCAAAACTTAATTCGATTCCAGTTTGACATGAGAACCCTCATGACAGTTGCTGTAATCGGTGGTGTCATTATTGGGGAATGGGCGGAGGTTGCCATTGTCGTTATACTCTTTGCTATTAGTGAAGCGCTGGAACGGTTTTCCATGGATAGAGCAAGGCAATCCATCCATTCATTAATGGATATTGCACCAAAGGAAGCTATTGTCAGACGGAATGGACAAGAAATAACTATTCATGTAAATGATATTGCAATTGGGGATATTATGCTTGTTAAACCAGGGCAAAAAATTGCTATGGATGGTGTCATTGTAAATGGATATTCGTCTATTAACCAAGCAGCGATAACAGGCGAATCGGTTCCTGTTGAAAAAGCCGTTGACGATGAAGTATTTGCAGGAACGCTTAATGAAGAAGGGCTGCTTGAGGTCAAAATTACAAAGCTTGTTGAAGACACAACGATATCAAAAATTATCCATTTAGTGGAGGAAGCGCAAGGAGAACGTGCGCCGTCTCAAGCTTTTGTGGATAAATTTGCTAAATATTATACGCCAAGCATTATGGTTATTGCAGCATTAGTAGCTATCGTGCCGCCTTTATTCTTTGATGGAAGTTGGGGGAACTGGGTGTACCTAGGTCTAGCCACGCTGGTTGTTGGATGTCCTTGTGCGTTGGTTATTTCGACTCCCATTTCGATTGTTTCAGCAATCGGCAATGCTGCAAAAAAAGGTGTTCTGGTCAAAGGCGGTGTCTACTTAGAAGAAATAGGCGGATTAAAAGCCATTGCATTTGATAAAACAGGAACACTCACGAAAGGCGTTCCCGTTGTAACAGATTTTAACTTATTAAATAAACAGGTAGAAGAGAAAGAGCTGCTTTCCATCATTACAGCGCTTGAATACCGTTCGCAACACCCTCTTGCTTCAGCAATTATGAAAAAAGCAGAGCAAGAAAATATCCCGTACTCAGATATAAGTGTAACAGACTTTTCTTCTATTACAGGCCGGGGTATAAAAGGAATTGTAAAAGGAACAACCTATTATATAGGAAGCCCAAAACTCTTCAAGGAATTATTTGTTCCTGATTTTAGCCAAGATTTTGAAGATAAGGTTAAAAATCTTCAAAATCAAGGGAAAACGGCCATGATTATTGGAACGGAAGAAAATATACTTGCCGTTATTGCAGTTGCTGATGAAGTACGTGAAACCAGCAAACATGTGATTCAAAAGTTACATCAGTTAGGTCTCAAAAAGACAATTATGTTGACTGGTGATAATAAAGGTACTGCTGATGCAATCGGTACACACGTAGGCGTATCTGATATTCAAGCAGAATTAATGCCGCAGGATAAATTGGACTATATTAAACAATTGAGAGCGGAGTATGGTAATGTAGCCATGGTTGGTGATGGTGTCAATGATGCCCCAGCATTAGCAGCTTCTTCAGTTGGAATAGCAATGGGCGGTGCTGGTACAGATACAGCACTTGAAACGGCAGATGTTGCTCTTATGGGTGATGATTTAAGAAAGCTTCCGTTTACTGTTAAACTCAGTCGTAAAACACTAAATATCATCAAAGCGAACATTACCTTTGCTATTGCTATTAAAATAGTGGCCTTACTGTTGGTTATTCCGGGTTGGTTAACTCTGTGGATTGCCATTCTATCTGATATGGGAGCAACCCTTTTAGTTGCTTTAAATGGATTGAGGCTTATGAGGGTAAAAGAATAAAATGAACAGAGCTCTCTATACATCGGGAGCCCTTCAAGATTATATTTAAAATTAAGCGGGTGCATGCTAATGGGTACAACAGTCTTATCTGCTATTGTAGTTTATATAGCGACAGGAATTGATTATTTAATTATTTTAATGCTTTTGTTTACGCAGTCAGTTAAACAAAAGCAAACAAAGCATATCATTGTAGGGCAATATTTAGGTACAGCAATCATTATATTGATAAGTTTGTTGGCAGCTTTCGGTGCAAACTTTATTCCACAACAGTGGGTTATAGGCTTGCTTGGACTATTACCAATATATTTAGGTATAAAAGTATGGCTTAAGGGTGAGGAAGATTCAGATGAGAGCAACATTTTATCTCTTTTATCATCTGAACGATTTAATCAACTATTTCTAACTGTCACCTTTATTGTATTAGCTTCTAGTGCTGATGACTTTTCCATTTATATTCCGTATTTTACAACATTAAATATAGTTGAAATTGCAGTTGTCAGTCTCGTCTTTTTCATCATGGTGGGGGTCTTATGTTATGTCAGCTATCAAATGGCATCTATGAAATATATCTCAGAGAAAATTGAGAAATATGAACGCTGGATTGTCCCGATTGTTTTCATAGGTTTAGGGATTTATATTATGATGGAGAATGGCACCTTCAGCGCATTATTTTCGATTTTCTCAAATTAGAAGATAAAAATATTTCTTATAGGGAGATATTCAATGGAATATGAAGTTATTGTAATTGGTGGAGGGCAAGCAGGGTTAGCTATGGGATATTCGCTAAAACAGAAAAATGTAAGTTTTATAATTATTGATGAGAATGAGCAAACGGGCATTTCTTGGCGAAAACGTTATGATTCATTACGCTTATTTACTCCTAGGAATTACAGCCAATTACATGGGTTTCATGTTCGAGGAGATCCAAAAGGCTTTCCAGATAAAAATGAAATGGCAGATTACTTAAACGTATTTAGAATAAAGAATGACTTGCCGATAGTTCATAATGAAAAAGTCATAAAACTATCAAAAAATGGGGAGAAAAAGTTCTCAGTAATCACTCAAAGTAAAACGTATAAAGCTAAACAAATAGTTGTTGCCACTGGAGCTTTTTACAATCCTTTTGTTCCAAACATTCATGATGGTACAGCAAGTTTTGATATCCATGCTTCTAAATATCGTAACCCTTCCCAAATACCTAAAGGTAATGTTTTAATCATAGGTGCAGGTAATACAGGCGTTCAAATTGCGGCGGAATTAAATAAAACACATCAGGTTACATTGTCCCAAAGTAAACCAATGAAAAGTGTTCCTCAGGTTATTGCTGGAAGAAGTCTCTTTTGGTGGTTAGAAAAATTCCGAATTGGTCGGGCAAAGCCAAATTCTTTTATAGGAAAAATATTAAGGGAAAGAGAGCCGTTAATAGGAAATGACTATAAAACGGTTAAAAAAAATGTAGAAATCGTAGGCAGGCTAATAGAAATTAAAGAAGGTAAGGCATGCTTTAATAATGGTATATCTAAACAGGTTCAAAATGTGATATGGGCAACTGGTTATCGCAATGATTATTCATGGATACAAATCGAAGGAGCTTTAAGTAGTCACGGGAGACCGTTACACTGTTTTGGTGTTACTAATGTAGTTGGATTGTATTTCATAGGGCTAAGCTGGCAGAGTAAAAGAAGCTCAGCCCTTCTATATGGTGTTAGTGATGATGCAAAATATATAGCTGAAAAAATTCAGCAGCAAGAAATGTAAAAGCAAAAACTATCGAGATATTATTATGAGCAAATTAAGGAAACTTTCATTATAGTTAAATTTGCTATTAATTATAACATGTATATATAGGCAGTAACTTAAGGTCAGTAAAAGCTATAGATTTGAATAGATGTAAAGAAAATTACATATATCTATAATCACACCTAAAACGTCATCTGTCGGTAAATACCGTTCAAATGACGTTTTAAGTGTGATTATCTAATGAGAAATCAAGTGATTTAATGTGAACTTTCTTTGCTATCGGTTCTCTCTTTTTATGCAATTTAATAAATAGAAAGATGAGATAAGAAAATATAGAACCTCGAAAGGAGATTATTCTTACATTAAACTAAAGAACATTTACTTTACTAGTTTTCTAATTCTCAATAAACTTTGAGATACTATCGCCAATACTGGTAATTCTATTAAGGGACCAATTATAAGTGCAAGAGCAATTAGTGGTTGGTCTGGGAAAGCTGTTACTACTATTGCTAAAGCAACAGGTGAATTTCTTGCAATAGTTGTCATATTTAAACTTACTGTATCTTCATAGCTAAACTTAAATACTTTTCCTACCGTTTGAGCAACAAAAAAGTTTATTATGAAAAATAGTAAAAGTGGAATAAGGATTAAAAAGATCACTTCCAAATTATTTATTAAATAATAGCCTTGCGAGGCAAACATTGCTACAATAGCTAAACACAAAAATACAATTTGTGATAAGGAAAAAAATGGAATTAATTTCTTTTCTAAGAATGCCTTCTTCTTATTAAATAAATAACGTGTTATATTGGCTAGTAAAAATGGGACAAATAAGACAAAGATGATACTTTCTATTATAGTGGATAACCCAACTGTCTCCATTGTGCCTGCAAAAATGAATAAATAAGCCGGCAGCAACATAACTTGCAAAATTAAGTTAACTGGTAATACCGATGTGGAAAGAGACATATTCCCTCTCGCAATGGATGTAAAGATTAAATACCAATCTGTACATGGAGTAACAAGAAATAAAATAAAACCGAGCCATAAAGCTGGATGATCAGATAAAAAAATTGCTCCTAATCCCCATGCTAACATTGGTGTCCATACAAAATTAAGTACAGTACTTGTACCTAAGAATTTTACGTTTTTTAAAGCAGCTTTAAGGTTTTGTAATGGAATAGTTAAAAATAACCCATACAGCATGAATAATAAAAATGGAAGAATAAAAGTTTCTGCATTCTTTTCAAAGATACTATACTGTCCTAAAAATAGTCCTACTCCTACAGCTATCAAAATCACTACGGATTGAAATTTTTCAATAAAATTCATATAATAATCTCCTTCACATAATGGAGGTAGATGTGCACAACCGACCTTTTGTTTTAACTGTACATGAACTTTTAAAATATAGCATTATAGATATTGACTCCGAATTTAGAAGGAGAGATTGAATTGAACAAGGAACAATGGAAAGCAATCAAAAATAACGATGAAAAATATGATGGTATGTTTTATTATGCCTTATCGACAACCAAAACAGTGTGTCGTCCTTCTTGTACAGCTAGAACTCCTAACCCAAAACATGTCATTATCTATAAAGATTTAAATTCAGCTATTAACGAAGGATTCAGACCTTGTACTAGATGTAAGTCAAATCAAATGGATTGGCTAGGATATAAAGAGGAAATCACAAAAGATGTACTGAAATATATACAAGAACACTATAAAGAAAAGATAACTTTAAAATTGCTAGGTAATATTTTGAATAAAAATCCCTACTATATACAACGTAGTTTTAAAGAAATAAAGGGAAAAACTCCCTTAAATTATATACACGAACTAAGAATGGAAGAAGCCAAAAGGTTATTTTTCTTTAAAGAATTATCAATAACAGATATTGCCTTAGAAGTTGGGTATAGTGACAGTACTCAATTCTCTGTAAAGTTTAAAAGACATCAGGGAGTCTCGCCAACTAATTATAGAAATTCATTATTGGAAAAACAATAGTAATCAAAACAGACTACATGTTTTTATAGAATTATAAACCTTTATTACAAAACCAATAAATACACTTAAAACGTCATTTGATCGGTATTAACCGACAGATGGCTTTTTTGATGTTAGCTAAAAAATAATAGGAGTGATTTACAATGAACGTTTCTCATTCTCGTCCTCTCCTTGTTCTAGTTTTTTTGTAGCTCTATTAAATGAAAAATAAAATTATGAAGAAAAGAGGTAATCTAGATGTAATTAAAATATGTGATTCCGAACATGGAAAAAAACTTTGGAACTATGGAATTGCAGGAGAAGGTCAGATGAACAAAGTTGCATTAACTTACATATGAAAACATTTTTTCGACGCTATAACCTTTATTGGGATATTTAGCGAGCGGATGATATTGAAGTAAGAAGTTGAAGAACAATTTTTAAAAGCCGAACGAGAAATAAAATTAGTCAATGCACATATTACCGCAGAAGGTTATACAATCGAAGATCATGGTTTTACAAATTACATTTTACATGCTATGGCAACTTGATTATGTTAAACTTTAACCTATTAAAGTTCAATTAATAAAATTTACTTGCATTTTGCAAATAAATATTGTATAACAAATAAAAGAGGTGATTTAAATATGGAAAATACTCGTGACCTTTTTCAAATGATAACACGTCGATTTGGTCTTTTGAATAAAAATTGTTGTTCAGCAGATGGACTTGATATCTCATTAATTCAAAGCCATATTCTTTATGAAATCAATCGTCAACTCGCTCCGTCTGTCCAAGAAGTTGCAGAAGCCTTAGGGACGGATATTACTACTTTTAGTCGTCAGGTTCAATCTTTAATAAAAATGAATTTAGTTAATAAGACACCAAGTCTAAATGATCGCCGTATTCATACGCTTGAGTTAACGGCGGAAGGAACGAATATAGCTGAAATCATTGACGAACAGATAAATACTTATTTAGAAGAAATATTTGCCCATATGACTGATTTTGAAAAAGAAACGGTGCTTCGCTCTATTCAGCTACTTAATAATACAATGGGTAAAATTGGTTCTTGCTGTGCTCCTGCTCCAAGATAGATAAATTTATAAAAAAATAATGCTTGCATTTTGCAAATAAAAGGAGGAACAAAATGATTTATGACTCTATCATCATTGGTGGAGGACAGGCTGGCCTTGCGTCGGGGTATTACTTAACAAAATACGGATTGAATTATTTAATACTTGAGGCAAATACGCAAGCAACTGGTTCATGGTCTTATTATTATGATAGTTTAAAGCTCTTTTCTCCTGCACGTTTATCTTCTTTACCAGGCATGAGAATGAAAAATGACAAGCGAGGTTATCCAACCAAAAAAGATGTTATAAGTTACTTGAACACCTACACCAAACGTTTTAAATTGCCCATCTTAACTAATCAACGGGTTTATGAGGTCAGTCGTAACCAAAAAGGATTTTCTATTGAAACTTCTGACGGAAAATCCTATAAAGCAAAAACGATTATTAATGCTACCGGTTCTTTTCATAATCCTTATTTACCACAAATGAATGGCATGAATACTTTTCGTGGCAATTATCTTCATTCTTCTTCCTATCAAAAGCCTGATCAGTATATTGGTCAAAGAGTAATCGTTGTTGGAAGTGGAAACTCAGCTGTTCAGATTGCTATGGAATTATCAGAAGTGAGTAACACTACACTTGCAGTTCGTAAGTCTGTGCAGTTAGTAAAACAAAAAATATTAGGAATAGATTTACACTATTGGGTGAAGGCAATCGGCTTTGATAAGTTTCCTTTCTGGAGGTTCGGAAAAGCAGTTCCAATTCCTAGCTCAACAGTTGATTTGGCTGGATACAAAGAAAAGTTAGAAGTTGGTAACCCTAATCAAAAAAAGATGTTCGAACGTTTCTATTCTGATGGTGTTGTCTGGTCAGAAGGCAACCAAGAGCCTGTAGACACTGTGATTTTCGCTACAGGATATCGTTCTGATTTTGGATATCTAAAGACAATAGAAAAATTTGATGTGGAGGGAAGACCACTACAGAAAGCTGGTATCAGTCAAAATACTCCCGGACTTTATTATGTTGGACTTGAAGGGCAACGATCTTTTTCTTCTGCGACATTAAGAGGGGGAGGCTCTGATAGTAAGTTCGTAATAAAGCATATAAAACAGAATTTATAAAGAAGATAGGATAACAATGGAGAAATAATTAGTGAAAATTTAGGAGGATGATGAACGTGAAACCTATAGAAATTAAAACAAATTGTTGTCAACCGCAAGAAGAACTACAACAAGTAAGCAATCATCAATATAACAAACATTTACCTATTGCAGTCATTGGTGCTGGACCAGTAGGTCTTGCCGCGACAGCCCATTTAGTTAGTTACGACCAACCTTTTATTTTATTAGAATCCGGCTCTAAAGTGGGAGAGAATATTTTAACATGGGGGCATGTCCAAGTCTTTTCACCTTGGAAATATAATATTGATAAGACGGCATTGAAGCTTCTTAAAAAACAAGATTGGAATGTACCGAATCAAAATGAATTACCTACTGGTAAAGAGTTAGTTGACCAATACTTAAAACCGTTATCGAATACACCAGAAATCAAAAATTCTTTGTTTATGAATACTAAGGTTATTTCCATTAGCCGCAAAAATACAGATAAAATGAAAACAGCTAATCGAGATCAACAACCTTTTGTGATTTATGCAGAACAAGGTAACGAACTGGTACAATTTGAAGCAAGAGCAGTCATAGATGCGACCGGAACTTGGGGAAACCCTAATCCTGCAAATTCAAATGGAATATGGTTAAAAGAAGAGAAAGATATAAAAAATCAAATTTTCTATGGCATTCCAGATATTCTTGGTAAAGATAAGGACCGTTATCTAAACAAACGTGTTGCTGTTGTCGGAAGTGGTCATTCTGCTATTAATTCGTTATTGGAATTAGCAAAATTAAAAGAAGAACATCCTGCAACGGAAATTATATGGATTTTAAGGAAAAACAGCGTAAAAGATGCATTTGGAGGAGAAGAACTGGATGCACTTGAGGCAAGAGGAGCATTAGGAAGTCATATACACAATTTAGTAGATGCAAATACATTTGAAGTAATTACTCCTTTTAGAATTCAACGTATACATGAAAAAGAAGGCAAAATAGAGCTTATAGGAGAATCGAAAGGAGAGTTAACAACGATTTCAGATATAGATGAGATGGTTGTTAATACTGGCAATCGTCCAGACTTCTCCAATTCAAGTGAGCTGAGAACCCGTATTGATACAGCAACAGAAAGTGTTAAAGACCTTGCACCTTTAATTGATCCAAATATACACAGTTGCGGAACAGTACGCCCGCATGGAGAAAAAGAATTGCGACAACCTGAAAAGGATTTTTATATCGTGGGAGCAAAAAGTTATGGTCGGGCACCAACATTCCTAATGGCAACTGGACATGAACAGGTTCGATCCATTGTAGCTTATTTATCGGGGGATTATGAAGCCTCTGAGAAAGTCGAACTGGAATTACCTGAAACTGGTGTATGTAGTACGAATTTAAATGCTGCCAATTCGTGTTGCTGAAATAAAAAACAAAGGGAAAGTATCATTTACTTTCCCTCCCTTTTTGGAGGTGGTCTGAATGATTATTAATAAAGGCGGAGATTTAAGCAAAGAATACTTTATGGCATATTTTTCTTTGCTTATGAACAGCAGACAATGTACTTTAGAGAAGGCAAAGGAAATCACGTTTGATCGTCTATTTCGCAATGATGAAAATACGTTTGGAAACATTTCTTTTCAACATTTTATGGAAGCCTATGAGGAATTAAAAGAATAGGAAATAAGATTGCACTAAATTTTTTTATTTGAATATATAAGTGTATAGTTATATACTTATATTATTATTTCATAAAAAGGGGGATTTAAATGCTGCAAACTACAATTGAATTGGAGAAAGCTGCTGGTATTTTAAAATTACTTGGCGATAAAACAAGGCTGACTATGCTGAAATTAATTAATGAACAAACTTGTTGTGTTTGTGAGTTCGTTGAAATATTTCAGTCCAGTCAACCATCCATTAGCCAACATTTACGCAAACTGAAAGATTTGGGGTTAGTGAAGGAAGAAAGAAAAGGACAATGGATATTTTATACGGTTAATAGTAAGAGTGAGTATTATTCATTTATCAAACCGATTTTGAATCAATTACCCGATCAAGATGATAAATTAAAAGAACTGGAAGAGAAAGGCACACGAATTTCTTGTTGTTAGGTTTGGAGGTCTTATTTTGTCAGCAACACTTATACTCGCCATTATAATATTTGTTTTAACCCTAGTCCTAGTCATTTGGCAGCCAAAGAATTTAAATATTGGATGGTCTGCCATGGGAGGAGCTATTATTGCTTTACTCGTAGGAGTAGTGGGATTTAGTGATGTACTTGAAGTTATTGGCATCACTTGGAATGCAACATTATCATTTGTCGCCATTATTCTTATTTCATTAGTATTAGATGAAATTGGATTATTTGAATGGGCAGCATTACATATGGCACGGATAGCAAAAGGGCATGGAATAAAGATGTTTGTATATATTAGCATTTTGGGTGCAATTGTCGCAGCTTTATTTGCGAATGATGGTGCAGCACTCATTCTAACACCGATTGTACTTGCGATGGTACGTCATTTGAATTTCAAAGAAAAAATGATTTTTCCATTTATCATGGCAAGTGGGTTTATCGCTGATACGACATCTTTACCGTTTATTGTTAGTAATTTAGTTAACATCGTTTCAGCCGATTTCTTTGGTATCGGTTTTGTCGAATATGCTTCAAGAATGATTATTCCAAATTTATTCTCTTTAATCGCAACGATTTCGGTATTATTAATTTATTTTAGAAAAAACATACCTAGAGATTATGATGTATCAAAATTAAGAACACCAAATGAGGCGATCAGGGACTTAAAAATGTTTCGCCTATCATGGCTTATACTTGGTATATTAGTAATTGGGTACTTTACGAGTGAATTTGTTAATGTACCTGTTTCTATTATTGCTGGGGTCATTGCGATTTTCTTTATTTTGATGGCAAGACGCAGTACCGCTGTTAATACAAAAGAAGTAATTAAAGGGGCACCATGGAATATTGTATTCTTCTCCATTGGAATGTACGTGGTGGTCTATGGATTAGGGAATGCAGGGCTTACATCGGCACTTGCAAGTATGATTCAAACCGTAGCTGACCAAGGTTTATTTGTTGGAACGGTTGCCATGGGATTTATTGCAGCATTCCTATCCTCCATTATGAATAACATGCCTACCGTAATGATTAATGCATTAGCCATTGCGGAAACAAATACATCTGGTGTGTTACGTGAAGCACTTATTTATGCGAATGTAGTTGGATCAGATTTAGGTCCCAAAATCACACCGATTGGTTCTCTGGCAACATTAGTATGGCTGTATGTATTATCACAAAAAGGCGTTAAGATTTCATGGGGAACTTATTTTAAAACAGGTATTATTTTAACCCTTCCTATCTTATTGATTACATTAGTAGGACTATATTTAACACTGATTCTATTTTAACAAGGAGAATGATTATGTCTAAAAAAACAATTTATTTCTTATGCACTGGAAACTCTTGCAGAAGCCAAATGGCTGAAGGCTGGGCGAAAAAATATCTTGGAGATGCTTGGGAAGTGAAAAGTGCAGGTATTGAGGCACATGGTTTAAATCCCAATGCAGTAAAGGCAATGCAAGAGGTCAATATTGATATTTCGAACCAAACATCTGATATTATCGACCCGGAAATCTTAAACAATGCGGACTTTGTAGTCACTTTATGCGGAGACGCTGCGGATAAATGTCCAATGACACCGCCACAAGTGAAACGTGACCATTGGGGTTTTGATGATCCAGCCAAAGCTCAAGGGAATGAAGAAGAAAAATGGATTGTATTTCAACGGGTTCGTGATGAAATAGGGAAAAGAATCAAACGTTTTGCTGAAACAGGAGAATAGTATATGTATATGTTTATTTCATATTGAAAGGTGAAAACTAGATGATTGTAGAATAAAGAGGAATCGTTTCATAAAAAATATATGTTATCTAGTGAACTTGCCTATTATGTAAAAGATAATGCTTTGCCCTTAATTGATCAAGAATATGCTTTTTCTGAGTTAATCAACCCTGTATAAAGAGAACCAAATAAAGGCCTGGGTAACAGTGAGATATTTAGATTAGACAATAAAGGCAGTGCAATTTTCACAGTATGAATTGACCTTGGAGAAAGATAGGAACTGGTTGATTATAGAGTGAAAATAATCATTTTTTATTATTCTTCGTTATAACTAGATAAAAAAGATGATTCTAATAATAGGAAACCCACATGGATTCATTGTTTTTTATTTATAGGTCTGCCTTATGCAGTTAAACGAATACTTGTTTTAAATTCCTTTTTTATGCTGACTTTCCGTTTTAAGGCACGATATAATTAAATAAAATTATGTGTATGTGCTAGGAAATAGGTTAATTGAAGGAGGAATTAGATGGTTAAAGATAATGAAAAAGGCCGCTTATTAACACATGAATTGAATCGGAAATTGTATTTTGCGGAAATGGAAGAAAAATTGGTTAAGGTCACTTACTGTTTGATGGCAGATGACCTGTATACGGTAGATCATGCTATTCCTGAATTAATAAAAATAATTAACTTATTAGAACAAGAGCAGAGAGCTATCATGAATAGTATTATTTGTATAGAGAAGCAAATAAAAATAGAAAATTGACAAAAGTGTGAGAGTATTATAAAAGCCATCAAATTATGATGGCTCATTTTTTGTTTCAATCGTTTTTTATTATCTATAAGATTTTGCACCAATATAGTGACTTTGCCAGTAATCAATGCTAATATCTGCTACGACAACCCCATTATCTCCGGAATGAATCATTTGATTGTTTCCAATATAGATACCGCTATGGGACGCACCTTGTACGTCATAAGTACCTTCAAAGAATACAACATCCCCCACACTAGGAGAGTTAACACGTACACCAGTATTTACCCAATTATCACGGTGTGTACGAGCAACATCAATGCCTACTTGATTAAATACATATTGAATAAAACCGCTACTATCTAATCCGGAAGCAGTAGTTCCACCCCATACATAAGGTGTTCCGAGAACACTCTCTGCTGCAGCAACAATATTATCATGACTAGGGGAAATAGCTGCCGATTCGCTTGATTCACTAGATACATTTGTGTTAGTTAATTCATTGGAATTTCCAGTCTCTTCAAGGGCAAGTTCCTCATCATTAGTCTCAGATATGGTGTCTTGAGGTAAAGAAGGTGTATCAGCAGGTAATGCTAATGCATTCTTTGTATTTGACCCAATAATACCATCTACTTGCAAACCTTGATCCGCTTGGAAATCTCTCACTGCTTGTGCAGTAATATCACCAAAAACCCCATCTACTTGATAAGAATAGTAACCAAGTGATTGTAGAGTATTTTGTACATGTTCTACCTCAGATCCTACACTGCCTTGTTGGAGTATAGATGTGTTTACAATTTCAGTTGTAGTTGGTGGTTGCTGCTCTACTTGAAAATTGGATAAGTTGCTTTCTTCAATAGAAATATCGCCTTTAGAAGAGCCTTCGCCAGCGCTTGCAAACACACTATCTCCTAAAAATGGAGTTAATGCTATAGAAGTAGCAAGTGCACTTGAAAGTACATATTTTTTCACTCTAAGATTGGGTGTTGCCATAAGTGTTCCTCCTTTTAATGTTAGAAATTCTAGTTATTTTGTAGTTAAGTTTGAAATTCTATGTAATAGATTTTTCGCTCTTAAATAGATTTTAGCATGTGCATATCACAATAGAAATCATAAAAAAATTACATAAAGATTACAAAATGTGATCATATGTTACAGTATTGTATAAAGATTATAACAATAATCGACAGTATTTTATTTTTATGAAGCCTCTTTCGTGTACCTCGTAAAGTTCTAAAAAATTGATAGAAGAAGGAAACGTTTTGAAAACAACTGTCTTTAGCTTGACGATTGAATTGCCTATCTCATGATTGTTTTCTCAACAAAACGATTTGCTTCTCTCTATTAAGGTATAGGCTAAAAATGTCGCCTATTTCCAAATTGAGAAATTTAATAAATTCTTTTGGTACTCTAAATGAGCCTCTTTCATTTAATATCATTATATTTTCTATTGAATTTCCACTAAATTTTTGCACTATTAATTCATTAGATTTATGTTTTGAACTAATTATCACCTCATCTCCAGGGCTTAAGTTTAAAATATCTCTAATGGGTTTTGGAATAGTAACAGAATAACTACTGGTTATCATACAATGTAATCCAGTTGGATTTATTTGGGGATTTTTTTCATTTATAGGACATGAATCGTACATAAATTTAACACTCCATTTGAATATATTTTTTTAATAGTAATGGGAAGTTATGCAGATTCTTTGCAGAATAAAAAATTATAGAAATAATTTTCTTGTCAAATATCAAATCCTTTTATCGTATTCAATAAAAGAAGACAAAAAATTACAGAAGATATCTTTTATAGAAGATTTCTTCTGTAATTTGCTTATAACCCTTCAAAAGGAGGGGACATCTTCCTCCTCTTGAATATATTTTTAAATGGGATTGTATTGTTTACAAAAAGGTGAGTTAGAAATTATATGCTAGTTAATTCTAATTTCATTCTACTGAGGATAATTCACTTTCTGTTACCCATTTGTGGTTTGTGACTTCTTCTCCATTTGTAGTTAAAACAAAATCTACCATATATACCGTGGTTTCTTCTGCTGAATCAATTTCAGCTGTTGCCCCATTCATGCCTTCCATATGATCAGCATTTATAATAGCTTCATCACCAGATTCTAACGGTGTTTCACTAGGGTCTTCTAATTCTTCATGAATGACCCACTTATGATTGGTTATTTTCTCACCACCTGTTGTGGGTATATAAGAAACTGTATAAACTGTGGTATCGTAGGCTCCTACTATTGTTGCCTCAGCACCTTTCATACCTTCCATGTGATCCGATTCAATTATAGCTTGACTGCCAACTTCATAAGTTGGATTGTTTGCTTCCTTTAAACCTTCGGGTACATCTCCAGAGCCAGACATATGCATTTCGGAATGGTCCATGCCTTCCATATCGTCCTGTGTACTTTCCTCGGAGTTTTGTTCCGTGTTATTTTCATTATTTGTATCTTCCGTTTCCGTTTCTCCCGCACATGCGGATAGTACGGAGATTGTAAATAAAGATACTAACCCTATTATAATTTTTTTAATTGCCATTTAATGTTGCTCCTTTCATTATTTTGAATTCATTGTTACAGTACCCTATTATTTTGCAGTTTATGTGCAGATTGTCTAAAGTTCTAAAGATTATTTAATATTTATCTGATATAAAGTAAAGATTCAGCTTTGTAAAACAGGGGAATTCATTTTTCTTGGCAGGCCTGCATATTTTCTTGATAAATAAAAGCTATAATAAATGATAATAGACCAAATGAGAAGGTGATGTAAATTGCATATGATGAATGGGTATGGATCATTTTGGACAGTGATTCTAATGATTATTTTCTGGATAGGATTAATTAGTTTTGGTATTTTTTTAATAGCAAGTTTTATTAAAGGAGATAAAAAGAGAACACCATTACAAATAATTAAAGAACGCTTAGCTAAAGGTGAAATTAACGAGTTGGAATATGAACGACTAAAATCAATAATAAAGGAAAAAAAGAGTAATGATTTGAAAGTGAACAGTAGTATAAGTGAAGGTGATGTAGATAGTTAGCTTTACCATCCTAACAAATATACTTTTTCTTAAACATGTCTTTGCAACGGTATATTATCAAGATAGCCTCATTCTCATTTTTTCGGAGCGACACATATATCAAGAAGTTAAAGAAAAAATCATTTAATTATTACCAAGGTCAAGTGATAAAATTATTATATAGTGAGTTGAATATATATGTTTGAACTATTTAACCAGATAAGTAACACATTAATGGAACCAATAATAGATCTCGCTAATGGTTTAGAACATTTACCATTATTATTTGCCTTTTTTCTTGGGGTGATTGGAGCTCTTGCACCTTGTCAGCTTACAAGTAACCTCAGTGCAATTACGATTTATGGTAATAAATCATTAGTTGATAAAGTTCCATGGTTGCATGTATTGTTATTTGTCTTAGGGAAGGTCGTAGTTTATTCTATACTAGGGATTATTGTTTGGTTGTTAGGTAGAGAGGTATATAGCACGCTTTCACAAATTCTACCCATTATACGTAAAGCAATAGGTCCAATGCTAATTATAGTAGGGTTATTTATGATTGGGATATTTCAATGGAAGAAAACATGGCGTATTTTTCATTTTCCCACAAAGGTACTTAAAGATAGTTATTTAGGCAGCTTTTTAATGGGAGTAAGTTTTACATTAGCTTTTTGCCCAACCATGTTTGTGCTCTTTCTTTTAACATTAATGCCAATTGTATTGATAACTTCGTATGGTGCAGTCCTTCCAGCTGTGTTTGGAATTGGCACTTCTCTTCCGCTATTGATTGTTATATTTTTAATTTGGTATTTTGGTGCAAGTGGTGCCATATTAAAAAGAAGTAGAAAAATAGGAGCTGTCACCCAAAAGATTGCTGGTTTGTTACTTTTAATTCTTGGTGTGTTGGATACACTTACTTATTGGTTATAGAGGTGTAGTATGTTTAATAAATTATCTTTTAAAATTGGATTACTGTTTTTTGTATTTATTCTGGTTATTGAATCTTTTTTGTTTTTTATTTTATATACGAACCTAGTAAATGATCGTATTGATGAAGTTATGAATAGTCTGCTGGCACGCGGGAACACACATCGTGACGTTTTAGAAGATCATTTCGATCAACCTACATTAGAACATGTCGGTATTATGGAATCAGCGTCTGAATTTATCGTTATCATTACAAATGAGAAAGGTGAGATTATTATTTCATCTGACCCTGTAAAACAAGAAATGATTAATGTGGTAGAACATACTAATGATGAAGAAATACCTACAGAAGGTAAAATAGTTGAAGATAGGTGGAGTGAAGGAAATTATATCGTGACAGATAGTCCGATTACAATAAGCGGGGAACATAAGGGGCATGTGTTTATGTTTGCCGATACAAGTTATGTAAAAAGAACAGTTGATCAGCTTAGCAATCAGTTTTTGATAATTAGCTTTATCACTGTGTTGTTAACAATTATGACTATATTTATTTTGTCTCGATTTATTACACAACCGTTAATTAAAATGAAAGAAGAGACAGAACAATTAAGTAAGGGAAGACACAATATAGCACTACATACAAAAAGGAAAGATGAATTAGGTGAATTAGCTAATTCCATCACCAAGCTATCACAGGAGTTGAAAGAACTAAAACAGGCTAGAAATGAGTTCCTGGCCAGTGTGTCACATGAGCTGCGGACGCCATTAACATATATCAAAGGATATGCAGATATCATTAATCGTCAAGGTACGTCTGAAGAACAAGTTAAAGAATATGTTGAAATAATTCGAGAAGAAACAGAGCAATTAACGGTATTAATTAAGAACTTATTTGAATTAGCTAAAATAGATCAAAATAATTTTCGGATTAGACGCGAACGAGTGAATTTATGTGAGCTTATTCAAAGAATAATTGAACGTATTCGACCAGCGTTAGCTGAGAAAAAAATATTACTTCATGTGAATTGCCTTGATGAAATAAAAGCTTATATTGATCCAGAACGTTTTCAACAAGTGTTAATAAATATCCTAGATAATGCGAAAAAGCATTCTAAGGAAGGTTCAAAAATCTTAATAGAGGTAAAGCAGACTGATCAGTATATCATTATTACAACTACAGATGATGGAGAAGGAATTCCTGCACAAGATCTTCCATATATATTTGACCGGTTATACCGTGTGGAAAAATCACGTTCAAGACAAAGTGGAGGAACTGGGCTAGGTCTAGCTATTTCAAAAGAAATTATTGAATCCCATGGTGGTAGTATTGAAGCAAAAAGCGAAATAGGACTGGGCACAAGTATCATTATCAAGTTGGCAAGGGGGAAAAGAAATGAATAAAGTTCTTATCGTTGATGATGAGAAGCGAATGTTAGATTTAATTGCGTTGTATTTACAACCTCATAAATATGTTTGTAAAGAAGCATTAGGTGCTACTGAAGCATTGTCCTATATAAATCAAGAAACATTTGACATTGTTTTACTAGATATTATGATGCCTGAGATGGATGGATGGGAATTATGCCAAGAAATTAGAGGCATTTCTGATGTACCAATTATAATGTTAACTGCCCGTGACCAACATGAGGATATTGTAAAAGGATTGCGGTTAGGTGCAGACGATTATATCACAAAGCCATTTAACGAAGAAGAATTATTGGCTAGGATGTCAGCTATATTACGTAGAAGAGAACCAAAGAGTTATATTGAGGTGAATGGTTTAATTTGGAATAGGGATCAGTTTGAATTATCCTATAAAACTAACCCAATCAAGGTAACGCCTAAAGAATTTATTATGATTGGACACTTTATGAAGAATCCGAATCAAGTATTTGCTAGGGAACATTTGATTGATTTGATTTGGGGGTTTGATTCTGAAACAGGGGGAAGAACAGTTGATTCACACGTGCGGAATATGAGAGAGAAAATCCGTCAAACAGGATTTCCAATAGATGACTATTTTAAAACTGTGTGGGGTGTAGGATATAAGTGGGTTAATAACCCTTGACAGGGGAATTTGTATGATGTCTTAGTAATAAGAAAATTACCTATTGCACACTATATAGAAAATGATCTTAACATAATTATTCACTAGGAGGATTGATAGCATGGCAAATCACGATAGTAAGAAGAATAACCAAAGCCATAGTGAACACGATGGGCACAAGCACCATAATCACGAACATCATAACCACGAGCATCATGATCATGAACACCATAGCCATGATCACCGTGAGCATCATAATCATAATGGTCATGACCATTCGGGACACGGACATGGAGGAGGACATGCCGGTCATCATGAGCATATGATAGATGATTTTAAAAAGCGTTTCTGGGTATCTTTAGTGTTAGCGATACCGATTACTTATCTGTCACCGATGATCCAAATGTTATTCAACTATGAAGTAAACTTTACGGGTAACACGATAGTACTTTTCTTACTTTCTACCATAGTGTTTTTCTATGGTGGAAAACCGTTTTTACTTGGTGCATGGGATGAAATAAAAACAAAAACACCAGGGATGATGTTGTTAATTTCACTTGCCATTGTAACAGCCTATATTTATAGCACCTTAACAGCCTTCTTGATTGATGGCAGTGACTTTTATTTTGAGGTAGCTACGTTAATTGTCATTATGTTGTTAGGTCACTGGGTAGAAATGAGGTCCATAATGGGTGCTTCAAAAGCACTCGAAGAATTAATTAAACTAATGCCAAAAGAGGCACATAAAATTGACGCGTCCGGAAATATTGTAGAAGTGTCTGTTGAAGAATTACACCCTGGAGATGAGATTCTAGTTAAATCAGGAGAAAAAATACCCATTGATGGGGAAATTTTTGAAGGAGAATCTACCGTCGACGAATCTATGTTAACAGGTGAATCCGTTCCTGTGGAAAAAGGACCTGGAATGAAAGCAATAGGTGGGGCCGTTAATGGTGAAGGTGTATTAAAAATTAAGGTAAATAAAATTGGAAATGACACGTATTTATCTCAAGTTATTCAATTAGTAAGCGAGGCGGAAAATACCAAATCAAAAGCACAGGGGTTTGCTAATATTGCAGCAAAATGGCTATTTTATGTGGCGGTGGTTGCTGGAATCATCACGATTGCTTACTGGAGTACGACAGGGGATTTTGAATTTGCGCTAGAAAGAATGGTTACCGTTCTGATTATAGCTTGCCCGCATGCACTTGGTCTGGCTATGCCTTTAGTTACTTCAAGATCAACGTCTATTGCTGCTAAGAATGGTTTGTTGATTCGTAATCGTACCCCATTTGAAAATGCTCGAAAGCTAGATCGGGTTGTATTCGATAAGACAGGCACCCTTACTGAGGGAAACTTCGGGGTTACTGATATTCATCCAAGTAACAATGTAAGTAAAGATGAATTAGTGAAGTTAGCTTATTCAGTTGAGACCCAATCCGATCATCCAATTGCAAAAGGAATTGTGAAGGAAGGAAAAAATCGTAATTTAGAGCTATATGAGGTAACGAATTATAGAAATTTAACTGGTAAAGGATTAACTGCTGATGTGAAAGGAACTGAAATCGCAGTCATTAGCCCTGGAGCGATGAAAGCGAATAATATAGATTTCGATGAAGAAACGTATGAAAAGCTAGCCCAACAAGGGAAAACAGTTGTTTTTGTATTAAGAGACAATGTATTGCAAGGAATGATTGCTTTAGCGGATATCATTCGTGAATCCTCTTATGAAGTTATCAAGCAATTAAAAGATAGTGGCATTGAAACAGTTATGATGACAGGTGATAATAATCGTGTTGCAAATTATGTAGGTGAAAAACTTGGACTATCAAAAGTTATTTCAGAGGTTCTACCACATGATAAATCGGATAATGTGAAAAAACTGAAGGAAGGTGGCAAAAAGGTTGCCATGATTGGTGACGGAATCAATGATGCGCCTGCCTTAGCTGAAGCTGATTTGGGTATTGCGATTGGTGCTGGTACAGACGTTGCAATTGAGACAGCGGATGTTGTTTTAGTAAATAGTGATCCTGTTGATATCTTAAATATTTTGAAGTTATCGAAAGCTAGTTATAGAAAAATGATACAAAACTTAGGATGGGCAGCAGGTTACAACGTGATAGCCATCCCACTAGCAGCAGGTGTATTATATAATGTCGGTATCGTTATTACACCAGCTATTGGTGCTGCTGTCATGTCATTAAGTACAATTATTTGTGCAATTAATGCCCAATTGTTGAAGATTGATTAAAATTTAGTATGAAAATGAAATATAGGTTAAGTGTTAATAGTATAATGCTATTATTATACTCGGAAAAAAGCTCAATCTGTAAAGAAAAACTTTAGATGTAAAGGTTCAAAAGTTTCATTGTAAAATTTGAAAGAAGTTGTTTAAGATTAAGGTTATGAATTTAGTGTCTAAATATAAAAATGAAAAAGCTGGTTTTCCGTTAGGTGAAAATCAGTTTTTTCTAGTTGAAAGATTAAAGTAATGTGAGAAAAAGCTGACTTGGGTAAAGGTGACCGCTGCAATAGCTGATTTCGTTTTAATGGATAATGTAAATGAGTAAAATACAATCGACGAATCACTTCTGATCCACAAAGTATATTAACGCCTTTATGGAAAAAGGTTGATTGTTAATAACTTTTAACGTTCTAGTTGATTTCCGGAATAGATAAAGAAATGTACATCTATGTTTTGCATAATATTTGTAGTCCCCATATATGATTAAAGATTTATCATTAAGGTGAAGGGTTTAAAACTGTAAATGATTCTCCATTTAGATATTTTATGATTATATTTAATTATGTAATTCATCAAACATTAACTTTTTCTTGATAAATTCTCGATAGTTTTAAAATATAGTTACGTCATAAGGATAATGAATCATTAACATAAATTGGTATCAAGTATCTAATGAAAGGAGAAAAGTTAACATCTATAATCGTAATTTAAGTGATGAAACAATAATCAAATATAATTCTTGAATCAAGTAAATTGGCTAATAGTCAAGTGTTATTGAATGTTAGCCTTTAAAGATGGATTAATATGTAAAATTTTCTTAATGGGAGTTATGGTATATGAAAAGAAAATCATTATTAATAAGTTTAATTTTTTTATTGACAATACTTGTCTTATCGGCTTGTGCAGGGAATGTTGAATCACCACCTGAAGAAAACTCAGATATGGAACAAGAGTCTGATTCCATGGAAGAAGGAATGGATCATTCATCTATGGATGATGATGCAATTGAGAATGGTCATATGAGTCATGATGAGGTGGTAAGTTTAAATGGTTCAACAGGGGAAAATGAATTGAAAATACCTCCTTTGCTTGAAAGCGATAATGAAGAAGAAGTTGTATACACTGTTCGAGCACAAGAAGGAGAGACTGAAATATTCGATGGTACTAATACGAAAACATATGGATACAATGGGTCATTTTTAGGACCAGTGCTTCAATTTGAAGAAGGCGATACGGTGAAAATTAGAACGATAAATGAGTTAGATGAGGAGACAACTTTTCATTGGCACGGGCTGGAAGTATCAGGTGAAGAAGACGGTGGGCCACATAATTCATTAAAGCCAGGAGAAGAAGAGCTGATCGAATTTGAAGTGACACAAGAAGCCTCGACGTTATGGTTCCATCCCCATCCAGAAGGGAAAACCTCTGAACAGGTTTACAATGGACTTGCAGGATTGATTTATATAGAAGATGACAACTCTAAGAGTCTTGGATTGCCAAATGAGTATGGAAAGAATGATATTCCCTTGATTTTCCAAGATAAAACATTTGATGATCAGAAACAATTGAATTACAGTGCTGCTATGAATGATGATGGAACAATCGGTGATACGTCATTGGTAAACGGGACGTTAAATCCGAAGTTGACCGTAGGGAAAGAAAAGGTTCGTCTTCGTCTCTTAAATGGGTCCAATGCGAGGAATTACACTTTTAAATTGAATACAGGGGATTCCTTTGTGCAAGTTGCAACGGATGGAGGTTTCCTGAATAAACCAGTGACACTAGATGAAATTACACTGACCCCATCAGAACGGGCGGAAATAATTATTGATTTTTCGCAGCTTAACTCTGAAGATGGGTTGGCGTTAATAAATGAGGAGGATGGTTCGATCCTTTTACCATTTGAAGTTTCTGGTCAAAGTGGAGAGGATAGCAGTATTCCAGAAGAGATGAATGATATTTCAATTACAGAAGAAGAGATGAGCTTACCAGTAACAAAAAACGTGGAACTCTTTGGAATGATGGATATGGTAACGATAAATGGAAAGAAATTTGATCCGGAAAGAATTGATTTCACACAAGATCAAGGGGTCACTGAAGTGTGGGAAATTTACAATAAACCTGACATGATGGGCGGAATGATTCATCCATTTCACATTCACGGAGCTCAATTTAAAATACTTTCTCGAAATGGAGAAGAACCACCAGAAAATGAGCGGGGATGGAAAGACAGTATTTCTATTGAACCAGATGAAACAGTTAAAATAGCTATACAATTCAAGCAAAAAGGCGTGTATATGTTCCATTGTCATATTCTTGAACATGAAGACAACGGCATGATGGGACAGGTGAAGGTAGAATAGAGTATGGTCCATAATATAGCGTTAGACATGTAAAAAAGAATTATTAAGCTGCCAGTGTGATTAGTTCATACTGGCAATTTTAAAATTCATTAATCGATGAAAAAGGGGTATTTTACTTTTTTCCATGTTACATGATATCTATCAAGTCTGATGTTCAATTTATGCCCAACTTTTTACTCGCTCCATTGTAAAAAAGACGTGATATTTATAAAATATTTGAGTAATTTTCCCCATTTGGATTTTGATTTAAACGGATGTTCCTTATAAAGGACTTACTTAATCAAACAGTTAATTGTATACTGAATTTATCAAAAATTACATATATTATTTTTATAAATGTACTTAAACTAATTGGTAGGATACTTTAAAAAAAATTTAATAATATACTTGACTGTGTATCTAGATACACGGTTTATTATTTTTATAGGAGGTGAAATATGTGAGTTATCGTATTAGTGCATTTGCAGAAAAATGTGGAGTGAATAAAGAGACAATTAGATATTACGAACAAAAATCATTATTAAAGGAACCTTCTCGAACAAATGCTGGTTATCGGGTATACTCAGATAATGATGTTAGGCGAGTAGGTTTTATTAAACATATTCAAGAGCTTGGTTTCTCTTTAAATGAAATTTATAAATTACTTGGGATTGTAGATAAAGATGAAGTTCGCTGTGAAAATATGTTTGAATTTGTTTCCAAAAAAGAAAAGGAAGTACAAAAAAAAATAGAAGATTTAAAGCGAATTGAAGTCATGCTAAAAGATTTAAAACAACGGTGCCCAGATGAAAAACAACTACATGAATGTCCAATAATTGAAACACTGATTGGGGAACAATAAAAGGAATAAGAAAAAATATAGAACAGGATGATGAGTAAATGAATAAATTTAAGATAAACATTCACGGAATGACTTGTACAGGTTGTGAAGAGCATGTAGCATTAGCACTTCAAAATATAGGAGCTAATAATGTTGAAGCTAGTTTTCGTCGTGGTGAAGCAGTATTTGAGTTACCTGAGAATATTGGAGTTAAAACTGCAAACAAGGCGATTAAAGAAGCAAAATATCAACCTGGAGAAATAGAAGAAGTACCATCACAAGAAAATATGGTGCTAGGTAATGAAGGGGATTATGACTTACTTATCATTGGTTCTGGTGGTGCAGCTTTTTCGGCTGCGATTAAAGCAATTGAATATGGGGCGAAAGTAGTCATGATTGAACGTGAAACCATTGGAGGAACATGCGTGAATACAGGTTGTGTTCCATCAAAGACACTTCTTAGAGCTGGGAAAATCAATCATTTGGCTAAGGTGAATCCATTTAAAGGATTGCAAATTTCCGCGGGAGATGTAGAATTAGCACCTTTAATCAGGCAAAAAAATGAATTGGTTAATAGGCTTAGGCACCAAAAATACATTGATTTAATTAATGAATATGGCTTTGATTTAATTAAGGGTGAAGCTAAATTTATTGATAAAAATACAATTGAAGTCAACGGAGAGAAACTTTCTGCAAAGCACTTTTTAATTGCAACAGGTGCTTCTCCTTCTTTACCGGAAATTTCAGGACTTAAAGAAGTGGATTATCTAACAAGTACAACACTACTTGAATTAAAAAAGGTGCCTGAACGCTTAACGGTTATTGGTTCAGGATATATCGGAATGGAGCTTGGGCAACTATTTCATAATTTAGGTTCAGAAGTAACGCTTATGCAAAGAAGTGAACGTCTTTTAAAAGAATATGACCCAGAGATTTCAGAAGCTGTAGAAAAGGCTTTAGTTGAACAGGGTATAAATCTTGTGAAAGGGGCAACCTTTGAGTGGGTAGAACAAGTTGGAGGAAACAAAAAGATTTACGTAACGGTAAATGGTAAGAAAAAAGTTGTGGAATCAGAGCAGTTACTTGTGGCAACAGGGAGAAAACCAAATACGGATTCTTTAAATTTAAGTGCAGCAGGTATTGAAGTTGGAAAACGAAAAGAAATCGTGATAAATGATTATGCTAGGACAAGTAATGAGAAGGTTTATGCAGCAGGAGATGTAACATTGGGACCTCAATTTGTTTATGTAGCAGCCTATGAAGGTGGAATTGTTGCTGACAATGCGATTCGTGGGTTAAATAAAAAATTAAATTTGTCTGTTGTTCCTGGCATAACGTTTATAAATCCGGCAATTGCAACAGTTGGTTTAACAGAAAAACAAGCAAAAGAAAAGGGATATGAAGTCAAAACATCTGTGTTGCCTTTAGACACCATTCCAAGAGCGTTAGTAAATCATGAAACAACAGGGGTTTTTAAGCTTGTTGCTGATTCAAAAACATTGAAAGTGCTTGGAGTTCATATTGTATCTGAAAATGCAGGAGATGTGATTTATGCAGCTACATTAGTCGTTAAGTTTGGATTAACCGTAGAGGATTTAAAAGAAAGTCTTGCACCGTATTTAACAATGGCAGAGGGTTTAAAATTAGCTGCTCTTACATTTGATAAAGATGTATCAAAATTATCATGCTGTGCCGGGTAAAAACTCCTTATTGATAATAGCTTCAATTAATTGAATAAGTATAACTTCACTATTTTATGCTTTACTCGAACTATAGAATCCATTTTGATTAATCTTTTTCCAAAATGGATTCTTTTATTTAACGTAAAACACGAGTTTACATGGTATTTTTAATCAAACCTTATTTAAAAGCCACATATTGCCCAATCTAAAGTTTTTCTAATGATATTCTTATTATTAAAAGAAAACCCTAGCTCTAGGGTTTTTCAAACTCACAAATGCTTTCTATCAAATTTAAATAAGTTGCATTGTCGTAATACAAGTTGGGTCATCCTCGAATGTAGATATGGTTGATTCTACCTGTTTGTCATCTAAAGTAATAATGACTTTAAACTCCTGATCTCTTGGTAGCCATAAATCAATAAAGCCGTTGTCAAAGGATTCAATCGATTCATCAATAAGTACATTTCCATTGGCATTTTCGATATAAACTTCAAATGGAGTATTCACTAGCTCACCTTGACATCCTGTAAGACTATGGAATGTACATGGGTGTGTTTCATTGATAAAGGGAGCAATCGATACATAAAACTCATCATCAGGTAAATCATAATTGACTTCTTTATTATCTTTTTCAACTACTAATTGGCTAGTATCTACTGAAGCAGAGGTAGCACTTATTTGATCTGTGCTGTAATCGTGTATTAATGATTTAACATCTACTTCAGATGATTGATTAGTATTACTGTTACAAGCTGCTAAAATAACCAAAAGAAACAAACAAACAAACACTATTTGATTTTTCAAATAGACAACTCCTTACCATATAAAATATATAGCATTATTATAACACCTAAATAAAATAAAAAGTTCATGTTCATAGAATTGTTAAAATTATTAAAAATTCAACGCTGAGGACAATGAGAAATGAAAGTAATGCAAAATTATTTTCTGTAAATTTTTTCTTGTTGAATACTATACGGGGGTATGATATTATGTTTTTAAGGAAACTTTAAATATATTAATGAAAAGCTCCTGTAATTAGATTGAATGGAGGGCTGTTTGATGAATGTTGCAGATCAAACATTAAAGAAAGGGCTAAGTACCAATGATAAGATAAAAATAATTATTATATTAGCGGTTCCGGCTGTAATAGAAAACTTTTTTCAGACGATGCTAGGATTTGCAGATACATTTTTTGTTGCTCAAATTGGTTTGGATGAAGTATCTGCAGTTGGGGTAACGAACGCTATACTAGCAATTTATTTTGCAATTTTTATGGCAATAGGTGTTGGTGTCAATGTGTTAATGGCTAATGCAACTGGTGCAGGCGACTATGAACGTGCCTCAAAAGTTGCACAGCAAGGAGTAATTTTGACCACTATTGTAGGTGGCCTAACAGGTATGTTAACACTGATTTTTGCAGAACCTCTTTTAAGCCTTCTTGGTGTAGAACAACAAGTGTTAGAGATTGGTGTAGTATACTTTAGAATTGTTGCTGTTCCTTCTATACTCATGGCTTATATGTTTGTGATGAGTAGTATTTTAAGGGGAGTTGGAGATACAAAATCACCAATGAAAGCAGTTATTATTGCAAATATTGTCAATATTATTTTGGATTATATCTTTATCTTTGGCTTCTTGTTTATACCTGCACTAGGTATCGTAGGGGCTGGATTAGCCGGAGTAATTGCACGTCTGGTTGGTACATTTGTGCTTATTTTATATATTAAGAAAAATAATCAGATTATGTTTCAAAAGAACTGGTGGAGGTTTGATAAGGTTTATCAAAAAGAGCTTTTAGGTTTAGGTGCTCCAGCAGCAGGTGAGCGCCTGGCAATGAGAATAGGGCAGGTCGTTTATTTTGGCTTCATTGTTGCATTAGGTACAAGTACATTTGCAGCACATCAAATAGCAGGGAATATCGAGACATTTTCTTATATGATTGCTTATGGTTTTGCTGCTGCCGCAACTATTATTGTAGGCAAACAAGTAGGAGCAGGTAATTATGAAGAAGCTAAAAGTTATGCAAAATTAATCTCCATTCTATCAGCTGTATTTATGGTTTTCATGGGAGTATTATTATTTATTCTTGGAGAATGGATAGGCGGTTTTTTCAGTGAAGATCCAGTAGTTGTATCTGAAATAAGTATTGCACTAAAAATAGCAGCATTATTCCAGCCTTTTCTAGCGATATTGCTTATTCTTACAGGAGCATATCAAGGTGCTAGAAATACAAAATACCCTATGTATTTAACAACGATTGTGATGTGGTTGATTCGAACACTTTTTGTATATCTCTTAGCAATTCAAATGCAGTTAGGGATAGCAGGTGTCTGGGTAGCAATCGGTATTGATATCGTGATACGCGCCGTTGTTATGTGGTACAGAATGGAAAAAGACAAATGGATTAAATCCAAAAAGAAGATGTCATTTAAAGATAAAGTAGAATGTCAATGTCATCCAAAGACAAAACAACCAAACATGAATGAATGTGTTAATAATTATTAAAATGTCATTTTTAATCAAAAAAAGATGTTACTTTATAACTGGTTATGGACGGATTAAGGTCCAGATTTCAATAAATGACTTGGGAGGGAAATATCATGACAAAAAAAGTTGTTATCATAGGTGGTGTAGCAGGTGGGGCAACAGCCGCCGCAAGGTTAAGAAGAATAAGTGAAGAAATAGAAATTGTGCTTTTCGAAAGAGGAGAACATATTTCATTTGCGAATTGTGGATTACCTTACTACATCGGAGAAACAATTAAGGATCGCAATAAATTATTAGTACAAACTGTGGAAGGTATGTCGGAACGATTTAATCTCGACATACGTAATTTGAGTGAAGTAGTGAACATCGACACAGATAAAAAACAGGTGACAGTTAATAACCTAAAAAGCGGAGAAACGTACAAAGAATCCTATGATAAATTATTGTTATCACCGGGAGCCAAACCAATTGTACCTGCGATACCAGGGTTAAAGGAAAATAATTCGTTATTTACATTAAGAAATATTCCCGACACAGATGCTATCAAACGTTATGTGGATAATCACCTGCCACAAAGAACTGTCATTGTTGGTGGTGGATTTATTGGTGTTGAGATGGCGGAGAATCTTGCTAACAGAGGGATAAAGGTTACCATAGTTGAAATGGCCAATCAAATCATGGCACCGATTGATATGGAAATGGCAGCTATTCTGCACACGCATTTAAGAGAAAAAGGGGTTCAATTGATTCTGGACAATGGAGTTCAATCATTTGCAGAGGAAGGAAAGAAGATTATACTTTCTGATGGGACGGAACTTCAAACAGATATGACGATTCTTTCTATCGGTGTTATGCCGGAAAATGAACTGGCGAAATCAGCAGGACTTTCATTAGGGCAACGTGGAGGAATCATCGTGAATGACTATCTGCAAACATCCAATGATCATATCTATGCGGTTGGGGATGCGGTCGAAGTAGCAGATTATATCACAGGCACAAAGACAATGATTCCACTTGCTGGACCAGCGAATCGACAAGGTCGTATTGCGGCTAACAATTTAATGGGTAAAAAAGAGAAATATCAAGGGACAGTAGGCACATCCATTGCAAAGGTGTTTGATTTGACCGTTGCATCCACAGGAAATAATGAAAAAACACTTAAACGGCTAAGGATTCCCTACGAAGTGGTCCATGTTCATCCAAGCTCTCACGCTAATTATTATCCAGAAGCTGTACCAATTTCCCTAAAGTTACTTTTTGATAAAGAAACAGGAAAAATCTTCGGTGCTCAGGCTGTTGGAGAAGAAGGCGTGGATAAACGCATGGACGTTATCACTACAGCCATAAAAGGCGGGTTAACTGTAGAAGATTTAACAAATTTAGAGTTATCCTATGCACCGCCTTATTCATCAGCAAAAGATCCAGTGAATATGGCAGGGTATGTAGCTGCGAACATCATAGACGGGGAATTAGAACATATCCAGTGGCATGAAGTAGACCAGATTGTTGCTGATGGGAGGTTATTAATTGATGTTCGTAACTCAGGGGAACGTGAATCTGGTTATATCAAAGGATCTGTTAATATTCCGCTACATGAGTTAAGAAATTCTCTTGATACTATACCAAAAGATCAGACCATTTATGTAAGTTGTCAAGTTGGTTTAAGAGGGTATCTAGCTAGTCGTATTCTAAAAAATAATGGATTTGAAGTGAAAAATGTAGATGGCGGATGGAAGACGTATTCCTCTGTTTTTGGGAATCAACAAGCATTGTAAAAAAGGGGAGAGAAATAATGTATTACTGGCTGATGGGGTATAAGTAAGCATGAAAGAAAATCGAACTAAAAAGCTAAAGTGTGATTCATTTTTTACCCGCCACTTTTTATGAGCAATGTGTACTCAGGTTTTCGTTACTATGAATTATTTAAAAAGAGAGTAATGATACCTAAATGCGAGATAATATATAAATATAAATTAAAGGAGCGATTATAATGATGAAATCAGAAGGAATAATACAAAATGCAACAGAAGGAAAAAAGGCAGTGGAGCCACGGACAGATAAAGAAAAGGAACGTGTAATTAATCGTTTAAAACGTGTAGAAGGCCAAGTTCGTGGACTTCAAAATATGGTTGAAAATGATCGTTACTGTATGGATATTCTTATTCAATTATCTGCCGTGCAGTCAGCTTTAAAGAAAGTTGGCTTTTCTGTCATGGAACGACATGCAAAAACATGTATGACTCATTCTATTAAGGATGGAAATGAAGAAGAAGTTATTGATGAATTGTTAGCAGTTATTAATCAGTACTCTAAATAATATAAGAGAACAATCCTTCATAAAAAGTTTATAGAGAAAATGAAATAACTTTCTCTATAAGCTTTTTATTTATTTTAAATAAAATACTTGAATACCTTCTGGGGGTATGGTATATTGGCAGTAAGGAAATATAAAGTAATTATTTGATTTTAGAAGGGAGCGTTTACATGAAGGAGATTGCTCAACTAGTCCCCCATATGGATCAAAAGGAAAACTGTTGTAAAGACGGAGAGGTAATTATGTCAGATGATATTCAAAAGCAGCTGATGAATCGAATGAGTCGCATTGAAGGACAGGTAAAGGGAGTAAAACGAATGATTGACCGAAATGTATATTGTGATGATATATTAAATCAAATGGCTGCCGTACAATCGGCATTACATGCTGTTTCTCGATTACTATTGGAAAGTCATATTCATACTTGTGTCATTGAAAAATTGGAAAAAAAAGATCCAGAAGTTATATCTGAATTCATGACGACGATTTCTAAAATAATGAAATAAATTTTTCACTTGACAATACCTAACTAGGGTATGGTAATATATAAATGTAATCAGAAAGGAGGGATGATTCATGACAAACAAAACACTTAACGTACAAGGCATGTCTTGCGGGCATTGCGTCAGCTCCATTGAAGGCAGTGTTGGTGAATTAAACGGTGTTGAATCCGTCAAAGTTCATTTACAAGATGGAAAGGTCGATATCACTTTTGATGGAGATAAAGTGGACTTGAAAGACATCACAGAAGCGATTGAAGACCAAGGATATGATGTTGCATAAGGAATGTGCAGCAAAACATGCTTCATTTTTTTCGTTAAATAAAAAGGATAATCGTGCAAAACCTGCACGATTTCCTTTTCAATTATATTATACCCTGTCCTGGTATGAGGAAGGAGGAAAATAAAAAAATGGAAACACAAAAAGAAGTTAGTTTACAGATTCAAGGTATGACTTGTGCAGCATGCGCCACCAAGATTGAAAAAGGTTTAAATAAAATGGATGGTGTGGCAGAAGCCAATGTCAACTTTGCAATAGAGAAGACAAAAGTTACTTATAATCCATCTGTCACAAGTGTACAGGATTTTGAAGAGAAAATTGAAAAATTGGGTTACCATGTAGCACATGATAAACAAACCTTTGATATTTCCGGTATGACTTGTGCGGCATGTGCTACTAAAATTGAAAAGCGATTAAATAAAATGGAAGGTGTAGCAAGTGCCTCCGTGAATTTTGCATTAGAAAACGTGGCAGTGGATTATGATCAAGGTCAAGTGACGGTAAACGATATGATTGAAACGGTCAAAAAGCTTGGTTATAGCTTAAAAACACAAACTTCTAAAGAAGATACTGCCAATAGTAAGGATGAAGAAATTCGTCATCAGACAGGGAAATTTATTTTCTCAGCCATTTTAACTTTACCGTTATTGTGGACGATGGTGACACATTTTGAATTTACGTCCTTTATTTATTCGCCAGATATGTTAATGAACCCATGGGTACAGTTAGCTTTAGCAGCACCAGTACAATTTATTGTAGGGGCTCAGTTCTATAAATCTGCGTATAAAGCCTTGAAGAATGGCAGTGCCAACATGGACGTTCTTGTTGCATTAGGTACATCCGTTGCCTTCTTCTATAGTATTTTCTTGGGTTACGAGTGGCAAGTACAGGGGCAAGTCGGTATGCCAGAACTCTATTTTGAAGCTGCGGCAGTGATTATCACTTTGATCATTCTTGGAAAACTATTCGAAGTTCGCGCCAAAGGACGTACTGGTCAGGCTATTCAAAAATTACTTGGTATGCAGGCAAAAACAGCTAGGGTAATCAGAAATGGGGAGGAACAAGAGATTGCGATTGAAGAAGTTATCGTTGGTGATACCATCATGGTACGACCAGGTGAAAAGATTCCAGTTGATGGGCAAATTGTCAAAGGGGAATCCGCAGTCGATGAATCAATGATAACGGGTGAAAGTATTCCGGTTGATAAGAAAACAGGGGATGTAGCTATTGGGTCAACGATTAATAAAAATGGTCTGCTGACAATTGAAGCGACCAAAGTTGGTAAAGATACAGCTCTTTCTCAAATTGTTAAAGTGGTTGAAGAGGCACAAGGAAGTAAAGCTGATATTCAAAGGGTAGCTGACCGTGTATCGGGTATCTTTGTTCCCATTGTTGTGTTAATTGCTATTGCGGCGTCTCTAGTATGGTATTTTATCGTTGCACCTGGTGATCTCCGTTCCGCATTAGTTCCTGCTATCACTATACTTGTGATTGCTTGCCCATGTGCACTTGGTTTGGCAACTCCAACCTCTGTGATGGCTGGATCAGGAAGAGCAGCAGAACTCGGTGTTCTATTTAAAGGTGGAGAGTATTTGGAAAATACCCGTTCCCTAACGACGATTGTGTTAGATAAAACAGGAACTGTCACCAAAGGAGAACCAGAATTGACTGATGTTCTTCCGAATCAACATTTCACGGAAGAAGAAGTTCTTTATTACGTTGCCTCGGCTGAAAACAATTCAGAACATCCACTTGCAGAGGCGATTGTTAAAGGTGCAAAAGCAATGGGGGTTCAAGTAAAAGAATCAGATTCCTTTGAAGCAATCCCGGGATACGGTATTCAAGCTTCCATAAATGGAAAAATGATTTATGTTGGAACCAGAAAACTAATGAAACAGCAAAATATAACGGTTGATTCTGTGGAAAACCAAATGACAAAGTTAGAATCAGAAGGTAAGACAGCGATGTTAATTGGAATAGACAACCAATTAGCTGGTGTCATTGCGGTTGCTGATACAGTGAAAGAAACGTCTAAGGCTGCTATTCACCGTATGCATCAACTAGGTTTAGAGGTCATTATGCTTACAGGGGATAATGAACGGACTGCAGAAGCTATTGGAAAACAAGTTGGTATTGATCATGTGATTGCGGAAGTAGTGCCGGAACAAAAGGCAGAGCAAATTAAAATGCTACAAGATATGGATAAAAAAGTAGCGATGGTCGGTGATGGTGTCAATGACGCACCTGCCTTAGCTGTAGCCGATATCGGGATGGCAATTGGTACGGGAACAGATGTAGCGATTGAAGCAGCAGATATAACATTAATGCGTGGAGATTTGAACAGCGTGGCAGACAGTGTGGAAATCAGTGCAAAGACCATGCGTAATATCAAGCAAAATTTATTCTTTGCCTTCTTCTATAATTCGGCTTCCATTCCAGTTGCTGCAATTGGTCTATTAGCTCCTTGGGTTGCTGGAGCAGCAATGGCATTCAGTTCTGTATCTGTAGTGCTTAACGCTTTACGATTACAGCGATTAAAGCTAAAAGGAGGCCAATAATTATGTCCGTAAAAAAGTGGGTATCTCTAGGGATTGTCTATGTAGTCATTGTTTTTGCAGGATATAGTGTGATTACAGGAAACAATCCTTTGGCCAGTGGTGAAATGGAGCACGATGGACATAGTGACGAAGAGGCTGGGCATGAGGAGCATAATAATGATGAAGCTTCACAAGAAGATGGGACCGATCATGAAGACCATAATACAGAAAGTAATTCAGAGGAGGAAGAAGACATGGACCATAAACATGAGCACGAGCATGGACATGAAACGGATTCAGAAGTAAAAACGGATGTGTCCTATGATAATGAAGAACTTGTCATCTCATTGGAAGATGATACAGGAGCAGCACCAGAACTCGCTATCGAGCATGAAAAAGAAATGCATTTTATTCTGATCTCTAACGATTTGGAAGAGTATTATCATCTCCATCCTGAAAAAGAAGAGGAAGGAAGATTTCGAGTTAATCAAGCCTTAGAAGATGGAACGTATCAAGCATTTGTTGATATTGTGCCGGAAAACAAAGCTTATACACCTGCTCCAAACCTATTACAGGTTGGAACAGAAGAAACAGCCAAAGCACATTTACATGCGGATAATGAATGGACAAAAGAAGTAGATGGAAAAACAGTGACCTTAGAAGAAGTGGAAGCAATAGCTGGAGAAGAGGTTCCTTTGAATTTTGATATGCAAGGGGAACAACCGGAAACACACCTTGGTGCTTTAGGTCATGTGGTGATTGTAGATGAAGAGGTAGAAGAATATATCCATGTTCACCCTGCGTCAGATGATTCCACGACGTTTAATGCTCATTTCACAAATCCAGGGATGTATAAAGTCTGGGCAGAATTCAAATTTGATGGGGAAATTCATGTATATCCATTTATTTTAGAAGTAAAAGAGTAACTCATTTTAATATAAATCAAATGGAAGGAGTGAGATAAATGGCTAATTATCAATTAGAAATTTATACAAGACCAACTTGTTCTGATTGCCAAGACTTGAAAAAATTCTTGGAAAAACATCGGATACCACACAAACAATATGATTTAACCAAGCAGCCAGAAAAAGAAAAAGAGCTTAAAAGTCGAACAGGGGCTAGAGTGGTTCCCGGAATTGTCTTTTCTCAATCCTCCATTTTAGGTCTAAGAAAAACAAGAAAAAGTATGACAGGGTTTGAAATGAATAAAGAGGAGATTAAACGGCTCTTAGAAGTTGGATAAGGAGTGGTTTATCATATGACACCTTATTTTTAAGGAGGTGATATAAATGGCTAAACCAACGTGCTCTTGCTGCTCACCAAAAGAATCAGCAAAGACTGAGAATGCAAAAACAGATCAGCCAAAAAGTTCATCGAAGAAATAACGTATAAGGCAATCCTAGTATTGTAAGTTTCTCTTTCTGATATTAAATCGTCAGCTGAAACGGTTTAGAGGAAAGTTTAGGTTGATAGCCTAACATTCAGTGAAGGAAAATTTTACCCTTCACTGAATGTCCTTTTAAAATATATAAGTATTTTTTTAATGAAGAGGTGGATTATGTATAAAACAGTCATTTTAGGAACAGGTCCTGCTGGTTTAACATCTGCCATTTATTTAGCCAGAGCAAATATGGAACCATTAATCTTAGAAGGTCCAGAACCAGGTGGACAGTTAACATTGACAACAGCGGTCGAAAATTACCCGGGCTTTTCTGATCCAGTGATGGGACCAGAATTGATAGATACCATGCGGGCACAAGCGAAACGATTTGGAGCACAATTTAAAACGGCTTTAGTAAAAGAAGTAGATTTTTCAAGTCGTCCCTTTCGTTTAGAAGCAGATGGTCTCGGTGAAATTCAAGCGGAATCTGTGATTGTTTCTACTGGTGCCCGGGCGAAAATGTTGGAGATTCCAGGAGAGGCAGAAAACCTTGGTCGCGGAGTAAGTACCTGTGCAACATGCGATGGTTTCTTTTTCCGTGATAAAAAAGTGGTTGTTGTTGGCGGTGGAGATTCTGCTATGGAAGAAGCTTTATTTTTAACAAAGTTTGCGAAAGAAGTACAGGTTATTCATCGAAGGAACGAATTGCGAGCTTCTAAGATTATGCAAGATCGAGCAATGAATAACGAGAAAATATCTTGGATTTTTAACAGTATACCGATGGAAATTCTTTCTCAAAATAATCAGCTCACAGGAATTCGTGTTAAGAATAAAGAAACCCAGGAAGAACAACTTATTGAAACAGATGGTGTCTTTCTAGCGATTGGTCATATACCTAACACCGATTTTTTGAAAGAAGCCATCAATATTTACCCGAATGGATATGTTAAGGTTGAACCTGGTACGACAAATACGAATATACCAGGTGTGTTTGCAGCAGGTGATGTGCAAGATCAAAGATACAAGCAGGCTGTCACAGCAGCTGGAACAGGTTGCATGGCTGCCATGGATGTAGAGACATTTATAGAGACGAATCCTTTAAAGTAACTTTTTTAAACAAGGAAAAGGAAAGGAGGGATTTGTAATGGTCAAAGAATTGAGAGCTAATGAGTTTGACACATTGGTAAAAGCAGAAGAAAAACCTGTTGTGTTGAAATTTACCGCAGACTGGTGCCCAGGCTGTAAGCAGCTAGCTCCTATCGTTGAATCAGTTGCAGAAGAGTTGGAAGAAGAGATTGCATTCTATCATGTTGATGTAGATGAAGAGTTAGAGTTTGCCCAGCAATATCAGGTGATGAGTATTCCAACTTTAATTCTTTTCAAAAACGGGGAAGAGGCAGACAGAGTAACTGCACCGGAAGCAAGTGAGGAAGTCGTTCGAGACTTTTCATCACAATAATAGAGGTTAAAGTTAAGGTACTATCTTTCATGGTGAAGGAGATATCTCTATGCTAAAGGAATTGAAAACAGATGACTTTTGTACTTTAGTCAAAATGGAAGAAAAACCTGTTGTACTCAACTTTACGGCAGGATGGTGTCAAGGTTGTCAGCAGGTGACTCCCATTATTGAATCGGCAGCAGAAGAAATAAAAAATGTCATGTTTTATGATGTTGACGTAGATAAAGACCTAGAATTTGCTGTTCAGAGGTATAACGTGATAGGTATTCCAACTTTAATTCTTTTTAAAAATGGAATAGAAGTCGATCGGCTAACTACCTTAAAATTAAATGAAAAAACAATCAGAGATTTTTCTACACAATAATAGAAAATGAAATCAAATATCTTTCATAATGAAGGAGGAATTCCAAATGTTGAAAGATTTAAAAAATAACAATTGGGTGAGTATCATATCAAATATAGGAGGTGTGCAACATGGCTAATTCTAATAATCCTGAAGTACCTCGTGCAAATGCTCGACAATGGTGGGGGCTTGTCGTGTTAGTTTTACCTTCAACATTACTGTTCATGATGTTAACTATTTTGTTCTTAGCTGCCCCCAGTATGGCAGCTGACTTAGGGCCTTCCAGTACGCAATTGTTGTGGATTCTTGATATATACGGTTTTGTGATGGCAGGATTCTTAGTCGCAATGGGAGTTCTTGGAGATAGAGTAGGGAAACGATTATTAATGGTAATAGGTGCTATCTTGTTTGGAGTTGTTTCTATATTGGCAGCATTAACAAGTGATCCATCCATGATGATTGCTTGGCGTGCTGTTTTAGGTTTAGCAGCAGCAATGATGGTACCTGCTACACTTGGACTGATTTTCGTTCTGTTTCAAAATGCTGAACAACGCGGGGTTGCGATTGGTATTTGGGCAGGTGGAATTTCAGCCGGTGTAGCCCTTGGACCATTATTAAGCGGTCTGCTTTTAGAAGTATTTGGCTGGCAAGCGACATTTTTAGTAGCAGTACCAGTTATGTTAGTTGTTGCACTAGGTGCACCTATTCTAGTACCTGAACACCGTGATCAAAATAGTGGAAAGCTTGATTTATTCAGTGCTCTATTATTAGTTGCTACATTGCTAGCGATAATTTACAGCATTAAACAATTTGCAGCACAAGCTGCTGTAGGTCCAACAATTACTTTGTTAGTTGCAGGTATACTAGTGGGAATTTGGTTTGTAGTTCGACAACTACGAGCAAAACAACCTTTATTAGATGTTCGGTTGTTTAAAAATCGTACGGTTAGTGGTGCGCTTAGTGTATTCTTACTTTCGGCAGCAGCACTTGGTGGAGTATATTCTCTTTTCACTCAATACTTGCAGCAGGTACAAGGACTTTCGCCGATGACGGCAGGATTTGCTATTCTTCCAGCTGCCGCAGTATTGATTGTAGTCTCTACGCTTTCACCGATGATGGCACGCCGTTTTCGTCCAGGTAATGTTATTGCAATAGGTCTAGCAATTCAAGTGATTGGTTATATACTCTTTACACAACTTGACGCTGGTACGGGGCTTGCACTTGTTATTGCAAGTTTTGTGGTCACCTATCCTGGTGTAGCTCCATCGATGGCCTTAACTACCGATTTAGTAGTTAGCTCTGTTCCGCCAGAAAAAGCAGGAGGAGCTTCTGGTCTTGCGACAACAGCTAATGATTTAGGTATTTCGCTTGGGGTCGCAGTAATTGGAAGTATTGGAGTAGCAGCTTATCGCAGTGAAATTGTCGATACACTACCTCAAGATTTGCCTCCAAATGTTGCAGCAGCAGCTTCAGACAGTATTGATGGTGCTATTGTCTCAGCTTCTAATGTTTCGGAAACGCTTGGGGAGTCTTTGATTATGGCGGCTCAAAATGCGTTCACCAGTGGATTAAATACTGCCGCTATCGTTTCAGCTATAATTGCAGGAGTAGCAGCAATTATTTCCGCAACACGATTACGTCATATTCCACCTTCTGGTAAAGCACAGCAGAATGGAGAGGAATAATAAGCGGGTATATAAGTATCATTCATTCTTAAGAGTGATAAAAAAGCACAAAATGAAATAAGTTTTGTGTATATATTTTAATTAAATAAATACCTAACCTAGGTATAGTAGAAAAGAAGATTTAATTTAAATATCATTTGAAATAACACAATAAAGCAACCTGTATCTTCGTTATAAGAGAGGGTTGCTTTATTGCTCTCTACTAGATATTAGACGCTAATAACAAATTAATAATAGATATGGATTAAATAGTCAATACTTTATTACAGCCCGATAACTTATTTGTTATTCGGGTTTTTTCTTGTCTTTATAAGGATCTTCTCTCATTTTTGGCAAAATATGTACTACTATTTGTAGTAATGACAAAGGAAGAGGAGGAATTAATGCTATCACTGCTTTTACGAAAATGGAAGGAGCTGAAAATTATGAAGTTAACTTCCTATGAAGAGCATAAAAAGCATACTTTTGATAGTTATTGTAAGAAAACTTTAAAAAATGAAGTGATTAACATCCAAAGACAATTACAACGCCAGCGTGAAGTAGAGGTATCTTTTACAACTTTATCAAATTTTGAACCTCAAGAACTTGCAGTTATTGATGATTATGTCCTGGAAGGGTATTATTTTCAAGTTTTAGGATATGAAGTCATTTTAAAAAATGAAGAACTAATTCGTTCACTTTGTCACTTATCTGATAAAAAACGAGAAGTTATTCTTTTATCCTACTTCTTGAATATGACAGATAAGGAAGTCGGAAAAATATTGGGTCGTGCTCGAAGCACAGTACAATATCAAAGAAAGAAGGCACTAGAAGAATTAAAACAGAGATTGGAGGGGAATGATGATGGATCAAAATCAATTGATTTCTCTTAATTCAGTAAATGAATTGTTACCTTTCTCTATTATTGCAGAAGCTTCAAAGGGTGAGGTAGAAGCTATAAACGCAGTGCTTAAACATTATGAACCTTATATAAATAAACTATCGTTACGGTTAGTACAAGATGATTTTGGTGCTTCTCAAATGGTAGTAGATGATTATACACGTAGACGCTTAGAAACAAAATTAATTACAGCTATATTAAGATTTGAATTGACTTAGGGTTTTTATTCTTAAGCATTTTAATCCTCGTTCTTCCTAGTTGATATTTGATAAAGAAAGCTTTGAGAAAATTCAATGTTGTATTAGGAACAAATCAGAAATGTTTTAAATAAGAAAAGAGACAATTTGGAGGATTACAAGACAAATGATTATTATTAGCTAAAACTATCACCACTTTGTAAAGGTGATTAAAGGAAGTGGTGATAGTTTTGCAGCCCATGATGATTATAAGTTAATATTTAGCTTTTTCATTGTAACAAGTTTGCTAGGTTTATTGAGATCGTGGGCTCCTTTGCTGACTCTCTAAACATAAGTAAGATTTCATTTTTAGAATTAATTTGTTCTTCTAAACTATTTAGAAGATGATCATTTGTCATTAGTTGATTATACCTTTCTTTATTCACATTTATTGCTAAAAAGATTCCTTTTTTGTAGTTGTATCTATTAATGAATTGATCAATTTTCTTAATATCATTTAGCATATCTGTTGTAGAAAGTTTAGGATTAGCTTTGACTTCAATAATTAAGTCTTGATTTTCATATGTACCCGGTTCATGTATTAAAAAGTCAGGGTAATATACTCCGTCTGTACTATTTACTCCAAATAATTGTGTGATTTCATCACTTACTTGAGCCTTGCGAAGTTCAGCTTGTAAAATCACTTTTTCATTCAACCTATTTTCTTCCATAATTTTACGCAATTGATGATAAAGCTCATAACAGAAAACTCGCTCATTATGCATACTCAAATATGGCATTAGCTTTTCACGCTTTTTATCCTGAGATTTAATATTATGAACATTTAACATAGAATCAATCCAATTTTGGTTTCCAAAATACACTTCTTCCACATTATTGATTGCTCTGCGAAGAAATTTAATGTATTCATGAATGTTCAAGTTTTATTCCTCCAATCCTACCTATTCTTTCCTTTAAATACATAATATCATAAACACGTTATAGCCAATTAGTATTAAATTCTTAATCGTAACAGCTTAACAAATGTAGAACATTTACCAAACACATGCAAGTTCAATTTATGATTTCTTTTTTTGGTTTTTACTCGTTTTTGGCAAAATGGTTCTTTCTATTTGTAGTAATAGCAAAGGAAGGAGAGAAAGGAAAGTCAGCATTTCTTATTTAAAAAAATAGATGTGTGGCATATGGAACTTTCCTTTTTCTTTTAGCAGTCACTTAAAGTGGGAGAATGATTTTTAACGTTCTTTGATAAAGAAAGCATGATTAATCTCATGCATTATAAATTGGAAAATCAGATACGTTCTGCTGATGAAGAGCTACTTGATTCTTGCGCCATGACTTTCTGCTGAAACGAGCGATAAACAAAGAATCTAATGTAATCGTGGTGGATTACTGGCGATGACTCATTAGCAGTATAATGATACTCCCCTACCGTCATGGTTCGAGCGTTTGGAGCGTCGCAAGCTATGAGTAGGGCTGGAAGAAATACTTGCAGGGGTGAAATTCCCGTGGAGCTGTACCAACAGCCGTCTGATTTTTTATTTTGAAATTCTTTGAGGAGGTAGGTTTTTATGAAAAAGAATTTGATTAAATACAGTATGCAAATTTCTATGTTAAAACAATTACTGACTTATAAGTTAATTTCAGAGGAAGAATATAAAATGGCAAAAAGTAAATTAATGAAAGATTATCATATTATCTCTGATATTACAGGCTGACTTTTATTTTAAATCGCCGTAGAATATTGGTAATAAAATCCAAGGAGGGATTTGTAATGTCAGAGGTTGAAATTATAAAAGGAAACAATTCCCGTTTTAGCCATCGGCGAGGCAAAGCTATTGAACAGCGTCGAGTAGCTGCATATTGTCGGGTTAGTACAGATGATGAGGATCAATTAAGTAGTTATAAGTCACAAGTTACCTATTATAAGGATTTAATTAATAACAATCCGGAATGGGTATTTGCTGGTATTTATGCTGATGAAGCGATTACAGGAACACAAACGGTTAAGCGGGAAGATTTTCAAAGAATGATAAATGATTGTATGAATGGAGATATTGATATGGTTATTACCAAATCAATATCTCGTTTTGCAAGAAATACTTTAGACACGCTTAAATACGTTCGAATGTTTAAAGAAAAAGATATTGCAGTCTTCTTTGAAGATGAAAAAATTAATACGCTTACGATGGATGGAGAATTGTTACTTGTAGTATTGAGTTCGGTTGCTCAACAGGAAGTTGAAAATATCTCTGCTAATGTAAAAAAAGGCTTAAAAATGAAAATGAGCAGAGGGGAGCTGATAGGTTTTCAAGGTTGCATTGGTTATGATTATAACCCGGAAGATAAAACGCTTACTATAAATGAAAAAGAAGCAGAAATAGTACGATATATATTTGAAAGATATGTGCAGGGTGCAGGAGGAAAGATGATAGCAAAAGAGTTGGAAGCTTTAGGCCATAAAACAAAAAAAGGCAATACAAAATGGCAAGACGCAACTATACTTCGTATTATTAAGAATGAGAAATATAAAGGTGATCTTTTAATGGGGAAAACCTTTACAGTTGATCCTATTACAAAACGTAGATTAAGTAATTTTGGAGAAGAAGATCAATACTATATAAAAAATAACCATGAACCAATTGTCAGTGCTGAAATTTTTGAAAAAGCAGAAGAGATTAGAACACGCAGGAATCGGAACAAACTTAGAGTAGACAGAAATGGTGGCAAGAGGGAAAAGTATAGTCGTAAGTACGCTTTTAGCAGCTTGCTTGAATGTCCTTATTGTGGAAGCATATTGTCGAGACGAAGTTGGCATGGTGGCAGTTCATATCATAAAATAATATGGCATTGTATGACTAGTACAAAAAAAGGAAAACAATATTGCCCAGAGAGTAAAGGGATACAGGAAGAAATAATTGAAAAAGCATTTTTAGAAAGTTATCGTCTTATGTGTAATAATAATCAAGATGTCTTAGAAGAATTTTTGGAAAGAATGGAAGAGAGTTTAAGTGTAAATACAGCATATGAGAAGGTTTCTAAAATTGAGATAGAAATTGAAGCTTTAGAGAAAAAGAAAAATAAGTTGATTGATATGCATATAGAGGGTAGGCTAGATAAAGAAACATATGAAGATAAATATAATAAGACAATCAAAAAACTCGATGACAAGAAACGAAGAAAAGCCTATTTACAATCAAGTCTTGATGATGAAAAAGATATTAAAGAACGATTGTTAGAATTTAGAAAATTACTAGAAAAAGAAAATGGTCTAAATACTTTTGATCGATATGTTTTTGAAAGTATAATAGAGAAAGTAATAGTTGGTGGTGTGGATAATGAAGGAAATGACAATCCATATAAGTTAACATTTATTTACAAAATTGGAACAGTCGATTCATTAGATGGAAATAGTTTTAAACCTCCGAGAAAAAATAAAAAAAAGGAATCTTTTAATGAATTGTATTCCAATACTGAAAACGAGGAAAACGAATTGCGTTCCAATAGCAATTACCACACACGTGGAGGCTGTGACTTTACTTGAGCGTCGAATGTAACTATATAAGAATACTTAGCTTATCGCCAAGCCTGGCGGAAAACTCAGTTACACTTAAGCAGCAGGTAAGTTTTATACTTTTGCCAATGAAATAAATACGTTTTGAAGAAAGTGATATAAAAGCTTACTTCAAAGCGTATTTTTGTTTGCTTATATCAATAATTATCTCGAATTGTAGCTGCTATAAAAGGGAATGTAGAAGCAATAAGTACGGTACTCAACTACTATGAAACATACATCAATAAGCTTTCGCTACGCTTATTATATGATGAATTTGGTTTTCGCGTATGATTGCTGATGAGTATACACCTCGTATATTTGTCGAAGTGATAGGAAATGATTTAAAATTACTCACAAAATTTAGAGAATTAGCGAAATAAAGGAAGCATTTTTAACCAGATTATTTCGTAAGCGCTTAATTTATTATATAATAAAATGTAGACAATAAGATGGCGAGGGTTCTAAATGAATGGAATTATGAGATTTATGTACCAATTGGGTACGTGGCTATTTAACATTATGTATCTTCAAATGCTGTGGTATCTATTTACAGTGCTTGGTTTAGGGGTATTAGGTATTATTCCTGCTACATTGGCAACTGCAGGTGTAATCCATAAGTGGTTTAAAGATGGTACCAATATCCCTATTTTTGCTGAGTTTTGGGATACCTATAAAAAAGCATTTATAAAAGGTAATGGCTTGGGGTTGATCTTGGTAGTACTTGGTATGTTTTTTTATGCGGATTATGTTATCTCAAGAGATTTTATTCAATCTTTTTATTTTCATGCGTTTATTGTGGGAGTGATTGTGATTTATACGATTTTGGTATGTCATTTCTTCATTATATATAATCGATATGAGTTAACATTTTTCCGGTATTTTAAACAAGCTTTTTTGATTGCGTTAATACGGCCGTTTGAATCAGTGGCCATGTTAATCTCCTTGCTCCCTTTATACTATCTATATAATTTTTTGCCTGTTTTAATTATATTTATAGGAGTACCCTTAACACTTTACCCCATTCTTTGGTTTTCTTACCGGGCTTGTATAGCTGTAGAGAAGAGGAGTGTAGAGTTACAAGAGGATAATATCAAAGAAAACTAAGCAACAGGGTAATTGTGCAGGGGGGACCTCGTTGATAAAATCAAAGTTATTTAAACAATATATTATTTCTTATTTTATCGTTTTTTTAGTACCTTTCACCGTGATGTGTTCGATTGTTTATTTAAACTCTGTTTCTGATTTAAAAGAAGAGATAGAACAATCGAATATTGGCGGATTGGAACAAATTGCTACGATCACAGATGAAAGAATTAATGAGTTGGATATGCTTGCGAACAGAATGGCATATGATCCCAGGTTGACTCCCTATATGATCAGTCACGAATACTATAGTTCTGAAGCAATTAGTGAGTTAAGAAAATATAAAGCGAACAGTTCGATCATTGATGAGATTATGATTTATTACCACGGTTCTGGTCGAATTTTTTCTTCTAATGGTGCTCACTCTTTGGCTACTGCCTTTGATAATTATAATTGGGATGAAGAAGCTGTTTCAGAAGCAATGGAAGCCAGTGTACCTTTGACAACAAGAACAGAACAAGGCAATGGAGGAAGAGATGGTTTTCAGTATATCAATTATTTTGTGCCCCTGTCTTCAGACAGTAATAATAGCTATGGTACAGTTATCTACTTAATTCGAGAGAGAACTTTGGATAACCTGATAGATAATACGTTAAATGAAACACAAGGGAACGGTTTTATTATATCTGAGCAAAATCAAGTTATTGGTTCGTCGATAGTGGATGAAAATATTGATATCAGCAGTCTTGAATTGGATGAAGCCGTTAATGGTGAAGTGACCAGTATAGAACAAGGTGGAGAGAATTACTCCGTTGCCATGGTGGAATCAGAAATGACAGGCTGGAAATTTGTTATCATGATGAAAACTTCTCAGTTTTTTGAACGTTTAGAGAGCACCATTTTGGTTATGGCTTTGTTGTGTATCAGTCTATTTATAGTAGGGAGCTTGCTTGTCTTATGGCTGGCGAAAAAGCAGTATCAGCCAATCCGTTCTTTATTTAATTCTATTAACCAAAATAGAAAACTAGAAGTTAAAGGCATAAATGAACTAGAAACAATTAAACGAACGGTAACCTCTGTGTTTGAAGATCATGAGAAGTTAAGTGAGACGATGTATAAGCATCAATCCTTTGTGAAAGATCAATTCCTTATCAAAATTATCAAAGGTGATTTCAATAGTGAAGAGGAAATTGACAGCTATAATGAAACCCTATACCTTGATATTAATGGGGATTATTATTGCTCAATGATTATTTCACTTGATAAGCAAAAATTGCTTACAAATAGAATTATTGAACGTGAAACACTTTATAAATTATTTACCGATGTTTCCCTGGAGTATGTTACGGCATATGGTATTGACTTATTAAATATGGATGCAATTGCACTTGTGGTGAAATTTAATGGAAATAAATCAACCGCACAACAGAAACGGAAAGACTTCGTCAATCAAATAAAAGAAGATATAAGTAATATTTTTGAGATTAAACCAACGATTGGTATTGGTAAAATTTACGATAATAAGACAATGTTCAACCGTTCTTATATTGAAGCATTAGTAGCATTAGAGCATAAATACTTCTATAGTCAAGGCAGTAGCATCTATTTTGAAGATATAAAAGAAAGAGAATTTGATATAGGTTATCCTCGTGAAGATCTATTGAAGGTTGTTCAGAGTATTAAACAAGGGGATAAAGAAGTTGCTTACGAAACTCTTTCGACTATATTCAGTCAGTTACAATCTAATGAGCAATCTGTCTCTTTCTTACGGGCGATTTGTTTTGATGTCATTAATACGATTATTAAAACCATTACCGAAATAGGCGTCACTCCATCACAGCAAACCTATGAACAGATCTTTGATTTTGGCTCTCAAGAACAACTGCATGAACAGTTAAATGATTTAGTTTCCCTTGCATGTAAAGAAGTTAATAAGAATAAGAAAAGTCATAATGAACAGCTGAAGAACAATATAATTGATTATTTAAACAAAAATTATATGCTGCATGATCTATCCTTAGAGAAAATAGCGGTTAAATTCCGTTTGTCAGCTTCTTATGTCAGTCGATTCATTAAGGAACAGACAGGCTATACCTTCAAGCAGTATGTACAGTATTTACGTATGAAAGAAGTAAAGAAACAACTTACAACCACAGATAAGCCGATTAAAGCGATTGTATTAGATGTTGGTTATAAAGATGTTGCCAACTTCACCCGTAAATTTAAAAATGAAGTGGGTATGACACCAGGTAAGTACAGACAAGTTTATACGGAATAAGAGGAAAGCTGCTAAAGCACAAGACTTTAGCAGCTTATTTATTTTAGCATAGGAATTTATAGAATTATTGCCTTGTGGATAACTATTTATATAAAATCAGCCGTGTCCAGCTCCGAGCGCCAAACTTTAGAGATTTCAAGGCGCGCGCCCTACGATAACTTGGTGATTGGCAAGCCGATAGGCGCAGACAGAACCATAGTCGCACTTATGCCCTTGGGTGAAAGTCAACATCGGTTCGTCACCTCACCGTGTCTCCTTTATCTCAAAAGTAAAGGAAGTTAACCCTCGAAGACCAGGGGCGCAATTTCTACGTTTTTAAGCAGGCGCTCTACGCTTTTGTTCATGAGATCAGAAAGTAAAAAAAGGTTAGGTGTGACTCGCTCTAGAAATATACTGCACTTTTCGCGGGTTTGCGCTCAGCTCACCCTCGCAAAAGAAGAGAATTTTTTTCTGTGGGGGCTGCGCACTGCATTTTACAATGCGCAGGACGAGCAAATTCAGGTGTGGAGGTTGACAAGTGACGTCACGTTTTTAACTTGTAAGGCACTTGTCATTTTTTATACTGAAGTCTTGCCTATTTCTTCTGCTAGCTATGAATCAGTGTATGTTCTACTCCAATAAATTAACGAAAAGATAGGATGGATGAGCATGCTAGGAAATAAGAATATACAGAGGCAGCAAAAGTTCTATCAGACACTACTTAGTATCAAACTATATGGGAGGAGTGTTTGACATAACCATACAAAGAGTAAAGAATAGGGTAGAGTTGATGGTAGCTTGTCAAAGTTGCTGAGGTTATTCATCCTATAAATTGCCTTGGAAAACAAAGTTATGTCAAGTTCTACATATATTATGAGTTTTACATATAAAATACACCAAAAACAGCTATTAATTAAGGATTACCCATTGTTAACTGTTATTTTTCTGACAATTCATTGTCAGAAATACATATTGAAAGCGCTTTATATATGGTTGTATAGTGAAAGCAGTTACAATACTGGCAGGAAAGAATTCAGTTATAAAAATGAGCAGGTTATAGCAAAATGTTTTGACTTGCAAAGATAATAATAAAAACCACATATTGATAACTCTTACCGTAAAGGTTTGTGATGAAAACAGTTACACGAAAAGCAACAACTGTAAAACAAAGGAGGAAAGTAAATATGGCTTCAGAATCAGCAGTGGCTAATAAAGAAAAGAACAAACCTATTAATAATGCTAGAAAGACAAATTCATTTAAGAAGATTATACAAAATTGGCAGTTATACATTTTTATATTACCAGCAGTTTTGTATTTTATCATCTTCCATTATGTACCGATGTATGGAATTCAAATTGCATTTAAGGATTACGTACCATCACTTGGCTTCCTAGGTAGCGATTGGGTAGGTTTAAAACACTTTGAAAGGTTCTTTGATTCTTATTATTTCTGGGACCTATTAAAAAATACTTTAGGAATCAGTGTGTATGAATTAATTGTAGGTTTTCCACTACCAATTATACTAGCTTTATTATTAAATGAAGTAAAAGATGGATTTTATAAAAGGACAGTGCAAACGGTCACTTATGCGCCACATTTTATCTCTGTCGTAGTAATTTCAGGTATGATTATTGCTTTCTTATCACCGGCAACCGGTATTATTAATCACTTTATTTCATTCTTAGGCTTTGAGCCAATTAATTTTATGAGTGATCCAAGTTGGTTTAAGACGGTTTATGTATTCTCGGGAGTATGGCAAAGTGCCGGTTGGGGTACCATTATATACTTAGCTGCTCTATCTGGTGTAGATCCTCAGCAGCACGAGGCTGCAATTGTCGATGGGGCATCAAGATTTCAAAGAATTATACACATCAATATTCCAGCACTAGTTCCTACAATGGTTATCCTTTTAATCATGAACTTAGGGAATATCATGGCACTTGGTTTTGAAAAGATCTTACTTTTACAAAACCCATTGAACTTAGAATCATCAAACGTAATTGCAACATTTGTTTATCAGGCAGGTTTATTAGACGCTCAATATAGCTTCGCAGCGGCAGTTGGTCTATTTAATTCTGTTATAAACGCGATATTGCTGATCGTTGTTAACCAAATTGCTAGAAAAACAAGTGAAACTAGTCTGTGGTAAGGGGGCGTTGAGATATGGATTCCAATCTTAATGAAACGAAACAGGATAAACTCTTTAAATATTTTGTGTATTTTTGTTTAACAATTGCTTTGCTACTCGTACTTTACCCATTAATTTATATTGTCAGTGCGTCTATTAGTAACCCATCCTATGTAAACTCTGGGGAAATGTGGCTCTGGCCAAAGGATATTACTTTTGAAGGTTACCGGTTAATCTTTGGTAATGATTCTATTTGGAGAGGCTACTTGATGACAGTAGTTTACACAGTGTTAGGTACATCTATCAATCTATTGATAACGATTCCAGCAGCTTATGCGTTAGCACGTAAAGATTTTTATGGAAGAGGTTTCTTTACTGGTCTATTCGTTCTAACCATGTTCTTTTCAGGCGGGTTAATTCCAACGTATTTAGTAGTAAGAGATCTAGGGTTAATTGATACAATCTGGGCAATGGTACTTCCTAATGCCGCATCAGTATGGAATATTGTTATTGCGCGGGTATTCTTTCAGTCTACGATTCCAAGAGGCTTGGAAGAAGCGGCAACGATCGATGGTGCCTCTAACTTTAAACTGTTTTTCAAGATTATTTTACCTTTATCGGCTCCAATTATTGCGGTAATGGCATTGTTCTATGGTGTAGGTCACTGGAATGGTTACTTTAATGCATTGATTTATATTTCTGATCGAGAGTTATTCCCATTACAGTTAGTGTTAAGAGAGATCTTGGTTCTACAAGATATGTCTTCTAATAACACAAATATGACAGGAGAGGCTGCCCAGTTAATTCATAGTAATCAGCAACTGGCTGCCGTCATTAAGTATGGAGTAATGATTGTTTCCTCTTTACCTGTAATCATTGTGTATCCATTCTTACAGAAATACTTTGTAAAGGGTGTAATGATTGGATCTTTGAAAGGTTAATTGTGAATATATAAATAAACAAATGACATAATGTGTGTAACTAGCGGCATCTTGGATGGATTACAGCTATTAGTCTTAGCTGGCAGACATGTTAAGTACGACTGTTGTAGGATTTCTGCTGCAAGGGCTGCCTGGTAAATAAAATGACTATAAACGTTCATTTTTAGGAGGTGAATTTAGTAACCAGTAGTAAGTACAGCTAACAAGGGATGCCCAATTCGATAAAAAGATTATTAAGGGAGAGAGGTTACAAAATATGAAAAAACATTTTTTATCAGTTCTAGTCAGTGTGCTATTCGTTAGTTTATTTGCTGCATGTAGTAGTAACTCATCTGATGATGAGAGAAAACTAGCTTCAACCGAAGAAACAGTAGAAATAAATGAAGAAGGGTTTCCAATCGTTGATGAGAAAATTACGATTTCGTTAATGGCTCCAGGTACTGGGGTGGAAGACTGGGCAAATATGGAAACTCTTCAGGAATATTCAGAGATGACCAATATCGATTTGTCATTTGATACCCCTCCAGTAAGTGATTTCCAAACAAAATTGAATTTAGCATTTGCAAGTGGTGATATTGCAGATATTATATATGCCGCTGGTTCTGACGATTTTACTCCTGGTATGGAGGTTGATTATGGACAGCAAGGTGTATTACTCCCATTAGAAGATCTAATTGAGGAGCATGCGCCAAATATTCAAAAGTTATTAGATGAAAATCCAGAGATAGAGAAATCAATCACGACAGTAGACGGTCATATCTATTCTCTACCACGTGTTGCAGAGGGTGGTTCATCGGCACAATGGGTTACAGGTCCGATGTGGTATAACGGACAATGGTTAGATGAGCTAGGTGTGGAAGAGTTGCCAAAGACAGTGGATGAATTTTACGATTTGTTAATACGTTTTCGTGATGAAGATCCAAATGGCAATGGGAAAGCGGACGAGATTCCATTGTTAGACGTAAAAATGGACAGTACCCGTCCATGGTTACTTGCGGCATTTGGGCTAAAGGAATGGGGAATTGAAGAGGTAGATGGTGAAGTACGTTATACGCCAATTACCGAAAATTATAGAGAATATTTAATCTTTATGAATCAGTTATATGAAGAGGGGTTGTTAGACCCGGAAACATTCTCACAATCAGATGAACAAAAGAAAGCCAAAGGTCAACAAAATAGATTAGGTCTATTCCCGGATTGGTTCTCATTCTTTACAACTGGTGAAACAGAAGAAGAAGCGATGAATAATCCAATGTTCCATCCACTTACAAGTGAATGGTCTGAAGAGGCTGTAATGCCGCTAAGTTCAGGGATTTCAAGAGGAACTTTCTCTATTACAGTAAATAATAATAATCCAGAAGCTTCGATTCGATGGATTGATTATTTCTATTCAGAGGAAGGTTATGCCTTCTTGAATATGGGACCTGAAGGAGAACTGTGGGAACGTGGTGAAGATGGTGAAATTATCGAGCTTGATCCTCCTGAAGGATATGATAGTGCAGAGGATTATCGCGGGACATTAACACCAGATTATGGTATTGCTACACCAACAGTAACCTATCCAATTGAAGGAAAAGAAGAATCTGAATTTGATCAATTCATTAGAGCAGAAACAGAAGAAAAAATTGAACCATATGGTGAAGTACCATATCCGCTAGTATATTTAACTAAAGAGGAGCAAGATGAGTTAAACACGATTGAAGTAGATTTAGAATCTTATGTAAGGCAAATGGAGGCTAAATTTATTACAGGTGTTGAGCCAATTTCGAATTGGGACTCCTATGTGGAAACGATTGAGAATATGAATCTTGATAGATATATCGAAATCAATCAAGATGCTTACGATCGCTGGGTAAATAACTAATAGATAATAGCAAGAGAATGACTCGTTTTTTACAACCAAATTTTAAAGTAAAAGGACGAGCCATTTTTTTATTTAGATGAAGAGGATAGAGTCTCTCCATAAACATGAAATAAATGATGAAGCGGAGTTTTTCTGGCTTGGTTAAGGAGTGAATATGCATATGTGGTTAACAGAGAAGAAATTAAATGGAAGAATACAGGAAATTGCACCATACCGCTATCGAGATATACAAAAACTTGATACATGGCAGTATACCGAAGATAAGGCTGGGGAAATTGCAGCCTGGCCACCGACAGACTTATCACAGGCGAAGCCAATTAAGATAGGGGATCGCTGGAGCGGGAGGGATTTGTATGTCTGGCTTCAAAAGAAAGTAGCTATTCCTGATGGATGGCAGAATAAAACAATCGTAGGTTTTTTTGATTTTGGCGACACAGGGGCAGGAGGCAACTCTGGTTTTGAATCCTTACTGTTCATTAATCATAAACCATATCAGGGAGTCGATTCCAATCACAAAGAAGTCTTTCTATCAGAAGAGTTGACAGGGGAAAAGATCCAGCTTGACTTTCGCTTATGGACAGGATTGGAAGGCGGTGGGCAGCCAAGGGAACAGCACTATCGCTTTCAACATGCATGGCTTGCTGTATTAGACGAAGCCGTTGATCATTTTTATTTTGATGCCAAGGCGATTCTGGAAACCATTCAAGCTTTGCCAGATACACAGCTGGAGAAATCAAAACTTTCCCAATGTTTAAATGAAGCATTCGTACAGATTGATTGGCTGAATCCAGGCTCAGAATCATTTTATCAATCAGTATATCAAGCCAATCAATATTTAACAGAGCAGCTAAAGAAGATGCCAAAATGCAGTGAAGTCATTTTTCATTGTATAGGGCATACTCATATTGATGTGGCATGGTTATGGCGATTAAAACATACTCGTGAGAAGTCGGCCCGTTCTTTTAGCACTGTATTACGGTTAATGGAGAAATATCCAGAATATCTTTTCTTGCAGAGTCAGCCGCAATTATATGATTATATCAAACAAGATTATCCAGAACTATATCAGCAAATAAAAGAAAAGGTTAATGAGGGTAAATGGGAAGTAGAAGGCGGAATGTGGATAGAATCTGATTGTAACATCCCTTCAGGCGAATCCTTAGTCAGACAGTTACTCCTTGGTACTCGATTCTTCAAAGAAGAGTTTGGGAAGGAAAACGAGGTACTTTGGTTACCAGACGTATTCGGCTATAGCTGGGCTTTACCACAGATTTTGAAGAAGTCAGGATTTAAGTCGTTTATGACAACGAAGATTAGCTGGAACCAATATAATCGAATGCCGCATGATACTTTTCAATGGCGTGGAATAGATGGTAGTGAAATTCTGACACACTTTATTACAACAACAGAGCCATGGCCTGAATCAACCTATTATACGTATAACGGCTATATGGAACCGAAAATCACCCTGGATTCATGGGAAGCCTATCAAAACAAAAATCTCAATCAAGATTTACTGTTGGCTTATGGTTATGGAGATGGCGGCGGCGGTGTAAATCGTGAAATGTTAGAAATGCGCCGACGTATTGATAAAATTCCTGGACTGCCACAAGCCAAACCTTCAAAAGCAAAGAACTATTTTGAACAATTGCGAAATAAAGTTGCAGACACCGATCAATATGTGCATACATGGGATGGGGAACTTTATCTGGAATTCCATCGTGGCACCTATACATCTCAGGCATTTATGAAAAAGATGAATCGCAAGTTAGAGCTCTTGTATCGTGAAAGCGAATGGCTGAATAGCTGGGCAAGTGTAACTGGTCAAGGAGTGACGTATCCAAGTAAGATATTGACCGATGGATGGAAGATTATTTTACGTAACCAATTCCACGATATTATTCCAGGGTCTTCTATTAAAGAGGTATATGAAGATGCTGAGGTGGAGTACAAAGAGGCGGAAGAGCTTGGTCAACAAACATATGAGCAAGCAATGAAAGTACTTGTTTCTTCTAAAGCCAATCTTTCGTATCTGGTCTTTAATGCTGCTTCTTGGAAGCGAGATGATTTAGCCTTTGTTCCTAATCAAACTGGAGGAATATGGAAGGATAGTCAGGGCAAACTGCTAGAAGCTCAAGAAGTAGAAGGTGGGAGCCTTGTAAATGTTCAAGCCGTTCCAGCGTTAGGTTACAAAACAATCTATTTTGAACCAAAAGAGAAAAAAAGAAAAGAATCCAATTTCCAACCATTACCTAATGGTGTCGTTTCACCATTTTACGAAATAGAGTGGAATGAGCAAGGTCAGTTAATCCGTATATTCGATCGTATAGCGAATCGGGAAGTACTCGAGGCAGGTAGAATTGGAAATGACCTGCAAATTTTTGAAGATAAACCATTAATGTTTGATGCATGGGATATTGACATCTTCTATCAAGAAAAAATGGAACATGTTGATCAAGTGAAGGTTATCGAACAACAGGAAATTGGTGCGCTGTTTACCAGTATTCGTTTCCAGTGGAGCTATGGTTCCTCTACGATTTCACAAGATATGATTTTATATGCAGATCAACCGCGAATCGACTTTAAGACAACGGTTGATTGGCAGGAACGCCAGCGATTATTAAAGGTTGCCTTCCCAGTGGATGTACGTACAACGGAAGCAACTTACGATATCCAATATGGCAATGTAAAACGTCCTACACACTGGAATACGAGCTGGGATTACGCCCGATTTGAATCAGTGGGACATAAGTGGGCAGATATCCAAGAGCCGGGTTATGGCGTAAGCTTATTAAACGACAGTAAATACGGTTACGATATCAAAGACAATGTCTTGCGTCTGTCCTTATTAAAGGCACCGACCTTTCCAGATCCAGAGGGGGACAGGGGCGAACACCGATTTACTTATTCCTTGCTGCCTCATCTAGGAGATTGGCGTGGAGCGGAAGTACCACAGCAAGCCTATTATCTTAATGATAGATTAAAGGTAACTCCAGGTGAAAAAGAAGCTTCAGAACAGTCATTCATTGCTTCCAATGCAAATTATATCGAAATTGATGCAGTGAAACAGGCGGAAGATAGTAAAGAAGTTATTGTTCGTCTTCATGAATTCCATGGACGTCGTGGTCAAGTAAGATTAATAAGTGACTTAGGGATAGTCTCATGGCAGACATGTGATTTAATGGAGCGAAAAGAAGGGGCTAAACAAGAAGGTGACATTGTCTTCGATATAACCCCGTATGAGATTAAAACGATTGCTATAGAGTTTAATGAATAATTTGGAGGTAGAAACATGCAGGATACACAACAGAGAACTGTTCATATCATTTCCCATACTCACTGGGATCGAGAATGGTATTTACCATATGAAAAACATCATTTTTTACTAGTAAAATTCATGGATGAACTCATTGATACATTAGAAATTGATCCAAACTATAAAAGTTTCCATTTAGATGGCCAAACAATTATTCTTGATGATTATCTGGAAATACGTCCTGAAAAGAGAGAACAAATCAAGAAACTAGTTGAGGCAGATAGAATTCATGTCGGACCATGGTATATCTTACAGGATGAATTTTTAACCAGCAATGAATCCAATATCCGTAACCTGCAATATGGAATGAAAGACGCAAAGGAATGGGGGAATATTTCAAAAATTGGTTATTTCCCTGACTCCTTTGGCAATATGGGACAAGCTCCGCAAATAATAAAACAAGCAGGCATTCATCATGCGGCATATGGGCGTGGTGTAAAACCGACCGGATTTAATAACCTTATCAGTGAGGCAGATATGTATGAGTCTCCTTATTCTGAAATGAAATGGCAATCACCGGATGGCTCAGAGGTAATCGGAATTTTGTTCGCTAATTGGTATTGTAATGGCAATGAGATTCCAACGGATAAAGAAGCTGCCAAGAAATATTGGGATGAACATTTAGAAGCTATGGAAAAGTATGCCTCCTCTAATCATATGTTGATGTTAAATGGTTGTGATCATCAGCCCGTACAGTACAATCTGTCGAAAGCCATAGAGGTGGCACAAGAACTTTATCCTGATGTTCAATTTGTTCACTCGAATTTCAATGATTATGTGGCAGCACTGGATGATCAATTAAATCAAGAAAAGTTAAAAACGGTGGATGGCGAATTACGCAGTCAGCATACAGATGGCTGGGGGACATTAGTAAATACAGCTTCTTCCCGTGTTTATTTAAAGCAAATGAACCAGGAAGTACAAACTCTGCTGGAGAGTGAATTAGAACCATTAGCAACATTTGCTTATCTTGTGGGCGAACAATATGATCACGATATTTTAGAGTATGCTTGGAAAACCTTAATGCAAAATCATCCTCACGATAGTATATGCGGGTGTAGTGTCGATGAAGTCCATCGTGGAATGGTGACACGTTTTGAGAAAAGCAAGCATATGAGTGAGAGTCTAAAGAAAGATGTATTAGAGAAATTAACGAAACGGATAGATACAAGTGTATTTAAACAATATGGAAAGAAACCTGTTCCATTAGCAGTGTTTAATACAACAGGACATCAGCGTACAAGTATAGCAACAGTACAAGTTGATTTAGAGCGTCAATATTATGCAGATGGTGTCAATCGGCAACAATTAGTTGATAAAGATATTAGCGGATATAAACTAGTAGATTCTACTGGTAATGTTCTGCCATTTACTTTAGAAGATAAAGGGGTTGTATTTGATTACGACCTGCCAAAACATCAATTCCGTCAGCCGTACTTGACGAGAAGGGTAATTATTTCATTCGAGGCTGTGGAGATGCCTGGCTTTAGTCACCGTGCTTATGCCTTGGTAGAGACAGAAGCTCAAGTAGCAGAGGAAGCTAAGATTGCCTCTGCTGATAAAGTATTAGAAAATAAGTGGCTGAAAGTTAAGATCCAGCTAAATGGTTCACTTTCTATTTTTAACAAAACAACGAATCAGTCATTTGACCATGTATTAGTGTATGAAGATACGGGAGATATCGGCAATGAGTATATGTATAAACAGGCTAATGATGATCTTACTATCACAACGGAGGATCTAAAGGCAGATATTCGTTTGCTGGAGAATGACAGTTACCGTGCCACCTACGAAATTATCCATCAATTAGAAATACCAGAAAGTGCAGATGAGACATTAGAGCAAGAACAGCAGGCTGTTGTGTGGTTTACCAATCGAAAGGCAAAGCGCAGTAATAGGACAACCTTACTTACTATTCAAACCCAGGTTTCCTTAACAGAATATGGTAGAGGAATAGATGTGGAAGTAAAGTATACGAATAATGCCAAGGATCACCGCTTACGTGCATTGATCCCTACCAATATTCAATCGGATCACCATTATGCCGATTCTATATTTGAAGTAGCCAAACGTCCCAATGTGCCGGCAGAGGAGTGGACTAATCCCAATTGCTCTCAACATCAACAAGCATTTGTCAGTATGCATGATGAACAGAAAGGCTTGACCATTGCCAACAAGGGACTAAATGAATATGAAATATTAAGGGATGAACAGAATACAATTGCTATTACCTTGTTACGTGCAGTCGGAGAACTTGGTGACTGGGGACATTTTCCAACACCAGAGGCTCAATGCTTAGGAGAACAAACGGCAAGCCTTAAGATCTTTCCACATGGAGCAGATGATACTTGTTATGATGTCTATCAGCAAGCCTATTTATATCAAGTTCCATTATCGACTTTCGCTCTTCCTGAACAAACACGGGAATTAGCAGCAGAACACAGCTATATCCAGATCGCCTTACCAAGTCAGGTAGCTTGGTCTTCCTTGAAGGTAGCAGATGATACGAAGGACGTATATTTGCGTTTGTTCAACATGTCTGACCAGGAAGGCAACGCAACTATTGCTATAAATCAAGCGGCAGAGGCATATGAGAGTAATGTAATAGAAGAGAAATTGGCAGGAATAGCGAATGAGATTAAGCTATCGCCTTATCAAATAAACACAATTGGATGGAGATTAAAATAGAGGGAAGTGAAATGATTGACAAATCAATTACAACTTACTACATCGATTAAGCAATTAATCGATGTAGTAAAACAACATTATCAAAGAGAGCCGAAGCTTCAGCATTTATTTGAGAATTGCTTCGTCAATACGTATCAGACAACGATCCGCCCGCAAGAGGATGGTACTACCTTCGTTATTACGGGGGATATACCGGCGATGTGGTTACGTGATTCGGCTGCACAGGTACGCCCATACCTTATGTTAGCAGGTGAAGACCAAGCGATAGCCGATATAATAAAAGGGGTAATCGAAAAACAGTTTGCTTTTATTAATCATGATCCTTATGCAAATGCGTTTAACGAAGAACCTAATGGAAATAAATACCATGAAGACCAAACGAAAATGACAGATTGGATCTGGGAACGCAAGTATGAGATTGATTCCTTATGTTACCCTATTCAATTAGCTTATCTATATTGGAAAACAACTGGTCAAGTCAGCCATTTTAACGATACTTTTAAGAGTGCCGGTGAAAAGATCTTAACAGTATGGAAAACCGAACAACGCCATCATGAAGACTCCGATTATCATTTTGTGAGAGATAATGGTCCTGTACAAGATACACTGTCACATGAAGGTGCCGGAGCACCAGTTGTCTATACTGGTATGACTTGGAGCGGATTCCGGCCTAGTGATGACGCTTGTGAATACGGTTACTTAGTACCAGCGAATATGTTTGCTGTTGTATCTCTGCAGCAGTTAGCTGAGATTGCAAATGAGGTTTTAGGTGATCCCTTATTAGCAGAACAAGCAGAGAAATTAGCAGAGGAAATCGATAAAGGGATCAATGAATACGGTACAGTGAATCATCCGACATACGGTGAAATCTATGCCTATGAAACAGATGGACTTGGTAACTATGTACTGATGGATGATGCCAATGTGCCAAGCTTGTTATCTATCCCTTACTTAGGATACCGCCCATTTGATGACAAAATCTATCAAAATACCAGAAGGTTTCTCTTAAGCGAAGAGAATCCATATTACTTCACAGGAAAAGTAGCAAGTGGGATTGGCAGTCCACATACACCTAATCAATATATATGGCATATTGCATTGGCTATTCAAGGATTGACATCGATTGATGAGACAGAAAAGCAACAAATCACTGAATTATTTAAAACAACAGATGCGAATGAGAACTTAATGCATGAAGGTTTTCACGTAGATGACCCAAGTCAATATACAAGACCATGGTTCTCTTGGGCAAATTCGATGTTTAGTGAGTTCCTGTTGAGCAGGATAGGACGTGTTGTCAAAGGGAGTCCGCTTGATAAAGTAAGGAGCTTGTAAATAGTTTTACTTAAAGACTAGGGAGGATTGTCAAAGATCTAGCCAACCATGCTTAAGTTAGGGATCATAAGTTTTGCCCATATGCATGCATTAAATTATGCTGCCGCTCTAACCAAAAGCAACCAAGCAGAATTAGTGACAATCTGGTATGATGGCCACCATCGATCCGAGCTAGTCAAGGCCAAAGACTTTCCCGACATGGGGAGATGTGACGATGTCTATCTTTGGTGAAGAAGGTATGCTGGAGGTGGATGCCTTTAAACAGCACCATCTATTCTATAATGATAAAGAGAATAAGCTAGAAGAACAGACTTGGGCAGATGATATAGATTAGGCACTAGTAGAGGACTTTATTGATTGCGTGAGAACCAATCGTGAACCATCTATTGCAGGAATAGACGGCTTAAGAACTTTGGAAGCTGTCAAAGCAGCCTGCCTATCCAACCAAGAAAATAAACCAATAACAATTGAAGCGATTAGAGGAGGAGTCTCTATATGAAACTAGGAATGAGCTCATACAGTTTAGCAAATGCTCTCCACTCTGGAGAAATGACTATTTTAGATGTGATGCAATGGACTAAAGATTTGGGTGGAGAACATATTGAAATCGTACCGATCGGTTATACATTAACCAATAATCCTCAATTGATAGAAGATATTGTCAACAAGGCAAAAGAATTAGATTTAGCTATCTCTAACTATGCCATTGGTGCGGACTTCTTGTCTGGGGATGATGAAGCTTTTGAACAAGAAGTGGAGAGGGTTAAGAAGGAAGTCGATATTGCCAACCAATTAGGTGCGAAACGAATGCGCCACGATGTATCGTTCAAGCCTCCTCATGAAGCTGGCATTGAGCAGTTTGACAAAGATCTGCCAAAGATTGTGAAAGCCTGCCAAATCATAGCGGATTATGCGAAGCAATATGATATTGTAACTAGTATTGAGAATCATGGCTTCTATTTACAAGCAAGTGATCGTATTAATCTTATTATAGCGAAAGTAAATCGTTCTAACTTCAGGCATACCTTAGATACGGGTAATTTCGTCTGTGTCGATGAAGATCCTGTCTCTGCCATCAAGAAATGCTTAAATAATATCTCTATGCTGCATGTAAAGGATTTCTATGTTCGTCCAGATTCTCATGCTAATCCGGGGGAAGGCTGGTTCGGATCTGCAACAGGTAATTACTTAAGAGGCGCTATTACAGGACATGGTGATCTGCCATTAGCCGATATTCTCAAGATTGTAAAAGAGAATGGCTACCAAGGCTTTGTATCGATTGAATTTGAAGGAATGGAGGAGTGCAAGAAAGCGAGTGCCATTTCATTTGAAAATATCAAACAATTATGGAAATCACTTTAAGGGAGGATAATCAAATGAGCAAAATTAAAGTAGGTGTGATTGGATTAGGTTCTATTTCGGAAATGCACATCCAATCCTATCAGAAATCAGATGAGGCAGAGCTAGCTGCACTTTGTGATATTAATGAAGAACGTCTCCATAAGCAGGCGAAAAAATTGGGTGTAGAACATACATACACCGATTATCACGAGTTATTAGCCAATCCTGAAATTGATGCAGTAAGCATCTGTACATGGAATAACACCCATGCCCAAATTGCAATTGCTGCATTAAACAGTGGAAAAAGTGTGTTATCAGAAAAGCCTTTATGTAAAACGATAGAAGAAGCGAAGGCTGTTCAGCAAGCAGTAAAAGTTAACCCTGAACAATTCTTACAAGTGGGTTATGTGCGCCGTTTTGGTACAAATACCAAAGTTCTCAAAAAATTCATTGATAGTGGTGACTTAGGTGAGATTTACTATTCAAAGGCATCTTGTATTCGTGTCATAGGTAACCCGGGTGGATGGTTTGCTGATAAAGAGCGTTCCGGAGGGGGGCCTTTAATTGATCTTGGTGTCCACGTGATTGATCTTTGCTGGTATCTAATGGGTAAACCGAAAGTCAAATCAGTAAGCGGGAACACCTATCAGAAGTTGGGAAATCGTTCGAATGTAGAATTCAAATCTTTCTATAAAGCGGCTGATTATGATGCAGAGAAGAATGACGTTGAGGATTTTGCTAATGCGATTATTCGTTTTGAAAATGGCGCGTCCATCGTTGTGGATGTCAGCTTTGCATTACATGCCAAAAAAGAAGAAATTAATTTAAGCTTACATGGTGATAAAGGCGGGGCTGTTATTGAGCCGGCACTAGAAATTTTTACAGAAAAGAATAACATTATCTTAAACAGCACACCGCAAATTGATCATTTATCTTTCGATTTCGTTCATGGATTCCAAAAAGAAATTGATCACTTTATCGCGTGTGTAAAAGGCGAAGAATCAACGATTGCTCCTGTGGAAGACGGGGTAGAAATGATGAAGATCCTTACAGGTGTGTATCAATCAAGTTTAGAACAAAAAGAAATACATTTTGATATTTAGGTGGTGCAGAAGTGAATGAGCAGGAAAGAAAAATGGCAATTAGAAGATTGGCGATTTAAAGAAGCAGCAGAGGATGATTGGAAGAAAGCAACTGTTCCCGGGTGTGTTCATACGGATTTATTAGATCATGGCATTATTGAAGATCCATTTGTTGGAAAGAAAGAGCTTGATGTACAATGGATTGATAAGAAAAACTGGGAGTACCAAACAACATTTAACATATTAGAAGAAACTTTGCAAGAAGAACATATTGTGCTCACCTTTGAAGGTTTAGATACCTATGCCGATGTGATCTTGAATGACACTGCTATTCTTAAGGCAAGTAATATGTTCCGTATTTGGAAAGTAGATATCAAGAATCAGTTGAAAAAAGGTGAGAATACCCTCCGTGTCTATTTCCATTCTCCAATTCAGCATGATATCGATAAACCAGATCAAATTGGCTTCAATTATCCAGCAGATAATGATCACTCAGAAGATGGCGAAGTAGGTGAGAAGAAACTCAGTATTTTTACTCGTAAAGCCCCTTTTCATTATGGCTGGGATTGGGGACCGCGCTTTGTTACATCAGGTATCTGGAAAGAGGCTTATATTGAAACTTGGTCTAATTTGAAGATTCAAGATGTTTACTTTGAACAACAAGAGGTGACAACAGAGCAGGCAGCAGTAAAGGCTCAATTAGAGTTAAAAACTACGAAAGCACAAGAGGTGACCATTAAGATTAGCGATCAATATGGCTGGGAACACCTGCAAACTGTAGCAGTAGAGCAAGGTATACAATTAGTAAAAGTACCGTTTATCAAAGAATCACCAAAATTGTGGTGGACTAATGGTTTAGGGGAGGCACACCTGTATCAATTTGATATCGAGGTGCTTTCAGCCGAACAGCAATTGTTAGACAGTTACCAGCTTACAACAGGTCTTCGATCTATCCGTTTTGTAAGGGAAAAAGACCAAAAGGGTGAAAGTTTTTATTTTGAATTAAACGGTGTTCCTGTTTTCGCAAAAGGGGCAAACCATATCCCGAATGACAGCTTCCAAACAAGAATAACGAAGGAACGCTATTTACACGAAGTGCTGACGGCAGTCGATACGAATATGAATATGCTTCGTGTCTGGGGCGGTGGTATTTATGAATATGAAGCATTCTATGAATATTGTGATCAATACGGCATCTTGGTTTGGCAAGATTTTATGTTTGCTTGCAGTATGTACCCTGGAGACGAAGCTTTCCTTGCGAATGTGAGGCAAGAGGCGATTGACCAAGTCAAGCGCTTAAGGAACTATGCCTCATTGGCCTTATGGTGTGGTAATAATGAGATTGATCAAGCATGGGCGGAATATGTTGAAGAAGCAGGATGGGGCTGGAAGCAGCGCTATAATGAAGAACAGCGTAAACAGTTATGGGAGGATTATGAGAAGTTATTCCATCAATTACTGCCTGCTGTAATTGGACAATATAATCCAGCGATTTCTTATTGGCCAAGCTCGCCAATGCAGGATCTATCCAATACTTCAGGGCGCCATGCTACCTTTGATACCCTAGACAAAGGTGATATGCACTATTGGGATGTCTGGCATGGGTTAAAGCCAATGGAAGCCTATAAAGAGAGTGTCGGACGTTTTATGAGTGAATACGGCTTTCAATCATTCCCAGAAGAGAAGACAGTCAGGGAATATGCTAAAGGAGAAGAATTGGAATTAGAGTCAGAAGTGATGCTCCATCATCAGAAAAATGGTTCAGGTAACCGTTTAATTAAGAACTATATGGAGATGTATTATAAAGAACCGAAAGATTTCTCAGCCTTTTTACATGTTAGTCATGTATTACAGGCCGATGCGATTAAGCAGGCAGTAGAAGGCCACCGTTTGCATATGCCGGATTGTATGGGGACTTTATATTGGCAGATGAATGATTGTTGGCCAGTAGCTTCGTGGTCCAGTATGGATTACTTTGGCAGGTGGAAAGCATTACAATTTGTGATGAAAGATCGCTTTAAGTCAACGGTTTTAATTGTTGACCAAACAGAAGAACAGTTAACGATTTATGCGGTATCTGATGCAGTAGAAAAACAAGAAGCTCAATTGGTATGTAAGCTATATGATTTCAATGGCAAAATGATTGATAAAACACTTACTTCAGTTGTGCTTGAAGCGAATACGTCAAACAAGCTGTCAGAAGAAGCTATATCTGCTTTCGAGCATGCAGATTGGAGCAAATCGATATTACACTGTGAATTGGTAAAAGCGGAAGAAACGATTGATACAGTCATTCATCTCTTTTCTAAACCTAAGGACATTGAATTACAGAATCCAAATATTACGTATGAAATAATCGAAGGCGGTATTGAACTTAAAACAGATTCCTTAGCCTTAAATGTCTGGTTAGATACAGATGAAACTGGTCACTTTGATGACAACAATTTCTCCTTGATACCAGGTGTCAAGAAATTTGTATCTTTCCGACAATCGCTAGATCCGCAAGACCAGCAGTCAGCTGAACTTGCCAAGGTCCAAGTAACATCTATGTTTGACTATATTACGAATTAATAGAGAGAAAGAGGTGTGCTGATAGTAAGCGGGAAATATAGACCGCATTCCATTATCTTTAAACTATATAGTTTATTAATAGTGCAAAATACGGAACCATTTTAGTAGTCAGGTATATGTTTCGTAATTATATCTAATTAAGTCATTGCATACTAAATGCAATGAAGTTATGAATAAAGAGGTGGTGACATCAATGTCAAATGATTATACATTTCCAAATAATTTTAAGTGGGGCGCTGCCGCTTCTGCTACACAAACTGAAGGTGCTTCACAACAAGATGGAAAAGCTAAAAACATTTGGGATTATTGGTTTGAAATAGAACTGGAACGTTTTCATGAAGGTGTTGGCCCCATGTTAACGTCCGATTTTTATCACCAGTTTAAGGACGATATTAAACGTATCAAAGCTATTCATGTTAATTCATTTCGAACGTCTATTTCATGGTCACGTTTGTTGCCAGACGGATTCAATGTTAATGAAAAAGCAGTTGACTTTTATAATGAAGTTTTTGATGAGCTTCTTAAACATGACATTGAACCGATAATTAACCTTTTTCATTTTGATATGCCCTTACCATTGCAGGAAAAAGGCGGGTGGGAAAGCTTAGAAGTTGTTGAGATGTTTAAGCATTATGCAAAGACCGCTTTTGAGCTTTTTGGTAAAAAAATTAAACGGTGGACAACCTTTAATGAGCCTATTGTCCCTGTTGAGATGGGGTATTTAAATCATTATCATTATCCGTGTGTCGTAGATATGAAGCGGGCTGTGGTTGTTGCTTACCATTCTATGCTGGCAAGTGCCAAGGCAATTAAAAGTTATCGACAAATGGATTTAGAAGGTGAGATTGGAATTATTTTGAATTTGTCACCATCTTATCCACGAAGTGATTCTGAAGAGGATGTGAAAGCCGCAAGGATTGTTGATTTATTTTTTAATAGAAGTTTTTTAGATCCGTCTGTTCTAGATAAATATTCTGAGGAACTTATAGAATTGTTGCGAGACTATGATTTGCTTCCTGCAGTAAAAGAAAGTGACTTAGAATTAATCGACGATAATACGGTTGATTTTTTAGGTGTTAATTATTATCAACCTAGACGGGTTAAAGAAAAAGAAATGTCAATTGATTCTGACACTCTATTGCCAGAAAATTTTTTTGACTCGTATATTTGGTCAGAACGCCGTATGAATCCATATCGAGGCTGGGAAATTTATGAAAAGGGAATTTATGACATCGCAATTAATATAAAAGACAGTTACGGAAATATACCGTGGTATGTTGCGGAAAATGGGATGGGCGTCGAGCATGAAGAACGTTTTTTAGATGAAGCAGGCATGGTTCAAGATGATTATCGAATTGAATTTTATGAAGAGCATTTAAAATGGTTGCATAAAGGAATTACGGAAGGATCAAATTGTTTTGGTTATCATGTTTGGACGTTTATGGACAACTGGTCATGGTTAAATGCTTATAAAAATAGATATGGTCTATATCGTGTTAATCTTGATACGCAGGAGCGTTCTTTAAAAAAGAGTGGTCAATGGTTCAGTCAAGTTGCTGAGCAAAATGGGTTTTAATGACCATTTCAGTAAACAGAAGTTGATAATCCGATGTTAATGATAGAGGTGTAACTGGTATGACGAGTATTCTTTCGTTTGATTTTGGAGGAACACATATAAAGTATGGTTTGGTTGATACAGATGGAAAGATAATAACTAAAGAAAAAACGCAAACTCCAAAGGCGCTTGAAATTTAATATTTTTTATTAAAAATCAATTAAAGCAGTATTCAAACGAAGATATAAAGGGGATTGCCATTAGCTCTCCCGATTCTGTTTCAGAAGAAGAAATTATTTATGGATCCGGCGCTATCCCGTATATACACGGACCAAATATAAAAAAACATATGGAGACGGAAACAGGATTGGCGGTCCATATCGAAAATGATGCCAACTGTGCTGCCCTTTCTGAGGTATGGAAAAGAGCTGCAACGGGAAAAAACGATGTTGCCGTTGTCGTGGTGGGCACGGGAATGGGAGGGGCATTCATTAAAAACGGCAGCATTCATAAGGGCGGTCATTTACATGGCGGGGAATTTGGTTATATGATTCTTAATTCAAATAACCTCGGTAGCGGGATGAATAAATTTAGCGAAACTGCTTCCACATTTTCTATTATAAAGCGTGTCGCACAACAAAAACAAGTTGATATATCATCATTAACTGGAGAACAAATCTTTCTAAAGGCAGAACAAGATGATGAAGTATGCAAGTAGAAAAAAGGAGCTGTCATCAAATGCAAACCATGTATTTTGTGACAGTTCCTTTTTCATCTGCTTATACCTATTCATATACTTTCGCTTGGAAAATTCCTATTATTAGATAATTACGTTAAAATAGCATTGTGAGGATTAATTATCACAGAATCAACTCCCAGTACTGTATGAAAAATTTCTGGTCAGGGGAGATTTGTTATAGGAGAATGTGCTATATGTTTAAAAAGATTGCCAGTGATGCATTAGGATTGAGTGATATTGGTAAAATTATTCAATCGGATAACTTCGATAAAACGGAATCAGATGATTACGTATTGCATGAAGAAGGGGAACAAATTCATTTTCTGATTAAATCGAAATCAGATGAATACTGCTTTACGAATCGCTCCTTCATCCACTTAGATGGGGAAAAGGCAACAAGCAGTAAGCGGAATATTTATCGCTATGATTACTACCGCTATCCTATTCAGAACGTCACAGTAGAAACGGCTGGTACGATTGACCTGGACCTTGAAATAAAATTTACGATTGGCGGACAAGCTATTTCCGTAGATATTGAGAAAAAGGAAGGCGAGGCTATTGCTGATTTATATAAATCATTAGTTACCATTTCACATATTCAAGACAGTGATGCACGTGTGAAAGGTTATGCAAAAGATAGTCTTGATTTATCCAAAACCTTATTCACTGACAACCGTTTTCAGGAAGGAACCATAGCGAATGAATTTGAAAAAGCTGCGAAATTTGCTTTTGATTGGCTAAATACGACATACAATGACAATACACGAAAAGATTTTGGTGATATTTTTAAAAAATATATTCAAAATTAATAAGGAAACTTTATAATGAATAGTGTCTCCTGATACACCATGATTAGACCAGATTAAATCACGTTTTAAAATAATCATTATATCTGCTTGCGTGAGCGCTGAAGAAATTTGGTTTTTCTGTGTGCTCCGGTGATTGCTGAAAAGGTACTGACAAAGTAGAATAAAAACAAGCGTATTGTAGAAGATAGGAATTAATTAAAAGTTAGGAGAATGCCAAATGATTAACGGAGTGGAATTTGATTTTGTTGTAAAAGACAGCAAAGCAGCTTTAGCGCAGTACAAGTCTATTTTTGATGTAGAAGTAGTAGAAGAAACAAATTTTAAAGCAGGAAATAATGAAGCGGTATTTACCATTTACGGGACGCGTTTTCACATGCTTGATGAGAATCCTGAATATCAATTATTTGCTCCGAAAGAAGGGGAGACACAATCTTTTTGGTTCAATATTGCAGTTCCGGACATTCAAGAAACATATGAAAAAGCGATGGCTGCGAATGCAACAGAAATACAGCCTGTTACAAGGATGGAAGAAATGGGCATCTCTAATGCAATGTTTGCTGACAGCTATGGGTATGTATGGATGTTACATGAGATTCACCGCGAAGTATCCTTTGAAGAACGCGTGGATATTCTAAGTAAAGACTTTGAATAAATATCTGTGCTATTTTGTAGAGATGCTTACTTAAAAAGTTTCATACATCTGAAATCTTTATGACAGTCAAATATAAATGAAACAAAACGTTTACTAATTCCATTAGGGAAAATAGGAACGTTTTTTCTATATATGAATAGGAGAGATTGCAAACCCGTTAATCTATAAACAGGCCTTGTTCGAGGTATGGTGCTCTTTAATTTTCTTCACTATATACTTATGACCCTGAAATAAATAACAATCGTAGGAACGTTCCTTTTGTGAATGCTATAATGACATCATGTGATGAAGGATCTGGTTATTATGGGGAATTTATTAAAAACTCCTACAGGAATAATAATCTTTTTTATTATCATAATGATAGCGTATTTTATCATGGGGATGATAGAAAAGCGTTAATATTAGAGCTCTCTATATAATTTAATCTATTTAAAAGAAGGAGGAAAAATAATATGGACAAGTCAAATAAAAACTTTACTCCCGTACGTCTGCATCTGGAATTAACAGACGCTTATTTGTCGGATTATGAAAAAAGAATGCTGAATCGGTATGGGGAGACTTTAACTGGTGGATCAATATCCCGAGACATTCTGATTCCATCTGATATGCCGCTGCACAACCTTCATTATGCAATTCAAAAACTATTTGGATGGCAAAATGCGCATCTGCGCAAATTTCAACTTCCTGATCCTGTATTTCAGAAACTGACCGGAGGCACGGTAAAGGGCTGGTCTGATTTAGTAGGTACGCTATTTCAACCTCCATCTGAAGCAGAAAGTGATCTTTTTTGGGACGAAGATTATAAAAGTGGAAGTATCCATACATGGTTGAGGAAGAAGTATACAGGGCCTTTCATATATAAGGGGACACTGGAGCAGCCGGAAATAGCGAAGCAGGATATGAAGGAAATGTTAGATTATTTTACAATGATTGAAGTGAAAGAATCATTTACGGATTATCTGGAACGGAAAAAGCAAAATCCTGATACAGAAATGAGAACCATCCGGAAAGCGCCATTAGTTGAATTAACTCTTGCTGAAATGCGCTCAGCGTTTACTTTAGAGGGGGATGTGGAAAACTTGCTGGAGCGTCTGGAAGTGGATAAGGTAATCGCTGCGAAAGCGGAAGAAATACAGGACAATAAATTGTTTCCCGTAACAGATGAACTCATTTATCAGTATGATTTTGGAGATGATTGGACGGTGAAAATCACCAAATATGAGGATTGTGCGGATTTATTACATCGAAATTTGATAGATCAAGAGGAGTTGGCGGAAGCAGAAGCAATGGTTTTGGATAAGCATAAACCAGTTTGTATTCATAAACAAGGTATCTCCGTATGTGATGATGTTGGCGGCTTAAGCGGCTTTGCCAATTTTTTAGGAACTATTTATGAAAGCGAAGATAGGCTGGAAAAGTCTGAGATGCGGGCTTGGGCAAAAAGCCTTGGCTGGAGTGCGCAAAAGGTTTCTGTAAAAACATTATTATAGAAAGTTTAAGGGAAATAATTCCTTTCTTAAAGGGGTTACCATTTATTATTTTTCTCATACATAAGAAGCGAGTAGTATCCGTCTGATACGCTTTAGAAAGGTGCCACTTGAATATGTGCATGTTTCATGCAGATAAAACACATATATAAGGAGCTAGTTACATGTACAAAATCTTCTCCTGGGCGGCAGTGATATTTTGGATGGCGCTTATTTTTTATTTATCCCATCAGCCTGCTGCCATTTCCAATGAACTCAGTTCAGGAATTACCGAAATAATTATAAACACCTTGGAGAATCTTGCTTCTTCATTCCAGTTCCATATAGAAGAGCTGCATCATATCATTAGAAAAAATGCGCACTTTTTTGCTTATTTAATACTGGGCATTCTCGTTTTGAACGGATTAAGAAGAAGCGGTGTATTTGGCAAGCGAGGTATAGGTATTGCCTTGTTGATTTGTATTCTGTATGCCATCACAGATGAGGTGCATCAGTTATTTATCCCCGGGAGATCCGGAGAGGTGAGAGATGTCTTGATTGATAGTGGTGGTGCGAGCACAGGAATTGTCATTTATTTACTAATTTCCAAGCTGGTAAAGCGGCGCAACAAAAAGCGTATCCGCTGACAAATGGTTTTGCTTTGCAGTTCATTGTTTTTTAATGATAGCTTCCCAATGGTTTTAATGCTTCTGCAGTTTGATATGTATAAAAAATTCTAGAAGCTTTAGAGAAATTCAAAGAAAGTCTTTATACTTCAACAACAAAAAGTATAAAGGCTGTTTTTAATTTGAATCACTGGATAAAAAACAAAAATTACAACTATTTTTTCCATATATGCTAATATGAAATAAGAACTAATTTGATTAAAATAAACTAAATTATCATTATCTCTGCAGTTTTTAGACGTTAGTGAAAAGCGTGATAGCTTCTTAGTATCTAATGGAATTTTTCATATACGTTGGACCTGCTTCATGGCAGAAAAAGATAATTAAAGTGTGAGGGCAGCTATGGGACAGAATACAATAACGTTAGATCCAGACGAAAAAAATGCCACCAGTATTCCTGAAATTGAAAAGGAATATGCAAGGCTGGATAAGGACTGGCTCTGGTTTCATTATAAATTATCCATTTGGCTGGTGATTTTTACTTTTATTATAGAATGCCTTCTCAGCCTTATTATTGTCCGGACGGATTTGCTTAGCACGTCTGTTCCAATCTATATTTGGAGGTTTATTGCCGTACCAAGCATTCTGAATGTGATATTCCTCGCGATTGGTACGGCAGTGATGTATTCTAAACGCATTTCGCACCAGGGAAAGAATGGCGGTATATAAAGAGGGAGTAGATATCTCGCAGTGGTTTGCCAGGGCGGATTTGGCTCTGTATCAAGCAAAAGAAGCAAGAAATGCAATAAGAATTTATTCGTAATGTATAAGGAACTTGCAGGGGAAGTAATTATATTACAAAATTGTAGAATAGCATCGTTTGATATAAGTTCATATTGGGGGGATTTATAATGAAGCAGTATTTAGCATTTGATATAGGCGGTACGGAAATAAAATATGGCATATTAAATGAACAGGGAGATATATTAGAAGTAGAATTATTCTCTTCAAAAAATACAAACGGTAACTTTGTACTGGACAAGATTGTAGAGATTGCCTCTTCTAAATACAACGAAATCAATGGGCTGGCAATCAGCGCTCCAGGCTTTATTGATGCGGAAAGCGGCTACATTGAAAATGGTGGAGCATATAGAGATTTTGATCATTTCAATATGAAATCCTATCTGGATGAAAAGCTGTCTATTCCTGTTACGATTGAAAATGATGTTAATTGCGTGGCTTATGCAGAAAAATGGCTGGGGAATGCTCGGGAGGATACCGATTTTGTTTGTATGACCATTGGCACCGGCATCGGAGGAGCCTTATTTCTTAATAATCAGTTATATAGAGGTGTCTCGCACCGCGCAGGTGAATTTGGATATATGAAAACCAGCCCGGACAAAACACCGAACCTTTTCAGTAATTCCTTAAATCTTAAAGCTACGATGGCAGTTATACGAAAACAATTTTCATCTGTAAAAGAAATTCCGCTAAGCCAAGTAACTGGAGAAGCGGTGTTTCAAGCCTTTGATGAGGGCGATGCAGACGCAATAGAAATTATATCCACGTTTTATGATCATATTGCGAATTTAATATATCATATTTTTTATATTATTAATCCAGCAAAAATATTAATAGGAGGAGGAATTTCTAATCGTGATTCGTTTATTAGTGAATTAAAATCACAGTTAAAAGCATATGAATTAAATGAGGATTGGTTAGAAATCAACACCTGTTATTTTAAAAATCACTCAGGGATGGTAGGTGCTACATATCACCACCTGCTGAAAACAGGGAATTTGCTGAATGGGTGATGGGAGCTGCCTTTTTGTATTTAATGCCTTCTAAAAAGAAGGATACAAAAAGGCTTCTCATTGAAAGTTAAATGGTTATATGTTAATATGTTCATATAAGCAAATTAATAAGTAACAACAGTTAAAAGGGAGGCCAATAAAACAATGGAAGAGCTGGAGTTTGAAAATAGTCCTTCTAAGGAAATCGATGAAGAAACATTATTTATCGTTACACAGACCTTTAAAGCATTAGGAGACCCGACAAGAGTCCGAATTCTTCATCTGCTTTTTCAAAAAGAATGTTCCGTTAATGAAATTGCAGATACGTTGGATATCAGGCAATCGACCGTATCTCATCAATTGCGATTTTTGAAGAATCTTCGGCTTGTGAAATATCGCCGGGCAGGAACCACGCTTTACTATTCTCATGATGATGAGCACGTTATGCTGATATTAAAACAAATGATAGACCATGCTTGTCATAGTTAGTATCAAAACCATTGATGTTATAAAAGTAATCGTTTTAATATTTGTATATGATTACATACTAACCTAATGATGAAAAGATATATCCAAAAAAATAGCGGTGCTTCTTAAATTAGAAGGCAGGCGGAAGATTTCTGCAAGCGAACTATATGCGTATATATGAATATAAACATAAAGGAGGTTTTAGCATGGGACACGATCATCACAGCCATGATCATACACATGGTGCAAACAAAAAGACGCTGCTGATTAGTTTTCTTGTTATCACGGCGTTTATGGTTATAGAAGTTATTGGAGGTTTGCTGACAAACAGCTTAGCTCTTTTAGCCGATGCGGGACATATGCTGAGTGATTCCATCTCTTTATTAATTGCATTAATTGCTTTTAAATTGGGAGAAAGAGCTGCCAATTACGGGAAGACATATGGATACAAGCGCTTTGAAATACTGGCAGCGGTCATCAATGGTGCCACATTACTTATTGTATCCATCTATATTTTTTATGAAGGTTATCAGCGATTGTTTGATCCGCCGGAAGTAGCTTCCACGGGAATGTTAATCATTGCTGTTATTGGTTTACTTGTCAATATTATTGTAGCATTTATCATGCTGCGCGGCGGAGATACAGAAAATAATTTGAATATGCGAGCTGCTTTCCTTCATGTTTTAGGTGATTTATTAGGATCAGTAGGTGCGATTATTGCAGCACTTCTTATCATTTTCTTTCAATGGACTTGGGCAGATACGGTGGCAAGTGTGCTGGTAGCATTGCTTATTTTAGTAAGCGGCTGGCGGGTAACGAAAGCCTCTATCCATGTATTGATGGAAGGGACCCCTGCCAACGTGAATTTAGAAAATGTCGTTCAAAAGATGAGTGATATAGATGGTGTCGAGGGAATTCATGACCTGCATGTATGGAGTGTAACCAGCGGACAGAATGTGCTTTCCTGCCATATTATTGTCGATGGCCAGATGACTGTGGAAGAAAGTCAGCAGCTGCTCCGGAAAATTGAGCATGAATTGGAGCAAGAGAATATCGGTCATGTCACGATTCAAGTAGAAACAGGGGAGCATCCTCATGAAGATACAATTATGTGTCAGGCAGAGTATGTGATGGAAGAGCATCACCATCATGGGCATAGTCATTGATTCAGCAGGCCAGGGCGCAAATCTAAGAGTTTTAAAATAGAGACTTCACAGGAAGAATGGAAGTCTCTATTTTTGTTTGCAGTAATGGATGGACTATGAAATTTTAGAGTATATGTTAAATCAACTTTAATTCATTCTCACTTTGTAAGAATACAACGAAAAACTTTTTTTAATTTTCTTAGAAAAATTGTACTTATTAAAAAAACTCTTATTAACGCGGTAAAGCTGAGGTAACACTTGACTAAAAATCTTTTTCACTATATAATTCAATTAAACAATTGAATAGTTGATATGGTGAAATTTACATTTATACTTGGCTGTATCATTCTATTTTAATCTAATATCAATTTAAATACACTTCATGAAAAGGTGATGAGTATGAGGGAATCTCTATTATCTGCAACAGAATATAAAGATCAATTATATAAACAGTTATCAAGAATTGGGAAAAGCCTTTCTAGTGATAAACGTCTTGAATTATTAAGTTTATTAACACATGGACCAAAAACAGTGGAAAAACTGGCTGAACTTTCCGGGATGGCCATTGCAAATGTGTCCCGTCATCTTCAAGTTCTAAATGATTCTAAATTAGTAAAGTTTACAAAAAAAGGGACTTATGCATACTACTCACTTTCCGATGACTCCGTTGCTGATTTTTTAAATTCTTTATGGAAGATTAGTGAAAATCATCTTTCTGATATTAATCAAATAAAAAGGGATTTTTTAGAGAATATTGATGATGTTAACGTACTTACGTTGGAAGAGTTATATGAAAAATTAGAAAAAGATAATATTACACTTTTAGATTTAAGAACAGAAGAAGAATTTAATTACAGGCATATTGAAGGGGCTATTTCTGTACCAGAGGATCGTTTAGATGTATATCTTCAAAAATTACCAAAGGATAATGAAATTATTGTATACTGCCGGGGGAAATTTTGTGCAGCTTCTGCTATGGCGGCACAAAAGCTAAAGGAAAATGGCTTTACAGCTTTCAGTATGGAAGACAGTGTTTATGAATGGGATAAATATTTAAACGTAAGTCATTAGAAATAATTATTTTACGTTAATTAATAAGATAGAAGCTGCCATCTTGGCAGCTTCTAAAAAATAACATTAATTCAATTTATTGCAGGATTAGTTTTAGTTGTCAGCACAGTGTTATTTTACTAAATAAAGCAATCATGTTGACAGTATATTTTTTTATTTTATATTTAATTATTCAATTGAATATAAAATAAACGAGAGATTTTATTTAGGAAACATTCATAGGAGTGCCTCTCTAGAAAGAGGGGATGAATGAACTTATTTTTTATTTAAGGAGGAAATTAAATGTCTGAAGAAAAAATGTATGATGTTATTATTGCCGGTGCAGGACCTGCTGGAATGACAGCAGCTGTTTATGCGTCTCGTGCAAATTTAGATACCTTAATGTTAGAACGAGGAATTCCTGGCGGTCAAATGGCAAATACAGAGGACGTGGAAAACTATCCCGGATATGAGCATATTTTAGGACCCGATTTATCGAATAAAATGTTTGAGCATGCAAAAAAATTCGGAGCAGAATATGCATACGGGGATATCAAGTCCATTGAGAATCATGGAAGTTATAAGATTATCCATGCTGGAAAAAAAGAATATCGTACAAAATCTTTAATTATTGCGACTGGAGCCCAATACAAAAAAATTGGTGTTCCTGGTGAGGAAGAGCTTGGAGGGCGCGGTGTATCTTACTGTGCAGTATGTGACGGTGCATTCTTTAAGGAGAAGGATATCGTTGTTATAGGTGGAGGAGACTCTGCAATTGAAGAGGGTGTTTATTTAACTCGATTCGCAAATAAAGTCACTATTATCCATCGACGTGATCAGCTTCGCGCCCAAAAAATTCTGCAGCAGCGCGCATTTGATAATGAAAAAATTAATTTCATTTGGGATACTGTTCCAGAAAAATTTAATGAAACAGATGGAAAAGTAAGCAGTATTACTTTAAAAAATATGAAGTCTGATGAAGTCTATGACTTTAATACAAATGGGATATTTATTTATATTGGGATGCTTCCATTAAATGACCCGTTTACAGAATTGGGTATTACAGATGATACAGGGTATATTCTTACCAATGAAAATATGGAGACAGAAATCTCTGGAATCTTTGCTGCTGGTGATATTAGAGCAAAAAATCTTCGGCAAATTGTAACAGCGACCGGGGATGGAAGTATAGCAGCTGAAACAGCAATAAAATATGTGGAAAGCCTTGCTGAAGTGTTAAGTGTCCCAGAAAGACAATTATAAATCATTAAAAATAAAAAATAGGGGTGCTGCATAATCAGTTAATTGATTATGCAGCACCCCTATTTTGATTATAAAAAGAATCACCCAAGATAAATACGTTGGAACGGTTCCCTCTGTAAATTTAGGTTTTGTTTTGAAAGTGGGTATGGATAAATTAACTAACCTAAATTAAAGAGGTATTTTTTATGTTTGAAACCTTTTCACAGAATATTTCACAGTAACTACACGCATTTGAGTTTACTTATTTTATTGCAGACATTTTGCTGAAACTAAAAAAATTAGACCCGTTTTATTATGAAAAGTTATTTTAAATCCTTTCATCAAATTTTCACATTAAACAAGTACGATAGGAAAGGAGAGCGTTTGAAATGGAGGAGTATCTGAATGGTGATAGCAAGTAAATTAATTGCGGCAGGAATCATTGCTGCCAGCTTTTTGGTAGGGTGCCTTTCATTTTATATCATGAGTAACCTGCCTATAAAAATGAAGAAAAAGCATATAGCAGAAATCGTATCCCAACTAATTAATTTTGTTCTCTTTATGTGGGCAGGGAAAATCATACTAAATCTTTCCAGTTTCCTGTCTGATCCATTAACAATACTGGCTTATCCTGCTAATTCAATGGCTTTTTATTTTGCAGTGTTTGCAAGTATTATTATGCTGATTTATAAGGATAAACAAAAGAAATTGGATTTGTGTCCTTTTATGGAATCCTTTGTACATGTATTTTTAGTTGCTTCTTTTTTATACGAATTTCTTGAAATTATTTTAAAAGATAATGTATATGCATTCGGATACTTATTACTGCTCTCTGTTCTAATAATTTTATACTTTTTCCTCAGGGAACGGATTCAAATAAAATTATTGTTGCTTATTATCCTGGGCAGCTGGTCGCTCGGTATAATAACCTTATCTTTCATGCAGCCTTTCGTAACGGTTTTTGGTTATATGATGGACCCATGGTTTATTAGTATCTTTTTTATTATTGTTTTAGCATTATCCAATTTATTCTATAAAACAAAGCGAGGGTTTAAACAATGAGTATGATTGAAGCAGATACAATGCTGCTTACTGGTATGTTTTTAGCAATGGGGGCAGGCGTATTATCTTTTTTATCCCCCTGTGTATTACCGATTTTTCCAGCCTATATGTCATACATAACTGGAATTAGTGTAAAAGAGTTACAGGGAAACAAGAATGTTCAAATTCTTCGTCAACTATTTGCTCATTCTTTGCTTTTTTTATTAGGAGTTTCGCTGGTGTTCATTAGTTTGGGAGCAGGAGCTTCTCTTCTGGGACAATGGGTACAGAATTTGCTGTTTGGAGATTCGGGATTATTTATACAAAGAATAGCAGGTATTTTTATTATCATTATGGGTTTATTTATAGCAGGATGGATAAATATACCTTTTTTAATGAGAGAGCATCGTTTTCATTCAAGAAAAAAACAAGCGGGATATGTCGGTACATTTTTTGTAGGGTTAGGTTTTGCTGCCGGTTGGACACCCTGTATTGGGCCGATTTTTGGGTCTATATTATTTTTAGCTGCAAGCAATCCTGGTCAGGGAATATTCTACACTTTTTTATATGTTATCGGTTTTGCAATTCCATTTCTTGTTCTGACCTTGTTTATAGGAAAAACAAGGTGGATTGTCCGGCATAGTAATATCATTATGAAAATTGGAGCAATAATGATGATTATCATGGGTATTGTTTTGTTCTTTGGATGGATGCCTTTTATTTCAGGTTTTTTACTTGATTTGGTAGAGGATACTTGGTTGTCTAGGTTAGGCTAAGAGGAGGAGCGTTGTAATGAAAAAATGGATTTTCACTATGATTATTGTAGGAATGATTGGGTGGGCACTGTATGATTTTATAGATTCCAGCAGACAATCCACGGATGAATTTGTGCCTGTAGAAGAGAATAGCAGTGTAGAGGAAGACGTGAGAGAGCAATTAGAAGCAGCAGATAATGAAGAGGGGGACTCGGCGGCAGGAGAAAACACGGAAGTCGGTCTGGAGGTTGGAAATATGGCACCAGATTTTGAACTCCAGACGCTGGCAGGTGAAACAGTGAAGTTATCTGATTACCGAGGGAAAAAAGTAATGATTAATTTCTGGGCGACGTGGTGTCCGCCATGCAGAGCGGAAATGCCGGATATGGAAGCCTTTTATCAGGACAAGGATATTGTTATTTTAGCAGTTAATTTAACAGAGACAGAAAATAATCTGCAGCAGGTGCAGGATTTTGTAAATGAATACGAATTAACGTTTCCAATTTTACTGGATGAGAAAATAGAAGTCGCCGAACAATATATGATTCAACCAATACCCACATCATATATGATAAACTCAAATGGAGTAGTGGCATTTAAAGCCTTTGGTTCTTTGAACTATGATTTTATGGTTCAAGAGTTTGAGAAAATGAAGTAATTTTTTATAGAAGATTAGAAAGAAGGAATGGGGATGAAGCAGACAGTATTAGTTGTTGAGGATGACAAAATGATACGTGAACTTATCCGTATTTATCTACAAAAAGCGGATTATGAAGTTTTTACAGCTGCAGACGGAGAAGAGGCAAAAGCGGTTTTTTTAACGGAACATCCTTGTCTTATTATTCTAGATCTTATGCTTCCAAAGTTAAGCGGCGAAGAATTCTGTTTGTGGATTCGTGAACAAGAACGTAATGAGGTTTCTATTATTATGCTTTCAGCCAAATCACGTACAGAAGATAAGATTAATGGGTTAAAGATGGGAGCAGACGATTATTTAGTAAAACCTTTTGACCCGGATGAGCTTCTTGCTCATATAGAAGCAGTTCTTCGCCGTACAGGACAGTTTTGCCAAAAAATTGCTTACAATGGGCTTTGTATTAAGCCTCGAAAAGGGGAAGTATTGTTATTTAATACGCAATTAGAGTTAACCAAGCATGAATTTCATCTTTTGTACTGTTTTATGGAAAATCCTAATATAGTGATTTCCAGGGAAAGTTTAATGGAGCAATTATATCCTTATGCAGATAAATTAGTATCCGACCGAACCATTGATGCCCACATCAAAAAGTTGCGTAAAAAAATTGAAGAGAATCCTGCATCTCCAAAGCGTATTATGACAGTTCGAGGAATGGGGTATAAATTTGTTACAGAATAAATGGGGGAGGAATTTTCTTCCAAGACGTTTTTTATTTCAATTGACATTTATCAATATCATCATAATTGTAGCTTTTGTAATGTTTAGCAGCTGGGCAATTTATAATACAGCTTGTACGCTGGCAGATGGACTAACCTCGATGACTGCTCAAAAGCAGAGTCAATTCCAAGCAACGCTTTTTCAATACTTATGGTTGTTTAGTGTTTCTGCTGTTATTGTAGGCAGTTTGATTCATTTTTATTTAACAAAAAAAATGATCCAGCCTTTAAAAGAGTTAATCCAATCTACAAAAGAGATGAAAAAAGGGCAGTACCCAAGCTCCATTTATGTAAAGGGAGATGGAGAAGTAAGTGAATTAATCCGTCATTTTAATGATTTGGTTCAACAATTAGAAACCAATGAACAGCATAGGACAAATCTTGTATCTGATTTATCTCATGAATTTCGTACACCGTTAACAAACTTAAATGGTTATTTACTTGCTCTACAAAACGGAGTCATGGAAGGAGATAAGAAATTATACCAATCTCTTTATGCAGAATCGTCAAAGTTAACACAGTTAGTTGAACAAATGGAACAGTTAAAGGAATGGGACGATATGCAAGCATATTCTTTTTACGAAAAAGAACCAATAAATATGCAAGAATTCATTGAAAGATCAATTAAAATATTTCAGTGGTCCTTGAAAAAGAAGCATATTGATATAGAGATTGATGCCCATCAAGGTACAGCTGTTATAAATCGTACAAGTATTTCTCAGGTTATCGGCAATTTAATAGATAACGCCATTCGTTATTATGAAGGCGCAGGGCCAATTACCATAAAAGGAGAAAAAAACGCTGATGAATATAAAATTTCTATAACAGGTCCTGGAAGAAAGATTCCAGAAAAAGATAAAGAACGGATTTTTGAACGATTTTATCGTGTAGAAACTTCCAGGTCACGTGAATTTGGGGGATCCGGCTTAGGGCTTGCGATTTCAAAGGAAATTATTGAACGGCACCACGGGAAAATAGGTGTCCATACGGAAGGGCATATACATACTTTTTGGTTTATTATTCCTTTCTCCTGAAATATGTATTAACCTTTAATAGAGAGAATGATAATTGATAAACTAATTGCATTGAATGTTAAAAACCATCCCCTTTATTTATGGTAACTGGAGAAAATCTGAAATAAACGATTGCTGGAAGACACGATAGTTCTTGTTTTAACTTCCTGTTAACCATTTCATATGGTTAGTAATGCTCCAAACCGTTTTGTAGCTTATGTTTATCCAGTAAGAAAATAATAAAAATGGATAAAGAAATTTTATAGAAATTACATAGTGAGATAAATGAATAATTATGTTAAAGAGTATTAACACTAATTATACGCATAGACATAAAGAATTTTAGCAAATATGATTTTAAAATGTCTTTTTTTGAATCTCTCTATGAAAAAGGTGGTTATTACTATGAATATAGATAACTTGGAAATGTTTTGTAAGGTAATTGAACAGGGCAGTATTAGCCAAGTAGCTCGATCAAGCTATGTAACGCAGCCCGCAGTAACGAGTAAAATACGACAAATGGAAAATCATTATGGTGTTGCTTTGTTTGATCGGGATGGCGGTACAATACGTGTTACAAATGCAGGTTCTAAATTATATCCATACGCTAAGGAAATCGTTGAATACTATAAACGTTCTCAAGAAGTAATGGGCAATATATCTAATGATAAAGAGGAAACATTACATGTTGGAGCCAGCTTAACAATCGGAGAATATCTTCTGCCAAAAGTGTTAGGTAAGTTTCAAAAAAAATACAGAAATATTGAATTTAGTTTAGCTATCGGAAATACACCTACCATCATCTCTAAATTAGAAAGTTCGGAAATCGATATCGCTTTAGTAGAAGGGAAGGTTATGCATAAAGATTTTCACATTGAGAAATTTGCCAAAGATGAGCTGATACTGATAATTCCGAAAAACCACCGCTGGAAAAATCAAGAGAGGATAAATATAGAAGATTTAACGGAGGAAAGGCTCCTTTTAAGGGAAAAGGATGCAGGTGCGCGAAAAATTATAGAATCGGTATTTGCAGAAAATAATGTTTTGGAAGAAATACGACATTATTTAGAACTTGGGAGTACCCAGGCAATTATCAGCGGCGTTGAATCTGGTCTTGGTGTTGGAATAATCCCTAAACTTTCTGTGGCGCATGAACTTGAATTAGGGGCTGTTACACATATGCCTATTTCGAATATAACTATTTCTAGAGATTTATGGATTGTAAAAAGAACAACAAGATTTCCCAAAAATAGCATCAATTTATTTACTCAATTTTTAAAAGATCGGAAATCTAACTTTTAATCTATTATTTTTTACATATAGAGAAGGTCTGAAGTTCCTAAAGTCTATTGTGGAGGACAGGCAGTATGTAAATGACTCCTGTTAATACGGGATGAGTTTAAAGTTTGTACAGTTATACTCAAAATAGTATTTTTAAGGGGAGAGACAAAAAATAAGTATTTTTCAAAATCAGGAAAATATCAGGGGAAATCTGTATCCAGCTATGAAGGAAAATAGCAATGGTACAGATTTTTTTTTATGAAGTGAAATTAATGAACCCTTATAATTATCAGAATCTGAGCTTTAGTAAGAGATATGTAAGGATAAAGCAGCTACACCAGTAGTTGTGTCTGCATAGATAAACTGATTATTTCCAATATAGATATCTACATGAGCATGTCAATTTAATACGTTTGAGAAAAGAATACGGAATCCTCTATTAATAAATCGTTAATTGTATAAGGCTTGTCAAATTTTCTTTTCGCACTTTTCCGATGTCGAGATAAGTTTAACTCACAATATAATCTATACTGTCTGATGCCTTTTGAAAATACTGTTAGAGCTTGATTTAGAGCTGGCATTGACAATGTAACCTGAAGAGCCAAATGTATTTTTAAACCGGGTTTTATTGTGAAAACGGTTTTTCCTTTAAAGAATAATAAAATATTATGGCCCATAACATTCTTCTATAATTTATAAAGGTTTTTATATAGTAGGATAATAATAACAGCAAATTTATGATTAATCGATTTCTCAGATAAAGCTGATCAAAGTAATGTAACCTGAGAAGCTTTGATTAATTAAGTAGAATTTTTTCAACCTATCTTTAAAACGACTAATTAGGAGGGAGAAAAATTGAGTGAAAGTAAATTTTCAAAAATTGTTATTGTTGGTGCGGGTTCAGCGGGGATTTCCATTGCATCTCGAATCATTCGAAATGCACCTTATTTAAAAGAAAATATAATGATTATTGATCCTTCAGAGGACCATTATTATCAGCCTTTATGGACGTTAGTTGGCGGCGGTCAATCTAAATTAGAAGATTCTCATCGAAAACAGGAAACCCTTATGCCTGACGGCGTTCAATGGATTAAAGAAAATGTGACAGAATTTATCCCAGATACAAATTCAGTTATAACAGATGCACACTCACAGATTAATTATGATTTTCTAGTTGTAGCAGCTGGTATTGAAATAAAGTGGGACAGAGTTAAAGGGCTGAAAGAAGCAATTGGAAAAAATGGTGTCTGCAGTAATTACTCACCCGAGTTCGTGGAAAGCACTTGGGAAAATATTAGAAACTTTTCAGGTGGAAACGCCATATTTACTCAACCGAGCACCCCAATTAAGTGCGGGGGAGCTCCACAAAAAATTATGTACCTGGCAGATGATTATTTCAACAAATCTAGTGTCCGCGCAAAAACAAACATACAATTTATTTCTGGTACAGGTAATATTTTTGCAGTTCCGACCTATGCGAAAACATTAGAACAGGTTATTGATCGAAAAGGTATCGAAACCACTTATATGACAGATTTGATTGAAATAGATGGGGAGAATAAATTAGCGGTCTTTGAAAATATAGAAACAAATAAAAAAATGGAAGTTAATTATGACATGATCCATGTTACGCCGCCAATGAGGGCTCCCAGCTTTATTGCGGCCAGCCCGCTTGCAGATGCAGCCGGTTGGGTGGATGTTGATCCTTACACACTTCAACATAAAACGTTCCAAAATATATTTAGCGCTGGTGATTCATCCGGTCTTCCAACGTCTAAAACAGGAGCAGCTATACGTAAACAAGCCCCTGTAGTTGCTGAAAATATTCTTTCTATTATGAATGGCAGACAGATGAAAGCAAAATATGATGGTTATACATCCTGTCCCTTGGTGACAGGTGTCAACAAATTAGTGATGGCGGAATTTGATTATGATAAAAATCCACAGGAAACTTTTCCAATTGACCAATCAAAAGAAAGAAGCAGTATGTATATTGTGAAGAAAAATCTGCTGCCAATAATGTACTGGAATGGAATGTTGAAAGGAACGATGTAGTGAAATAATACAAGTTTATGAATATTAGTATATTCATGAAAAGGAGGTTTCAAAATTGGACACTACTCAAAAGCAGTCTACGATGGATGATGTAATACAAGAACTGGAGAAAAAGGAACAGGTAGACGCTCTATATTATCTCGTCCAAAAACTCCCTGATTTTGTGTCAAGAGTACAGAAGCTGGATGATAAATTGGATTTTATTGAGAATGTCATCGAAGACAAACAATCATTATCTACTATTAGTAATGAAATAGAAGAAAAAATAGAAAACCTGCATATTAACCAGGAACATTTAACTTCCCTTCTGGAACTGATGCATTTATTGCCTAAATTAGTCCCGTTATTAAAGAAGGCTGATGAAGTTTCTCAGTTCGTTAATGACTTTTTAAACGATACAGCATCTGTTGAATATGCATTAAAAGGAATAAATGATATTATTCCACTGGATAAGGCAGTCAAGGTTATAAAGGAGACAAATGAACAGTACAAACAGAATGATAATACTGCTAATTTTTCCTTATATGGAATGTACCGTTTATTGAAGGATCCAACCATTCAAAAAGGATTCCGATATTTAGAATCATTCCTTGAAGTTGCAGACAAAGAAAAATAATAGATGATGAAGGAGAAGGCATATTTTTCGCTCCTTTTTTGATGAAAATTTAGCACAAAAAATCTTATTTAATTGGCTGTCAACAAACTGGTGAAGCGATAATTTGGGAAGAAGGAAGAATAGCTGGTGCGCACCATATTATGTTAGGCACACATGTTGATCAAATTGAAGAATTACCTAAAAAAATTTATTTGATGCAATATCGTTCTGATGCCCGTTCAGCAGTTGCTGACAGCCTGACACAGGTAAATAATTTTAAAAATGTATTGAACGTAAAAGGCAGATATGTAGCATGGACGAAAGAAAAATTTCCAATAACAAAGGGATGACACACTTTATCGTTTTAAGTAATCGCACAAACATTATGCTTTTACTAGAAGATTATAAGAAATCAGCCTGCTAGTATTGGTAGGAAAACAGGTGATCAAATGGAATTAGGTTTTATTATTGTATTATTTTTTATTGGACTTATTGCATCGTTTGTATCAGGGATGTTAGGTATTGGCGGTTCAATTATTAATTATCCACTTTTATTATATATTCCGGTACTGCTTGGAGTAGGCTCATTATCTTCATCAGAGGTTGCTGGTATTTTAGCTATTCAGGTTTTCTTTTCAACAATTGGCGGCATGTGGGCATATAGAAAGGATGGATATCTAAATAAATCCTTAATATTAACGATGGGAATTTCTGTTTTAGTTGGAAGCTTTATAGGCGGATTTGGTTCTGATTTATTATCAGATAGTAATATTAATTTGGTATATGCCATGCTGGCCACTATTGCCGCAGTAATGATGTTTGTACCGAAGCAGCATGTAGAGGATAAGGAGAACAGTCAAGTGGAATTTAATCATTTGATTGCAGTTATATCAGCATTTATTGTGGGGCTGGGAGCTGGGATTGTAGGTGCCGCTGGAGCATTTCTGCTTGTTCCGATTATGCTTGTAATATTAAAAATACCTACAAGGGTAACAATCGCTTCCTCATTAGCAATTACCTTTTTATCCTCTATCGGTTCAGCTATAGGAAAAATTATTACAGATCAGGTATTATACGGGCCGGCAGCTGTCATGATAATTGCCAGCTTAATTGCTGCTCCAATTGGTGCAAATACCGGGAAAAAAATGAACATCAAAATATTACAGGCAATATTAGCATTGTTAATCTTTGCCACTGCCTTAAAAATCTGGACGGATATTATTTGAATGCTTTTATCTTATAAATATGCAGACGGCTAATAATTAAAGGAGAATAAGGATGAGTCAAGTTATAACAGTATATACATTTTATCAAAAAAAGATGTTATGCAAATAAGGTGAAAAAATAAAGTAATGAGGTAAAACCTTCTCGTTGAGGAGAGTAATCTTAGAATTTCCTGCACGCAGCTAATACAGTTTGTCAATTTTTATTATATTTTTTGTATGTCTCTTCACTTGCTTATTTAATATTAGGAAATAATTATAGCTTATAAAATACCCTGTACGGTATTTGACATCTCTCTAATCATCAGTTATTATACCCCTATAGGTATATAAAGGGGAGATTATTATGGCAAACTATCAAGCAAAACATATTAATGACTTTTCAAAAGAAGAGTTAGAGAGGTTAGGTGAGAAAGGGCAATTATTAGATGTACGTGAAACCTCGGAGTATGAAGCAGGTCACATTCAATATGCGTACAATTTTCCATTATCGGAAATTGAACACAAATATCCTGAAAATGATAAAACATATTATATTCATTGCAAATCTGGCGCTAGGAGTCAAAAGGCAAGTGAATTTTTAGCAGGTAAAGGATTTGAGGTTGTCAATTTAGATGGTGGTTATTCAGCTTTTGCTGAGAAAAATAGTTCTCTTGCTGAGGAAAAGAGAGAATTAAAAATTCAAGATAATCGTAAGCTTGTTAATTATAGCGGCATGCAATGCCCGGGACCAATTGTCAGTTTAAATGCAGAAGTTCAAAAAATGGATGCAGGGAAGCAAATAGAAGTTAAAGTTACTGACTTTGGTTTTCATAGTGATGTAAGAAGCTGGGCTGCTCAAACAGGTCATTCCATTGTGGAATTAGAGAAAAGCAATAAGCATATTAGAGCAATTATCCAAAAAGAAGAACAAATTAATAAGGATATGGCAATAAAAGAAACTTCGAATGGCACAACAATTGTACTATTCAGTGGTGAATTGGATAAAGCACTTGCGGCATTTATCATTGCTAATGGAGCAAGAGCAGCTGGCAGAGAGGTAACGATTTTCTTCACCTTCTGGGGATTAAGTGCTCTAAAGCTTAATAATAAAGAAAAAGTGAAGAAACGGGGGATGGAAAAATTATTTGATTTATTTTTACCTCGTACTCCTGTCAACATGCCTATATCGAAAATGAACATGCTTGGTTTAGGTAACCGGATGATGCGTTTTATTATGAAGCAGAAAAATGTAGATAGTTTGCCAGCATTAATAGACAAAGCAATTGAGCAGGATATTAAACTGATTGCATGTACGATGAGTATGGATGTCATGGGAATCAAGAAAGAAGAATTACGCTCAGAAATTGAATTTGCCGGTGTAGGTACGTATATCGGTGAAACAGAAAAAGCGAAACATAATCTATTTATTTAAAAACCAAGGAGTGAAATTATTATGTTTTTTAAACAGTTTTATGATCAGCACTTATCACAAAGTTCTTATTTAGTTGGATGCCAGCGTACAGGGGAAGCGATTGTTATTGATCCAAAAAGAGACATTCGTGAATATATTGAAGTGGCAGAAGCTGAAGGCTTAACAATTACGCATGCTGCAGAAACACATATTCATGCAGACTTTGCTTCAGGTATTCGTGATATTGCAGCAAAATTAAAAACAAGAATTTATGTATCTGGTGAAGGAGATGACACTTTAGGCTATAAAAATATGCCGGATGGTACGATATTCGTTAAGGATAATGATGAAATTCATGTTGGCAACGTTTCTCTAAAGGTTATTCATACACCTGGACATACCCCGGAGAGTGTCAGCTTCTTGCTTATAGATAAAGGAGGCGGCTCTTCTGTACCAATGGGATTATTCTCAGGAGACTTTTTATTTGTTGGGGATGTTGGACGCCCAGATTTGCTGGAAAAAGCGGTACAAGTCAGCGGTTCCACAGAAATCGGTGCAAAACAGATGTATCAATCCATTCAGGAGATAACAGCTTTACCTGATTATATTCAAATCTGGCCAGGGCATGGTGCCGGAAGTCCTTGCGGAAAATCACTTGGTGCAGTTCCAATGTCGACATTAGGTTATGAAAAAATAAACAACTGGGCATTTCAAGCACCTGATGAAGCAACATTTATTACAGTATTAACAACAGACCAGCCGGAACCGCCGCATCATTTTGCTCAAATGAAAAAAATTAATCAGTATGGCAGTGACTATTTTAAACCATACATTGTATATCCTGCGGAGGACATAACATTACAAACGTTTGATATTCGCACGCGAAGCGCCTATCACGGCGGACATCAACATAGTACTGTTAATATTCCGTTTGATAAAAACTTTATCAATCAAATCGGCTGGTATTTAGATTATGATCAGCCCATTAACCTTGCAGGTGATAACCAAACAGTCCAAGATGCTGCGCATGTCTTACAATTAATTGGTTTTGACATTGTAAAGGGATATGTAAAACCAGGAGATGAAGTTATTTCTCAGCATGTGCATAGTAAAGATATCACCGGTGAAGAGAAAAATGTGCTGGATGTCCGTAATGATAGTGAATGGAATCAAGGTCATTTAAAACAAGCTGTGCATATACCACATGGTAAATTGTTAGAAAGAGAAGTACCTTTTGATACGAATGAACCAGTATTCGTTCATTGTCAGTCAGGGGTTAGAAGCTCCATTGCAATTGGGCTGTTAGAGAAAAAAGGCTTTAGAAATATCATTAACGTAAAAGAAGGATATAAAGATATTAAGAAGGATTTATAGTAAGGAATAACAGAGAGATGTGTAATCTCCTTCTTTAAAAAATATTTCCATGGCAAAGAAAAACGTTAAAATTAAAAAAGGAAATACTCTCTAATATTCACCTGGGGAGTATTTCCCGCTTATGTTAAATAAAAAATAAATTCTTATTATAGCGTTTTAATACCCGATAAGTTAAAACATTTGGCGTACCTATAGGAGTAATGGTATCTTTGATGAAGAAAGGAGTAATTAGATGAATCATTGGGATGTGAAATTTAATACAAATGAATATGTGTACGGAAAAGAACCGAATGAATTCTTGAAAGAGATGCATAAAAATCATTCGTTTTCAGGCGAAGTTTTAGCAATTGCCGAGGGGGAAGGACGCAATGCAGTATTTTTAGCTGAAGAAGGCTTGGATGTCACTGCATGGGACTCGTCTAAAGAAGGCATCAAAAAGTTGAAAAATCTCGCCGATGAACGAAATGTGCATGTTAATACTGAAATGGTTGACTTAAATCAAGCTGACTGGACTAAAAATAAATGGGATGAAATAGTTTGTATATATGGTCACTTTGATTCAGAGCTGCGTCATAAGGTATTAGAAAATGTGAAGGAGTCTATTAAACCAGGCGGCTATTATGTCTCTGAGGTTTTTTCTATTTACCAAATACCTTATGAGAGCGGCGGTCCGAAAATAGAGGATATGCTATATGACCCTCAAGAAGTGTTAGAAGTCTTTAAAGATTGGAAAATGATTCATTTCTTTATGGGAGAAGTGGAGCGCAGTGAAGGTAATTTTCATAGTGGAACAGCTCATGTTATTCAAATCATTGCTCAAAAGCCAGTTTAAAAAGTAATACCTGCGAAATCTTGGATAAATATGAGGGATTTATAAAATTAATTAGAAAGAGGCGATGTATGGTGGAATATAATAACCAGATGAAAAATCGGATTAAACGTATAGAAGGGCAGCTTAGAGGCGTTTTGAAAATGATGGAAGAGGGTCAAGACTGCCGGGATGTTGTTTCGCAGCTGTCCGCTTCACGAACTGCCATTGATCGTACAATGGGGGTTATTGTTAGCTCAAACCTTGTTGAGTGCGTTCAAAGGGCAGTAGAAGAAGGAGAAGATACCACCGAGTTTGTTGACCAGGCAGTCAACCTATTAGTGAAGAGCCGCTAGGATGAATACTCCCGCCACTTCATTTCTAAAGAAATTTGAAGTGGGGGTTTCTGGGGTGTCGACTTTCAAGATGACGATTAACCGCCAGTGGAGTTGACACATCGGTGTGCTAAAAACACCCAACCCCGCTATCCCATTGGTCCTGCCTTTGGGACTACCTTTTCAGCTTATTTGGTTCACACGTTTGTGTGCCTTGGCTGACATGTTTGGCTTGAACATTTTACGTGGCAAAGCAACGATTTCCGCCACAACCTGCTATGTTCAGTTTTCAAAAAGCGTCTTTCTAGAACATTATAACATACGAACCTAAGTTCGTAAATGCAAAAAGGCGATTCATCTCCCACCTGCTCATTGGATTTCATCCTGTACATTCCTTGAGGTTGGGAATCCTCTCGCCTAATTATGATAGACGAAGATATCCATTCTATCTTAGAAAAATTTTTTAACAATAATAATACACGTACGGGTATATGGTAATAGAAGAGCGTAAGACAATTTAAAAGCTGAAATACCTTTTACTAATTATGATAAAGCAATTGCTGGTCAGACGGAGGAGTAAAAAATGATATATACAATCATAGCGATTTTTGTGCTGCTTGTTATAATACTCAATCAATTGAAACGAAAGGGAATTAAACAAATAACTACGGAGGAATTAAAGCAAAAGCTTAAAAAGAGTGATATACAGCTGATCGATGTTCGAACAAAGGGGGAATTTCAAGCAAATAAAATCAAAGAAGCGAAAAATATTCCTTTAAACGAACTGAACAGCAGATGGAATGAGCTGGTTTCAGATAGAGAAGTATTTGTAATTTGTCAAAGCGGAATGCGCAGTAGCCGTGCTGCATCATTTCTTAAGCGGAAAGGCTTTCAAGCGGTTGTGAATGTACAAGGCGGAATGAGCTCATGGAAGCATTCACAGTGATTGCGGATTCCGGTTATAAATTATTATCATTTCAAGAGTAAGTTTTTCACGGGTCTTTATCACTATATGTATACCCCGCGGAGGAAGCAGAAATGGAGAAGGATGTTATGAAAAGTATACAAGTAAACGAATTAGCGAAAAAAATAAGACAGTGCCAACATATAAACATAATTGATGTTAGAGAAGAGATTGAGGTAGCAGCGGGAAAAATCCCTGAAGCGAAACACATTCCCTTAGGGGAGTTAGCAGATTCATTAGAAAAGCTGGACAAGAATGAACATTATTACTTGGTTTGCCATTCCGGAGGCAGAAGTTCCACCGCATGTGATTTTTTAACTGAACAGGGTTACGATGTAATAAATATCACTGGCGGCATGATGGCTTGGCAGGGTGAAATAGAATAACGGAAGGTGTGATAGCAATGGGGAAGAAAATATTAATTGTTGGAGGAGTTGCTGGCGGAGCATACGTTGCTGCCAGAGTAAGAAGATTAGATGAACATGCCGAAATTATTATGCTTGAAAAAGGTCCGCATGTATCTTTCTCGAATTGCTCCTTACCTTATCATTTAAGTGGAATTGTAGAAGATAGTCAAGATCTTGTTTTAATGAATCCAGATATATTTAAAAACCGATATAATATTGAAGCAAGAGTAAATCAAGAGGTTATGAAAATTAATCGTGATAAAAAAACAATTACTATTAAAGATCTGATTGCGGATAGAACTTACGAAGAACCGTATGATTCTTTAGTTCTTTCACCTGGAGCGAAACCAATTCGGCCAAATTTGGATGGCATCGATCATCCCAACGTGTTCACAGTTCGTAATGTGGTTGATATTGAAAATATGAATGACTTCATAAAGCAAGAAGATATAAAAAATATTGCAGTGATTGGCGGGGGATTTATTGGTGTGGAGATTGCTGAGAATCTAAAGCTGGCAGGCTATCATATATCTTTAGTAGAGTTTGCCAGTCAAGTAATGCCTCCATTTGATTACGATATGGTCCAGATTCTCCATAAAGAAATGGTTGACCAAGGAGTCAATCTTATTTTAGATGACGGCTTAGCAAAAATAGATGCTGGTTTTGTAGAGACCAATTCTGGAAGAAGGATAAAAGCAGAGGCAGTTGTTTTAGCGATTGGTGTCAGACCAGAAACGCGCTTAGCGGAAGAAGCAGGTCTTTAAATCGGTGAAACAGGCGCCATCAAAGTGGATACGAATTACGTTACAAGTGATCCAAATATTTATGCAGTCGGAGATGCCATAGAAGTATACCATCGATTATTACACAAACCGGCCAGGTTAGCACTGGCGGGACCTGCCCAGAAGCAGGCCAGAGCAGCTGCAGATCATATGTATGGAATTCGAAGCAGGAATCAAGGGGTTATTGGCTCTTCCTCTATTCATCTTTTTGATTTAAATGCAGCTTCCACTGGTTTAAATGTCAGAACAGCGGAACAAGCCGGTATATCATCTGATTCTGTCTATGTGATGCCTGGAGATAAAGTAGGTTTGATGCCAAATAGTAATCCAATGCATTTTAAATTAGTATATGAATACCCGCCAGGGCGGATTTTAGGTGCACAAGCGATTGGAAAAGGTAATGTCGATAAACGGATCGATGTCATTGCAACGATAATCACGATGAATGGGACTTTAGATGATTTAAAAGAACTTGAATTAACGTATTCTCCAATGCTGGGAACGGCAAAAGATGTTGTTAATCATGCAGCGCTTGTAGCATTAAATCAATTAGAAGGCCGATATAAAGAAGTAAAGGTTTCCTGTGTACGTGAGTTAGTGGAGAATCATGCTTTTATCATTGATGCCCGTGAAAAAGGAGAGTACAATGCTGGTCATCTAAAACATGCAATAAATATTCCCTTAAGTGAATTTAGAGACAGATTAACAGAAATTCCGAAAGATGAACCTGTATATATACATTGCCGGTCAGGTCAACGAAGCTACAACATGGTAATGGCTCTAAATAACTTAGGTTATGAGAAAGTATATAATATTTCTGGGTCCTATTTAGGCATTAATCTGTATGAATACTTTAATGATTTGTCTATGAATAGAGAGAAGATTGTAACAGCGTATAATTTTAAGTAAAGATAGTTATATTATCATTAGGTATGGAAAGAAAACGCACTTTTTTCTGCTGAAAAAAGTGCGTTTTCCTATTACTATAGATGATTTGGTTTTCATGTAATAACTTGTACAATAAAGCTAAATATATACCATTTTTATCAATTAGATTTTGAGAATAAAAAGAGAATGGATTTAATTTATCACCTATTGAATCAAGAATATTCATAATAAGAATGTTTTCTCATTTTTAATAAAATATTACGTTTCAAAGTAAAATACATGTATTTTACTCAATGAATTAAATTTCCGATGCTAAAGATACTTTTCCTAAAAAGCAGGAAGTTAGATTTGTTATTCGCATAATAATAAGTAAGTAATGCGTTTTTTGGGAGTTGTCATAGCCGCTTTGAAATAATTCACTCTGGCTATTATTAATAAAAAGAATAGAAAATAATATTTTACATATACTACCTGTTGATTAAAATAGATGGACTTTTATTTGTTTGCATACTATATAAGGGTATTTAGAAGCGGATTAGGTTGAATAATCAATAATCCTTGAAACAAGAAAGGAGAATAGATATGGGTAAGACAGCTGAACAAATGGCTCCGATCGAACAGAAGAAAATGTGTTGCGCTGAAGATGGAGAAGATACCAGCACGCATATGACAGATGAGCTTCAGCGAAATTTAATGAATCGCATGAACCGGATTGAAGGGCAGGTCAAAGGTGTTAAACGAATGATTGACCGGAATGTATATTGTGATGATATTTTAACGCAAGTGTCGGCGGTGCAATCTGCATTGCATTCTGTTTCAAGGCTGCTTCTGGAAAGCCATATAAACACATGTGTAATGGATAGGTTAGAGATTAAGGACCCAGAAATTGTTGCAGAGTTTATGACAACTATCTCAAAAATAATGAAGTAAAAATTTTTAACTTGACAATACCTATCTAGGGTATGGTAATATGAAGGTGAATTAAAAATTAGGAGGTAATTTACATGGAAAATAAAACGCTAAATGTTCAAGGAATGTCTTGTGGCCATTGCGTCAACTCAATTGAGGGCAACGTAGGAGAATTGGATGGAGTTGAATCTGTCAAAGTACATTTAGAAGATGGAAAAGTAGACGTAACCTACCATGCTGATAAAGTAAATTTAAAAGAAATTACAGAAGTAATTGAAGAACAAGGCTATGATGTCGCTTAAATAAGAAGGGGATAATCGTGCTTTCAGCAGCACGATTTCCTTTTTGAATTTTTAATACCCCCAAAGGGTATAAGAGAGGTGGAGAAAATGGGAGCACAAAAGGAAGTAAACTTACAAATTCAAGGCATGACCTGTGCAGCATGTGCCAATAGAATTGAAAAAGGGCTCAACAAAATAGAAGGCGTGGAAAATGCAAATGTCAACTTTGCAATTGAAAAAACAAAGGTTGTTTATGATCCTGATAAAACAAATGTGCAGGATTTTGAAGATAAAATTGAAAAATTAGGCTATCATGTTGCGCATGATAAGCAAACATTTGATATATCGGGTATGACCTGTGCAGCGTGCGCCAATAAAATTGAAAAACGATTAAATAAAATGGAAGGTGTTTCTAACGCTTCTGTCAACTTTGCTTTAGAAAACGTAGCAGTAGATTATGACCAAGGCCAAGTTACTGCAGGCGATATGATGGAAGCTGTAAAAAAATTAGGCTACAGCTTAAAAGTGCAATCATCTAAAGAAGAAACAGCAAATAATAAAGGAGAAGAAATTCGACATCAGACAGGGAAATTTATTTTTTCAGCCATTTTAACCCTTCCATTATTATGGACGATGGTGACACACTTTGAGTTTACGTCGTTCATCTATTCACCGGATATGCTGATGAACCCGTGGGTACAGCTGGCATTAGCGGCGCCCGTCCAATTTATTGTCGGTGCACAATTTTATAAATCCGCATATAAAGCATTGAAAAATGGCAGTGCGAATATGGATGTCCTTGTTGCATTAGGAACAACGGTTGCTTTTGTTTATAGTATTTTCCTCGGCTACGAGTGGCAGGTACAAGGGCAGGCGGGTATGCCAGAGCTTTATTTTGAAGCAGCGGCAGTTATTATCACATTAATCCTGCTTGGAAAACTATTTGAAGTTCGTGCCAAAGGAAGAACTGGTCAGGCAATACAAAAGTTGCTTGGGATGCAGGCAAAAACTGCCCGCGTCATCAGAAACGGAGAAGAACAAGAAATTGCAATTGAAGAAGTAATCGTTGGTGATATGGTTATGGTACGTCCTGGTGAAAAAATCCCTGTGGATGGTCAAATCGTAAAAGGGGAATCAGCAGTTGATGAATCGATGATTACTGGGGAAAGTATTCCTGTTGATAAGAAGACAGGAGATGTAGCTATTGGTTCAACCATTAATAAAAATGGCTTGCTGACGATGGAAGCTACCAAGGTTGGTAAGGATACAGCCCTGTCTCAAATTGTAAAGGTAGTTGAGGAAGCACAAGGAAGTAAAGCCGACATTCAGCGTGTTGCTGACAAAGTGTCTGGCGTATTTGTTCCAATCGTTGTGGGAATAGCGCTTGTGACGGGACTTGTATGGTATTTCTTTGTTGCACCTGGCGATTTACGCTCTGCTTTAGTCCCTGCGATTACGGTATTGGTCATCGCCTGCCCATGTGCGCTTGGTCTGGCTACTCCGACATCTGTGATGGCCGGTTCAGGCAGAGCAGCAGAGCTGGGAGTTTTGTTTAAAGGCGGAGAGTATTTAGAAAATACACGTAACCTGAACACAATTGTTTTAGATAAAACAGGAACAGTAACCAAAGGAGAACCTGAATTAACAGATGTTCTGCCTGAGCAAGGATTTACAGAAGAAGAAGTGCTCGCTTTCGTCGCTTCTGCTGAAAATAATTCTGAACATCCATTGGCAGAAGCAATTGTAAAAGGTGCAAAAGCAAAAGGCGTTCAGATTCAAGAAACCGATTCTTTTGAAGCGATACCGGGATACGGTATTCAAGCATCTGTAGATGGGAAAATGATTTTTGTCGGTACAAGAAAGCTAATGAAGCGAGAGAATATTGATGTCTCTTCTGTAGAAGATAATATGGCAGACCTTGAATCAGATGGGAAAACAGCGATGTTAATTGGTTTGGAAAATCAATTAGCGGGTGTTATTGCGGTGGCAGATACTGTGAAAGAGACTTCTAAGACAGCTATCCAAAGAATGCACGAGCAAGGATTAGAAGTCATTATGCTGACTGGAGATAATCAGCGGACAGCTGATGCAATTGGAAAACAGGTAGGAATAGATCGTGTTATCGCAGAAGTCGTTCCCGAGCAAAAAGCAGATGAGGTTAGAAAACTTCAGCAGGAAGGCAAAAAAGTAGCCATGGTTGGTGACGGTGTCAATGACGCACCAGCGTTAGCTGTAGCAGATATCGGCATGGCGATTGGTACAGGAACAGATGTAGCGATTGAAGCAGCGGATATTACGCTGATGCGCGGCGATTTAAATAGCGTAGCAGACAGTGTACAAATTAGTGCAAAAACAATGCGTAATATCAAACAGAACCTGTTTTTTGCTTTTTTCTATAACTCAGCTTCCATTCCAGTCGCAGCAATTGGACTGCTCGCTCCATGGGTTGCCGGAGCAGCGATGGCATTCAGTTCAGTATCCGTTGTACTAAATGCTTTACGATTACAACGATTGAAATTAAAAGGGGGCCAATAATATGTCCATTAAGAAATGGGTTTCCTTAGGGATTATCTATGTAGTGGCTGTTTTCGCAGCGTTTGCGATTATTACTGGGCAAAATCCACTGGCAAGCGGAGAAATGGGACACGATGAACACGCAGATGAGCATGAGCATGAGCATGAAGGGATGGATCATTCAGCTGAAGAAATGTCCAGTTCTGGAGACATCCCTGCAGGTCTTCAAGAAGCAAAGGAACCGACATTTGAAATCGGCAGTGAGGCAATCATAAGTGCCGATCATATGCCAGGAATGGATGGTGCTGTTGCGGAAGTCTCCGGTGCATTTGATACAACGGTTTACACCGTATCTTATACGACAGAAGATGGAAAGAAGATCGAGAATCATAAGTGGGTCATCCATGAAGAGTTGGAAAATCCAGATGCTGCCCCATTAGATCCTGGTACGGAGGTTGTATTGAATGCCGATCATATGGAAGGAATGGACGGTGCTCATGCGGAAATCGATTCGGCAGATGAAATCACTGTCTATATGGTTGATTTTGAAACCACAGATACTGGAGAAGAAGTTCAATACCATAAATGGGTAACAGAGGAAGAGTTATCACCGGCAAATTAAGAGTTACCCTTTTGTAAAAAAGTTCTTCTCATAGAATCTGTTGAGGCAAACGGAAATGCTGTGAATTATCATATGAAAAAATCAAAGGAGGAAGTAAATATGGATCATAGTCATCACCATCACCACCATAATCATTCAGGTGAATCAGAGGTAAAAGTAAATGTAACGTATAAGGACGGAAAAATATCTATCGCCTTAGAGGATAATGCCGGAAAAGCGCCGGAGCTGGCTTTGGCACATGAAAAAGAAATGCATTTTATTATGGTATCGAATGACTTGGAACAGTATTATCATTTGCATCCGGAAAAAGAGCAGGAAGGACTTTATACTATTAACCAGCCTTTAAAGGATGGTACGTACAAAGCCTTTGTTGATATTACATCAAAGGAAAAAGCATATCAGGTAGCTCCAAGTCCAGTTCAGGTTGGAACGGAGGAAACAGGAAAAGCTGTCTTAAAGCCTGACGATGATTGGACAAAAGAAGTAGATGGTAAAACTGTTACGTTAGAGGACGTCAAAGCAGAGACCGGAAAAGCAGTACCTTTAGATTTTAATATGCATGGAGAAACTCCTGAACCGTATTTAGGTGCTTTGGGGCATGTAGTCATTGTAGATGAAGCAGCAGAACAATATATCCATGTTCATCCAGATTCTGACGACACAACGACATTCCATGCTCATTTTCCAAAGCAGGGCATGTATAAAATTTGGTCAGAATTTGAATTTAATAATAAGGTACACACTTATTCATTCAATATTGAAGTAAGTAAATAAGTGATATCATCATACCTGGAGGAGGTAAGTTAATAAATGGCTGCATATCATTTGGAAATTTATACTAGACCAACTTGCTCAGATTGCCAGGATTTGAAAAACTTCTTGGAAGAACATCAAATCCAGCATAAGCAATATGACTTAGCAAAACAGCCTGAAAAAGAGAAGGAATTAAAAAAGATAACAGGAAATAGAATCGTTCCCGGTATTGTTTTTTCTCGATCGTCTATGCTGGGTTTAAGGAAAAAAGCGAAAAGCATGACCGGGTTTGAGCAAAATAAAGAAGAAATCAAAAAGCTGTTAGAAGTCAGCTAAGAGAAAGAAATGGATTCCGTAAAGAGATTTTATTTCTTTATGGAGTCCATTTCTTTTCTGTCATTAAAAATACCTTACCAATGTATTGTATAAAAATGATGAAAAAGTATAAAGAGGGGGGAGTTTATATGGAGAGTGATGGAAAAAAGATTAAAATCGCCGTCAATGGAGGTATCGGATTCGGATCAAAATTAAATGCCAACCAGCTGCTGACCATCTCTAAATATATGGATGCAAATGAAGAGCTGGAATTAACCACTTTTCAACAGCTTTATATCGAAATACCGGAAAACAAAAAAGAAGAAATAATACAAGAATTTAAACATGTTGGGTTATCTTGTTATCCAGTGGGAAATTACGTTAAGAGCTTGAGAACCTGCAATTTTTGTAAAGGAGAAGAGCGGGAAGGGATGCCTGTAGCAAAAGAACTTAATAAGCGATTTGCAGGCAAACAAGTTCCTTTCACACTAAAGATGGCTTATACAGGCTGTCCGATTGGCTGTGGAGAACCAATGGTCAGCGATATAGGCGTTTTGAAATTTAAGGATCAGTACAATTTGTATGTAGGTGGAAAAGGAAATGGATTCGATGCAGAAGTGGGGATGCTTCTGAAAGAGAATCTGGAGCCGGAAGAATTATACGTGATTATAGAGAGAATCATCGATAGCTATGCACAGCTCGGCAAGAAAAGAGAGACTTTCTTTAAATTCTGGAGAAGAATCGGAAAAGAGCGGCTGGTAAATATATAAAGCGAAGCTTCAGGGAGTGTAAACTAAGCTGCATTGTTAGCCGTGTGCTCTTACTTACACAGTTTAGTTTACACTCCCAAATATAATGAAATATACATGGCACAAAGACGTTGCTAATTCTTTCATGGAAGATAGAGACGTCTTTTTCTATTTATTACCATATGTAAGATAAATAAAAATTAGTGGTTTTTGTAAATGAATCCATCTTTATTTGCAACACAAACCTCACTTCCTTATAATTATATTACATAAGTCAGCTACAGACGCTTCATAATCATCCAGCTACCAATAAGTATTATCCGTTTTAATGTTATTTTTTGTATTTTCCTATGCAGTCATTTCTCTATTATGAAAATGGGAAATAACTAGATTAGAAGGATTAATAATTTACCTGGAGGGACGTTTATGTCTTTTAACATCATTCAAGGTGATATTACAAAAGTCAATGCAGCTGCTATTGTAAATCCTGCTAACTCTACTTTGCTTGGAGGAGGCGGGGCTGATGGAGCAATTCACCGGGCGGCAGGACCTGAACTGTATGAGGAATGCCGGAACCTTGGCGGCTGTGAAACAGGTCAAGCGAAAATAACAAAAGGCTATCAGCTGCCGGCTGAATATGTTATCCATACTGTCGGACCAGTTTGGCACGGTGGGCAAAGAAATGAAGAAAAGCTATTGGCCGACTGCTACAAGCATTCGCTTGCTTTAGCGAAGGAGTATCAAATGGAAAGTATTGCTTTTCCGCTTATTTCTTCCGGCGTTTATGGATATCCAAAGGAACAAGCGTTTAACATTGCTGTCTCAGTCATTCATGACTTTTTATCAGAGAATGAGATGCGTGTGTATCTTATTGCGTATGACGAAGAAGCCTTTACCTTGTTTCAAAAATGGTATGCATCCATTGTGGGATAATTCTTATATATAGTACGACAGCCCCTGGAATTAGATGGAATCATCTAACTCCAGGGGCGTTTTGTGTTTGTCGAGGCATTTTATCGTGATACTTTGAGATATCACAATTATTTTAAAGTAATTGTGATAAGATAATAAATAAATTATTTATTTAGACTTTTGGAAAAGTGGTGAAATGAATGGATGAAAACTTTAAGGATATTCATAAAGCAAAAAAACTGCTGGAAATAAATAAAATGCTGACAAAGTCATTAAAAATAGAAGAAATCCTAAAAAGTGTTATTATAGCAGCCACGGAGTTAATTGATGTGTCAGGAGTTTTTATTATCTATTTATATGATGAAAAAACGAAAACACTTAAATTTGCTGAAGGGCAGGATGTGAATAAGGAAGCATTTGAAAAAATTGCATTCGCTCCCGGTGAATCGATTGCTGGCAGGGTGTTTCAAGAAAAAAAGTCAAAACTATTCACTTCGGAAGAAGAAATTGATGACTATATGAAAAATATGACTGCAAAAAATTATCAATATTATTATAAAGGAATCAAAGAAAGAAAAATAAAAAGCACATTTGTTGTTCCGATTGTAAATAAGAACCGCTGCTATGGCATGGTTGTTGTCAATAATTTCAGCCGTAAAAATATATTTACAAAAGAGGATATGCAGGTTATTGAAGTGGTTGCGGATCAAACGGCTATCGCAATCGATAATTCGAATGTTTACCAGGATTTAAAGGAGAAAAATAATTTACTGAGACAATCGTATGCTATTCATAATCAATTTTATGAATTAATTATTGAAGGGCGAGGCATTGAAAATGTCATTTCTTTATTGGAAAAAATTATTGAATCGCCGGTTCAGTTTGATCATGAGATAAAAGAATACGATAAAGAAAATATTTTTCCTATTGTAAGAGGAAATGAAAGGCTGGGATTATTGAAATTTGAAAAAGCCTTTAATGATTTTTCTTATATGAGCAAAATTGCTATTGAACAAGCAAGCCTTCCCATTGCATTAGAATTGGTTAAAAACAATGCGCTTTTTGAAAAAGAAATCCATTTCAGAGAAGAAGTGTTTAATCAGTTAATGGAAGGAATTTCAGATAGAGATCTGCAGCATGCTTTACAATATGTGAAATGGAAGAAAGATTGGACTGTGCAATGTATGATAATGGAAGGGAAGGATAAATCATTATGGCAGCTAGATAAATTAATAGAAAAAGAACGATTTATCCAGTCAATAGAGCGAATTAGTCAGTCACTGGGAATAGACAGTTTAATTTTTACGCGTACCTTTCAGGTAATTGTTATTGTACCGGAGCCAAAAAAGAATCGTTTATATGAGCTTATTAAACAAATAAAAAAATATTGGAATAACATGGAGGTTATTTATGGTATTGGCAGAGAAACGAATATAAAGGAACTGTCTGTTTCCTATCAGGAAGCTATTCGCTCCATTGGATATGCCAAACATCACCAGATGGAGATAGTTGAATATGCTATGCTGGGAGTTGAGAGGCTTTTATATGAAGTAGACGAGGATGTTCTGAAAATGTTTATGCATGATAAGCTGCAGCATTTATATTCTCTGGATGAAAGCTTTATTGAAACACTTCAAGTATTTATCCATTTAAATAAAAATCATAAACTAACTGCTGAGCATTTGCATATACATGCCAATACACTTTACTATCGTTTACGAAAAATAGAGGAAGCATTAGACATTCAATTTGATGATGAGAAGGATTGGATTGATTTCGTGATAGCCTTTCGTCTATATGTGGCGAGCAACAAAAAAGATGGGTAATCTTTGTTGCTCGCCCTATTTAATTTTAAGCGCTTTCATTTTAAGATGAAATATATCAAGTATTCAAAGGAGGCTATTTAGAAATGAGCAATACGTATTTTAATTTTATAAATGGGGAATGGGTTCCATCAAAAACAAATGAAACATACGCAAGCATAAATCCTGCAAAAACAGATGAAATAGTAGGCTTTTTCCAACAATCTAATGAGGAAGATGTCGAGTTAGCTATACAAGCTTCTGAAAACGCTTTTTTAAAATGGTCGCGCACAGCAGCTCCGAAAAGAGGGGATGTCATTTTCAATTTGATTCAGCTTCTTGAAAGCAATAAGGAAGAATTGGCTGTCATTATTACAAAAGAAGTTGGCAAATCACTCCGGGAGGCACATGGAGAAGTACGTAAAACGATTGAGGCGATGAAGCAATTTAGCGGAGAAGCAACCAGACTGACAGGTGAAACCATACCTTCTCAAGATAATGATATCTTCGGCTATACTATTCGAGAACCACTCGGGGTGGTTGGTGTAATAGCTCCTTATAATTTTCCGTTAGGTATCGGGATTTGGAAAATAGCTCCTGCAATTATCGCAGGAAACACCGTAGTCTTTAAGCCTGCAAGCAATACGTCGCTAATTAGTGTGAAAATCATGGAATTATTTGAAGAGGCTGGGGTACCGGCTGGAGTAATTAACATGGTGACAGGACCTGGCGGCGTGATTGGGAGCGCTATTGGAAATCATCCGAAAATCAAGGCTGTATCGTTTACAGGATCAACGGATGTAGGATTGGCGCTTGGAAAAGCTGTAACGGCTCGCGGAGCAAAAATGCAGGCTGAAATGGGCGGAAAAAATCCATCTATTATTCTTGAAGATGCCAATATTGACGAAACGGTTGAAAATCTGGTGATTAGCGGGTTTTTAGATAATGGACAGCGTTGTACAGGGACCAGCCGTGTGATTGTATTAAAGTCTATCGCAAAAGAATTAATTGAAAAATTAGTAAAACGGGCAGAAAAATTAGTTATTGCTGATGGATTTACAGAGAACGTAGATAATGGCCCGGTAATTGATGAAGGACAGTTAAACACCTATTTACATTATGTTCACTCTGCTATAGATGAAGGAGCCACATTGGAATATGGAGGAAAGCGTTTGACAGACGACGGAAAGGACAAAGGATATTTTGTCTTGCCGACCATATTCAGTAATGTAACAAAGGAAATGACGATTAACCGGGAAGAAATTTTTGGTCCGGTAATGGGAATTACAATAGTAGATACGTATGAGGAAGCAATTGAGCTGGCGAATGATAATGAATTTGGGCTTTCGTCAACGATATATACCAATGATATGAATAAAGCGTTTCATTTTATTCGTGAAATTGAATCGGGGGTTACACATGTGAATATACCGTCTAATTATTTTGAAAATCAATATCCATTTGGCGGCAAAAAAGCATCCAGCATTGGTCCTCGTGAACAAGGGTCAACAGCATTAGATTTTTGGACAGAGTATAAAACTGTTTATATTAAAGCATAAAAAGATAATAAACAGACGGCTCATATCCTGGAATGCACATCTATATTCTAATAAACCTGATATTCGCCGTCTGTCTATTATCTAAATGAAGTCAACCAGGAAAGGGAGAGTTTCGTGAAAAATATAGGAATCGTCGGATGCGGATTAATGGGAGCTGGAATTGCTTCCAATTTATTAAAAAAAGATTATCATGTACATGTTTTTGATATTAATGATGAACTTGTACAGGCATTGACGGATAAAGGAGCCATTGGTGCTGAAAATGTTAGAACATTAGCAAAATTGGTTGATGTTATAATTTTATCCCTGCCGTCTCCTTCCGTTATTCAGCAATTAATGACAGATCAAGAGCAGGGAGCATTTTCTGTGATGAAGAAAGGGGCTTATATCTTAGATATGAGCACAAATGATGTAGCAATTACAAGACAATTGCATGAAATCGCTAAAACATATGAAATAGAATATTTTGATTGCCCATTAAGCGGCGGTCCGGAAGGTGCTCATAATGGTACGCTGACGATTATGGCCGGAGGAAGCGAACAAGCTTTTCCAGAGGTATTACCTGTTTTAGAAGCGGTGGGGGAGAATATCGAATACGTAGGGGAAAGCGGTGCAGGACAAATTGTGAAATTGTGTCATAACATGGTGGTTGGAGGAGTAATCACCTTGTTGAGTGAAGCACTTATTACTGGTGAAAAGGCGGGTGTTTCCAAGGAGAAAATTGCTTCTATTTTACAAAATGGATCTGCGCAAACACGTGTAATGGATGTTTTTGGAGCAAATATGTTAAAAGACACATTTAATGATGTGAAATTTTCATTAGCGAATATGATGAAAGATATGAATTTATACCGGGACCTTGCTGAAGGTCAGCAAATCCCGACGGTCTCCAGTCAATCCGCACACCAATTATTTCAAATCGCCAGTTATAACGGGAAGAATCATAAAGATTCTACAGCTGTCTATGAAATGATTGGTCAATTAAGAAAAGTAGAATTGCTGAATAAAAATTAAAAGGAGGGTTCCAAAATGAGTAAAAAATCCAGTACAGTTATGGGGTTATGGAAGGATTGGCGTTTGCATGCTATCGTACTTGTCATTGTTTTGATAACAGAAGCAATTGGACAATTTAGTATCACGGTCGGTCCCGGAGTAATTTTACTTTTACCTATGCTATATGCCTTAATTATCGGGCTGGTTTTATTTTTTACCCCATTGGTTAAAGAAGAGCAATCAAAAAATGCAGAGCCTATTATTGTGCTCGGAGTTGCTTTATTATTAGCAAAAATCGGAGTTATCATTGGCCCATCTTTACCGGAAGTAATTGCTGCAGGTCCGGCATTGCTTTTGCAAGAACTTGGTAATTTAGGGACAATACTATTTGCTCTCCCTGTTGCAATTTGGCTGGGGTTGAAACGAGAAGCTGTTGGAATGACTCATTCGATTGGGAGAGAGCCAAATGTAGGGCTGATCATGGATAAATTTGGAGTTAATTCTCCGGAAGGCCGCGGTGTTATGGCAATGTATATTTTTGGAACGGTTTTTGGAGCCGTATTCTTGGGGCTGATTTCCGGTCTTCTTGCAACGATTACTCCGTTAAATCCGCTTTCTTTTGCCATGGCCTCAGGAGTAGGAAGCGGCAGTATGATGGCAGCAGCCAGCGGTTCGCTCGTAGCTGCATTTCCAGATTTAGAGACCCAAATTGTCGCATTTGCTGGAGCAAGTAATTTATTATCACTTTCAACTGGACTATGGGTCAGCCTGTTTATTGGTTTGCCGCTGACAGAAAAAATATACCGTGTGATGACTCGAAGCAGATCGTCTAAATGATAAGGAGGGCTTAATGATGTTATTAAAAAACATACAAGAATGGACATTATTATTAGTTATTTTTGGGTTTACAGCCCTTATAGGAAATTGGGCAGGCTATGAAATTATGCCATTAACAGCGCTTCCTGGGATGATCACACTCATACTGATTTGTTTAGCTGGATTTATTTTAAGAGAACTTATACCGGTTAACTTCCCGAGTATTGCTTATATTTCACTGATAGGCGTTCTGGTATCTATGCCATGGATGCCCGGTTCGGAGAAAATTGTTGAATGGACGAGTCAGGTCGAGCTTCTCGCACTTGCAACGCCTATATTAGCTTATGCCGGTATTGCCATCGGCCGTTCGTGGACAGATTTTGTGAAATTAGGATGGAAGACGATTGTTGTGGCAAGCTTAGTCATGTTAGGAACATTTATAGGTTCGGCATTAATTGCAGAAATTATATTGCGATTCCAAGGAATTATTTAAATGATAAGTAGCGCTGTTCTTAAAGAATATAGTCTTAATGAATACAGCGAGTTATGTATAAATCGTGTACGGCATAAATAATCTTTTTAAATAACTCAACATTCACACCTAACAATAAGCATATATATATTGCTATTCCAAGATGAACATGTTCCCCATTATCATACTTCCTTTGATTGCGTAAAGCTGTATAAATTTAAAGAGATAAGTAAGGAATTATTTTTTGTTTTCGTGTAGGCTATGATTATAAGCATTTTCTGACAGAGGGGAGTCTGCTATGAGGGAAGCAATTATGTTGATTGTCGATTTAATCAATGATATGCATGATGTGATTGCCAGTACATTTGGTTCGAATATGACAGATAAAGAATTGCATTTCTGGATTTTTGGTATCCTGGGAATCGTAACTTTCTTTATTGTCTATGTAGTATTTAAAATTCTATCTAAAATAAAGTGGAGTATTGCCATTTTGGCTTTTCTCTACACATTTACCGTAATGGTCGTCCTTGTATTTGCTGTGGAGATTCAGCAGGCCTATACACAACGCGGAAATATGGAATTTGCTGATGCTGTCATGGGCTTATGGGGCTTTATTGTCTTTTTTGCAGTTTATGCAGTGATTGGTATCATTGGTTATTTTATATATAAAGCGTTTAAGAAATAAGCAGAGCACCTTGTTAAGTCAGGCAGATAACAAGGTGCTTTTTCTATGACTTTCTTTGTGTCAATTCGATTGAAAAAGAATGGCTTTCATTGGAAATTAGGACTATATCCATGTATGTTAATGAAAAAGGGGGAGCTGCGGTATGATAGATTTAAGTCATAAACCTTGGCTGAAAGGTGAAAAGGTTACACTTCGGCCATTTAAGGAAGAAGATTTTCCTCATATAAATGCATGCCTGACGGATGAGGAAGTTTTAAAATTAACTGGAAGCGATATGGATTTTGACTTTGAGGAGGAAGAAGAAAATATTCTTGGCTGGTACCGTTCAAGACACACTCAAACGGACCGTCTGGACTTGGCTATTGTTGATTCATTCCTGGACATTTTGGTGGGCGAAGCAGTAATCAATTTATACGACGAATCCACGCATAGTATGAATTTCAGAATACTTATCGGTCCACAGGGGAGAAATCGCGGCTTAGGAACAGAGGCGACACAGCTTCTTATCGATTATGTGTTTAAAAACACGACACTTCATTATCTGACCCTGGACGTTTTGGAATTTAATCCAAGGGCGAGGCATGTTTATGAAAAAATTGGTTTTGTGAAAGTTGGCATCAATGAAAACGAGCTGGAATTTGAAGGGGAATGGATCGATTCTATGCAAATGAAATTAACGAGGGAAACGTGGTTAAGCGAAGAAAAAACATAATAGAATACCTGCCATCAAATTATTTGTTTTAAGTGGAGAGTGTTATAATCTAGCTTAACAGAACAATTTTCAAAAAGAGGTGACAGGATAATGACAATCGTAAAGGGGAAACCGATGGAGAAATGGATCAGAGAATTTCCGGATCTGGGCCCCATATTAAATTACACCCCGTTTTATTGGAGTAATCCAGGTGTGAAGGATAATAAGGAAGCATTGCAAGACCAGCCGCTTCAATTAAAAGATATGAAAGATGCGGAGGAACGCTTAAAACGATTTGCACCTTTTATAGCAAAGGCCTATCCCGAAACGGAAAAGGACAGGGGAATTATTGAATCACCGCTGATAGAAGGGAATCAAATCAAGGCCAGAATCGAAACGATTACAGGTCAAAAAATCCCTGGTGCATTTTACATAAAGCTGGATAGTCATTTGCCGATTTCCGGTTCGATTAAAGCCAGAGGCGGTATTTATGAAGTTCTCAAATATGCAGAAACCCTGTTACAGGAGCATCATTTGTTATCCGAAACAGATGATTATAGTAAAATGACGGAAGCAACGTATCGGGAATTTTTCTCGCAGTATACGATTCTTGTAGGCTCTACAGGTAATTTGGGTCTGAGTATCGGCGTCATCAGCGCCAAGCTTGGTTTTCAAGTCATTGTCCATATGTCTGCAGATGCAAAGCAATGGAAAAAAGATTTGTTAAGATCGCGCGGAGTTCAGGTTATGGAGCATCCATCTGATTATAGCAAGGCAGTGGAAGAGGGAAGAAAAGAAGCTGAAAATGATTCGAAAAGCTATTTCATCGATGATGAAAATTCTAAGGATTTATTTTTAGGATATACGGTGGCAGCTATTCGTTTGAAAAAGCAATTCGAAGAACGGGAAATTCAAGTGAGTCCGGAGAAGCCGCTCCATGTTTACTTGCCTTGCGGTGTCGGCGGAGGCCCGGGCGGTGTTGCGTTTGGTTTGAAGGTTATCTTTGGTGACGCTGTAAAATGTTATTTTGCAGAACCGACTCATTCCCCTTGTATGCTGGTCGGAATGATGACAGGACTGCATAATGAGATTTCCGTCAATGACTTTGGATTAGACAATCAAACAGCCGCAGATGGGCTAGCTGTCGGCAGACCCTCTGGTTTTGTCGGAAAAGTCATGGAGCCGCTGTTAGAAGGAATTTATACGGTAAGTGATGAGCAAATGTTCCGCCTAATTGCAGAAATGGCTGATGCAGAGGGCATTCATTTGGAACCTTCTGCTGTAACCGGGTTGATGGGACCTTCTTATGTCGTTCAAAATGAACTGAAAGTGACCGATGGAGATACGCATTTAATTTGGGCTACCGGTGGAAGCATGGTGCCGGGTGACATTCAGGAAGCGGAATATCAAAAGGGACTGGAATATAAAAACAATCCTGATATAAGGTGATTATTGAAAGAATAGAAAAAACGCAAATCAGACGCGCCAGCCGATTTGCGTTTTTCTACATGGCAGAGGCCTTCTTTAGGCATGTTTATTTTTCAATAACCTGGCATTGAACGCTACCATAATCGTACTGAGTGACATTAATACTGCGCCAACGGCAGGGTTTAGTACAATGCCCCAAGGGGCTAGTATTCCTGCTGCTAATGGAATGGCAATAATATTATAGCCTGCTGCCCACCAAAGGTTTTGAATCATTTTGCGATAGGTTGAGCGGGAAAGCTCTATGATGGAAACAACATCGACCGGGTCACTATTCACTAAGACAACATCAGCTGTTTCCATCGCGACATCTGTACCGGCCCCGACTGCTACGCCTAAATCAGCAGTGGCTAAAGCAGGGGAGTCATTGATGCCGTCGCCGGTCATCGCTGTTCTTTTTTTATTTGCCTGCAGCTGTTTGATTTGATCGGCTTTTTGGTCTGGGAGCACCTCAGCGATAACGTGGTCAATGCCGATTTCTTTGGCCACGCCGGTCGCTACGGTCTGATTATCACCAGTCAGCATCTGTGCTTCAATGCCAAGCTCATGTAAACGGCGTACAGCTTCTTTGGAGGAAGCTTTGACTTGGTCAGCAAGGGCAATCATTCCAATGAACTGTTCTTCCTCCAGAACAAAAATTACTGTTTTACCTGCATCAGCAAGCTGGTTAAAAGCTTCTTTATCATAAGGGATTCCGTTTTTATCCATATAACCGGGGCTTACTGCTAGAAGCCAGGAACCTTCCAATTTTGCTTTTACACCTGCACCTGTTATGGAATCAAAGGTTTCTGGTGTGGTCAAGTTTATTTGCTGCTTCTTCGCAGACGCAACAACCCCTGCAGCAATCGGATGCTCCGACTGTGCTTCAATAGAAGCTGTTTTTTGCAGAAGCTCTTTTTCGGTTATATTGCTGCTGGAAATAATATCTGTTACAGCAAATTCCCCTTTGGTCAACGTGCCTGTTTTATCAAATACGACTGTATCGATTTTTCGTGCATCTTCAAAGCCTGCACGATTACGGATAAACAAACCGTTTTGAGCTGACAGATAAGTGGAACGGGCAACTACCAAAGGAATTGCCAGCCCTAAGGCGTGTGGACAGGAAATAACGAGAACTGTTACCATTCGTGTCATCGCTTCTTCCATTCCATAGCCAAGAGAAATCCAAATAACAAATGTAAGGATTCCGGCAGTTATAGCAACATAAAACAGTAATTTTGCTGCACGGTCGGAAAGCTTTTGCGTTTTTGACTTACTTTCCTGTGCTTCTTTAACAAGCTGAACCACCTGTGAAAGATAGCCTTCTTCACTTGTTTTAGAAACCTCAATTGTCAATGAACCAGATGTGTTAATTGAACCGCCGATTGCTTCATCTTTCACTTGTTTTTCAACAGGGACCGATTCGCCAGTCAGCATGGATTCATCCACAGAGGATTTTCCGTTAATAATGATACCATCTGCTGGTATTTTTTCACCTGGTTTAATCAGAACATGATTCCCTTTTTTTAGCTCTGAAACGGGGATGACTTCGGTGTTGCCCGTTTTGTCTATTTTGGTTGCCTCCTGTGGCATCAGCTCTACTAATGATTCCATGGAATCAGAGGCTTTGCTGACAGATTTCATTTCTATCCAATGCCCCAGCAGCATAATGGCAATCAGTGTTGCTAATTCCCAGAATAAATCATGACCTTCCAAACCCAATACAGTAGCGGCACTATAAACATAGGCTACAGTAATTGCAAATCCAATCAGGGTCATCATTCCAGGAGATTTTTGTTTTAATTCGTCCACAGCACCTGTTAAAAATGGCCAGCCGCCGTAGAAGAAAATAATAGATGCCAGAATGAGCTCAACCCAATGGTCCCCTGCAAATGTTAGCGAATAATTAAAGAACGACTGAATCATATCCGAAAGCAGAATAATCGGCAGTGCCAGTACAAGCGAAATGTAAAACCGCTTTTTAAAATCTGCAATCATATGCTCATGATGATCGTGGTGGGAATGAGCATGATGCTTCTCTTGATGATGTTCATGGTCGGAATGATGCGCGTTGTGATGATTATGTTGTTCATGCATTTGTAATCCACTCCTTTCCTTTTATTATACCCCTGCAAGGTATTTGCGAAACATGAAATTATTCAATCTTGAGAGGGAATTTTTATGGTCAGCGAACTTTCGTTTGTACCTGCTGGAAGAGTATAAGGATTTCCCGCCCGATCTGCAGAAATATGTCCCTGATTATGAATTTTTTCTATACGATGTATCTGGTTATAAAGACGAAAATGTCCAATTGAATGTGTTCCTGCGAATTATTCTGATGGTGTTTCGGGATATCCGCAAAAAGGATATCCACGCCGTGGTAAATACCATCTATCAGGCAGTCGATTACCTGCGGCAGCTGCAGGATCAAGCAAGAGCCACAGCGTATTTGAAGACGTTGTTTTATTATATTTTCCGTGTCCAGCGGCATCTTACCAAAAAACAATTTTATGATATAATCGACCATATAGGAAACACTTATCAAGAAGGAAGCGAGTTGACAATGACATTAGCGGAGATTTTTCGGAATGAAGGGAAGGAAGAAGGCAGAGCGGAAGGTATAGCCAATACCACAATTCGATTAATCACAAAGTTTGTAGCTCCACCTTCAGAAGATATAAAGAAAAAGATACACGAACAGGAAATAAGCACACTGGAAGCAATAATAGATCATATAGATGAATTGGAAACCATAGAAGACGTCAAACAATACTTGAAATAGAAAAGAGATGGGATGCCTTGACCTAATGTAAGAAGAAATACATCTCATATAAATTTGCAGTTCCATTTCATTTTTAAATATTGTATAATGTGATTATAAATTAGATTTCAATGCTATTTAAATAAATAAGGAGTGTGCTGTGTGAGTATTGTAGTAGGTTCTAAATAGGATAATTTCAAACGAAATAAATATAGAAATAATTAGGGTGAGTAGACCCTTTATTTGTAATGTATTTATTTCAACCTATGAAGATACCTGCTGAACTTATAAGCACCTCATCATAATCGTCTTGTCTCGTTGTGCTATCTGTTGTTATTCTGAAACAGATGTACATGACAGATGGGTTATTATGTAAAAAAGCTGCGGTATTCCTGCGGCTTTTTTTATTGATAAAATTCATTCTCAAAATGGATGAGAAGATACGTATTGAAATCTAATGGGCAGGTATCTTCATTCATACGCTCCCTTGTAAACAAGAGAGGAACTTGATTACTTCAACGCATATCGTAAAGGAGAACAAAAAATGAATGAGATAACCTTTGATAAACTGCAATATAATGAACTAAAAAAAATTATCAAATCTTATTGTATCAGCGGGCTGGGAAAGCAGTTAATGGATAAATTAAAGCCCAGCTCAAATATTAACGTGGTGAAAAGCAGATTGAATGAAACGACGGAAGCGGTGGCCATTTTGAATACGAATAGCCGTGTTCCTTTCCTGGGCGTTTCCAATATTGAAAATATCATGCAAAATCTAGAAAAGGGAATCATCTTACAGCCGGATGATCTAGTAAATGTATCGGATTTCCTGCGGGGCTGCCGGAAAATCAAAAAATACATGCTCGATAAAGCATTTTTTGCACCTGTATTAGCCTCTTATGCAAATTCAATGGCCGTATTTCAAAGTATAGAAGAAGAGCTTGATTTTTCGATAAAAGGAAATCGAATCGATTCCGCAGCAAGCAAAGAATTAAAACGGATTCGAAACCATATCCAAGCTGTTGAGACGAAGATGGAGGAACGTTTAAACCGATTTTTGAAAAGCAGTGTGTATAAAAAATATATCCAGGAAGCATTTATCAGTAAAAAAGATGATCGATATACAATTCCAGTAAAAGCTGCTTATAAGCATCATGTCGATGGCGTCATTGTAGACACCTCTTCCAAAGGCTCTACGGTTTTTATTGAACCTGCTGCAGTCAGTAAATTAAATAATGAACTTGCTGTATTAAAAGCTGAGGAGCAGATGGAAGAATATCAAATTCTGGCAACTTTATCGGGAATGATTTTAGAGAATATCAGCGAATTAAAAATAAATATGGAATTGATTGGCCAATATGATATGGTGTTTGCCAAAGCTAAATTTAGTAAGCAGATGGACGGAATTGAGCCCAAATTGAATGACCATGGGTATATGAAACTGATCGATTGTAAACATCCGCTGTTAACAGGGAAAGCAGTGCCTTTGAATTTTGAGATAGGTGAAGATTTCAGGAGCCTGATTATCACCGGACCAAATGCCGGCGGAAAAACCGTTGTATTAAAAACGATTGGGCTTCTGACATTATCTGTGATGTCAGGGTTTCATATAACGGCTAATAAGGAAACGGAAATCAGCTTATTCGAAAATATTTTTGTGGATATTGGCGATAATCAAAGCATGGAAAATGCGCTAAGTACATTCTCCTCTCATATGCAAAATATAGCTGAGATTATGCAGCAGGCGAATCATCATTCTTTAGTACTCTTTGATGAGATTGGCAGCGGAACAGAGCCGAATGAAGGAGCAGCTCTTGCTATCTCTATTTTAGAAGAATTTTATCAGATGGGCTGTATTACTGTAGCTACAACCCACTATGGTGAAATCAAGCGTTTTTCAGAAATGCATCCGGACTTCATGAATGCGGCGATGCAATTTAATAGTGAAACATTAGAGCCGCTGTATAAATTGATTATGGGGAAATCAGGAGAAAGTAATGCGCTGTGGATCTCCAGGAAAATGAACATGAAAGAACAAGTTCTTCAAAAAGCGAAGGAATATATGAATAATAAAGAATATCATTTTGACCTTGTTAATCATAATAAAATTAGAAAGCCTAAGACAGTTAAACAGAAATCAGCTGTATTTACGGAGTACGAAAAAGGAGATCGGGTCAAGCTGTTGGAATACGATGATTTCGGAATTATCTATGAAGGAGCTGATTCACAATATAATGTGGTCGTTTTTTATAAAAATGAGCTGATTACGGTGAATGTAAAGCGAATCTCTTTAGAGATTAAAGGGAAGGATTTATATCCTGCAGGTTACGATATGGATACTTTATTCGAGAATTATCATTCTCTGAAAATGCAGCATGATTTGGAGCGGGGATCTAAAAAAGCATTGCGGAAGGTGGAGAAGGAGATTAGAAACAGGGAAAAGTAAGCTGGCCTTTTGTCCGTGCTGACTATAAAAAAGGGTAGGCATCTTCTGTTATTTGAACCTTACGTAAACCTCTCCCTCCAAATAGAGAGTATAAATGAATTTATTTAGGCGGGGATTTTACGGGTGTTAACTCCCTGAATGAAATTTTGCTTATGAATTTGGAGGGTTATTAAAAAACATTTAATATTTGATACAAATAGTGCCAAGCTGATGTTTTCAATATGAATTTACAAGCAACAAAAAATATTTTTAAAATTCCCCCTTCCCATTCTCTGATAAATCTGATAAGATAGTGAAAATATCAAAATTGGAATGCAAGGATAAGGAATAGTACTTGTCTGACTTGTTTACAGAAAGTTGCTGGCTGATGAGAAGCAATGACAGGGAAGCAGGGAACTCGCCTTAGAGCAGCCTTAGTGAAATCAAGTTAAGAAAGTAATTAAGGACGGAACCCCACCGTTACACGGGAAGGATATAAGACAGTTTTGTCTGTATCTGGATAAGTGCATGGTAATTTGGTTTACCATGAAATCGGGGTGGTACCGCGTAAGAATAAGTCTTTCGTCTCCTAGCAAAGTGAATTGCTGGAGAAGAAAGGCTTTTTTTTATTTCAATTTAAATTTGAGGAGGAATGTATCATGTTTAATCATCAAAAATACGGAAAACAATATTTTATGCCACCGACAATATCTTATGACTGGGTGAAGAAAGAAACCTTGGAGAAAGCTCCAACATGGTGCAGCGTGGACTTGCGGGATGGAAACCAAGCGTTGCCTATTCCAATGAATTTGGAAGAAAAGCTGGAATTGTTCCAGCTATTAGTAGATATCGGCTTTAAAGAAATCGAAGTTGGTTTTCCGGCTGCCTCTGATACGGAGTTTAATCTTTTACGGAAATTAATTGATAATAATATGATTCCAGATGACGTAACAATTATGGTGATCACGCAGGCAAGAGAGCATATTATACGCAGAACCTTTGAAGCAATTCAAGGTGCACCAAGAGCTATCGTGCATTTATATAACTCCACTTCGGAAGCTCAGCGCAGGCAAGTATTTAAGAAATCTAAAGAGGAAATTAAACAAATTGCTCTAAATGGAGCTGTTTTAGTGAAAGAGCTTGCGGAAGAAGCAGGAGGAGATATCTATTTCCAATATAGTCCGGAAAGCTTTCCAGGAACAGAGGTAGATTATGCTTTAGATATTTGTAATAGTGTGTTAGATATTTGGAAGCCGACACCTGATCATAAAGCAATCATCAATATCCCGACCACTGTTCAAATTGCGATGCCGCATATTTTTGCTAATCAAATTGAATATATTCACAAAAATCTGGCTTATCGGGATGGAGTTACTTTATCGATTCATCCGCATAACGATCGTGGAAGTGGCGTGAGTGATGCTGAATTTGGCGTTTTAGCTGGTGCAGAGCGAGTAGAAGGTACGTTATTTGGCATCGGTGAGCGTACAGGGAATGTCGATTTGATTACCTTAGCAATGAATATGTATTCCCAAGGCTTTGATCCGGAATTGGATTTCAGTCAGATGAATGCCATCCGTGAAAAGTATGAGAAGCTGACTCGAACAGAAGTGCATGAAAGACATCCGTATTCCGGCGATCTTGTCTTTACAGCCTTTTCTGGTTCACATCAGGATGCAATTTCCAAAGGGATGAAATACCGTCAGGAAACAAATACGGAAAAGTGGGATGTTCCTTATATTCCAGTAGATCCAGTAGATATCGGCAGAAATTATCAGGCAGATGTTATTCGGGTCAACAGTCAGTCCGGAAAAGGCGGAATCGGTTATATTCTGGAAACGAACTTTGGCGTAAAACTTCCGTATAAAATGAACGAAGCAATGGGATATGCAACGAAAAAAGTGTCTGATCAAACAAGCAGAGAGCTTTCCGCGGAAGAAATTTATCAGGTCTTTAGAGAAAATTATGTGGAATATCATCCAAACTTTGAATTAGTAGATTACTATTTTAATAAAGGAACCGGGCAGGAAGTAACGTTAACCATCCAAAAAGAAAAGGAGCAAATCGAGCTGCAAGGTAAAGGAGCCGGAAGTCTGGATGCGATCAGTAATGCGTTAAAAGCGCATTTTGACATCGATTATGCTTTAGAAGTTTATGAACAGCAATCTTTAGGTAAAGATTCCGCTGCAGAGGCTTGTGCACAGATTGGTATTTCCCATCAGGGAGAAATTTACTGGGGAGCAGGCATTCATGAGGATATCACTGCGGCATCTGTATATGCTTTAGTGGTAGCAGTGAATCGACTGGAGGATGCCTTGATAAGTCAAAAAGAAACGGTAAAATGATGTGTTTTAGGAATCTCAAGTAAAAGAAGAGTAACAAGAGACTTCAAAAAAAGTATCAATGAATGGAAGAGCTTCTCTTAGACATATGTATGTTTAAGAGAAGCTCTTCTTTAATTCAGATAGAGTTTCTGATCTTTGTAGTCTTGGTAGGCATGATCGATAGTATACTCGAAATCATGATAATTTTCCCATGTACCGATGAAACCAAATGGTACTTCTTTTAAATCATCTACTACCCATAATCCATAATCAGTCAGATAGTATCTTTCATAATAAGCATTTACAAACGGAAAAATTTCTTCAGAGACATCTTCCTCTGTGAATTTTCCATCACAATTTTTAATAAAAAATTCTATCCCGGACATTGTTTCGTTTCGTACAGCCTGGAGATCTTCATTTGCTGTTTCTTTTAACAATTCCCCTTCAAACTGATGTTGAATAATCCAGGTCAGAAAGAAGCCGATATGGTTTCCAGCATAATATTCAATTACATCCATATCTGTTTCTGTCAGTTCTTCCTCGTCTTTTTGAAATTTTTGCATATACGGTTCGTAAGCAGACGCGTGATGATAATCAATTCGATCAAAATACATGGTTTTATCCCCTTTAAATATATGTTATGTACTTCCAGCTTTTATCTAATAAGTGTATCATCATACAATAGCTGTTTACAGTTATCCGGCAGAATAGATTGATGAAGACAGGCACGTTTTTACTGTATTCAAATGATAGGAACAGAAGTTAAAATTTAGCTGCATAACTGGATTAAAAGGGACGCAATGTTCAAAATGAATTAGATGTGACCGAAAAGAATGATGGTCATTTCTTGAGTTAACATAATGTTTATCATTATAATGAAACAATAGATAGTTTAAAATGTAGACAAAAAAACTAAACCAGCAGCTAAGAAGGATAGCAGAAAGGATTGAATGACAGGTATGTTAGTCAAATTATTAGAACCGCTAAATGTTCCAGATTCACTTATTGAAAAATTAGCAGAACCACTCCAAAAGAAAGGGCATGAATTTGTTTACTATAATGAAAAAACAACCGATACGAAAGAACTGGCCAAACGGAGTGAGAATGCAGATGTAGTAATGATTGCAAATAATCCGTATCCGACAGAAGTAATTAATCAAAATGACAATTTAAAATTAATCAATGTTGCTTTTACAGGAGTGGATCATGTAGGGATTGCAGATGCAAAAAATCAAGATATCCTCGTATGTAATGCAGCCGGATATGCCAATCAGGCAGTTGCTGAATTAGCCATTGGCCTGGTGATGGATTTGTATCGCCGCGTAACGCAGGGGAATAGTGATATCCGTGCTGCAGATTACCCTGGAGCTTTTCAGGGAAAAGAAATCAAAGGAAAAACAGTCGGTATTATCGGTACAGGAAAAATTGGTATCGAGACTGCCCGTTTATTCAAAGCATTTGGCGCTAAATTAGTTGCCTCCAACCAGGCGAGCATCAATCCAGAAGCAGTAGAACTGGGCATGGAGTATATGGATTTAGATGAGGTATTGGCTCAATCAGATATTGTAACCTTACATGTGCCGCTGATGCCGAACACGAAGGGGCTGATTTCTAAAGAAAAACTAAGCTTGATGAAAGAAACAGCTGTTTTAATTAATTGTGCACGGGGGCCGATTGTGGATAATGACGCGTTGGCAGATGCGTTGAACAGCGGCAAAATCGCAGGAGCTGGTATTGATGTGTTTGATATGGAACCGCCAATTCCAGGAGACTATAAATTATTGCATGCGAAAAATGCTATTTTAACTCCACATGTCGGCTTTTTAACAGATGAAGCCATGGAAGCACGAGCTAAAATTGCTTTTGATAATACGGTGGCATTTTTAGAAGGAGAGCCTCAAAACGTTATGAAGCGGTAATATGCCGGATACCGGCTGAGATAATAAAATAATTTATTGTTTTAGAAAGAAAAGAAGGGCTGATTGTGTATTTATAATAATAGATACAATCGGCCCTTCTTCAAGCTTATTGATCTGCTGTTGCAGTTCCGGCAGAAGAACGGGCGTTTACTTATTTTCTTTTACTCTGTACCAATATCTGTAAACTTCTGAAAAACCAATTTTGGAATAGAGCCGCAATGCAGATTCGTTATTCAGCAAAACAGCCAGGTAACTGTATTTTGCTCCCTTATCTTTTCCCCATTTTAGTAAGTGCAATATCAGCTGTTCGGCAAATCCTTGATTCCTGTATTGACTATCGGTGACAATATCGTAAAGCCCTATGTATTCCCTTTCGATAACACCAAGACCGCAGGCAATTACTTCTTCATTATAATAGAGGGATATAAAGCACTTTTGCGTTACGATATTGGATAGCATCTGCATCATAGTATCCTTATTTTTTTCTTCTACATTATTAAGTTGGCAAAAACAATCCAGCCACTCTCTGTTTATTTTTTCATCTATTCTTACCCTATGGAGAGCCGGCTCGCTGATAGTATCTAAAGCTATAGTTTGGACACTGGTATAGTCCACCAATGAATAAGCCCGCTCCTTTAATATATCATCTAAGTTTTCTGGCTGAATAAAAGGCGTGATTTTAAACGTGGTACGTAAATTTTTTTCTGCATAGATTTTCTCGCATGCATCTATTTTTTGCTCCAATTCTAAAGTGGAATAGAGGATAGGCTGAATGGAATTCGCCCGTTTGGTATAACCATTCGCAAATCTCAGCACCCAGCCGTCATAAAGTAATGTAGATAAAGGCTGCCAATTGTTTAAAGATAATTCTTCCATCGTCTTATCAAGCATAATATCCCTCCGATAGCTTTTGAATTATTATACATTTATTTGTATAAATATTCAATTCGAAAAGGTATTCTTTTTTCGGTATAGTAACAGGCTTTTATGTCGTGTAATAACATCCGGAAGAATCATTGTAAAAAGTATTTGGTTATGATATTTTAAAGTTAGTCAGTTGAATAACTAAAAGGACGGTGTGCGAATGGCAAAACCTAATGGAGTCAGCAAGCAGGAGTTAATTCAATATGCCAAGGAATGTCTGGTTGAGAAGGGGACGGAGAAGTTTACTTTGAGAGCGGTAGCAGATACAGCCGGAGTAACTCAAGGGACGATTTATTACCATTTTCGGACCAAGGAACAGCTGCTCTTGAGCATTGTCGAGGACATATGTGAAAAAAGCTGGTATGAAATTTCTAAAAGTAATACCTATGTGCTAAAGCAGGCGATTGCTTCGGCTAAAAGCCGCTGTTCCTATAATTCTTTTTTTCATCAGCTGTTTATTTTAATGACAGCAGCCAGTTTCAAAAATGAGAAGATCAGAAATCAGCTCTCAGAGATTATGCAGGCAGAAAATCAGGCATTATCCGAGAATCTATTAAAAATATGGCCGGCATCTCCGGTGCATGGTGTTTCTATGGAAGCATGGGGAATTATGTTTAATGCCATGGTGGATGGCTTGGCGATGCAGGCATTACTGCAAAAAGATTTTCCCGTTGAAAAAGTATATCAGGAATTTGAGCAGATTATAGAGGCTCTTACAAATTTAAGCGAGAAGGAGGCAGCGGAATGAAAACCTATTTGTTCACAGCAGCATGGGGTGTCATCGTTTGGGGCGCAGCTACCTTATTTTTCCGGATTTTTGGAGAAGCTGTTCTTTTTCCGCCTGGTACAGATGCATTTATGTATAGTTCCGGAGCACTTCTCGTTGGAACAGCCATTCTATTAACGCTGGTCATCTATCTTTATACCCTATTTGATAAAAAGGAGTATGCCGCGATACGATTTGGAATTGTAGGAACCATGATTGGTTTACTATTGGATAGCTTTGTTTTTTCAAATTATCAAATGATATTTCCTGACTTACACGAGACACAGGTAATTGCTTTTTCATCCTGGATGACTTTTGCCTATGCTTTGTATTTAGTAATACCCTTTTTATTCCAGCAGAAAGCCAGACAAAAACAAGTTGTAAGAGGAAAGTAGAAACTTTCATATCTTGCTTTTTAATTGGATTATTCTTTATTTCTTATCTTTCAGGTGTACAATGAAAGAAGAGGTGGTTGCTGTTGGATACAAAAATAACTGCAGAGCAGCGAAGGGCAATTATAGAAAATGATAAATCGTATGACGGGCAATTCTTTTATGCGGTGAAAACAACAAAAATCTTTTGCCGTCCTTCTTGTAAATCAAGAGTTCCCAACTTTGATAATGTTACCATTTTCAAAAAGGCAGAAGATGCTTTACAGGCTGGATATAGGCCATGTAAGAGATGTAAATCTGGAGGAAGCAGCCTTCCGGATGAAGAATGGGTAACACAGGCGGAAAATTATATCAGAGAAAATTATGCAACGTCTTTAACATTAAATGAGCTTGCAGAAGCGTGTCATGGCAGTCCTTATCATTTGCATCGCGTGTTTAAAAGGTGGACAGGAATAACTCCATTGGCTTATTTGCAGCAAATTCGGCTGGAAAAAGCAAAGGACTGCTTAATAGAAACGGATTTATCTGTGAAGGAGATAGCTCATCTTATCGGTATAACAAATCCAACTCGCTTCACAACACTTTTTAAAGAAAAGAATCAACAAACACCGCGTCAATTTAGAAAAGCGTACAGGGAGAAGGTGTCTGCAATGAAGCATAACCAAGAAGAAACAATTTATTATGGAAAATTAGAGCATAACGGCTGGTCGTTCTATCTTGCGGCAACTGATAATGGATTATGCTATGTCGGATCTCAAAATAAAGAAATAGATGAAATTGAAGCCTGGGCAGATAAAAAAAGAGCAGACTCAGAACTGGTACATGATGAGGGGAAAATTAATTGTTACAAAGAGCAGCTGATTTCCTATTTAGATGGTGAACGAAAAGAATTTGATTTGGCAATGGATTTAAAAGGGACTGCTTTTCAAGAATCTGTTTGGGAAGCGCTGCAGCACATCCCTTATGGAGAAACAGTTTCGTATATGAATATAGCGGAAAAAATAGAAAAACCGAAAGCGGTACGAGCTGTTGGTGCCGCAATCGGCGCCAATCCAGTAATGATTCTGGTTCCATGTCATCGTGTGATTGCAAAGGATGGCAAGCTGACAGGATTTCGCGGAGGTATTCCGATGAAAGAAAGTTTATTAGAGCTGGAGAGGAGATAAATTCTAAGAGCATCTATTAGAATTTCTAGAGATGGAAAAAGCATTAGAAGTCTGGCACAGCCACGCTTTCTAATGCTTTATTATTTCGCAGCTCCAGAGAGCATTCTTCTTTAGAGGAAATCCTGACAGGAAACTAAGAGGTCAATCTTTTTCCACTGTATTTCCTCATCAATAGAATTTCCTTCTTCCACGGAAGCAAAACCGCATTGTGGAGATAGTGCAATGTTATCGCCCACGACGGATTTGGCTTCCAAATATCTTTTCTTAATATCATCATGTGCTTCCAATGCCGGATTTTTGGTAGAGATAAGACCGACTACAAATGTAGCGCCGGTATTTTTAAGCACTTCCCAAGGTGCAAAGGAACCGGAACGGGCATCATCATATTCCACAAAGAAACCGTCATAAGGAATCGTGCTGATAACTTCTGCGACTGAATCATAAAATCCTGAAAAGAGCGGGTTTCCTTTAAAGTTTCCTTTGCAGAAATGCGTTGCAATTGTCATGTCTTCGGGTTTTTTCTCCAAAGCCTTGGCAGAAGCTCGTCTAAACCATTCTAAAACCTCTTCTTTTGTATAACCCAGAGCGGATACTTTTTCATTGAATGTGTCATCAATCATATAGGTCCATGACGTATCATCAATCTGTAAGTAACGGCATCCATGATCGTATAAATCCTGAACGGCTTCCTGATAGGCTTTTCCAATATCCTCAATAACGAGGTCAATATCGGTGCCATAATATGGTGTATCCTTGATGCCGAGCTGAAGAAAATGATCAACCAGAATCATATTCGGTCCGGAGATAGATTTTTTTGCTTCTACGCCATCGTAATTTTTAGCGAGGCTATGTAAATAATCCCAGGCTTCTATTTCTGGATGATTCTTATTCTTGTTATAAGAAATTTTCCCTTCAATACATCCTAGCTCAATTTTGTTCGTGACGTCGTTGATTACCTTATCAAAATGCTTTGTAGTAAAGCCGTCAAATTCTTTCAGCCAGTCAAGGTGCCACCATCTGCGTCTGAACTCACCGTCTGTAACAAATTTGAGACCGTGTGCCACTTCCTTCTCCACCAAATCGGAAATGGCCTGATCTTCTGCTTCTCTTAATGCATTCAAATCAATTTCTCCATTAAAATATTTTGCACGGGCAATCTTGATTTCATCGGGTCTTAAAAAAGAACCTACAATATCGTATTTTATGTTTAACATCGCTGCAACTCCTCGTAAGTATGTATTTACTTATGCTTAATAGATTAATTATATACAGAATAATAAAAGTCTGTAAAATACTTAAAACATATTGGTAGATATAGTTTTAACATATAGCGGGTATCCTGCTTAATTATAATTTCTATCAGAAATGTTCCATTTAATTTTGAAAAGATGCAATAGCCTGTTATAACAGGGGGAATGAAGAAATTTATTCTTAGTTGAAATATTTTTATTGATTTTCGATAAATAGTTATCTATAATCAATGTTAATAATAAAATTTTAAATTGGAGATTGAGAAAATGAAAGCAATCAAACAGCTTATCCGATTTGGTTATGAACAGGCGCTGTCCTGTATCTTTCCAGTCATTATTTTTGCGTCCTTAGCGATAACAAAGTTTATCGATCTGCCTTTCCTGTCAAGATATGATTGGCTATTGGTTATCTGTCTCATCACACAGGTTTTTATGATAGCCTCCGGATTAGAAACGAAAAAAGAGCTTGTCGTCATTACCTTATTTCATATCATTGGATTGACTTTAGAAATTTTTAAAGTGAATATGGGCTCATGGGTCTATCCGGAAGAAGCGTTTACGAAGATTTTTGGAGTTCCGCTATACAGTGGTTTTATGTATGCAAGTGTCGCCAGCTATTTGTGTCAGGCATGGAGAAGATTAGATGTTCGGCTGGTAAAATGGCCATCTATCTTTTTAGCAGGACCGCTGGCAGCTGCAATTTATTTGAATTTCTTTACCCATCATTATTGGCTGGACATCAGATGGTGGCTGTCTGCATTAGTACTTATCGTATTTTTAAGAGCATGGGTGGATTATAAGGTCGGCAATAAACGCTATCGTATGCCCATCGTCCTTTCTTTTTTCCTGATTGGTTTCTTTATATGGATAGCCGAGAATATAGCAACCTTTTTCCAGGCATGGGAATATCCAAACCAGGCAGAAGTATGGAGCATGGTACATTTAGGAAAAGTAAGCTCCTGGCTGTTATTAGTCATTGTCAGCTTCTTGATTGTAGCAATGTTAAAACAATCACAGGCGAAGATAGAAGGGTTATTGGAAGGAAGTAATCAAGGAATTGCCAGAAGTAAAAGTTAATTAAGAGAAGTATTTTATATATATATAAACGAGGTGATTATGATGCAGAAAAGCTCAACGACATTTTTGAAAACAGTTATTTATTTAATGGGATTAATTATGATTGCCCTATCGGTTATTTTAATTCCGCAAATTATCATCGATATTTCGGATAGTTCTGCGATGGTTAAATGGGTCATATATCCAATTGTAATTGGTGTTTTTTTAACAACGATTCCATTTTATCTGGCACTTTACCAAGCCTTAAAACTACTGAGGCTGATTGACCAAAATCAGACCTTTTCAGAAGAGGCTGTTTTTACTCTGAAAAAGATTAAACAATGTGCCTTAACAATTACTGGGATTTATATTCTGACGATGCCGTTTATTTATTTGTTTGCCGAGAAGGATGATGCTCCAGGTGTAATTATAATTGGCATGGTGCCATTGTTTGTTTCATTTGTTGTTGCTGTATTTGCTTCCCTTTTACAGAAGCTGTTTAAAAATGCGTTAGAAATTAAAACAGAAAATGATTTGACCGTGTGAGGGGTGATGATATGGCAATAGTGATTCATATTGATGTGATGCTGGCAAAACGTAAAATGAGTGTAACGGAATTAACAGAGAAGGTTGGTATTACCATGGCAAATCTGTCTATCTTGAAAAATGGAAAAGCAAAAGCGATTCGGTTCTCTACATTGGAAAAGATTTGTGAGGCTTTGGAATGTCAGCCAGGGGATATTTTAGAGTATGTGCCGGATGAGGAAGAAGGAGTTTGAGAGGTTTTTTCTAAAGTTATACTAAAATGAATCATTGGATTCCCTTGATGAAGTTTATAAAAAAGTATAGGAATTGTCTAAAAGGTTAATTTTTAGTGCAGCTCTTTAATAAGAAACTAACAGCCATAAACTCAGGATTATTGAGGTTCATGGCTGTTTATTAATGTGATATAAAAGTGTTTGATGTATTTGACTTCAAATAATGTAAAGAGGTAAGATACTGTAATATCCTATTTCAGATAGTGAACCAATAATTTGTTTTGAAAATTATAAATGAGATTAGGAAATGGTTAGGAGTACGTTTATGAGAATTGCAGAAGCATTAAAAATTGGAGAGTTATCAGAAGGAACACTAATTACAGGGCATGAGGGGTTAAATAATATAATTAATTCTGTTGAAGTAATGGAGGTTCCTGAAGTGCTGGATTGGGTTACACCCGGTATATTGATTATGACTACTTTCTATTCGATTAAGGATGACGAAGAAAAGCAAGTTGACATTGTCCGTACTTTAATTGAGAAAGGTGCGTCTGGGATTGTAGTCAAACTTGGAAGGTTTATTAATAAGCTTCCAGAAAAAATGATTGAATTGGCAAGCAGAAGAGATTTTCCGATTATATCTATTCCAAAGAATATTTCGTATATCAATATTTTGATGCCTCTATATGAAAAATTATATGAAGAGAAACAACTGCAAATTCAAACCCATCATCCATTTACTCAAATACAAGAATCAAATTTTATTTCCATGGAGCAGGCAATTGAAAGTATGGCAGAAGTCGTGAAAGCTTCTGTCTATGTGGAAGATCTGGAAGGAAAACTTTTGTATCGTTCTGCTTATTTTAAAACAGATGGATGGAGGAAAAAGAACGCTTTATTTTCTCCTCCACAAGCTGCTTCTTATTTAAAAGTCATTGAAGGATGGATAGCAGAATTCAATGATCAATCATTTATTATTTATAAAATGCAAGGATATAAAAATAGGATGCTGATTCCTTTGACGTCAAAGAATCAAATCTTTGGAATTATTCATGTGCTCTATGCAGATGAAAAATTAGCCGAAACAGATTCTGTCACTATGAAGAAAATGAGTAATAAATTGAGTGAACTATTTATGAGTGATCAGATTTATTATCAAAAAAATCGGCTATATGAAATAGAGTTAATGGAATCTTTTTTAAATGATTTAAAGGAGAATGAAGATAAGGGAATAACCATTGTACACTTTCAAGCGCCATGGATAAGACAGTCGAACCAGCCTGCGAATTTGTTGGTGGATTCCTCCTGTCTCATCAGGAAAGAATTGGACGTTCTAATAAAGAAATTCGAATTTGGTCAGACATTAATTTTTGAAAAACATAATTATTTTTATGCATTTCATTATGGGAAAAAGGTGAATTATTCAATGCTTGTTAAGGCATGGCAGCAGATTGTTGTACAATATAATGCAAGAAACAGTGCAGAACCGATTCGTATTTCAATAAGTTCTTGCATATCAGATCCTCAAAACTTCGATCAGTCGATGCATTCTGTTACAAAAATGATGGAAATAGGGGAAAAGGTAAAACCGGAAGAAAATGTTTATATCCAAGACCAATTAGGAATTTATGAGATATTGATTAATTTAACCTCGGAAGATGTTGTGCAAAAATATACCGACACAGTTCTGTCTCCCTTGCTTCGGGAAGAAAATGATGATTTACTGCATACGCTAATCGTTTATTTGGATAATAACGGAAATGTCTCTAAAACTTCTGAAAAATTATTTATTCACAGACGTACCTTAAATTACCGAATTAATAAAATTGAAGAGGAGTTAAATATGGATATCAGTAATCCGGAAGCAGGTTTTATATTGCGTTTTTGTTTGAAAATAAAAGAATTATCTTGAAAGATAAAACGATAAAAAATATTGTTATGAATAAAAGATTGTGGAAATGAAAGAAACCGGGGCAATACTCAGACTCTACTGATAGAATTTGAGTGTTGCTCCAGTTTTTTTTGGGAACCAGGGCATTTAATTGATTTCATAACAGCTATAATGAGTTTATTTTTAGTCATTTTTAGAAAGATAAAACGTATGCACTTTTTTTGCAGTTGAAAAAAGTGTGAAAATTTATTGTAAATATATTGCACATTTTTAACATTCTAAAATAATTTATAACTCTTTATAATAGCCGGAAAGGAGATGAAGTAATGTTAGGAATTATCAGAGTATTATCAACAGATAATGAAAATATTTTGATGGAGCATGGAACAAGAATGAAAGAGTTGTATCAAATTGCCTCAAAAACAAAATGTATCGGAGAGCAGCCGAATGGTATATATGATAATGAATCGGAAGCAGCAGCGATACCCAAAATTGTTTCTCTGGCAAAAGAGCTATCCCAAGAAAGGGATATTGATGCAATTACCATCAGCTGTGCGGCGGATCCGGCATTAGATGAAGCTCGTTTGGAAACAGATATTCCAATAATCGGTGCAGGAGTCTCAGGTGCACATGCTGCCAGTATGGTAGGGAGTAAGGTTGGAATTATTGGGATAACCCAAGAGGCTCCAATAAGAATGAAAGAAGAGCTCGGAAGTCGTTTCCACGCTTATACTTCTTCACCAAAACTAAGTAAAACAACAGATTTATTCAAAGAGAACGCAAAACAGGAACTATTGACACTTGTTCATGAGCAGATAGAATCGGGTGCTGATGTTATTTTATTCGCTTGTACAGGCTTTTCAACAATACGTTTAAAGAACTATTTACAGAAAAGGGTGAAAATTCCTGTGATTGATTTAGTCGAAGCGCAGGCGATAGCCTATCAGCTAATAGAAAGCAGGGAAAAAGATGAAGAATAAAACGTTTGATCCTACATTTATTATATTCTCTATTATTATCGCGTTTTTAGGTGCGATTATTGGGATGCAGTTAATTACGTCACTGGGGATTACTCCGAATACCTCTATTATTGGTGCTCTAATTGCAATGCTAATTGCGAGGATTCCGATGCAGATGTTTTATAAATATCGTACATTGGAAAACCAGAATTTGGTGCAAACAACGATATCTGCTGCAACCTTTGGCGCAGCAAACAGTTTATTGATTCCAATTGGATTACCTTATGCAATGGGAGTTCCTGAGTTGATAATACCTATGCTGATTGGTTCAGGAATTGCTCTTGCTATCGATGCTTTAATCTTATATAAAGTGTTTGACACAAAGTTATTTGGTTCAGATGAAGCTTGGCCATCAGGAATAGCAACTGCAGAAGCTATCAAAGCAGGAGATGAAGGTGGAAAGAAAGCCAAATATTTAAGTTTGGGCATTGTTGGCGGGGTAATTGGTTCTTACTTTGGCATCTCGATGTCAGCCTTTGGTGTAGCTTTTATCGGTAATATTTGGGCTCTTGCCATGTTTGGAATAGGTTTATTACTTATGGGATATTCTGATCCTTTATTTGGATTAGACTTAAATGCATATTATATTCCACATGGCATGATGATTGGTGCGGGAAGTGTAGCACTGTTACAGTTTATTTTCATCCTTGTCAAATCGAGAAAAGAACAGAGAAAAATAAATGAACAGATTCCAGAGCGTGAATATACACGTACAGAAAAGGATATCAAAACTGGTTTTGGACTTGGTTATCTATTTTATGCTCTAGGTGCAGTGGTAGTCGCAATTTTAGGTGGAATTATGACAGACATGCCAGTATGGCAGATTGTTATATTTGTTTTATTTGCTGCACTTGCTGCTATCATCAGTGAGATGATTGTCGGAATTGCCGCTATGCACTCTGGATGGTTTCCTGCATTTGCAGTAACGCTGATTTTCTTATTAATCGGAATGATGATTGGATTTCCACCGATTGCCCTTGCGTTACTAACAGGATATACCGCTTCGACTGGACCTGCTTTTGCAGACTTGGGATTTGATTTGAAAACAGGTGTTATTTTACGAAAAGGGGCCACTCTGGAGCAGGAATTGTTTGGAAGGAAGCAACAGCTTAAAAGTGCGTTTATCGGATTTGTTGTCGCATTTGTCGTTGTTTTTTTATTCGCAGAGAGTTTCTTTGAACAAGGACTCATTCCACCTGTTGATGCAGTTTATGCAGCAACAATTGAATCGGGTCTGACAGGAAATGTAGGCATGATGATATTAATATGGGCCATTCCTGGTGCAATTATCCAGCTTATTGGCGGTCCAAAACGTCAAATGGGAGTTTTATTTGCGACAGGTTTGCTGATTGTTAACCCACTTGCCGGCTGGGCTGTTATCGCCGGACTGATTATTCGAATAGCAGTTATCAAGCTTCGAGGCCAAGAGGCAGAAAATACAATGTATACGATGGCAGCCGGATTTATCGCCGGTGATGCGATTTATAGCTTCTTTTCATCTTTATGGAAAGCAAGATAATTAGGGGGATTGGACAATGGTTAGAAAAATGTTGACAAAAGAAGATGCAATCAGTGCTGTATATGGAGGATGTATTCTTGGCGGAGGTGGAGGCGGCTGGATCGCTGACGGCTTAGAAAAGACCGACCTTGCTTTTGCTTTGGGGAATCCGGAGCTGATTACAGTCGATGAATTGCAGGACAATGAATTTGTTCCTTGTGTTTCCTTAGTAGGAGCTCCTTCCGCTAAAGAAATGTATGTTGATTCCGATCAATTAGTTAATACAATTCATCGAATGAAAATGGAATTTGACAAGCCGATTGCAGCATTAATGACAAATGAAAATGGTGCTTCAACAACGATTAATGGCTGGCTGCAAGCTGCTGCTACTGGCTTGCCAGTAGTAGATGCCCCTTCCAATGGGAGAGCACATCCAACAGGTTCCATGGGGTCAATGAATCTTTCCGAAGTAGCGGATTATCAATCGATTCAAACCTTTGCTGGAGGGAAAGGTGATAAAGAAGCAGCTGGTTCCATCACAGGTACATTAGACCTTACTTCCAGTGCAGTCCGCTCCATCTCAGTGCAAGCAGGAGGCATGGTTGGTGTTTGCCGAAATCCAGTCGATACACAGTATATTAAGGAAAATGCAGCAGTTGGAGCAATAACACAGGCAATTGAACTAGGTAATGAATTTTTATCTGTACCTGAGGGTCCAGAACGGATTGAAAAAGCAGTGACGTACTTAAAAGGAAGAATTATTCATTCTGGTAAAGTGAATGAATTTCAATTAGATAAAACAGGTGGATTTGATGTTGGTTATGTTCGCATTGATGATTTAGAGCTTACTTTTTGGAACGAATATATGACCGCAGAAAAGAACGGAGAGCGTAAAGGAACATTTCCTGATCTAATTATGACTTTCGATGTCGAGACTGGGAAACCGCTTGTTAGTGCAGAAATTAAAGAAGGCATAAAAATAGCTGTTATGTCAGTACCAAAAGAGAACTTACTTTTAAGTTCTACCATGTACAATCAGAAGCTATTAAAAACGGTAGAGCCAATTATCAATAAATCAATTATTTAAAAGAATATACAAAACACGTTAAGGAGCTGAAGATAAAATGTCTTTAAAATATACAATGGAAGTTATGGAATTATTAGATAATCCAAGTATCAATGGTGAAAAAATTGTAAAACTGTTCGATGAAATGACTTATTGCGATGCCGGTTTTGAGACAGTAAATGGAGAAGCTGGTTCGACTGATTTCATTAAAATAGTGATTAAAGGAACAAATGGAAAAATAGACGGAGGGGAAGCGCCTTCTTTAGGTATTGTTGGAAGATTAGGCGGACTTGGTGCACGTCCAAATCGTATCGGGTTTGTCTCTGATGGGGATGGTGCGGCTGCAGCAGTTACAACAGCTTTGAAACTAGCAACGATGGCTGAAAAAGGAGATCGCCTGCCTGGAGATATTTATATCACCACACATATTTGTCCAAATGCACCAACTCAGCCACATAAGCCTGTAGACTTTATGGGATCACCGGTTGATATTTTGACGATGAATCAATATGAAGTATTCCCAGAGATGGATGCAGTATTATCTATCGATACGACAAAAGGAAATAAAGTATTTAATCACCGCGGAATAGCATTGTCACCAACTGTGAAGTCTGGATATGTTTTAAAATTCAACGATGACTTAATAAGAATTATGGAGATGACAACGGGAGAATTACCAGTCACTTTTGCGGTCACCACACAGGATATTACTCCATATGGAAATGATGTTTTCCATATTAACAGTATCCTCCAACCATCAGTTGCGACAGATGCACCAGTTATTGGTGTAGCAATAACTGCGCAGACAGCTGTTCCGGGAAGCGGTACAGGAGCAAGCCATGAAGTGGATGTTGCACAGGCTGTCCGTTTTTCAATTGAAGTAGCTAAAGAATTTACTCAGAAGCAAATCGAATTTTATGATGAAGCAGAGTATAATCGTTTGGAAGAACTTTATGGATCGATGAAACATCTGCAAACATTGGGGAAAGCCTAAGATGGGAAAAGGAAGCGTTGGCGTCTTAACTATCGGACAAGCTCCGCGTACAGATGTTACTCCTTCTATTCAGAGAATTCTTGGATCAGAAACAGAAATCATTGAAAAAGGAGCATTGGACCGGCTTGATGTGGATTCATTTCATACCGTTGCTCCGGATGCTTCGGACATAACGTATATATCCAGAGTCAGAAACGGAGGCTCTGTGAAAATGGGAAAATCAAAACTTCTTCCACTGCTCCAGGAAGAAAGAGATATGTTGGAAGAACAGACAGAAGTAATTATTATGCTTTGTACAGGAGATTTTCCAACTTTACAAGGGACCAAGCCAATTATTTATCCAGACGTTGAGTTAAACCAAGCTGTCCACAAGGTAATGCCGTCAGGAAATCTGGGGTTAATTATTCCTTTAGAAGAGCAAAGAGATTCGTTGATTGAAAAGTGGAATCATCCGGAAATAAAAAAGCTTGTGGAAGTAGCTTCTCCTTATGAAAAAAGTAATATAGAAGGAGCTGCAAGAGCTTTAAAAAACCGGGGAGCAGATTTGATTGTCCTTGATTGTATGGGTTACAATGAAGAGCATGAGAAGAGAGCAGTAAATGCAAGTGGACTAAAGGTATTTCTGCCAAGAAAAGTCGCTGCTTATGCAGCAAAAGCACACTTAAATAGATTATAATTTTTAAGGCATAGAAAGAAGGCAGTAAAATGAATTCTTTTCAGCAAACCGTTGCGAAATTAATGAAGAATAATGTATTTGCAGAGAAAGATACGATAATTTTAGTGGTAACAGATCATAGTACAGAAGCTCTGGGAAAGAAATTTAATGAGGCTTTGGAGCAGGATGGCTGGAATACAAATTTACAAATAATGTCGGACCGCAGTAAATCGGGAGAAGAACCATCGGAAGCAATCTCTGAAGCGATGCTTTCATATGATCTTGTATTCTGCCTGACCAAGCATTCCCTTACTCATACGGCTGCAAGAAAAAATGCAAATGCCCATGGGGTAAGTGTGATTACGATGCCAGGAATTACGGAAGATATGATTCTTCAAGGAGCAATGAGTGCAGATTACAAGCGCGTAGAAAAAGAAACAAACGAAATGACCGCTAAGCTGACAAAAGCGAAAGCAGTAACCATTACAACTGGAAAAGAAAAAAATCTTAAACTCCGTATTCCGCTAGAAGGCAGAGATGGAATAGCAAGCACAGGAATATTCCGCGGTAAAACAGCATCAGGAAACCTTCCATCTGGGGAAGCATATATTGCTCCTGTAGAAGGACTGGCTGAAGGGAAAATAGAAATAAATGGGTCCATGGCAGGAATCGGATTGGTAGATGGGCCTGTTGTTTTGACAGTTGAAAAAGGACGGCTTGTTCAAGCAACCGGAGAACAGGGGGAATTGCTATTAACCCTTCTTGGAGAAGGAAATGGGCGTCTGGCAGCTGAGCTTGGAATTGGCACGAACCATGCTGCGAGAATCACTGGAAATATTTTAGAAGATGAAAAAGCTTATGAAACGGTCCATGTTGCTTTTGGCTCTAATCATACTTTTGGCGGAATGAATAAAGCAGATGTGCATATTGATTGTGTTACCAAAAAACCGCAATTAGATTGGGAATTTGAATAAAAATATAAAACAGATATTCCATTTTATGGAATATCTGTTTTATATTTTTATGGGCATTGTGTTACAGCGTTAAAAAATACGAAGCGTTCTCAGAAAAAAGATTAAACAGCTGTATTTTTGCTCTTCAACAAATCAATCAGTCTATATAGATAATAAGCTCCTCTTAATTGCTGCTCGATTTGATAATCCATATAATCCAGTGCATCAATAACAATTTTTCTGGCATCTGTTAAACTATGATGCTGTATCTTATCCAGGATATCGCGTACGGTGTCCAATAAATAAACAGAGGATTGTACCGTTTTGATGATCAATATTCTCCTCATATCCTCCCTTGTATATAGTCGATAACCATTTTCCGGATTTCTTTCAGGAGTGATTAACCCTTCCTTTTCCCAATGTCTGAGGGTGGTTGCAGCAACATGTAATTCGTCTTCTACTTCTCCAATCGAATAATATTTCTTTTGCTGTTTTTTCATGAAATCCTGTATATTATCTGGACTTAAGATAGAAGCAGCATCCAATGCCTGCTGTTTTCTTTCAAATAACTCAGCCTGCACTTGGTTGACTTCCCATAATGCTTCAATATATTTATTTTCCTGCAGCAGAGGCATCACTCTGCGGACGGTCCCCATCCCAAAACCAGGGTACATAGCCCGGATACACTGAAAATAAGCTTCATGGACCTCAGTGTACACACGATATCCATTTGCTTTCCGAATCGCTTTTGGCACAATGCCCCATTCTTCATAGTGTCTTAATGCGCTTGTTCCTACATCTAGTTTCTTAGCAATATCGATTGGCCGCAGTTCCATGATTACCTCCAAAGATTAGATTAAAACCTTATAGACCCATGACGGGTTTTGGTTAATTGAACGTTATTATAGCTTATCATTTTAACTCAAACTTTGCACTTGCACAAATGTTATATGATGGTAATAGATGTTAGAAAGGAGGGATATCAAGATGCAATTGGTTATTAAAACTATCGTTCATCATGTCACCATGAAAAAAACATTGCACTTGAAAACAGAAAACAGAAAGAAAACAAAAATCACGGAGGAGGAATATCAACATGCATAATGTAATGACCGTAAACGGAGCGCGGGAGAATAATCTAAAGAATCTTTCTGTGTCTATCCCTAAAAACAAACTGATTGTGGTTACAGGCCCTTCTGGGTCTGGGAAAAGCACGCTTGCTCTGGACATCTTATTCAATGAATGTCAGCGTCAATATTTAGAATCAATGGGGATGCAGGGAATCAACAAACCCAAAGTTGATTCTATCAGCGGGTTATCACCTGCAATCAGTATCAATCAGCATATCACCAATCGGAATCCACGTTCGACAGTGGGGACGATGACAGATATGTATACCAGCTTGAGAATGGTATTTGAAAAGCTTGGAGAAAGAACATGCCCAAGCTGTCAATATAGCATTAATCCAATGACTTATGAAGGAAACGTGGAAAAAGAAGCGGATAGCTTTACAGAATATATCTTATGTCCGAATTGTAATGTAAAAATGGAAAAGCTGACTCGGACGCACTTTTCTTATAATACAACCGAAGGAGCTTGTTCGAACTGTAAAGGATTGGGAGAAACAGTAGCTATTCATTTGCCATCAGTTTTTCATGAGGAGCTTTCTTTAGAGGATGGCGCTGTGGATATTTTTGCCGGGCGTTATGGCGAATATCAAATTGCTGTTTTAAAAGCAGCTTTTCAATATTATCAGCTTCCGGATGCCGATAACGTAGCTATCAGGGACTTTAATGAAGGGCAAAAGGCTATTCTTTACTATGGTGTAGAAAGTGATGAAGTGAAGCAGCTGTTTCCAAACGTAAAGCCTCCAAAAACAGTAGAAAAAGGAAAATTCCCCGGCGTATTAACCTCGATGTGGCGCCGATATGCAGAGCATGATGGTTCTTCAGCCGAAGCAGATGCTTATTTCTATTCGCAGACTTGTCCAGCTTGTCATGGAGAACGTTTAAATGAAGTGAGCAGATCAGTTACCGTTGAAGGCTGGACAATTCCACAGCTGGTTGTCCATTCTTTAGAGGAAATGGCAGCTTGGATAGATAAATTAGAAGCATCACTGGAGCAGACAAGTTATCAGCTTGTCGAAACATTTGTGGAGGATATAAAAACAAAGCTTTCCCGAATTATCAAAATAGGGCTGGGTTATCTGACACTGGATAGACAAGTGATTACGTTATCCGGCGGGGAGGCACAGCGTATTCGGTTATCTGCACTTTTAGATTCTGCACTTACCGGTGTATTATATATTATGGATGAGCCGACAGTCGGTTTGCACCCGAAGGACACAGCCGGCCTGATTAGTATCTTAAAGCATTTGCGTGATTTAGGGAATACCGTTCTGTTGATTGAGCATGATGTGGATGTCATGCGGGAGGCAGATTATATTATTGATATTGGACCGGGAGCTGGAAAGCTTGGAGGTACTGTGGTTGGTCAAGGAACACTGCAGGAATTGCTTCAGCAGGAAAAGTCAGTTACAGGGCAATATTTGCGTGCAGAGAAGCCTCGGAAAATGAATAATCGGACAAAGAAATACGAAGCCGGGATAACAATACATCACGCTGCTGCCAATAATCTTCAGGATGTGACCGTAACTTTTCCGACAGCCTGCTTAACCGCAGTAACTGGTGTTTCAGGCTCAGGAAAGTCATCGCTGTTATTTGAAGTGCTGGCAAAAGCGAATGATGCCATCCATGAAGACTTTGAAAAAATAACTGGTCTAGATGTCTTTGATCAGATGATTATTGTCGGCCAGTCTCCGCTCAGCAGAATGAAACGGTCCAATACGGCAACTTACATTGATTTATTTACACCTGTTCGAGCTATGTTTGCTAAGCTGCCGGAAGCAAAGGAAAAGAAGCTCACAGCAAAGCATTTCTCCTTCAATACAGCAGGAGGTCGCTGTGAAAATTGTCAGGGACTTGGCTATGTAACGACCAATATGCTCTTTTTCCCTGATTTAGAGGTCGTTTGTCCGGAATGTCTGGGGAGAAGGTTTAAACAAGAGATATTAGCAGTAAAATACCAGGGCTATTCTATCAATGATATTTTAGAAAGCTCTATCCATGAATGCCTTTCTATATTTGAAGGGGAGAAAAAGATACAAGCCATCTTAAAGCTCCTAACAGAAATCGGTTTAGGCTATTTGAAAATGGGACAATCCTTAACCACTTTATCTGGAGGAGAAGGGCAACGATTAAAGCTGGCCAAAGAATTAATGAAGCAAGGGAAAAAGACGTCACTATATTTATTAGATGAGCCGACCACTGGATTGCATCCGAATGATACGATTCAGCTGCTCAAGCTGTTAAATCGGCTGGTGGATGCAGGAAATACAGTGATTATGGTGGAGCACAACAGTCAGGTAATCGAAGCAGCAGACTGGGTGGTCGATTTAGGTCCTGAAGGCGGTGCAAAAGGAGGAAAGGTGATTGCAGAAGGAACACCAGAGATGATAAAGGAAAACAAAGCTTCATATACAGGACAGTATTTGCAGGTTTAATTTATCGCAGTGTGACTGGCGGGAAAACTCCCACTGAGGGAAGTTTCATTTTAAATATACTTTGCTTGAAAAGGACATCCTTAAAAAAGAAGGGTGGCCTTTTCAAATAATAAAGCTTCCAACTAAATGGAATGAATCCTTGCAGGGGGAAGCAACGTAAGTAGAAAGAAAGGGATATGAATTAGTGAATATAACTTTGCCAAATGACCATATATTCAATTAGCAGAGGAGGCAGAAGAAAATGCGTTATGAATTTCACGCAATAACAATGCTGATTGTTGCATTGGCGGCTGTTGCAGTAATATTTTTATTACGTAAATCTAACAGATTATCTATTCTAATCGGTCTGCTCAGCTGGATTGCTTTAAGTGCTTATTTTATCATCGAAGCAGTTGTTATCCGGGCAACTACAGCTCCTTATAGCTTTATGAATCAACCGATGAGTGACCTTGGAGTAACGGCTTGTGGAACGGATACGTATGTACTTGCAAGCTACGCTATCTGTTCACCCTACCATTGGCTGATGAACTGGACATTTTTCTTAACCGGGTTAGCTGTTTTGATGGGTGCTGTTTTGCTGTACCCGCTATGGCCCAAGGTTCGTTCTGCTAAAATAGCAAGTATTTTTATTGGAATTTTTGGAGTGAGTTATGGCATCTCTGGTATCATTCCTGCAGATATTCATTTTTATTGGCATACGTTCACAGCACTCCCGGGAATGATTGTGCAGATTCCTGCGATGATTTTAATCAGTATTGCGATTTATAAAAAAATGCCGCGTCTATTTTGGTGGACGATGATTTGTACGACAGTCACTTCAGCAGCTCTTTTCAGTCTTTTCTTACAGCCTGTATTGACCAGTCTGCCCGGCGGTTTGCTTCAGCGTATTCTCTATGCCTCGGTATATATCTGGCTGACAGGTACGGCTATTGGTCTCTGGAGCAGGGGATATGATATATGAAGCTGAATTGCAAAGACATGGATAAATGCATGAAATAACTCCTTTTCATAGAATTATCAATCTGTTTGCTGACTAAACTTAACAATTCAATAAATAAGATTGAACTGACAGCGGCTTAGTGCTATGATTTGGATATTCTGATAATTATGAAATTGTTAAGGTGGAGAAGGAAAAAGACCTAAGCAGCCGACAATAAACAAATAGATAGAATTAACCGAAAAACTAGCGGCAACAGAAATCATAAAGTGCATTTTACTAGAAAAGCAGCACATCTTATAGTATTCTAGCGGAATAATTAACAGACTTTTCAATTAGATAGAGGGGATAAGAAATGGAGAACATTGTTTATTTTAATGAGATAACATGGCGCAGAAATGATCAGGAAATTTTACAGGATATTAATTGGCAAATTAAAGAGGGAGAGCATTGGGCGATTTTAGGTTTAAATGGATCAGGTAAAACCTCGCTCTTAAATATTATTACTGGTTATAATTATCCGACGTCTGGAAAAATGACCGTGCTGGATCGGCTTTTTGGAAGAACAGATTTATCTGAATTACGAAAATCAATCGGCTATGTAAGCAGTGCATTGGAGCGTTTTCAAGAGACGATCCAGCTGGAGCCGGTTGAAAATGTGATTATCAGCGGTAAATTTGCTTCCTTTGGGATTTATGAAGAGGTATCTGAAGCGGATTGGCAGCAGGCTGATCAGATTCTTTCAGACCTTCGATTAGACTACTTAAAAGGAAAAAAATATCAAGTGCTTTCGCAAGGGGAAAGAAGAAGAGTTCTTATTGGCCGGGCGTTAATGAGTCAACCGGAAATACTGATTTTAGATGAACCCTGCTCCGGTTTAGATATTTTATCGCGTGAAGAGGTACTGGAATTAATGAACGATATACAAGCGAATACGCACCTGCTTTATGTTACACATCATATCGAAGAAATTACAGAAGCCATTTCCCACGTGGCCTTAGTTCGTGACGGAAAATTAGTAGCGACTGGAGAAAAGCACGATGTTTTAACCGATGCTTTATTAAGTGAAACATTTAAAATCCCTGTTCAGGTACATTGGGATGGAGGCAGACCCTGGTTAATGATTGAAAAAAGAAGGTAGCGGCTTGCATGACTTTTCCCTGTTTGAAGATATTTCTAATTTACTGGAAAAGGTGTATGATAAAGAAGAAGAAATTAGAAATGGGGGAAAATATAGTGAAAAGCAGATTGTTTAGGCTGATGGCTGTAGCTGCGGCTATCGTATTATTGCTGGGAGCCTGCAGCAATAATGATGACGAAGAAGCTCAAAAGCCAATGCCAGAACCGGATGAACAGACAGAAGAAATCCCTGAATTAGAGGCAGAAGAAGCAGAAGAGGTATTACAAACCTACAATGAAGCATTCCAAAATGTGATTGAAAATGCAGCGGAAGACGGAGAAGTAACGGATTTTGATTCTCCGGAAGAGCTTCAGGAGGAATTCTCGACCATTATGTCCGAGGATTTAGCAGCAAAGATGGCAGATGCTTATTTTGAAGAGAATGAAGAGGGATCCATCTACATAGTTGCTTCCGAAGAACCTGTCTGGTTTGATGAAGAAGAAACATATGAATTAGAAAAAGCAGAAGATAATTTGTATGAAGTAGAGCAGGAACAGACGGATAATATGCTTAGCGTTACTTATTCTATTTTCTGGAATGAAGAGAAGTGGATCGTATCTGATGTGGAAACAGAAGATATTCCAGTTGAGGAAAATGACGGAGATACTTCAAATAGTGAGGCTGAAGCGGATTCGAATCAGACCGAACAGGAAAATAATACAGACAATGACACTGCAGACCAGGATACGGATGGAGCAGCTGCAGAAGAAACAAATGAATCAACAGATGAAGATACAGCTAATAATGAAGCAAATACAACGGAAGAAGAAAATGATCAGGTAAGTCCTGACAGTGAGGAAAATAATTCTGGTCAGGGTGGTACAGATACCAGTGACAGTGATACATCAGACGATGCCGATATGGACAACTCTGAGAGCAATCAGAATCCGGAATCAGAAGAGAATGAAGAAGAGAATACAGATGAGAATGCCTCATCGATTGATGCTGCAGCAGCTGAAAAATTAGTTAAAGAACACTTAAATATGGTCGACGATAGTTTAGAGGTTGTTACTAGTCACCAGGATGAAGAAGGAAACTATGTGGTACAGGTATATGAGCTTGTTGATCAGGATGACGGCTTAGCACATACCGCTACGTATGGATGGTATACGGTAGATCAGACTACCGGAGAAGTAAAAGAGACAGAATTCTAAATAAGAATAGATTAACAGCTGGTAGAATGTTCTAGGAAAACGTTTCGCCAGCTTTTTTCTTTTGAAGGAATAACATCTTACAAATAATTTAGGCTGTGTTTTAGCAAGAACAGCAGGTCTCATGTACAATGGAATAAAGGTATTTTTCATGAAGAAGCGCTTGTAAAACTGACGTCTTCCAAGAGAGTGTGAAAAAGTATTTATTTAGGCAGGAGATAACAGGCGCAGGCTCACGTTGAATGAAGTCTCACTTTATGATTATTTATAAATGTAATGGAGAACTTTAAACATATTGATGCAGTAAAATATGGATTTGTGAGGAGCGGAAATGGTGAAAAAAGTCGCTTTAATTATAAACCCGAACGCCGGAAAACAAAAGCTGGCACAACAATTAGATAAAATTCAATCTAGATTAACGGAAATATTTGAAGAGGTAACTATCTTGCAGACCAAAAAGGAAGGGGATGGAGAACGTTTTGTTGAAAAGCATGCGGAAGAAGTTGATTTACTGATTGCGGGTGGGGGAGATGGAACTGTTTTTGAAATTATGAATGCCCTCGTTCCATTGAAAAACAGGCCGGTTTTTGCTATTTTGCCAGGCGGAACATGCAATGATTTTTCCCGGACGCTTGGCATCAGCCAAAAGCCAATAGAAGCGTTAGAGCAAATTATCATGCAGAAACGAATGCAGGTCGATGTGGGTAAATATGGGGAAAATTACTTTTTAAATTTCTGGGGCATCGGTATTATTTCCAAGGTTGCTGAAGAAATGGATGAAGTAAATAAGCAGGTTTTCGGAAGGGTTTCTTATTATCTGAATACATCCAGGCTTGCTTTTCAAAATGAAGCTTTTGCATTGAAATTGCATAGTGAGGAATTCGATTATGATGAGAAAGCAGAATTGCTGGTTGTTGGAAATGGTTCCTTTCTCGGCGGGATTCAATCCTTCTTTCCGAATGCAGATGTACAGGACGGAAAATTCGATGTCCTGATTGTCAAAGAAGCAAAACTGAAGTATTTAAAGAAATGGCTGGAAGCTAAGATACAGGATGATTATCCGGAAAATGAAAAAGATGATGATATTATTTATTTTCGGACAAACCGTTTAGAAGTATCTACTTCCCCGGAACAAAATATTGATTGTGATGGCGAATTTTTAAATAAAACACCAGCAACGATTGAAGTGCTCCCGAAACATTTGGACATGATTTATGGGGAGATGGAATAAAAAGCTAAAGCTGAGGGATAAGGGGATGCCTTCTCTAAATATAGAGGGGCAGGACCTTGTCCATCAGCTTTTTCTATCTTAACGTTTCAGCTTTTCCATCAGTTTATCCGCTTCTTTTGCGGAGGGGGTATAGCTGTTATTTTTCCAATGATTCCAGATTTCGGATATGAATAAAGCGATGAGAGATAGCACGGAAACAAGCTCTTCGTTCGATAAAGGGATGAGTTTGTAGCCTAACAGCATGGCAGCTGTATTGATGAATACAATGATTAAAACAGCCAGCCGAATCCATTTATTATTTATTTTTGCCAGATTTTCACTCAAGAAAGCAGCCTCCTTTTTATAAGATATGGGCAGGGTAAAAGAATTATAACGGAATTTTTTTATTGGAATGCTATGATTTTTTTGAATTATAAGAATGTATTGTTACATAAGTATCAAAAATGTTACAATTGTATTAAACATTATAATCTATGTTGACGCTTTCATTTTTAGTGATAATATAAATTTAAGACGGTTGTAAATTAAATGAAAATTAGCCAAAATATTATATCATTAAGAAAACATTGGATTTTAATCTATAACCGTCTAAACAAGTAAAGGAGGAGTTTTATGCAAAGGTTATTTCATGGTAAGTCACTGAAGTATCTCGGAACAACCGTTATTTCGCTCGTCTTTTTTATGTTTGTTGGGCTAGGAGCTGTTGCTGCACATGGGTATATTGAGCAGCCAAAATCAAGAGGGTTATTGTGTAATGAACAGGTGAATACAAATTGCGGCGGTGTTCAATGGGAGCCACAAAGCTTAGAAGCACCAAAAGGATTTCCGGGAGTAAGTATTTCAGATGGGGAAATTGCTTCGGCGGGGGGGGTTTTTCCTGAATTAGATGAGCAGACTTCAGATCGATGGGAAAAAGTTGATTTGAATTCAGGAGTTAATACATTTACTTGGCATTTAACAGCGATGCATGCAACAACGAAATGGCATTATTATATAACTAAACCCGATTGGAATCCGAATGAACCATTAACCAGAGACCAATTTGAACTTATTCCATTTTATGAAGTGTATGATGGAGGGGCGAGACCTGGGGAGAAAGTAACGCATCAAGTAACGATTCCTGAGAGGACTGGTTACCATGTTATTTTAGGTGTTTGGGATGTGGATGATACGGCGAATGCTTTCTATAATGTTATAGACGTTGACTTTGACGGAGATGGGACAGAACAAGACCCGGAAGAATCGGAACCAGAAGTCCCTAATTATCCGGTATGGGAAGCTAATGCTGTTTATCTTGGAGGAGACAAAGTTATCTATAACGGAAAAGTTTTCCAAGCAAAATGGTGGACAAGTGGAGAAACGCCCGGAATTTCTGGTGTCTGGGAGGTTATTGAATGAAAAAAACAGCATTCTTTAAACATCTAAATAGTCTAATCAGATAAGCTATTGAAATATAAGAGAATGTTCAAAAGTCCCACTAAAAATGACATAGCGAATTTTTGCGTTGACGAGCTATTTCCAATACTCTCAAGCATACGCTCTGTTTGGAGATAGCTCGTCATCTTTAATTTTCGACGCACAAACGTTTCCGGTAAGGAGAGTAATCGCAGTCCCAGGACGTTACAGCCTTAGCCGACTTGGTCTTATTTATCTGGCTTTTTGAACACACATTATAAGTGTAATTATCAAATAAAAAATTCCCCTTGCATAAATTAAAAAACTTTAGTATGATATTTTATAATTTATTCAAGAGAAGCGAAGAAGAGGACATGAATTACTTGGAAGGCTCAAAGAGAGGAGAGCAGAAGGTGAGAGCTCTCTAACCAAGAAGCGTAATTTACCACCTCCGAGCTGCGTCAGGGTGACAACTGATGCCGTCATATGCAACGTTACTGCAAAATGAAGCTGCCAATCACTTGGCGGGAATCTGGGTGGAACCGCGGAGAAGTATATTCGTCCCTTTGTATAGAGGGAAGTGTATGCTTTTTTATTTGCCTAAAATGAAGAAGGAGTATGAAGAAAATGAAAAATGAAGTGAAAATTAGATTTCCGGATGGAAGAGAAGATGATGTAGAAAAAGGAGTTTTCTTAAAAGAAATCGCTGAACAAATATCAAAAGGCTTAGCGAAGAAAGCTGTTGCTGGAAAAGTGAATGGGAAGCTGGTAGATGTAAGTTATCCTATTTCCGAAGAGAGTGCAATTGAATTGTTAACACTGGATTCAGACGAAGGTCTGGAGGTTATGCGGCATACTGCAGCACATATTTTAGCACAGGCTGTTGAGCGGCTTTACGGAAAAGGAAACGTTCAGTTTGGTATTGGGCCGGTGATTGAACATGGGTTCTATTATGATATGAAATGTCAGGAATCCATTACACAGGCAGATTTGATGAAAATCGAAAAAGAGATGCAAAAGATTATTCAGGAAAATCTTTCAATTCATTCGTATGAACTCTCCTTGGAAGAAGCAAAAGCTTATTTCAAAAAACACCATCAGCCTTATAAGGTAGAGTTGTTAGAAAGTATCCCGGCTGATGAAGCAATCACAATCTATGAACAAGGAGATTTCTCTGATTTGTGCAGAGGTCCACATTTACCATCTACTGGGTATGTTAAAGCATTTCATCTTATAAAGCTGGCAGGAGCATATTGGCGGGGCGACAGTAATAACGAAATGCTGCAGCGTATTTATGGCATTGCCTTTGCGAAGAAAAAAGATGTAGAAGCACATTTGCATTTTATAGAGGAAGCAGAAAAAAGAGATCACCGTAAATTAGGAAAGCAGCTGGATCTGTTTATGTTTTCTGAAGAAGCGCCTGGCATGCCGTTCTATTTGCCGAATGGTCAAATTATTCGCCAGGAGCTTGAACAATTTTCCAGAGAAGCACAATTAAAAGCAGGCTATCAGGAAGTGCGTACACCACTTCTGATGAACCAGCAGCTTTGGGAAGAGTCAGGCCATTGGGATCACTATCAGGAGAATATGTATTTTTCGGAAGTCGATCATACCAATTTCGCATTAAAGCCGATGAATTGCCCGGGGCATATGTTAATCTATAAGCAAAAGCTGCGTTCTTATCGTGATTTGCCAATCAGGCTGTCGGAATTCGGTCAAGTCCATCGTCATGAATACAGCGGCGCTTTAAATGGACTGCTCCGGGTCCGCACTTTCTGTCAGGATGATGCCCATATTTTTGCAAGGGAAGATCAGGTAGAGGCAGAAATGGAAAGAGCCATTCGTTTAATTGATGAAATATATGGGGTGTTTGGCTTCAGCTATGCGGTTGAATTATCTACACGTCCAGAGAAATCTATGGGAGAGGATGCTGCTTGGGAGGCTTCAGAACAGGCGTTAGAAAATGTGTTAGAGCGTATGGAGCTGCCTTACCAAGTAAATGAAGGTGATGGCGCATTTTATGGCCCAAAAATTGATTTTCATATCAAAGACGCCTTAGGACGCAGCCATCAATGTGCGACATTACAGCTTGATTTTCAAATGCCGGAAAAATTTGATTTAACTTATGTCAATGCAGAAAATGAAAAGCTGCGCCCTGTTGTTATCCACCGGGCAATTTATGGATCCATCGACCGCTTTTTTGGTATTCTGCTTGAACACTTTGCAGGCGCTTTTCCAGTTTGGCTGGCTCCTGTTCAAGCCATTATTTTACCAGTTTCCTCTGCACATCATTCCTATGCAAATCAATTAATGGATACTTTCAAAGAAACAGGTATCCGTATTGAAGCAGATTATCGGGAAGAAAAGCTGGGATTAAAATTAAGAGAGGCACAGATGAAAAAAATACCGTATATTTTTGTTGTCGGTGATGAGGAAGAAGAGAACGAGGCGATAAACGTCCGGAAATATGGCGAAAAGCAAAGCCAGAGCTCACCTGCGAGCGATGTACGGAAACGACTCGAAAAAGAAATTGCGGAAAAGCACGTATCATTTTGAAGCATCAGGAATTTTAAACCAGATATCTTTGAGTAATTACTGTCCATTCTTTTTCCTATCGTTTAAAATGAAAGTATCATCTATAACTAAGGGAGATGAGTGAGGATGACAATTACATTTAAGAAGGTTGACAGCTCGAACTATAAAAAATGCTCATTATTAAAGGTGAATGATAATCAAAAAGATTTTATAGCTCCTAATTGGTATTCTGTTTTGGAAGCAGTTTATGAAAAGGAAGAGAAACGTCCTTATGCGATTTATCATGAGGAGGAAATGGTCGGATTTCTCATGTTATGCTATTATCCGGCAAGTGATATTTATGATAAGGATTCATGGTGGATGGACCGGTTTATGATTGCGAAGGATTTTCAAGGCAAAGGATATGGAAAAGCTTCTTTAAAGAAATTTATGGAAGACTTCCAAAAGAATTATCCGAAAGAAGCGTTACGTACATCTACCGTGAAGGAAAATCATGTTGCCATCACATTATATGAACATAGCGGCTTTCAGCGGACAGGTGAATTTGTAGAAGAAGAAGCAGTGCTTTTGATGGAAGAGTAGAGGAATGCGAAGTATGATTTTAAGGCTGATGATTCTATGAAATCATCGGCCTTTTATCAAGGAAAGCGTTCATTGCCTTGACGCTGTATTCGTGTGTCTATCTCTCCTGTCAAATAGTCAGCTGTGACTGGAGACAGCAAATAAAAAAGGGAAGCAAAAAATTTTTCAGGAGGTTTTACAATGGATTGGTTTCAACGATTAAACGGATATTTTCCAGTGGAAGAAATGAAAGCAGAAGAGCAATTAAAAGCTTTACTGGTGGATAAGCCCAATCATTATCATAAGGATGAAAGTGATTTACATATTATGATGTATGCGGAGTATGCCGATTTTGTTTTTGTTGACTTTTTATGGGTTTCTGAAAGGGCTCGGGGAAAGGGAATAGGTAAAAAGTTGATTCAACAGCTAAAAAACAAACGGAAAACGATTATTTTGGAAGTAGAGCCAGTGGATGAAAGGGATGAAGATACAGAGAAACGCCTGCGTTTTTATTTCCGTGAAGGCTTTAAGGTATCAGAAAGGATTTCTTATCGATTCCAGGCATTAGTATCTCATACAGAAATAGAATTGGATATTATGTACTGGGATGAACAAGAGAAAACAAATGAGCAATTACTGGATTATATGATAACTATTTATGAGGAAATCCATTCATACAAGCAGAAAGAAATCTACGGGTTTGATCCGAAGCTGACAAGCGATGTTTTGAGATTAAAGGCTTAATAAAAGAAATTTCGACATAGAGGGATTTAAATGTATATTCAAGGAATAAACCATTCTTTATTTTACAAATTTTGATGAATATAAGTTTGAATTATATACTGGAACGCTTCAAGGTCAAATTAAGTATTATTAAAATGAAAAGAAGCAAATAACTTTTTATCCGGAAAAGATAAAAAGCACTAAAAAATAAGCTGATGAAAAGAGTTCTCCTATATAAGGAAACTCTTTTTTGGCAAAAAAGCAGGAATTTAAATTAGAGAGCTGATTCTAATGGTATATATTGATTCAATAAATTAAAAAATTTTAAATACAATTGGGGGAGCTACATTGAAGGCAGTATTAGCAATTGATATGCAGAAAGAGCTGATTAATGAACAATATAGTCTAGGGCAACGTGTAAAAAATATGGAGACGGTATTAAAGGATTTTTCAAATCAGAATTTTCCTGTTTTTTTTATTCAACATACTAGTGAAAATAGAGAAGATCCGTTCTATATTGAGGGAAAAGGTGCAGAGATTTATCCGTCTTTTAAAAAATATGCTACAGAAATAATTCAAAAAGAAACTCCCAGTGCTTTTTACCAAACAGATTTATTGGAAAAGTGTCAGAAATATAAAGTGGACGAGCTTGTCATTATTGGCCTTAACACAGAATTTTGTTGTTTATTTACAGCAATTGCTGCATATGATAGAGGTTTCAAAGTTGTATTTGTAGAGGATGCTACTGCTACCGTAAATAATGGAGAAGTATATGAGATGTCAGACTTAGATATTCCGGATTTTATTGGAACTGTTTTGCATTGGTCAGGATCGATAGAAGTACTTGATATGGAAGAATATAAATTTTGGATACAGACTTGATGCATTAAAACAGTAAAAATTTCTTTATCGCACCTATCCAAAGGCATATAAATGAGTTCACCGGGCATAATAACCTTGATAAATTTTTGGAAAGGGGTTTGTCTGATGAACCAATTAACGCAAACAGAACTGGAAACATTGCGTAAGGTTATTGGAGAGCACGGGATGATTGTGAATAAGCTGGAGGCATATGCTGAACAGGCACAAGATCCGGAGTTTAAATCAATCCTGCAATTTGATGCGCAGGATGCTCGTAATGCACAACAACAATTAATGTCATTTTTACAGTAGGAGGGTGATTTGAAAATGTTTCAGGATAAAGAGATGGTAAATGATTATTTAAACGGTCTTAATGCAAGTTTGAAAGGTTACGCCGGTTATATTTCTGAATCGAATAACCCTGCGTTGCGCCAAAAATTTGTAGAACTAAGAAATCGGGACGAAGCACGCCAATTGAAAGTATATCAATATGCATTGCAGCATGGTTATTATCAGCCTGGTCAAACAGCAACACCTCAAGAAGTACAACAAGTGCAAACAGAATTATCTCAGGGCAGCTAATAGCTGAAAAGAGAGTGTGTAAAGCATAAAGTGCAGTTTTAGAATGCCTGAGTGCTTTACAAACCATTCATTATAAAAACGAGAAGTCTATATATTTCATAGGCTTCTCGTTTTAGTTATACTTTTTATTTTTTAGATCCAGCCTTTCCGATACGCTAACAGCATCGCATTCGTCCGGTCATTAACATTTAACTTACGTAAAACGGTGGTTACATGGTTTTTCACTGTTTTATCAGAGATTTCTAAGTTATTGGCAATAATTTCATTGTTGTTTCCTCTGGATATTTCAAGTAAAACATCCCATTCCCGTTTGGTAAGAAGACCATCCGGACGGGATTGTAACGTAGAAGATAAAGTTAAAAATTCATCGTGTAATGCTTTAGCTAACTCGGGGTAAACATAAATGCATCCTTCATTGATAAAACGGATTCCTGATATGATTTCATTCAGGCTCATATTTTTAACAAAATATCCATCTATATCAAATTCATACAATCGGATAATATCCTTCATATGCAAATTAGGCAGGATGATTGCAATTTTAACATCCTTTAATTGTTCCTGTTCAAGAATGCGTGTAATATCGTTGTATTGATAAATTGGGATCATAATTAAATCCGGTATATTTGATGAATCAAGTTGAAAATCATCCAAATCTCTTAAAGATAGGATTGAAATATTTAAATTTGTTTTTTCAGATAACGTAAATGCGTCAATAAAATTCAAAGTTGAATTCGAAGTTGGTGTCATACTCAATATTATCCTCTCCTGTCATTTGAGCAAGTATTTTCGTGATGTCAATATAAAATGAATAATTATGCGATGTTGATTCTTGAAGCTGACTTACAGGTTTCGACTAATCTGTTCGAGCTTTTAATACTATAAGGGCAGGGATATGGATTTTCAACTTGTTCATGATGAAACCTATCTTCAAATATAGCATAGGATTGTATGAATTAAAATCTTGTAATAGTTTTTTAATAAAAAATGATAGTTAAATCCCGGTTTAAAAAAGAAAAAGTACCTACCTATGCATGAATATCCAAGTAATATACTAATTATAAAACGAAACTTAGTTCAAAGGGTACGTTTTTTAATCTATTTTCCGGTTCCAGATTTAACCAGTAAATATAATGACGGTTATTTTTCATCATAATTAGCCATTATCCGTCATAATCAATCAGGAGGATCAAGGTCGTTTAAGTTGTGACAAATTAAGCTGCCATGTAAGTTAATAGAGCTGTTTATAAAGCTGGATTCCGGAAAAATAAATGTCCAGGGCATGCTAGAGTCTGGAGGCACATAAACTCTTTCTAAAGTGAATGTCTTTTCGGCTTTTACTGCGTTGTCTTCTACGTATTTTAGTGTGGTGTCTCCAAAGGAATACGCTTGGCCGCTATAATTATTTATTAAAACAGTAACCAATAAATCAGACCGGTGATTTCTTGCTTGCCATAAAGGGGTAAATGTTATTTGTTTACCGGCAGTATTCGGCAATACGAATTTTTGAAACGTTTGTTCAATTTTAAGACGGTCTGTATCGGGAAGCGCTTTATCCCATTTAGGGTCAAAAACAAGGTTCATAACAAATCCTCCTTAAGATACCTTGATTATATAAGATTCGAGCGTAGAAATAAATTTTTAGCGTTTCTTTTGAAAAAAAATATAATTCCTTATACACTTGTGGTACGATGAATGAGGTAAATTACTAGTTCGCTATTGATACAGGGAGGTTATAACATGGAAGAAGAAAATTTAGAACAAGAACCGGTGAAGCAGGAGGATATTGCTGAGGTCGGTGAAACGATTAGTATTGTTCGCGGTGAATATAAAGGTAAGAAAGCAGAAGTGCTTATTATCCGCGAGAATTCAGTTATTGTCCGTATCGGAAATCACCCATCTACAGGGGAACCGATCAAAACCGTAGTTAACCATAAAAATTACAAGAGAAAATAGTTTCGATATAATAAAAAGCTCTGGCATCGCAATGATGCCAGAGCTTTTTTATATATTAGAAAAAGAGGCAAGTTCAACATTTGTCGAACTCGCCCCTTGAAAATCCAGGTATGGATTCTTTCTTATTTGGAAACTGGTTTTTTCCATATACCAAGTATTAACGCTGAGATAACTGTACCAATAAGTAATGATAGTAAGAAGAACCACCATGCATTACCTAAGAAAACAACGAAAATACCGCCATGTGGTGCTGGAATGGTACTATGGAAGAATTGAGTCAATCCTCCAGCGATTGCAGCACCGATAACAGATGAGGTAATCACGCGTAATGGATCAGCAGCTGCGAATGGAATAGCGCCTTCTGTAACAAAGGATAGCCCCATTATATAATTCGCTGTTCCAGATTTACGCTCATCTGGGGTGAATTTATTTTTAAAGAACGTTGTTGCCAGAGCGATTGCTAATGGAGGAACCATACCACCAATCATGGCAGCTGCCATAAATGCTCCATCTCCTGTATCATTAAAGATTCCGATAGAGAAAGTATAAGCAGCTTTATTAAATGGCCCACCCATATCGATAGCCATCATGCCGCCAAGAAGGATACCGAGTATAACAATATTTCCTGTTCCCATACCTTCAAGGAAACTAAGGATGAAACTATTTAGCTTAGAAAAAACTGGTCCAATTGCAAAGTACATTGCTGTTCCCGTGGCAAGTAACCCGAGCACAGGATATAATAAAATTGGTTTAAGACTTGCTAAAGACTGTGGCAGATCTTTTAATAAGTGTTTGATTAATACCACCAAGTAACCAGCTACAAAACCACCGATAAGACCGCCGATAAAACCGGCGTCACTCTGTACTGCCATCATACCAGCTACAATACCAGGCATTAAACCAGGTCTGTCGCCGATACTCATGGCGATATAACCAGCAAGAATTGGGATTAAGAAATTAAATGCTGTACCTCCTACGCTGTTAAAGAATAAGAAGAATTCTGATTCACTTCCTAAGAAACTTTCAAACAAGAAGGAAATAGCCATTAAAATCCCGCCACCAATAACAAATGGAAGCATATGGGAAATCCCGTTCATTAAATCCTTATAAATCTTACCCCAGGCGGATTGTTTTTCATATTCGCCGTCTTCTTCAGATTTTTCCCCGGAGTCACGATAAATGGGAGCATCTTGCGCCGATGCTTTGGTAATAAGTTCCTCTGCTTTTTTAATGCCGTCTACAACCGGTCGCTCAACAACGTGCTTGCCATCAAAGCGGGCCATTTCCACTTTTTTGCTGGCAGCAATGATAACGCCGGAAGCACGCTCAATGTCTTCGTTTGTTAAATGGTTTTTCGTACCGTCTGAACCATTTGTTTCTACTTTGATGTCTACATTCATTTCTTTTGCTTTTTTCTTGAGAGCATCCTCTGCCATATAGGTATGGGCAATACCAGTAGGACAAGCGGTTACTGCTACGACGAAAGGTTTTTCATCACTGCTGGCAGAACTGCCTGATTCGGGCGCCTCTGCTTTTTCCTCTGTTGTATCCTCTTGTGTTGCATCAAGGAACAGCTGCTGCACTTCATCCGGAGTAGATGCTTCTTTCAGTTTTGCTACAAAGACAGGTTCCATCAACAGTTTGGAAAGAGCAGCCAGTGTTTGTAAGTGCGTATCGTTTCCGCCTTCAGGGACAGCAATCATAAAGAAAAGGTGTGCAGGCTGTCCGTCTAAGGAATTATAATCTACTCCAATTTTACTTTTAGCAAATAGAACAGTAGGTTCGGTTACTGCTTTTGTCTTTGCATGCGGCATTGCAATACCGTCGCCTAACCCGGTAGAGGACTGTTCTTCACGAGCCAATATAGCTTCTTTAAAAGATGCCTGCTCTGTTAAAACATTATGCTTATAAAGGTTTGCAATCATTTCATCTATTGCTGCTTCTTTGGATGAAGCTTGAAGGTCTAAGAGCATGACGTCTTTTTTCAATAGGTCGGTGACATTCATCTCTTCGTTTTTATCTTCCGCTGCTTCATCTTCCGGAGCATCGTTTTCTTCGGTTGCTTCTGCAAAAAGCGCTTGTACTTCATCTGGAGTGCCTGCTTCTTTTAATTTACCTGTAAAATCCGGTTCCATTAAAAGACGGGATAGCGCTGCGATGGTTTGCAGATGCGTATCACTTCCATCATCAGGAACAGCAATCATAAAGAAGAGGTGTGCAGGCTGTCCATCTAAGGAATCATAATCGATTCCTGCTTCACTTTTAGCGAATAAGACAGTAGGTTCAGTTACAGCTGCTGTTTTCGCATGTGGCATGGCGATTCCGTCACCGAGGCCGGTGGAGGATTGGTCTTCGCGAGCCAGGATAGCTTCTTTAAATGATGCTTGTTCTGTTATAATGCCATTTTTATAAAGACTTGAAATCATTTCATCAATGACAGCTTCTTTCGATGTGCCTTGAAGGTTTAAAATCATAACATCTTTTTTTAATAAATCGGTTACCTGCATGTTTCTCATCCTTTCTATTTAAAAATTAAATGGTTTCTACTTGGATTTGGGAACGCAGCTTTTCAATGGCTTCTGCAGTAGCCAGGTCTTCTGAAAAAGCAGTAGCGCTGCCAGAAGCAACTGCTGTTTTAAATGATTCGGCCGGATCTCCCGATTTTAAGAAGGAGCTGATAAATCCTGCAACCATGGAGTCGCCGGCACCTACGGAGTTAATCAGCTTTCCTTTTGGTGCTTTTGCTTTATAGTTTCCCTGTTTCGTGATAAGTAATGCACCATCTCCACCCATGGAAATAATCACGTGTTTTGCCCCTCTTTCTAAGAGCTTTTTCCCGTAAGCGATGACTTCTTCATCTGTTTGCAGCTTCACATCAAATAATGCTTCCAGCTCATGAATATTCGGCTTCACTAATAACGGCTGGTAGCTCAAGGATGCTTCAAGGGCAGCACCTGTTGTATCAATCGCAAACGCAGCACCTTGATCGGTTGCTCTTTGGATTAATTGCTCATAGAAGTTGTCTGGAAGGGAGGGGGGCTTGCTTCCGGATAAAATTACCGTATCTCCATCCTTCACTTCTTCAAATTGCTTCAGGAACCTTGCCACTTCTTCATCCGATAAAGCAGGACCGCGTCCATTTATTTCGGTTTCCTGATCAGCTTTCAGCTTAATATTGATGCGGGTATCTTCCTGGATATTAACAAAGTTTGTCCGAACATCTAATTCATCTAAAGCATCTTCAATAAATTTTCCGGTAAAGCCTCCGACAAATCCAAGAGCAACAGCGTCTGCCCTGAGTGCCTTTAAAATTCGTGATACATTGATGCCTTTTCCGCCGGGGAGCTTATAATCATTATTCATATAACTCAGCCCGCCTAAATCCAATTTGTCGACCGGAACAATATAGTCAATCGATGGATTTAAAGTGATTGTATAGATCATCTAATCTACCTCCAAAATAGTTGTGTGATTTAAATAGGGTTGGTGAATCGTTGATATTTTATCCGTAATAAACGTTACATCCGAGAAATTACATATTTTTGCGAAACTGACTTTGTTCCATTTGCTGTCATCTGCAAGAAAATATGTGTCTGAAGCTCTTTCAATAGCAAGCTGTTTCATTGTTGCTTCCTCCGGATCCGGCGTGGTACAGCCATATGTCATATCAATGCTGTCTACGCCGAGAAAGGCTTTAGTGAATTGATAATTCATTAAAGAATGTTGACTTGGCGCGCCCACCATTGCTTTTGTGGAATGCTTTAATTTACCGCCTACGAGATAGGCTTCAATTTGTCTGTCTGCAAGCATCGAAGCATGGGCAATACCGTTTGTTACAACGGTAATCGACAAATTAGCAAGATGCGGTATCATCTCCAGTGTTGTCGTCCCTGCATCTAAATAAATCACATCATTCTCTTCTAAAAGGGAGGCAGCATGCCTTCCTATATTTTTCTTTTGTTGACTGTTTTTGACTGTTTTCTCCTGATAGGTCAATTCCGCTCCAAATGTAGCGTTCAATTTTGCTCCGCCGTGGATGCGGAGCAGGAGCCCTTTTTCTTCTAGATGAGCAAGATCCCTACGTATAGTGGACTCAGAGCAGTTAAGTCTCTCGATTAAATCTACAGACTTAACTACACCGCTTTCATTTAGACGATGTAAAATAAATTGATGGCGTTCATCTGTCAGCATTACTTTCACCTCTTAATGATAGAATATCATTAAATTCAGTCGGAAACAACCAAAAACGTTCATTTTCATCGAAAAGATAAACATTCAGAAAAAAATAATTATTGACGCAAAAAAGAAATGGGTTTATGATAAATAGCACTTTCTGTTTAGAATTAAATAACATTTCCCACTAATTTAAAGAAAAGGAATTTAAGTGAATTATTAGGAGGTACGAAAAGTGAAAGAGTCAACAAAGAAATACATAATTGATCGAATGTACAAAGCATCACAAGGATTGGCGAACGCCGTCTTAGTGACGCTTGGTATCGGATTGTTGATTGAAACAATCGGAACATTTACAGGGTGGGAAGGTTTTCTATTGATTGGTAATGCAGCTCAGCTGATGCTGGCGCCGGCGATTGGAGCTGGAATAGCCTATCAGCTTGGGGGAAATACATTAGTTATTTTTGGAGCGATGGCTTCCAGTACGGTTGGCGCGAATGCTTTATCTATGACGGCTGACGGAAGCTGGACGCTTATTACAGGACAGCCTATCAGCGCAGTACTGGCTGCTGTTATTGCTACCTGGGTCGGAAAGCGTGTAACAGGGAAAACATCGCTTGATATGATGGCAATTCCGTTTTGTTCTATTTTTGTAGGGGGAGTTGCAGGTGTTGGTTTAGCGGCCGTGACAACCCCATTACTTGAGAAAATCAGTGCAATCATCGCAAGCTCTACTACAGGGTCTCCGTTTATTTCAGCGATTGTTATTTCATTAATTTGGAGTATCTTTTTAATGTCGCCGGCATCTTCCGCGGCTATAGCCATTGCACTACAGCTTGATCCCGTATCAAGTGCTGCGGCATTGATTGGTTGCACAGCTCAATTTGTAGGGTTCACTGCCATGTCGGTCAAACAAAACAATTTAGGTGCAAATATTGCACAATTCTTCTTAACGCCGAAAGTGCAGGTCCCAAATATTGTGAAGAATCCGCGCTTAGTTATCGGACCGTTTGCATCATCGATTATCTGTGCACCCATTGCTATTTTAATATTTGATTTTGAAGTACCCTATGAGCTAGCCGGTTTAGGATTAAACTCGTTTATTGCGCCATTAAATATTTTAGCCAACCAAGGTGCGGGCGTTTTAGTCATGTATATTGTAGTTGGTGTGATTACGCCGGCAATTATTTCTGTAATGACTTACAAGGCACTGCAGATGAAAGGCTGGGCAAAAACAGGCGATCTGCACATGGAAGTTCAATAAAGCTATCCAGGTTATATTGGTTTGGAAATAAAATTCAGAAAAATAGTATATATTTGCATTTAATCATAAAAGGCGAGCATTTCCGAAAAATGCTCGCCTTTTGTATGGGGAAAAAACACTTTATCACGGAGAACCGTCCGTAAAACTCCCGCCTCAAAATAAAGCGTAAAAATAAATTTATTTAGGCGGGAGATAACGGACGCTAACTCCCTGAATCACTCAGCTAACACTCAGTGGGAGAATTAAGGAAGCAGACTAAGTTCGCGACGTCCTGGGGTTGCGATTACTCACCCCACCGAAAACATTTGTCGCAACATCTGCACTAGCACATCCTGGGACTGGGACTGCGATTACTCGTCCCATCGAAGTGCTTTTGCGATTACTCGCCCCATCGGAAACATTTGTGCGTCGAAAGACTCCCACTGAGTGAAGTTTCGTTTTATCAAATTGCTTTCAGTAATAAACGCTTGAGCAGCGGAGTGAAATGCTCTGGCAGGGCGCTCACATCTGGAACCATGATGCGTTCTTTCCCGTAAATATTTTGCATCATTGTATCATCGTTTTCTTCAATCTGACCGTTTGCGAGAAACATTCCAACTACATCAATCTGATGCTTGCGGGCATCGGCTACAGCCTGATACGTATCCACAATGCCATTCTGGTCATAGCCGGAAGCTGCCGGCTGTCCGTCGGAAAAAATCAGCAGAAATTTATTTTTCTCGCTGCGGGGAATTAATTTTTTAGTGACATGACGAATACTGAAGCCATCTCGATTGTCTTCTTGTGCTTCCAGCTGCATAATTTTAGCTCCTTGCTCTTTATACAAAGAATCCTCCACAGTCTGGATATATTGCAGATAATTCGGCTGGTAGCTGTCACTCGCTTTATTGGCATCCTCCCAGAAACCGATGATTTCATGCGGAATGCGCAGCTCTTTTAACACTTCATGAAACAGGGTCACACCGCGTTTTGTTTCTTCCATCTTGTTCTCCATCGAGGCAGAGCAATCAATCAATAGGGTGAAGACCGCATCGAATTCTTTTGATTCCTGTTCCTTTTTATAAAATACACGTGGAGAATCCTCTAAAAAGATAGGAAGCAGTTTTTTAGAGAGCCTGCCAAATAATAAATCTGTTCTCGGTGTATCCTGTTTATGCTCTAACGTTAATTGAATGGTTTTGGCAAGTTTTCTTTTAAAGGGATCAATTTCCTCTACAAACTGCCGGTATTGTAATTGTTCATCCTCTGTAGGAGTCTCTGCATACTCTGTAAACATCTGTGCATGTTCATTTTCTTTCCCAAAGCTTGATTCACTACTGTTTTCAGAAGTGTTTTCTTCTTTGGTCAGCGTTTCCTTATCGGAATAGTCATTTTGTTTACTCTGACCGGAAGTTCCTTGAATCGCAGCCATTGCTTGATCGCCGTCTTCTGTTTCCCGGGCACCGCCGCCAAGCATCGAGGTTTTTGTGCCTTGCTCCAACTCAAATTGCAGAAAGTTTTGCTTGCGGTCATCATTTTTATTTTCACGATGCCAGGTAGAGAAGGTTTCATCGAAGTATTCATTTTCTTCATTTGTTTCTTCCTGCTGGTCGTCATTCACTAACGGATCGGTACGTGTTAATTCATCAAACAGCGTATTTTTTTCATACGATTCGACATGCCCGATTGGCAGGATGAAGTATTCGTGAATTGAATCTGTATAGCCTGCTTGCTGCATTTTTCGCATGATTTGTTCGGTCAACGCCACATTATCACGTGTATGCTTTGTCTCAAAGACGCTGTACAGATGCCCTTTTATACTGTCGAGCATCTCCAGCTGTGCTTTCTCCACACGAGGAAACCCCGGGTCTGGCTGATTGGCAAAAAGCAATAAATAAATCATACAAAATATTTCATCGGTTGCATAGCTGCGTGTGACATTGGACTGCAGCTGGGTCGTGAAATAGTGATGGAAATACGCTCGCCTGTAAGAAAAGTTTCGCTTCGTGCCCGGACGTTCTTTCCGGATTGCGTCCTCTAAACGAATGTCTTCTAATAATGTCATCAGCTGAATTGCGAATTTGGGAAGAAGGGAATCTTCCCAATCCTTTTTGAATTGCTGCAGGATTTTTACATCGGTCTGATGCAGGGTGCCTAATGTGCGCAGGATGACATCTGATTTCGCGCCCGCTTCCTGCATTTCAGCCGGGAGACGGTCCCAAAAACGGCCAGCGGTTACTTTGTTTTCTGTTATATCAATAAAGGAACCAAAGCTGGACTCGAATTGCAATTGTTCATTCTTCGCCAAAACAGTCGTTAAATCCTGCAATTGCATAAATAAATGGGTGTCAACCTTTGTTTGGTGAAATCGGTACATATCAAAGTTACTCCTCTTTAATTAAAATAACGTGTCTGCCAAATTCCCCACAAACGCTTTCTCACGATCTTCTTCGAGCTTATCCACAATACTGCGTAAAATAGCGCGTTTAGGCGGAAGATAGGTTGAGAGGTCGCAAGCATCCAGCAGGGCGCGGATAGAAGCAGCATCCTCTGACAATTTTCCTTGACTTACCGCTGTGATCAAATCATTGGATAGTGTCACAAAACGCCCAATCAGCTGTTTGTCTGTCAGTTTGGTCGATTCAGTAATTAATTGTTCCAGCTGTTCTCCTTGAATATAAGGTACGTCAATGACAATGAAACGGTTTTTTAATGCTTCGTTTAAAGGAACTGTTCCAATATAGCCTTCGTTGATCGCCGCGATAACGCCAAACCCGTCTGCAGCAGTCACAATCTCGTTGGTGAAAGGGTTCGTAATCGTTCGGCGATAATCTAAAACACCATTAATCAACGGCAAGGTTTCCGGCTTAGCCATATTAATTTCATCAATATAAAGAAATGTTCCCTGCTTCATTGCATTGGTAACTGGCCCCGGAACAAATTCAATTGTCTGTTTTTCTTCTTCATAAGCAAGCGTTTTGAACCCCATCAAGCTTTCTGCATCTAAGTCAACGGAACAGTTTACACTGTACATCGGCCGCTGAAAAAGAGAGGAGAGGGTTTCCGCAAATTTTGTTTTCCCAGCGCCGGTCGGTCCTTTTAATAATATATTTTTACCCATACTTAATGCGACAATGGCATCAATCAATAAATCATCGCTTGGCGGGAGGTATCCGCCGGAACGAATCAATTCCTCGCGATCCGTTACTTCTTTTTTATTATTTTCAAGCAGCTCTTGGACTGCCTCAGGTAATTGAATAGCATTCATTATTGTTTCTCCTTTCGAAATCCATTGCTGTGATTCCGTTTTATCAATGTCTTTAAATAGATATAGGCTCCGTTCACAATTGTATTACTTGTTCTCGAAAAATACAAAGAATGCGCAGTCGTTGCGATATGGCTGAGCAATTGCTAAGATAATGATAAGAATATAGAGACAGGTACCATCGATGTTTATGAGAATGGTGTCGGATAGGAGGATATATGGCAAAAAGGACGATGGCAATTCATTTAAATCTGGAGGATACGTATGTAGAAGAAATAAAAAAGGCTGCTCCAGACTGGGAAATCCATACAGGCAAAGAACTTTCTGATGATATTCTGAAGCAAGCAGAAATCCTTGTTAATTGGCGCAAGGATAAAGAAAGTACCTATCTGGAAAGCAATCAGCTGAAATGGGTACAATCCTGGAGTGCAGGGGTCGATTCGTTAAACTTAGATAAAATTGTGGAAAAGAACATTCAATTAACAAGCGCAAACGGGGTGCACAGCTATCCGATTTCCGAAACAATTTTTGCGTATATTCTAGGATTTACACGGTTAATTCATACTTATGTCAGACAGCAGCAGGAAAAAGTATGGCACCACGCAAAACTTCGCGGGGAAATCCATAACAAGACAATGGCAGTGCTTGGCACAGGGAAAATAGGACAGGAAACAGCTAAAATAGCAAAAGCCTTTGGGATGAAGGTGCTTGGAGTCCGTCATTCAGGGAAAGCTGCAGAAAATGTGGATGAAATGTATCAGCCGCATCAATTAGATAAAGTACTTCCGCAAAGTGATTATGTAGTTGTTACTTTGCCATTAACAGAGGATACCCATCGTCTGATTGGCGCAGAGCAATTTAAACAGATGAAAAACGATGCTTTCTTTGTCAATATCGGACGAGGGTCAATTGTTGATGAGAAAGCGCTGATTGAGGCGTTAGAGAATAATGAAATTGCCGGTGCCGGGCTGGATGTATTTGAAAAGGAACCGTTAGAAGCATCTAATCCGCTTTGGGAGATGGAAAATGTTATTTTGACACCGCATACCGCAGGAGCAACGGAGTTTTATAATCAGCGTGTGATTGAAGATATTTTTATTCCGAATTTAAAGAACTATTTAGATGGGAAAGCGCCGTCGATTAATCTATACCAGCATGAACGTGGTTATTAATAAATAATTCAAAAAAAAGAATATGGATAATGGTAAGGATGTAAGAAATGAAAAAGCTGTTTATTCTGTTCGCGTCGCTGTTTGTTTTAACAGGATGCGAGCTGCTGGATTTTTTAGAAGACAATGAACCGGCAGAAGGAAGAGAATTAGTCACTGTGGAACGGGTCGTTGATGGTGATACTGTGATTGTTCATCTGGAAGATGGAACAAGAGAGCGGGTCCGCTTACTCTTGATTGATACCCCAGAAAGTGTGAAGCCTGATACGGAAGTACAGCCATTTGGCGAGGAAGCAAGTGATTTTGCCAAAGAACTGATGCCGGAAGGGGAAACGGTCGAGTTAGAAAGAGGAAATCCTGAAAGAGACGATTACGACCGGATGCTTGCCTATATCTGGGCAGATGGTGATAATGTTAACCAGTTATTAGTCGAAGAAGGGTATGCAAGGGTCGGCTTTGTGTATGAGCCGAATACAAAGTACTTAGAAGAGCTGGAGCAAGCGCAGGAAGAGGCAAAAGAACATGGAGAAAATATCTGGTCAATTCCCGGCTATGCAGAAAGCAGGTTTCACGAATATTAAAAAGCATGAAGGCTAAAAGCAGGCGATGTATCTTTTAAATGCATCGCCTGCTTTTTTTAGAGGTTTGCCCACGCTTCTCTGTCTATTCCATAGAGCAGCCATGGAGAATCTAATTCAAATGGATGAGCATTAGGCAGCTGGTCGATAATGGCTGCGGGAATATCAATCCATACATGGACTTTCTTATCTGGATGCTGTATTTGTAACGCATGCTGCGCTTTCGCAATAGTATTCCATAACCCTCTGCGCTGAAATAAATCTTTATATGGGTAAATAGCGTGAAGATACACCTCTTTTTTTATATTTTTCTTTGTAATTAATGGAGGATGGCCATTCTCTTGAAAGAATCGCCAGCTCTTTATTTGATCTTCTTGAAAAAGCTTAGGCGAGCTTGGAAAAGGATAATAGCATTCAAGCGGAAAAAACGTATTTTCATGAACATGGTATGTATTTAATAATTTCAGTTTTTCATCTGTCTGCGTTATTTCCCGCCAAGTTTCCTCTGCACCTGATATGCCATCCAATGTTTTTGCTGTACATCCATAAAATTCGGTCTGCTTTTCCAAATCGATACGGTTCAATACCTTTTGTGCCGGAGCGTTATGAGCTTGTGTGTTTGCACCTGCCCATTCCACGTCTTTGTTTTGGAATGCCTGATCCAGCACGTATTTAGTTATCCGATTGGAATACCCATTTCCTTGATAACGAATATCGCTTCTTAATCTGCCTAGCATGGCATAGGCGGATGCGAAAACAGAATAGCCGGCTGTGCTGACTAATTGATTATTATAAAAAAGTCCAAAAAGTACGTGGTTTCCAGTACATAAAATCTCAAAAATGCGTATAATATAATCATCTTCTATTTCTGTCTGCATATTTTCCATTAATATTTTATCGGATGGTAATAATTGTCGGATATAAGTATTCAAAAAATCACCTCATGTTCATTGTAGAAAGAAGTATCTGGTTTCGTCCAGCAATCTATTTTAAAAAAAGAGTTTAATTTCTTAATATTTAAAACGCTTACAAAAATAATGTCTTGAGACCAGAAACTTGAAAGAGTATAATGAAAGAAATGTAGATATTTAGGAGGGCTAACATGGCTACCATTCATAAAGGAGAAACAAAATTTTACGTTGGGGAGGATATCAAGGATCCGGAAGCAGAAATTACTTTTGTACAATCAGGATCGAACCGTTTAGTTATTGATCATACGTATGTGGCAAAAGAACTCCGAAGCCAGGGGATTGCTCAACAGCTGCTGGAGCAAGTTGTTCTATATGCACGAGAAAACGACAAATATATTATCCCTTTATGCCCGTTTGCAAAAAAACAAATGCAGAAAAATGAAGCGTATCATGACGTCCTTCAAAAGCAATTTATTTAAATGTATCTAACAATCAAAGAAACAGCAGCGTATTTATCAATAGATGAATCCATTGTGCGTACTTATGTTTTACAAGGGAAGATACGTGCGATTTATGATGGGGAAAACTATTTAATCAATAAAGAACAATTTACAACATATTTCGAACAGGTCGAGAAGTATAGGAAGGTCATTCAAGCATACTTAGATGAACCAATCCCAGAGGATATTGATGTGAAGGACGAGGATTAGCTTCTATTTCCAAGGGTGTATATAATGAAAAAGGTTTGTAAAAAATGAAATTCTATACGGTGTGTAAGAACAAAGGAGATTTAAGATGAAAAACAAAAAACGTCCCCGATCGAAAAAAGCTGCCCCTTTTTTGACTTACGAAGTGACGGAGCCGGGAGAACTATTTTCTTTTCTGAGAGGGGTTTTAGCGAACCGCAGCCGTAATTCCGTAAAGTCTATTTTAACCAGAGGACAGGTTTCTGTGAATGATCGCATTCAAACGCAGCATAATTACATGCTGGAAAAGGGACAGGTTGTTAAAATATTAAAGAATAAAGAAGCGGTGAAGCAGGAAGTCTTTATTGGCATGTCAATCGTTTATGAGGATGAAGATATTATTGTCATCGATAAAGAAGCAGGATTGCTTTCAATTGCGACGAAGGAAGAGAGAAGACAAACTGCTTTTCATCAGCTGATGGATTATGTAAAACAGGAGGATCCTGCCAACCGTATCTTTGTCGTCCATCGACTGGACAAGGAAACGTCTGGAGTAATGGTTTTTGCAAAAAGTGAAAAAGTGAAACGGAAACTCCAGGATAATTGGAAGGATATCGTGAAAGAAAGAACCTATGTTGTTTTAGTGGAAGGAAAGGTCGCCAAAGAAAAAGGGTATATCGTTTCCTGGTTAAAAGAAAGCCCGACACATAAAATGTATTCCAGCCGAGTTAAAAATGATGGGCAGCGGGCCGCGACGCGTTATCGGGTTATTCAATCCAATCAACAATTTTCATTGCTGGAGGTAGAGCTGGAAACGGGCAGAAAGAATCAAATCCGGGTCCATATGCAGGAGCTCGGCCATCCGGTAGTAGGCGATAAGAAATATGGCGGTGGAAATCGCCGTATACTTGGCCGGCTGGGTCTGCACGCAAAAGCGCTGGCACTTTACCATCCGAAAACAAATACACTGATGTTTTTCCGTTCAGATGTTCCTAAATCTTTCTATCATAAATCGAAATAGTAATCATAAAAGCCATTATCCAATTGTGCATGGATAATGGCTTTTTTTTCATATAGGAAGAAGAAATACAGCCCAATAAAAAGAATTCTTAAATCGGTGCCCTTTCCAATGTTCTCCCTCCGCGTCCCACAGTTGTTTCTGCCTGCTGTAAGGAACGGTAAATGGCTTCTTCAATCACTTCTGCAACACCCTGGAAAAATTGGTTCATGATTGGATGATCGTCTCGAATCATTGTCATAGGCTCAATTATCTGATTGGCATGATGCTCAATTTTTGCGGCTGTGGAAAAGGCGATAGCGATATCTCCGCTTCCATTATCTATCGTGCTCCCTGTTCTCCCCAGCCCAACTGCACAACGCTTGGCAAGCCGTTTAAGCTGGCGGTCGGAAAATGGAGCGTCTGTAGCAAGAATCATCATAATCGATCCGTCAGGTGTATCCGGATTTTCTGTAGAATTCACAGGAAATAAAGCCTGTTCACGTCTGCCAAAATTACTTACAACTAGTGTGCCAAGCGTATATTTTTTGTTTTCAGCAGAGATGATTCTGGAAGAAGTGCCAATGCCTCCTTTATATCCTAAACACTGCATGCCGGTTCCGGCACCCACTGCTCCTTCCAGACTGCTTTCGGATGTTGCGTTTTGAATAGCATTTCCAGCATGCTCCGGTTTGACAGCTTGTAAGCGGATGCTGTTCAAGTACCCGTCATTGCATTCCCCCACAACTAAATTGATTGTGCCTGCTGTATCACCGATTTCTTCTGTCTCCTCCAGCATATAAGCTAAGGTTCCCTGCATCACTGCTCCGACACTTAGGGTATTTGTCAGCATAATAGGGGCTTCTAAAACACCAAGCTCGTCTATCTGCATTAACCCTGTTGTTTTCCCAAATCCATTAATAACAGCATTTCCAGCGATAACTTTTTTTCTGAATATATTTCCGGTATGAGGCAATATAGCTGTAACTCCCGTGCAAATCGTATCTGTTTCATTCAGGTGCTCATACAGCGTCACGTGACCTACTTGCACGTCGGGGACATCTGTAATACAGTTTTTTGTTCCTTTTGGTAATGTCATACACTTCAAAACCTTTCATTTTTAAGTAAATTATAACAAACGGGATAACGTTTGTATGGCATAGACGGTATCGGAGAAATTAAGACAGAGGTGATTAAATGAGGAGAAATAAAAAAATTAACATGTTAATGATTAGTTTGCTTCTTTTTTTACTAACAATACACCCTGCATATGCAGAGGGAGTGCAGGAGGGAACAGAGATTGGGGATAAAGCGCCGGATTTCACGCTGGAAACACTAGACGGGGAAACCCTGCAATTGTCTGACTTTCAAGGCGAGCGGGTCATGATTAATTTCTGGGCAACCTGGTGTCCGCCTTGCAAGCAGGAAATGCCGGATATGGAGCGGTTTTATCAGGGGCATGATCCAATCATTCTTTCCGTAAACTTAACGGATGAAGAAATGAGTACGGAGAAAGTGGGGCAATTTATCCAAGAACTTGAACTGACCTTTCCTGTTTTATTAGATAAAGAAGGTGAAGTCAGTAATTTGTATCGAATTCAGCCGATTCCCGTGACGTATATGGTTGATGCAGAAGGAATCATTCAATTTAAATCGATTGGCGCTTTAAGTTATGAGCAGATGATGAAGCAGTTTGAGCAGATGAAGAAAGAATAATTCGTAAAGATTTAAAAACAAGCATGAAATCTTTATCTATAAGCGGAAATACTTGTTTTATCACGGAGGACTGTCCGTAAAACTCCCACGGAGTGAAGTTTCGTTTTATGGCATTATAATAGAGGCTGCGTTTGAACATCGATAAGGAACAGGATTTTTAATTAAACATGAATAAATGAACGTCTCCTTTACGAAAAGATAATGAATATAGATAGAAAAATGCCTGCGTATGCGATAAAATATACGTTAGGCGTTTTTTTTATAGATAGTAAAATCAAGAATACATAGATAACCTAAACTTTAAGGAGGCGTTAGAAATGAAATTACTGCTTGGACAATTTGTGATTATTCTCATTGTGTGGGTTGGCCTGCTTACATTTTTTCAAGAGATGAGTCAAGCCAGTCAGCTTATTTTCTACTTGGTTACTTCATGGTTATTATTACTTATCGTTCTAATGATTAAGACGTGGATTAAGGAAAAGAAAGAGTCTGATAAATCATAATCATATTTTTATGAAGGAAGTGATGCGTGATGTTACGTATTGAAAATATCAGCAAGTCTTATGGAGATAAAAATCTGTTTACAAATATCCATGCGGCCATCGGTGAATTGGAGCGAATCGGTTTGATTGGCGTGAATGGAACAGGGAAGTCAAGCTTTTTAAAAGTCATTGCAGGAATAGATGATCCGGATCAAGGTGAAATAAAACACGCAAAGGATTATCAGATTGAATATATTGCACAGGAAATGGATCTTTATGAGGAATTAACGGTGATTGAGCAGATTTACTATGGAGAATCAGAGCAAATGAGACTGATGCGTGCTTATGAACAAGCCCTGTTAAATTTGGAGAAGGAACCGGAGAACGAGTCGTTTCAGGGGAAGCTGTTACAGCTGCAGCAAAAAATGGATCAGGCAGAGGCATGGGAGGCTAATGCTAATGCAAAAACAATTTTAACGAAGCTTGGGATTACAGCTTTTGACAAGAAGGTTCATGAGTTATCTGGCGGACAACGGAAAAGGGTTGCTATTGCTAAAGCGCTGATTCAGCCTGCTGATCTGCTTATTTTAGATGAGCCTACCAACCATCTTGATCACGAAACGGTCGAATGGCTGGAGAAATATTTACAGAGCTATCGCGGCTCGATTTTATTAGTGACGCATGACCGTTACTTTCTGAACCGGGTAACTAATCGTATTTTTGAACTGGATAAAGGAAATCTCTATGTTTATGAAGGGAATTATGAACTGTTTTTAGAGAAAAAAGCAGAACGAGAAGCGCAGGAAATAAGTGATGAGCAAAAGCATCGCAATACATTAAAGCGAGAACTTGCCTGGCTGAAACGAGGGGCTAAGGCGAGGTCGACGAAGCAGCGTGCCCGGGTCGAACGGGCAGAGGAAATGAAGGAAAAGAAATTTGATACGAAAAAAGAAAATCTTGCTATTCAAGCGGGCTCGAAGCGGCTTGGAAATGACGTTATTGACCTGACGGAAATCTCAAAGGATTTTGGCCGGCAGACACTGATTCATGATTTCTCCTATCAGATTATTCCTGGGGACAGAATTGGTATTATAGGTCCTAATGGTACAGGTAAAACAACCTTGCTCAATATGATGGCAGAGCGTATTTCGCCTGATAAGGGAGAGGTAAAGATCGGCGAGACAGTGCGAATCGGTTATTATACCCAGGATGACGAAGATTTGGATGGAGATTTGCGTATTATCGAGTATATTAAAGAAGTAGCCGAAGTCATGCATACTGCAGATGGTCAGGTAATTACCGCAGAGCAGCTGCTGGAGCAATTTCTATTTCCAAGAGAACAGCAATGGTCTTATATACGCACGTTATCAGGCGGTGAGAAACGGCGCCTTTATTTACTCAAAGTATTGATGCATGAACCAAATGTTTTGTTTTTAGATGAACCGACAAATGATCTAGATACGCAAACGCTGGCTGTTTTAGAAGAATATCTGGAGTCGTTTCCAGGAGTCGTAGTTACCGTTTCGCATGATCGTTATTTCCTGGACCGTATTGTAGACAAGCTTTTTGTATTCAAAGGGGAAGGGGAGGTTTCTGTTTATTATGGAAACTACAGCGAATTCCTGGAAACCAACGCGATTCAAAAGCAGACAAAGGCTTCAGTTCCGAAAGAATCAAAAGCGGCTGTATCTGTAAAAACGAAAAAGAAATTATCTTACATGGAACAGCGTGAGTGGGAAACAATAGAGGATGAAATTACTCAGCTCGAATCACGATTGACCGAAATTGAACAGGAAATTGCGGAAGCTGGAAGTGATATTGGCAAGGTACAGCCTTTATTTACAGAACAGCAAGAGGTAGAAGATAAATTAGAAGAAAAGATGCAACGCTGGGAAGAATTATCATTATTGAAAGAAAGCTTTGAATCAGGAAAATGATTTGGTGAAATTAATTTTGAAGTTATACAAAAACTGGGTAGCATTCGGTTGTTTCGCGTGTTATACTTACGTTGGAAAATCACCAGATAGGTTAAAAAAGTCTAGTGTGAAGGCGCTGAACGCACCTGTAACTAGCTAAAGCTTCTTTTATTGCGCATAGCAATATTAGTCCCTGATCCTCAATTAAAACAATCTATCACTTCTCAAATTGAAAAGAAAAGTTTTTACATGTTTCATTTTTACGAGTATAAGGGAATATAGAGAAGAAGAGCGTACCTTATTTTGGAATTGATTAATCAAGGAGGTCATTAAATGAAGCTTTTTCAAGTAAGAAAAGGTCAGTTTGTATTTTATGAAAATGAATTGCATAAGGTATATTCTGTCAAACCAATGTTCAAAAAATCTGTTCACATGTATCGGTTAAAGGATATGAAACAAGTATTAACAACCGCAAAAGATATTAATTTTTACCGTCCTAAACATAATGATACATTTATTTTTTATGGTAAAAGATATACGATTGATCAATATGCAAAACCAAAAGCTGGTGATTATATTTTGATTGTGAAGCCTACTCCGGACTTTTTAGATCATTATTCATTAAATGAAATCGAGAAGGTAGAGCGGGTAGAAGACGGAAATGTAATTACAACACGCGATAATGGTGTTAAACATAGTGAATATGTTGTGATGGTTCCAGGGAAAGCCGAGGCAAGCCAAGAAATTGCTTATTTCGATAAATCCCTTGTTCCGGAAGAAAAACAGCTGCAGGATGAATCGATTTCTTATTTAGCAGAGAATGATGATGCATTACAGCCTGCTGTCGGGGATATTTATTTGGATATCCATAATAATACCCGGGCGATGATTGTAGCGATGACGGATGATGAGATTGTATTTGGTCACGGCGTCCGTGTGCATGTTGCAGAATTATTAGATGAAACAAGATATGAATTAGTTTATCAATTTGAAGATCATTAAAAACAAGCCGGCTGGATGTTATCAGCCGGCTTGTGTCATTTATTTGCTTTTTTCCATTGTTCCCTTGCTTTATATCCTAAAATATTAATAGCATCCTTAGAGCCTGAATAAATCGGGTTGTAGCCAAGCTCCAGGTCGGTTAAATCATCTACAGTGAGTTTTCCTTTAATTGCTGTGGCTAATACGGCCATGCGCTTATCCGCTCCCTTTGGCCCGATAACACTGCCTCCTAATAATTGTCCGGATTTCGGGTCAAATACAATCTTCATCCAGAGCTTTTCCGAACCGGGATAGTAGCCGGCATGAGAATAACCTTTGGACAGAACTGCTTCAAAAGGGATATCTAATTTATCCAACGCATCTTCATTTTGCCCGGTGATAGCAACCGTTAAATCAAAAACACGGAAAATAGATGAACCTAAAATCCCGTCACGCTGAATCTTTTCGCCGTTTAAATGGGATGCAATAACAAAAGCCTGACGATGCGCCGGCCATGCCAATGCTACATGTGCTGGCTTTTTTGTAATAAAATCAACTTCCTCGACAGCATCTCCCAGCGCATAAATAGCAGGGTCGCTGGTCTGCATGACATCATTCACTTTAATTGCCCCGGTTTCTCCTAATTCCAAGCCAGCATCTTTTGCCAGCTCAATATTTGGTGTAATACCGACAGCCATTAATGTCATATCTGCCTGAAGGCTTTTTCCGCTTTGAAGATGCAGGGTAGTGCCGTGATTGGAGTAACTTTCCAATTTATCATTCAGATAAAGATCTACCCCGTTCTCTGTTATATGTTCATCGACATGGCTTGCCATATCAGCATCTAACCTTGACATGACATGCTCGGAATGGTCGACAAGCGAGCATTGGAGTCCTCTTCTATGCAGATTCTCAAGCATTTCCAAGCCGACAAATCCGCCGCCGATAATGGCTGCTGTTTTTGGTTTTTTATCTGAAATAAATGCTTCTATCCGGTCCATATCCTCGATGATCCGCAATGTGAACGTATTGGATTCCATACCATCTAAATCCGGCATAACAGCCCGTGCTCCGGGAGAAAGAATCAATGTATCATAGTCCATCTCATAGGGTTTATTATTTTTTTCAAAGAAAATGGTTTTCTTTTCTCTTTCAATATGTGTAACCTCTGCATAGGTTTCAATAGAAAGCTGATATTTCTCTGCAAAATCATTTTCAGAATAAATCACCCGATCCCGGTCCGTAATTTCTCCTCCAATAAAATAGGGCATTCCGCAGTTAGCAAAGGATACATAACCAGATCGTTCAAGAATATGAATTTCAGAATTGGGGTCGTTTCTCCGTATTTGTGCTGCGACCGTAGCACCGCCGCCGACACCGCCGACAATAACAATTTTATTTACCATACTCAAATGGCTCCTTTCCAAATGGCTTCTTAAAATAGCATAGTATTAGTTCATTACTATATAGTTCCCGTTATTGTCCGATTTAAAAAGTGTTTATGCAATAAAAAAACAAGAACACCACTTAAAACATCGGTGTTCTTGCCAAGGAGATGTCTTAAAACATCGGTGTTCTTGCCAAGGAGATGTCCGCTCCGACAGTTTTCGATGGGGCGAGTAATCTTCAATGTTGTCAGGTTAATGCGACCGCTGCGACGGGTTATGGTTGGGTGAGTAATCTTAGGCCCCAGAAAGACACTACGCATTCCATGGGCCCCGAGCTCATCTCCTTTACAGAAGACTTGCTGATTGGCAAGCCGACAGGCGCAGACAGAAGCAAAGTCGCACTTATGCCCCGCGGGTAGAAAAAAAGAAGTTCACTTTTTTTTGCGGGGTCTTCACCTGTTGCTTTTCCCGCAGGAGTCGACAACATCCGCTCTCATCTAAGAATAACTATGTTTTATTTACTTTTTTATAAAGAAATAACACAAATTCTGGAGCGGCTGTATTCAGCATTTTTTTATATGCTTTCTTATTCTTTAAAAAAATCTCCCTGCAAAAGCAGAGAGATTTTATTCGCTTTATTAAAACAGCTCGAATATTCCAAGTGAATAAAGGAAAACAATCACGATTGTAATTGGGGCAACCCAACGTAATATCTGGTACCATACTTGGAACATTCCGTTGCCAAAAGGATTTCCTGCATGAAATTCTTGCTCGACTAATGCACGATTCATTTTAAATCCTACAAATAAGGCGATAAATAAACAGCCGACAGGAAGCATAATGTTGCTGACTAAGAAATCACTTGCGTCGAATGCTGTTTTTCCGAAAATGTGAAAATCAGCAAGGGCATTGGATGATAAAGCGGCTGGTATCCCAAAGATAAATACGGCCACTCCGGCAACCCAGGCAATTTGTTTCCGGGAAGCTTTTACTCTTTCATTCACTGAAGAGGTAATAATCTCCAGCATACTAAACGAAGAAGTTAAAATCGCAAATAAGAATAAGAACAAGAACAAGCTCAAGAATAATTCACCAAAAGGCATTTGCGAGAATGCTTCCGGAAGAACGATAAATAATAATCCAGGTCCTTCCGTCGGTTCAAGACCAAATGAGAATACAATTGGAAAGATCGCTAATCCGGCAAGTAAGGATACCAGAATGTTCATAACAGAAACAGAAGCTGCTGATTTTGTTAAGCTGACATTTTTAGCCAGATACGAGCTGTAGGTTACCATTACAGAGATTCCGATTGCCAGTGAAAAGAAGGCCTGTCCCAATGCATATAAAATATTTTCACCATTTAACTGGGAAAAATCAGGCTGCAGGAAGAAACGTACGCCTTCCATGGCACCTTCAAAGGTTAATGCACGAATCACGATAATAATGAAAAAAAGAAATAATAAAGGCATCAGTATTTTACTATATTTTTCAATACCATTCTGAATCCCATTAGAGATAACAAAGGAATTTAAAAATACGAAGAATGCAAGTCCTGCAATCGTAAGCAGCGGGTTTCCGGTAATAGTATCAAATAAAGCAGCATAATCACCGTTATCTGAGATAACCATACCTGGGATAGACATCAGACTGTAAATCAGTACCCAGCCCCCGACAACACTGTAAAAGGACATTAAAATAAAAGCCCCGGCAACGCCCCAATGCCCAATAAATGAAAAGATACTCCGTTTGAGGGTTAGTTTTTGATAAGCGCTGACAGCTTCCTTCTGGGCGCCGCGGCCAATAACAAATTCGGCAATAAGCAGCGGAAGGCCAATCAGAACAGTAAATAATATAAATATAAAGAAAAATGCTCCCCCGCCGTTCATCCCGGTCATGTAAGGGAATTTCCAGATAGCACCCAAACCGACTGCGGCACCGGCAGAGGATAAAATAAATCCAAGTCTTGTTGACCATTGTTCTGTCTGTTTTTCCATATTCGTAAAATCCTTCCTCTATAAAATCAATGTCCAGTATATCATAAAACGGAGCTTCCTTCAGTGGGGAGTTTTATTCTGGCATAAACATAACTTTATCGATTCCTTTGAGTACTGGGATATCCTTTAGAGCCTTTTAATAAAGGACAACCTTTCCTAAAGAATAAGAATGGTTATAGAAATAGCTGGATATAACCGCTCCAACAGGTTTTTTGGAGTGAGTAATCTTAGGCCGCGGAAATACACTTCGCTTCCCGCAGTGGACATCTTCTTAGCAAGAATACGGATGTTTAAAAAACTAAGTGATATTTTTGGTTTTCTTAGTCTTTCCAATATAAAGCAAGAAAAGCCCATTAATGAAGGAGAATAGATTTTTCTAAGCCGCTCATACTAATTCTAAGTATATCAATTAGTAACAACAAAAGGAGAGGACAGAAGTTGAACAATCCTTATATAAAGACCTCAATTGGCCTCTATTTAAACTTTTTCATGCTCGGCATGATTAATATTATTATTGCTTCTAATATGGGTAATTTATCTCGACTGTATGATGTGACTCCCTCTCAGGTCAGTTTTCTCGTTTCAGCTATCGGTATTGGGAAATTAGCGGCTTTATTTTTTGTGGGCAGGCTTTCTGACAAAATCGGCCGTAAGCCAATTATTATTGCGGCGAGTTTTTTGTATTTACTGTTTTTGCTCGGTATGCCGCTGACATCAAGCTATTATTTAGCATTTGCATTCGCGATTACTGCTGGGATTGCTAACTCGTTATTGGATTCTGGGACATACCCGGCGCTGATTGAATCATTTCCGAAAAAATCGAGCACAGCAACTGTTTTAGTTAAAGCTTTTGTCTCTATTGGAGCAACCGTTTTACCATTCTTGATTTCCTTTTTAGCAGCAAATGGCATATTTTGGGGATGGTCATTCTTTATCCTCGGTATTCTTTATGTCATTAGCGGCGTTTACTTGTTCTTTATGCCTTTCCCTGACGTAGAAAATGGCGATGCTTCAGAAGATGAGGAATCAGATAAAGAACAGGATAAGAAAGCATTAAAAGCCAAGCCATCCATGATGCGAGAAGGCCTTGCTATTATCTTAATTGGTTTTACTTCAACGGCATTATTTGTTGTTTGGCAAACATGGTTACCTGAACTTGGCGAACAGTTTATCGGCTTAAGTGAACATGATTCGGTTCAGCTGCTCAGCTATTTCAGCGTTGGTGCTCTGGTTTCAGTAATATTGCTTGCTGTAGTTCTGGATCGATTTATTAAGCCGATTACTGTTTTAATCGTTTATCCAATTATAGCTTTTATTGCAATGCTTTTACTGTTCTTTGTTGAGTCCTACCCGGTTGTTCTGGTCAGCACCTTCTTATTAGGATTATTTACCTCAGGACTTTTCCAGCTGGCGTTAAGTATCATGACTGATTTTTTCCGGAAAAACAAAGGAACAACAACAGCTTATGTAAATATTGCATCAAGTGCCGCTTTTATTTTGGTTCCAATCATTACCGGGTCACTTGTTGGTTATATTGGAATCAGCATGACCCTTGTGTTTGATATGGTGATTGCAGTACTGGGTATTCTGTTAGCACTTTATATCGCTTCCCGAAGAAAAAAGATTTTTTCTTAAGGGTAAGAATAAAATAGAGGAGATGGATAGGATGGCAGCAGATTTTGAAAAAAACTTAGAAAAAATAGATGGTTACACGAAATTGGTTGGGCTTCTCGCTACACCGATTGGGCACAGCTTATCTCCGCGTATGCACAACTTAGGCTATACGCTGAAAGATTTAAATTATGCATACCTTGCATTTGAAGTAGGCAACGATGAATTAGAGAAGGCTGTAGAAGGTATGAAAGCTATAGGAGCTATTGGGTTTAACATATCGATGCCAAACAAAATGGAAGTGATTCAATACTTGGACGAACTTGATGAAGGTGCGAAGCATGCCGGTGCTGTCAATACTGTTGTGAACGAAAACGGCAAGCTAAAAGGATATAACACAGACGGGCTTGGTTATGTGTCTAATTTGCTTGAACACGGCGTCGAACTTAAAGGACAAAAAGTCACATTAGTTGGTTCTGGCGGGGTTGCTACACCAATTGCCACGCAGCTTGTTCAATCAGGTATCCGGGAAATTAGTGTTTTCGCCCGTGATGATAAATTTTTCAGCAATGCAGAAAAAAACGTGAAATACATCAATGAAGAAATGCAAGAATACCAAGTAAAAGCAAATATTTTACCGCTTGAGGATAAAGAAGCATTTCGCCGCGAAGTTGCTGAAAGCCTCGTTCTTGCTAATGCTACAAGCCTTGGTATGAAGCCGCTTGATGATCTGAGCATTATCGACGATACGTTAGACGTGCTTCGTGATGATCTTGTTGTTACCGATGTAGTGTACAACCCGCAGCGCTCAAAGCTGCTCCAGCAAGCAGCAGAAGGTGGCAGTACAGCGATTAATGGCCTTGGCATGATGCTTTGGCAGGGGGCGCTTGCATTCGAAAAATTCACTGGTGAGGAAATGCCTCGTGAAAAAATAAAAAAAATCATGTTTTAATTGAAGCAACCTAAAAAAGCGTTTGATTGGCTGGATGCAGTTTGGTTTTAACCGGACTTTATCCAGCTAATTTTTTTAACGATGAAGATGAAGACTGTCTATTATCCGTCAAACATAAGTCAATGTAAGTATATATGTCAATTTCTGAAAATTATTTGAAATTAGTTGTAAACATATTGGCAGTTCCATTATACTAAAATTAGAAAGAGTAAATTATTTTGTGAGAAAGAAGAACGCAAGACCAAATTAATCTTTTTGAATCTTTCAAAGAGTCCGGGAAACGGTCAGCGTATTTCAAGCTATATGAATTTTATAATCATCTCAAATCAATTTGATGAATGAACTTACCTGAGAAATGTGATTGAATCATTTTTTAAAAGGGAGGAAATCAAAATGATAACGCTTACAAAAGAAGAGAGAAATTTAAAAAACTTTATTAACGGTGAATGGACAGAGGTAACAAATAAGGAAAAGGTCTATAATCCGGCAAATGGAGAAGTAATTGCAGAAGTTCCTAATTCCGGTGCAGAAGCAATTACACAGGCAGCAGAATCAGCACGTATTGCACAAAGGGAGTGGGCACTGGTACCTGCGCCGCAGCGTGCAGAACTATTGTATAAAGCAGGAACAATGATGAAGGAACGGAAGGAAAGGTTATCTCAGCTATTAACATTGGAAAACGGGAAAGTCATTGAAGAAGCACGGGGAGAGGTTCAAGAAGGAATCGATATGGCTTTTTATATGGCAGGAGAGGGAAGGCGTTTATTTGGGCAGACTACCCCTTCTGAATTAAAGGATAAATTTGCGATGAGCGAGAGATGCCCAGTCGGGGTGGTCGGGATTATCACGCCATGGAATTTCCCGATTGCAATTGCGACATGGAAATCGTTTCCAGCAATTGTTTCCGGGAATGCAGTTATCTGGAAGCCTTCCTCGGAAACCCCGCTTATGGCAAATGAATTAGCAAGGATTTTTGAGGAAGCAGGACTGCCAAAAGGAATTCTTCAAGTTGTCTATGGTTCTGGTGCTATCGTCGGGCAGGCAATGATTGAGCATGATGCAATCCGTGTTATTTCATTCACCGGCTCCAATGAAACAGGCAGAAAGGTAGCAACGGAATGCGGGAAACAATTGAAAAAGGTTTCCCTTGAAATGGGCGGGAAGAATGCTGTGATTGTAATGGAAGATGCAGATATTGATTTAGCCGTAGAAGGGATTCTCTGGAGCGCCTTTGGAACAAGCGGCCAGCGCTGTACCGCCTGCAGCCGCGTTATTGTCCATAAGGCTGTTCGAAAAACACTGGAAGAACGTTTATTAAAAGCGATGAAAAACCTGACGATAGGAGATGGACTTGATTCCAATAATAAGATTGGTCCAATCATTAATCAGACCGGCTTAGATAAAATCTTAAAATATATAGAAATTGGGAAAGAAGAAGGAGCAAAATTAGCTGCTGGCGGCAAACAGCTTACTGTAGAAAATTATGAGAAAGGCTTTTACTTTGAACCGACGCTATTTACTGACGTTTCGATAGATATGCGAATTGCACAGGAAGAAATTTTTGGGCCGGTTGTTTCACTCATTGAAGTAAATAATTTTGAAGAAGCCATTGCTGCAAATAATAAGGTGAAGTATGGCTTATCCAGTTCTATATTCACCAAGGATGTCAATCGAGTTTTTCAAGCGCAGCGTGATTTAGATACGGGGATTGTTTACGTCAATGCCGGAACAACAGGAGCGGAAATCCATTTACCTTTTGGAGGAACAAAGGGCACGGGGAATGGCCATCGTGATTCCGGTGTGCAGGCGCTTGATGTTTTTACAGAATGGAAGGCAGTCTATGTCGATTATAGCGGGAAGCTGCAGCGTGCCCAAATTGATACAGATGCATAGACTATCATGATAGGTTGCCTTGAAAAGCAGGAAGCGAAAAGGAGGAATTAGCATGAAAATAGGAGTGTTAGGAACCGGCCTCATGGGAAAAGAGGTTGCAAGAGATTTGGCAAATAGTGAGGGCATCAAAGAAATTGGTCTTGCAGATATCGATTTAGGGCGGGCTCAGGATATTTGTTATCAGCTTCAATCGCCTCTGATGACGGCCTATCAGGTAAATGCAAAAAATGAAGCGGAGCTCGCTGATTTTATGAGCCGTTTTGATGTAGTAGTGAATGCTTTATTTTATACCTTTAATGAGACGGTTGCGAAAACAGGCATCAAAGTGGGCACCTCGGTCGTAGATCTGGGAGGTCATATTGACCATATTACGGATAAAGTGCTGGAGCTGGAAGGAGAGGCGAGGGCTGCCGGTGTAACGATTATCCCTGATTTAGGTGTAGCCCCCGGTATGATCAATATATTATCCGGTTATGGTGCCAGCAAATTAGAAAAAGCAGCTTCCATTCAATTATTTGTAGGCGGGATTCCTGTCCAGCCGGAAGCTCCTTTAAAATATAATCATGTATTTTCTATGGAAGGTGTATTAGATCATTATACCGATCCATCAGAGATTATCCGGAATCATAAATTAATCACCGTGCCATCCTTATCTGAAATAGAGCCGATAGAATTTGCTGATTTTGGAGAGTTGGAGGCATTTCACACCTCAGGCGGAACGTCAACACTGACAAAGTCTTTTCCTTATTTAGAGACATTAGAATATAAAACAATACGTTATCCCGGGCATGCAGAAAAATTCAAGCTACTGGTCGATTTGAATTTAACCAGAAACAATTATGAGGTGGTTATCGATGGCGTAAAAGTCAGCCCCCGCAAGGTTTTGCTGAAGGTGCTTGCCCCCATTGTTGATTTAAAGGATAAAGAGGATGCTGTTTTATTACGTGCTGTGATTACAGGCTATAATAAGCGTGTAGAAACAATATTCACCTATGAAATGGTAACGTATAAAGATCAGGAGACAGGCGTGACGGCGATGGCACGGGCGACAGCAAACACCATATCTATTGCTGCACAGATGATTGCAGGAGGGGTTGTCACCAAAAAAGGTGTGTATCCGCCTGAAAAAATCATCCCGGGAAAAGCTTATATTAACGAAATGGCGAAAAGGGGAGTAATAATAAAAGAAAAAATATCGATGGAAACACACTCCACAGTTTCTTGACAAAGATAAACTAATACAGAAAACGATTTCATTAAAGAGCACGAGAAAAAGAACTCCCCTATTGGTATTTTAAAAAAAGGAAGAACCTTTGGTTGATTTTACTCAAAAGAGACGATTGTACTTTAAATATAAAAGATGGAGAGAGAAACTAAGTGAGCTCGTTGCTTCGTTTCTTTCTAACATTCTTTTAGACAGCTTTAAAAAGCCCTTTAAAACTCTAATTTTTAAAAGGAAAAGCTATTTTAATCATATACAGGGGTTATAAGTCCCCGTATATGATTATGATAGAGCAAAAATGAATTAAATATCGCAATTTATTCTATTTCTGGGTGCACCTCAGAGAAAAATAAATTCTATTTTGCTGCTTTTTGTAATTTATGAATCATTTTCAACGCCCGTCCAGTTCCAATAGCAACAGATTCTAACGGATTTGGAGCAATATGAACAGGAACGCTAAGCTCTTCTGCAAGCCACTCCTGCATTCCATTTAGTTGAGAACCGCCGCCTGTAAGAACAATCCCGTTATCAACGATGTCACCACTCAATTCTGGCGGGCATTCTTCTAATGTTGAACGAATCGTTTCTAAAATTTGTTCTAAAGATTCTTTTAAGGACGCATAAATTTCGGTAGAAGTAACTTCGATTGTTTTTGGAAGTCCAGTAACCATATCACGGCCGCGGATTTCCATTGTTTCTTCTTTATGATTTGGATGTGCATACCCAATTTCCATTTTGATATTTTCGGCAGTGCGCTCTCCGATTAAAATATTATATTGCTTCCGGATATGCTGAATAATTTCTTCATCCATTTTATCTCCTGCAGTACGTACAGAGTTACAGGATACAATACCTCCAAAGGAAATAATACCAACCTCTGAAGTACCGCCTCCGATATCCACGATCACATTTGCATAAGGCTCATCCACCGGTAAATCCGCACCGATTGCTGCAGCAACAGGCTCTTCAATTAAATGAACTTGTTTTGCGCCATAGCTTGATACCGCATTATGAATCGCTCTTCTTTCTACGCTTGTGCTGCCTGATGGGGTACATACAATGACATTCGGTTTACGCATAGACATCCCTAATGTTTTGCTTACCTTTTTAAGTAATTCCTTCAGTAATTGAGCAGTAACGTCATAATCTGCAATTACCCCATCCTTTAAAGGGCGGATCGGGATGATATTCTTCGGCGTCTTACCGACCATTTCCTTTGCTTCTGTTCCGACAGCCATTACTTGCTTTGTATTCACGTCAATTGCTACTACACAAGGTTCGTTTAAAACAACTCCCTTTGATTTTGAATACACCAGAATATTTGCAGTTCCTAAATCAATACCAATTTCAGCACTTGAAAACATATATAAAATCCTCCATTATAATTCCATTTTTATTTTTGATTCTAGACAGAAAAGATAAGCTACGGCACTTTTCCATATAAGTACGTGTTCAAAAAGACCAGTAAATAAGACCAAGAAGTTCCTTTTCCAACGCCTTATTTTTATTGGATTTCTAAATTTCCTCTGTAAGTGAATATTCAATAAACCTCAAAAAGAATGAAAAAACATTTCTTTATATCAGTCTGTTTCATATCCGTTTTTATACATTTCATACATATACATATCTAAATTTAAATGATTACATTTTTTGATTCTTTATAGTAATAATGTACAAATCACGACAAAATATCGTAACCAGCGCAGCGTGTATTTTAAATCGGCTGCTGCTATAGGTCTACTGGTTATCGATAAATAATAACAAAATTATTTCATTTTCTTAAAATACTATTCTATCAAATGATTGCTTTTTTGGGGGTATTGAACTCCCTTTATTATATAGAAAGAACTAGTTTTTAAAATAAAACATAAGCAAAATGAAATCAAGTAACATTTCTGTTACAAATGTGCTTATGATGTAACATTAGACCTGCTGTAGAAACTTGTCAATATTCATTTTATAGAAATGATTTCCTGTCAATTGAGTAATTTCCAAAGCAGGAGAATTATACTTCATTTAGAATAGTAGATTTGATAAGGTTTTACAAGTTTAGAAGCAAAAAAATAGAGTGGGAAAAAGAGCTCTGGTAAACCTTGCCTTGATTATTTCAAATATTACAGAAAACCCTGTGTTATGATGATTTCGCACAAAACAAAACAACAAAAAAAGGAGTGTATGTGCATGTTTAAGAAAGTAGGCATTGCTACTGCATTGTCAGCAACCGTATTATTTGGAGGAGCGTTCGTTTCAGATGTAGAAGCATCTGCAAATTCAGGGGCCTTTCCTCAAAATTCCGCACAGAACGATTATACTGTGAACGGGCAAGGTTGGGACACATTAAATACGAGCAATTTCGATTGCTTTAATACGATAAACGGAGAAGCAGCTCCAAATACAGAAGCTGAGGCGCCAGCTGAAAATCAGTCATCTGAAGAAGCAAATCAGGAAGAGGCTGGAAATCAGGAAGCAGCTCAGCAAAATCAAGAAAATAATCAAGCGGATGGAGAGGTAAGTCAATTTGAGCAAGAAGTAGTTGACTTAACTAACCAAGAAAGAGAAAAAGAAGGTCTTGCACCGCTTGAAATAGACACTGAGTTAAGTGAAGTCGCTCGCGCGAAATCACAAGATATGCAAGAAAATAACTACTTCGATCATAATAGCCCGAACTATGGTTCTCCATTTGATATGATGCAAAGCTTCGGTATTGATTACAATACTGCGGGTGAAAATATTGCTCAAGGACAGCAATCTCCAGAAGAAGTTGTAGATGCATGGATGAACAGCCAAGGACACCGTGAAAACATCATGAATGGTGATTTCACTCACATTGGAATTGGTCATGTAGAAGATGGCAACTATTGGACTCAAATGTTTATTGGAAAATAAACAGATTCTTTTAATAGAATAAGATAAATGAAAAACCTTCCGCGTGAATGACAATGCTTTTTATTGAAGAGCCATTCATACGGGAGGTTTTTTACATAAGATGCTGAATATATCCGCTCCAACGGGTTTCATGGGGTGAGTAATCGCAACCCCAGAAATACACTTCGCTTCCCGTAGCGGACATCTCTTCGGCAAGAACACCGATGTTTTAAAGACCAAGCGGTATTCTTGGTTTTTCTTACATAAGATGCTTCATGCTACAATAGTGAAAACCACAAAAATGCTGTAATGACAGAAGTTTTTGTGGTTTTTAGCTGCCGAAAAAAGGAGTGCTTTTTTATCATTTGGTTGATTGTTCCGGCCAAACTCTCTGTCAGGTAAGAAAATAAATGCATCATGGAAAAGATTGACGGCTAAAATGATGATTTACGGGGTATAGTTTTTATAAGAAGTTTTAGAATGAAGATAGTTTCAATTTATAGTAAAGGGGTGTCAAAATGGTACAAGGACATGTGAATTTAAATACAGAAAAAACGGAGCAATGGATTCAAGAATATGTAGATGGCTGGGTAGAGTTTTTTAAAAAACAGACAGACACTGGAAAAGTTGCTGATTATATACCAAAATTAGAAGAAGCAGATCCCAATTCTTTAGGCATTACGATTATTGGTAAGAAAGGAACAGAAATCCGCTCTGGTGATGTGGAGCATGAGTTTTCTATTCAAAGTATTTCTAAAGTTCTTAGCTTTATTACGGCATGTATGGACAGAGGAATAGCTTATGTCCTGCAAAGAGTGGATGTGGAACCGACAGGGGAAGCGTTTAACTCTATTATGCACTTAGAAGTTAAGGGACACCAGAGGCCATTTAATCCTCTGGTCAATTCAGGAGCAATTACTACCTCATCATTATTAAGCGGGAACACATCAGATGAAAAGCTGGAGCCATTATTTCAATTAATGGAAAAAATAATCGGCCGCCGTCCGGAAATTGATATTGATGTATATGTATCGGAACGTGATACTTCCATGCGAAATCGAGCCATTGGTTATTACTTATTAGAAGAAGGGTATTTAGAATCGGATTTAGGAGTAACCTTAGAAACATATTTTAAGCAATGCTCGATTAATGTTACGACAGATGATTTAGCCCGTATAGGCCTGGTTCTTTCGAATGATGGCATTCACCCTGAAACAGAAGAAATAATTATTCCCAGGAATATCGTACGTATTGCCAAATCTTTAATGTTGACATGCGGGATGTATGATGCTTCAGGGAAATTTGCTTCTTATGTCGGTATTCCTGCAAAGAGTGGTGTTTCAGGCGGGATTCTGGCAGTTGTCCCTCCAAGAGTGCGTGAAAATGAGTTGCCATTTTTAAGCGGCTGTGGTATTGGTGTATTTGGACCAGCTTTGGACAAGCAGGGAAATAGTGTTGCAGGAATTAAATTACTCCGTCATATTGCGAACAGCTGGGATTTGAGTTTGTTTTAACTAAATATTTTTCGACAAAAATGGAAACAGAATAACAACTTTCTGCAATTTAGTCTTTGCTTATCAGACTAAGTTGCTTATAATGGAGTTAATGTAGAATATCCCAGCCTTTTTTTAATATTTGGGGTATAGAATGGGAAGAGCTTTTTTAAAAGCAGTAGAGAAATAAGTAATGAGGTGTGTAGGTATTGGTGCGTGTATTATTTGTATGTTTAGGGAATATCTGCCGTTCCCCGATGGCGGAAGCGATATTTCGAGATTTTGTGGAGAGAGAGCAGCTGGAAAAGAAGATTCAGGTTGATTCTTGCGGAACCGGCGACTGGCACCTTGGGGAATCACCGCATTCCGGGACAAGGGAGATACTTGAGCAGCAGGGGATTTCCTGTGATGGAATGGAATCAAGATTGCTGACAGCAGATGATTATGAGCGATTTGATTATATGGTTGCGATGGATCAGAATAATTATAATTCACTTACAGAATCCAACAATCAGGAAAAGGCAGCTATCGTGAAATTAATGGAATTTGTGGAAGACATAGAAGAAGAGGATATCCCTGATCCATATTATACCGGGGATTTCGATCAGACATATCGATTAGTTTCAGAGGGCTGCCATGGGCTGCTTCAATTTTTAAAAGAAAAGCATCATTTAGATTAAAGGAGAGATACTAATGGGAAAACGTAAAATTATTTTAGGTGTTGTAGCAGGAGCGGTAGCAGGAGGTGCAGTAGCGTTATTGGATAAAGAAGCACGCAGTTATGCCTGCGGAAAAGTAAAAGAGGTAAAATCTGCTTCATCTTATTATATCAGCAATCCTTCTGAAGCAATTCAAGGTCTGCAAAGTACAGTGGACAAGGTGAACGAAGCTTTTGAAAGCGGGTCAGCCAATGCAATGAATGCTTTAGAGCAAGTAGAACAAACATTAGATAAAGTAACGAATAAATTTTCAAATAAAGAAATAGAATAGTATAGGATGTTCAAATTTGAAGGATTAAAGTGCGTGTTCAAAAATTCCAGCAACGCAGAAATTTGCCGTGGCATTTGTATTGGGATTTTTGGACATCCCCTTAAAGTGAAAGTTAAAAAAAGGAATGTTTATCTTTGGTAGCATCGGCCTTCTCCTTTTTTGAACAAGCCGTCTTCAAAGTGGGAAGGGGAGGTAGAAAAATATTCGAAATCTGCAGAGTGTGGGTAAATATTTTTGGAGGCATTATGGAGAAGTGGATGTGTTTGGACTAGCAGCTCAGCTTGCTTACTTCTTTATTTTGTCTTTATTCCCTTTTTTAATCTTCTTACTTAATTTGATTCCGTATTTGCCAATTGATATGGATTTAATTTTAGAAACAATTGGTGATTTTGCACCGGAACAGGTGATGGGGCTGATTACAACAAATCTGCAATCATTAACTGTTCAAAACAGCGGACTGCTTTCCATCAGTATTATTGGAACATTATGGGCAGCATCCAACGGGGTCAATGCAATTACAAGAGCATTTAATTACGCTTACGGGATAAAAACAGACCGGTCATTTATCGTTTCACGGCTTGTGGCGATGGTACTTACTATAGGGATGGTTTTAATTATTATTTTAGCCTTACTGCTTCCGGTTTTCGGAAAAATGATTGGCACGTATCTCTTTTCATGGATTGGTTTTACAGAATCTTTTTTAGCAGCATGGGGAACCTTGCGCTGGGTTGTGTCTTCTTTTATCTTCTTTATTGTACTGCTCTTTTTGTATAAGCTGGCACCTAACCGGAGTCTCAAATTTTCACAGGTTGTCTGGGGCACTGCATTTGCAACGCTTGCGTGGCAGCTGGTTTCCTGGGGATTTTCCTTTTATGTACATAACCTGGGGAATTTTTCTGCTACCTATGGCAGCTTAGGTACTATCATTATTTTATTGATTTGGTTTTATTTATTTGGAATCATTATTATTATTGGCGGTATTTTTAATGCAGCCCTTCTAAATTGGAAAAGAGATTAATAAAGAAACGGTGAGTCAGCTTGCCGTTTCTTTTTTTAGGATAGGAAAGCATAAAAATGCTGAATATAGGGCTCTAACGGGTTTCATGGGGTGAGTAATCTTCAATGTTGTCAGGTTAATGCGACCGCTGCGACGGGTTATGGTTGGGTGAGTAATCTTAGGCCCCAGAAAGACACTACGCATTCCATGGGCCCCGAGCTCATCTCCTTTACAGAAGACTTGCTGATTGGCAAGTCGTGAGGCGCAGACAGAAGCATAATCGCACTTATGCCCCGCGGAAAGCGACTTCCCGCAGCGGACATCTCCATGGCAAGAACACCGATGTTTTAAAGACCAAGTGGTATTCTTGGTTTTTAAAAGAATGAAATTAAAAAGCATGTGCCTCCGATTTATTTCTGTACTAATATAATAAATTGAAAAGCCTAAACAGGATACTAAAGTGTTTTCATACAAATCTTTCTTTGTTATACTGATTTTATGCAAAAAGTATAATACAGGGAGGGTTTCGAATGAGAAAGAACATATTTGTTTTTAGCTTTATTTTTCTAGCGACATTGTTGCTGGCTGCTTGCGGGTCTGCAGACCAGGAAGAGGGAACAGATGAACATTGGGAGAGCATACAGGAAAAAGGGGAAATTGTAGCAGGGACTTCTGGAACATTGATTGGTGCATCCTACTACGATGAAAATGATGAGTTGACAGGCTATACCGTAGAGATTATGAGAGAAATTGGGGAGCGCTTAGATTTAGAGGTATCATTTGAAATCATGGGAGCGGATGATTTAGCAACCGCAATCAATAGCGGCAGAATTGATGTAGGAGCAAATGATGCTACGATCACAGAAACCAATCAAGAAAAATTTGGATTTACGGATCCATATAAATATTCGTACATTGTCGCAGCAGTCAGAGAATCGGATAATTCAGGAATAGAAACATTGGAAGACTTAGAGGGTAAAAAAGCCGGCGGGGCAGCCTCGACTATCTACAGCCAAATTGCAGAACATTATGGAGCAGAAGTGGTAACCTATGGCAATGCTCCGAATGAAGCTTATCTAAGTGATATCAGTACAGCCAGAACGGATTTAGTATTAAACGATTATTATTTAACTAAATTTGGGGTAGCAGCATTTCCTGATTTTGATTTGCACTTGCACCCAACCTTAAAATTTAATCCGACGGAGCAGGCTCTTATGATGCCAAAAGAATCTACAACGCTTCAGGAGGAAATGAATGGTGCTTTAAATGATATGCGTGAAGACGGAACATTAAGTGAACTGGCCAAAGAATTTTACGAAGAAGATGCTTCACAAGAACCGGATGTAGAAGTCGAAATTGTAGAAGGTCTGGATTTTTAGAGGTTTAAAATGAATATAACCAATATTGATTTTGGCGGTTTTTTTGATGTTCAATTAGCTTGGGAGAGCCTGCCATTTGTTCTTGGCGGGCTGCCGATAACATTACTGATTTCCATCGGCAGTATGCTGATTGGACTTGTTTTGGGGCTGTTGTTAGCTTTGGCAAGAGGCTCTAAAAATATTTTCCTGAGATGGCCGGCCAGACTATATATATCCTTTATGCGGGGAACACCAATTATTGTTTTTTTATATATCCTCTATCTGGGTTTACCCTCTGCTGGAATTCAGCTTGTCGCTGTCCATGCGGCAATTATTGGATTAGGTCTGAATAGTGCCGCATATATTGCAGAAATCGACAGATCGGCATTAAATAGTGTGGAAAAAGGACAATGGGAGTCTTCACGGGCGTTGAATATGTCTTATTGGCTGACACTGCGTAAGATTATACTGCCCCAGGCTACACGAATTGCCATTCCGCCTTTAACAAACGTTTTTATGGATATTGTGAAGGCGACGTCTTTGACAGCAGTGATTACAGTGCCTGAGTTATTTCAAAAAGCGCAAATTGTCGCTGGAAGAGAATTTGATGCAATGACCATGTACGTGCTGGTGGCGCTTATTTATTGGCCGGTATGTATTTTAATCGGCATGCTGCAGGATCGTTTAGAGAAAAAATATAGTGTATTTGTAAAATAAGTGTATTGCATGAAATAACAGAATCTAACAAAAGGTAAAAAAGAGACATTCCGGTGTCTCTTTTTTTACATTGCTCCGCTTGCTTTATAATTTCCAAAAAGTCTCAAGGCTTCTCGTGTATAGTTTCCCTCCTTTCAGAAAAAATAAAACAAAAAGAAAGGAAGGTACGGGAATGAAAAAATGCAATCGTGCTTATTTTTTTACACTTCTTTTATGTTTAACCTGGCTTTTGATGCCGATCAGCAGCTTTGCTGAAGAAATAAAAGAAGGATTGAATATACCCAGCCATGTATTGGATATCTCAAAAGAAAACACATTTCCGAATTCAACAGAAGACCAGGAGATTATTGAACCAAGCAAGTTAACGAAAGAGTTGATCGAAGACGTCGGCATTCCAATCGAAAATCCGGAGCTGATTAAGATTTTGAATGAAAGCAGTATCAAACCATCTCCTATAGCAATTGGATATCGCGGTATGGTTTATCTGGGAAGGTGGCCAATCAATTATCAATCTGCGGAATCAAATATTAATTGGGAATACCAGCATATCAATAAAAATGAAATGAATAATGTCGGCGGTGAGAAAGCCCAGGAGATGAGCTATTATCAGCAGGAAGAAAAAGAAATAAATGGCGCCCTGACCAGTAAAATAAGTAATCCGGAACAAATAAAAACGATGATGCTGTTAAAAGCCAGCGAAAATACAAAGCTTCCTCTTTCGTATCAGGCCGTTATCGGTCATAATACAAAATTAACTAATTCGTATAATATCCCAATGGAAAAGTATGGAATACTGGATGCTTATGCGCCGGCCGTTAATGAGAAAGGGCAGGTGACATTCGGGGAAGTATATATTGAATTAAAAGGATCCAATAAAACCATTCAAATTAAGAATGTAACTAAGCAAGGAATAGGAGCTTGGATCCCTGTACAGGATTATTTATCTTTCTCCTTTAAAGTGAAATAAACGTCAAAGGATTGTCGAAAAGACAGTCCTTTTTACATATTCAGCAAAAATATATTGCAATTTAATCTTTATTGCTTTATTATGGTAAAGTATTAAAGAGAAATGTGATGATTATTGGGGGAAGAAAAATGGAATGGGTTGTTCTTTCAGCAGTCCTATTAATGACTGTTTTATGTTTATTAAAGGTTAATGTTATTTTATCTATTTTAATTTCAACAATTGCTGCCGGGTTAATGTCCGGGTTAGGATTTGCAGATTCTGTTGAATTGCTGGTAGCTGGTATGGGGAACTCTGCAAATACAGCATTAAGCTATATATTGTTAGGAGCTTTTGCAGTGGCTATCAGTTATACAGGGATTACAAAAATTTTAGTGAATTTTATTATTCGTGTATTAACAGGGAAGAAAACAATGATGCTCTTTGCATTAGCTGGTGTTGCGTGTTTATCACAAAATGCGGTGCCGGTTCATATCGCTTTTATTCCTATATTGATTCCTCCCCTGTTAAAAGTATTTGATCAAATGCGGATGGATCGCCGGGCTGTAGCATTGGCTCTGACATTTGGTTTGAAAGCACCTTATGTGATGATTCCGGCCGGTTTTGGTTTACTTTTCCAAAGATTGATTTTGGATGGCCTAAACTCCAATGGGGGAGAAATTACTTTATATGAAGTAACCTTATCTATGCTTATTCCCGGTTCTGGAATGATTGTTGGACTTTTAATCGGTATTCTATTTACTTATAGAAAAGATAAAGCATCTAAAGATTCAATGAAGGAAGAAAAAATAAAAACAGAAGATCTGGTCGAAGAAATCACTTTCGGCAAACAGCATGTAATGACGATTATTGCTATTATATCGGCACTTATCGTTCAAATTATAACGCAAGATTTGATTCTGGGAGCATTGACGGGGATTATTGCTATGTTCGTTCTGGTAGCATTGCCATTTAAAAAACTGGATTCTGTGATGGCAGGAGGAATCTCCATGATGGGGATGATTTCTTTTATCATTTTTGCAGCTGCCGGTTTTGCAAATGTTTTACAGGAAACAGGAGCTGTATCGGAATTAGTGGAGGTATCTGTTTCTGCATTAGGAAATAATAAGCCGTTAATTGCATTTGTTCTGTTACTGCTGGGTCTGGTTATTACGATTGGTATCGGGACATCATTCGGAACAATCCCGATTGTTGCTGCTCTATTTGTTCCTATCTGTTTGGCAACTGGCTTTTCGCCTTTAGCAACAGCAGCTTTAGTCGGTACAGCCGGAGCATTGGGAGATGCCGGTTCGCCAGCTTCAGACAGTACGCTTGGACCAACTTCCGGACTCAATGCGGACGGAAAACATGACCATATTTGGGATACATGCGTGCCAACCTTCATCCATTATAATATTCCCTTATTTATTTTCGGATGGATTGCTGCAATGGTTCTTTAAAAAGTGAATAAAATGAAGTTATAAAGGAAAAGGTAAGAGAAAAAAGTAGGTGAACTTGAAATGAAAAGAACAATCACTTTGCTGCTTTCACTTGCCTTTTTCTTATGCGTATTTCCAATGAATACCGGCTACGCATACGGATGGGGATATCAAAAGAACTCCAATCATACACCGCCTCAAATTGGCTCTTATCAGGAGGTATTGGATAAATACAATGCTTTTTATGTGGACGATTCCGGTGATAAAAACCTTTATCTGACATTTGATAATGGCTATGAGCAAGGGTTTACGCCGGAAATATTAGATGTATTAAAGCAGGAAGAGGTTCCTGCCGCTTTTTTTGTGACAGGGCATTATGTAGAGAGTGAGCCTGAACTGGTCAAAAGGATGGTCGATGAAGGACATATTATTGGCAACCATTCCTATCACCATCCGGACTTTACCGTGATGGATAAGGAAGCCATTAACAAAGAACTGCAGGATTTAGAGCAGGCCGTTGCAGAGGTCAGTGATCAGGATGAATTAATTTATGTCAGGCCGCCCCGGGGAACCTTTAGTACAGATACATTAAAATGGTCAACAGAGCTAGGGCTTGTCCATGTATTTTGGTCATTAGCCTTTAAAGATTGGGAAACCAACTCACAAAAAGGTGCAGATTATGCTTACGATGAAATTATGAAGCAGATACATCCAGGAGCCATTATCTTACTTCACGCAGTTTCCAGTGATAATGCAACCGCTTTGGAAAAAGTCATTCAGGATTTAAAGAAAGAAGGGTACCAATTTAAAAGTTTAGACGATTTATGGCTAAGCAAGCAATTGCCAAAACAGTTTCCTTATTAAGTTGAACTGTCCTTATATAGAAGAAACGGATGAAAGTCAGAAGAAACAATTCTGATAAACCGTTACGCTTCTAAAAGGACAGTTTTTTTGATATACTTCAAAAACAAATCATCCTTATGGAAAAGAAAAAGTCTTCTTTTTATAAGAAATTTGTGTGTGTTGACCTCTTTGGCCAAAAATCAGACGAATATATAAGCTGTTAAATCTCTTGCGGGCTAAGGGGTTAGCCTATATGTAAACTAGCATAAAAGATAAAGGTCAAAAAAAAGTAAAAAAATTTGACTAAAACACTTGAAAGTCAAAGAAGGTCAGAGTATAATGTAAATATAGTCAAAGATAGTCAAAGTCAAAACAACGAATAAATAGGCTATCTGACTAAGTTATAAGGAGGAATGAGAAATGAAATGTCAAAACTGTGGACAAAATGAGGCAACGATTAATGCACAAATGCAAATGAATGGACAGCGTATGGAAGTGCATCTTTGCCATGAATGTTTACAAGAAATACAAGGAAATATGATGAACAGCGACTTTTTCTCTAATTCTCCATTTGGCAATATGGATCAATCATTTGCCAACAACTTTTTCCAAGGAAATCAGCAAAGTGGTGCAAACGCACGCACGAGAACACAACAAAAATCAAACAATGGAAATGGCTTGATTGATCAGTTAGCAAAAAATATTACTGATCAAGCACGAGCAGGAAAGATTGATCCTGTCATTGGCAGAGATAAAGAAATTAAACGAGTTATCGAAACAATAAATAGAAGAAATAAAAACAATCCGGTATTAATCGGTGAACCAGGTGTTGGTAAAACAGCGATAGCAGAGGGACTGGCTGTAAATATTGTAGAAGGAAATGTTCCTGCTAAATTAATGAACAAGGAAATCTACTTGCTGGATGTCGCTTCTTTAGTCGCAAACACTGGTATCCGCGGTCAATTTGAAGAGCGGATGAATAAATTGATTGCTGAGCTGCAAGAGCGTAACGACGTGATTGTATTTATCGATGAAATCCATTTGCTTGTTGGAGCAGGTACTGCAGAAAGCTCACAAATGGATGCAGGCAATATCTTGAAGCCAGCTCTTGCACGCGGTGACCTGCAAGTAATTGGCGCAACAACATTGAAAGAATATCGCCAGATTGAAAAGGATGCGGCGCTGGAAAGACGTCTGCAGCCGATTATCGTAAAAGAACCATCCTTAGAGGATGCAGTGAAAATATTAAAAGGTATCAAGGACCGTTATGAAAAATTCCATGAAGTCCGCTATTCTGATGAAGTCGTTGAAGCATTTGTCGGTTTATCCAACCGGTATATCCAAGACCGCTTCCTGCCGGATAAAGCAATTGACTTAATGGATGAGGTCGGTTCCAGATTAAATCTTGCTAACGCTCAGAAAGATTCTGATTCCTTGCAAGAGCGCTTAGATGAAGTAGTGAAACAAAAACAGGAAGCAGCCGAAAAAGAAGAATATGAGCGTGCTGCAAATCTCCGTTATCAAGAAATCCAATTACAAAAACAATTGGAAAAAGTTGAAGACGGCGAGAAAACACTGGATGTAGACGTTTCTGATATTCAATTAATTGTAGAAGAAAAAACAGGTATACCTGTAACGAAAATGCAAAAAGATGAAAAAGAAAAAATGAAAAACTTAGCTGACGATCTTCGTTCCAAAGTTATCGGACAGGAAGAAGCAGTAGAGAAAGTTGCGAAATCCATCCGCCGCAGCCGTGCCGGATTAAAAGCAAAAGAGCGTCCAATCGGTTCCTTCCTATTTGTCGGTCCTACCGGTGTTGGTAAGACAGAGTTGACGAAGGTACTGGCTGAGCAAATGTTTGGTACGAGAGATGCGCTGGTTCGTCTGGATATGAGTGAGTATATGGAAAAACACGCGGTGTCTAAAATTATCGGTTCACCGCCAGGATATGTCGGTCATGAAGAAGCTGGACAGCTGACCGAACGCATCCGCAGAAACCCATATTCTATTCTGTTGCTGGACGAAATTGAAAAAGCACATCCAGATGTGCAAAATACGTTCCTGCAAATCATGGAGGACGGTCATTTAACCGATTCTCACGGCAGAAGAGTAAGCTTTAAGGATACGGTTATCATTATGACAAGTAATGCTGGAACTGGTGAGAAAAAAGTAAGTGTCGGGTTTAATGCGAAAACACATGAATCTGTTGCGACAATGGAAAACTTAAGCACCTATTTCAAACCTGAATTCTTGAACCGTTTCGATGCGATTGTAAACTTCAATGAATTAAAAGAAAAAGATTTACTGCAAATTGTAGACCTTATGCTGCATGATTTAGAAGCAACCATGAAGGAAAATAAAATTACCATCACTATCTCTGATGCAGCAAAAGAACGTCTTGTTCAATTAGGATATGATGCACGCTTTGGCGCACGTCCATTACGTCGTGTTATCCAGGATAAAGTAGAGGATCAATTAACAGATTTGATTCTTGAAGGAGAAGATATAACAGACATTCATGTGGATGTTGAAGACGAAGAAATTGTTGTTTCCAATGCATCTTAATATAAGGTGAAATGGTATTAGGCATATCAAATAAAATAAAGCATAAAATAGATCAGCTGACTCATTGATTGCGTTAGCTGGTCTTTTTTTATGTATAACTCACTTTCCCACCTAAGAATACATATATATCTTGCTATTTCAGGGTGAACATGTTCTCCAGTAGCATGCTTGCTTTTGGCTACATATCCGGCCATTTTGGAATTGTTGATTGTGCATAGCTCCGCTCCGACCAACCACTCCGCTTTCCATAGGCACGGCTTCAGCTAACTTGAAAAGAAGACCGCTTTTCAAGTGAATCTTCAGCTCGCCCTGTTCCCATAGGAGTCTCCGTGGTTGGCCTCCGCTTAGTTAGGATTCTACAGCGAATATAAGAAATAACATCCTGTTGATTTGGATGAAATAGTATCTCTATCACTTGATGACACGATCATTACGTTATTTCAAATGGTTGGTTTAGCAGTTCGAATGATGACAGCATGAATAATTAACATCAAGAATAGCTTTCATGCACAAAAAGTAATCATTGCTGAACATTTTACCATGCACCATAAAAAATCTCTTCCATCTGAACTGTCTGAACAATCTTTTGTTTGTTCAGCTATTTCACGTATAGAACACCTTACTGGCGGAGGCGGACCGTTTTGACTCCTGAGGGATCAGCACCATCTGAAGATCCACTTTTGCCAAGCGATCTTCTTGGCAAAAGTTAGCTGAAGAGCGTGCCCCTAGGAAAGCAAAACGGTCCGCCGCAGCGGTATTTTACACTACACCTCTTATTACTTTATTAAGGGAGTTGCCAAAGAAAAAATCAACTCCTATTTCTACGGAAAGGAAGTTAACTTTTTAAGATGCGAAAGTTGAGTGTATAATATTTCGAGAAAAATTAACCTCCTGCTTTAAAGCTGACGATCCCGCTGTATAAAAGAATTAAAATGTGTAAGAAAGTAAGGTTTTTTTGTGCAATATATGGTATAAAAAGAATAAGGACCAGTTTTTGAAAATCAAAGCAATAGAATCGTTTATCACCAGATAGCATCTGTATAAAAAGCAAAAAGATGTTTTCAAACTCGCTTTAACCGCAATGGAAGTTTTTCTAATATTATGTATACGATAAAAACGGATGGAGATGAAAGCGTGAAGATTTGTATCATTGATGATGAACCATTGGCGTTGCAGTATTTGGATTTTCTCTTAAATAAAATAGCAGGAGTACAGGTTACCGGTAAATTTAACAATGCGACAGAGTTAATAAATCATGTTCAAACGGAGGATGTAGATGCCGTATTGATGGATATTCATATGCCTGATATACAAGGAATCGATTTAGCTGAACAGCTGTTAAATATCAAGCCCGTTCTAAATATTGCTTTTGTCACAGCCTATAATGAGTATGCAGTCAGAGCATTTGAACTGAATGCGTTAGATTATATTTTGAAGCCGGTACAGTTAGAAAGGCTGCAATTGACCATTGAACGCATCAAAGAGAAGGATGAAATATTACATAAAACCCCGCTAAAGGCAGCGTATCATATCAAAAACCTGGGTGCAGTTCGATTTTATAAGGAAGAGAGCCCGATAGAAGTAAAGTGGAGAACGTCGAAAGCAAAGGAGCTATTTTTTTATTTTCTTCAAAACCATAGAAATACCATTCGAAAGGAAGAATTGATAGATTTCATGTGGGCGCACCTCTCCTGGGAAAAGGCCAATTCACAATTGTATTCCACCGTGTATCAAATAAGAAAGGTAATTCAGCAAATGGGATTCCCGATTAAGATAGTCAGTCAGGAGGAATCTTATGAAATAACTTTAGGAGAAGAAGTGGTTATTCAATCTATTGGCTGGAAACAAGCAGCATGGAGAGCCTTGCAGGAGAATGATATATCAGTTAAAGCACATATGAAATTATTAGAAACATATCAAGGGGATTATCTGCAAGGGATAGAATCGGATTGGATTTTGGAAGAAAGAAAGGAGATAAGGAACATTTGGCTGCAGATCGTAGATAATCTGATAAAGGATACTCTTCAAAATAAGTCTCCTTCATCTCGTAATATTTCTCAAATAAGTGCACTGGTAAGCTTTGACGAAGAAGCTCGAATATTAGTAAATGAAAAACTATAGCATTAGAAAATGGAACTGGAAGAGTGGAGAAGAATGAAAAAAAATGCGATTCAGCTGACAGTTATTTTGCTTGTTTTTATGCTTTGTTTATCTGCTTTCCGTTTGATTTGGACGGGGCTTTTTCAAGAGGAGGTACAGCCCGATATTCAAAATGGGATGCTTGATATCCAAACTTGGGATCCGGGAGAGGAAGAAACACTGGTTTTAGATGGAGAGTGGGAGTTTTACCCTTCCCGCTTTATTATGGAGGAGAGCTCGGTGCAGGGGGAATCAGATATTATAGAAGTCCCCAGAGGATGGAATGATATACTAGGTTCTTCCTATGGATATGGCAGCTACCGACTGCAAATAAAAGTGGATCGTGATGCAGAACAAAATTATGGATTATACATACCAAGTATTCGCAGTTCATCGGAGATCTATGTTAACGGAAGGAAACTGGCATCATCGGGGGAGATAGCTGCAGAAGAAGAACAATATACTGCAAAAAATTTACCGCAGAGAGTCGTTTTTACAGCAGATGAAGAAGGTATTATCGATATCGTTATTCAAGCAGCCAACTATAAAGATATCAGAAGCAGCGGTATTATTCGTTCTGTGAGATTTGGGACAGAGCAGGCTATCTCAAGCGGAACGCAGCTGTCCAGTTATTTTCAAATCAGCATCATTGTTATCTTTTTAATTCATGCAGTATATACCTTCATTTTATATCTGATAAGAAATCGAGATAAGTATCTATTGTATTTTTCTATGTTGATGTTCTGCATGATTATGACATCTCTTTTAAGTAATGGAGATAAACTGATTCACCAGTTTTTCAATATACCTTATGATTTCGATTTTCGCATAGCGAATACCTTGCTTCTGCTGGGGTGTTATGCTTTGCTGCAATGTACCAATCATCTGGAGCTGCCATATTGGAAAAGGATATTTCCTTTTTATAAATGGAGTATATTTACCATGATGGGAATAACCTTATTTTTATCCATACCGCAGATTCTATTTTTATTTCCTGTTTATTATCTATTTGCTTTTATAGTTATTATCGTTACATTTTGCTCTATAGTCCGGCTGTATAGACAGAATCCTGCAACGAATATGTTCCTTGTACTTAGTTTTTTTGCTGTCGTTCATCATTATATATGGGATTTAACATGGAGGGAACAAAGTGTTTATTTAACGTTTTATCCATTTGATCTGATTGTTGCGGTCGTATGCTATATCATTGTCTGGTTTAAAGGGTATTTTCAAATGCATGAAGAAACAAAAGAATTGGCGTCCAGCTTACAGCGGATGAATCAAGAAAAAGATCAATTTCTGGCGAATACTTCTCATGAGTTCCGCAATCCTTTAAATAGTATCATGCTGCTTTCTAAGGCTGTCATGGATAGGGAAAAAGCAGTATTGTCAACGCGGAGTGTAAGTGAACTTCATACGGTATTGAACGTCGGAAAGCGAATGAACCTTTTATTAACAGATTTGCTGGAAGCGAGGAATTTAAATCGTACGAAACCGCGGTTGAACAAGCAGGCAGTTGCCCTGGAGCCTATTGCAACCGGCGTCCTGGACTTATTACAGCTTTCATCAGATATGAAGCAGCTGCAAATGGTCAATAAGATACCTAAGGAATTTCCAGCAGTTTATGCGGACGAAAATCGCGTAACGCAGATTTTATTTAATTTAGCAGGAAACGCTGTTAAATATACGAGTCAGGGAGAAGTCATTATATCCGCAGCAAAAAAAGAAAAGTATGCGGAAATCCATGTGACGGATACAGGTATTGGAATCAATGAAGAAATGCGAAAACGGTTGTTTCTTCCTTATGAACAGGATAATGCAACAAGTGGAATGCAGGAGGGCGGATTCGGGCTGGGATTAAGTATTACGAAACAGCTGGTTGAGCTTCATGGAGGAAGTATTTGGGTCTCCTCGAAAGAAGGGGAGGGAACAACTTTTACGTTTACTTTAGAATTAGCCTCTCCGCAATCAGCTGTACAGCTATCTAATCAGACGAAACAAACGGATGTCAAGTATCCGGAAAAGGCAGATGCTGAATTAACACGATTACATGACGGTCAGACTCCGGCAGTTTTACTGGTTGATGATAACCCGGCGAGTTTATTAGCATTAAACTCCATTTTATCAGAAGATGCATACGATACGATGACGGTGACCAGTGCGAAGCAAGCGCTCGAAGAACTGAAGAAGCGGGACTGGGACTTAGTCATTTCCGATATTATGATGCCGGAAATATCAGGCTATAAATTTACCGGCATGATTAGAGAACGTTATACCCTGACAGAACTCCCTGTCCTGCTGCTGACCGGAGGAAATACTGATATTCAGGCGGCCTTCTTGGCCGGAGCAAATGATTATATTACCAAACCTGTGGAGCCAGTCGAGCTGAAAGCCCGGATGGACTCTTTAATCACAATGAAGCGTGTTGCTGAGCAGCAATTACAATTAGAAACCGCATGGCTGCAGGCTCAGATACAGCCGCATTTCTTGTTTAATACACTGAATTCGATTATGGCCTTGAGTGAGTGGGATGTAGAGGCAATGCGCAAGCTTCTCGATGAACTCAGCAATTTCTTGAGAAGTAAATTTCGGTTTCAGCAAATGAAGGATCTGATACCTTTAGAAGAAGAATTAAACATTGTTCGTTCTTATCTATTTATTGAGCAAGTCCGTTTTGGAGAAGCTTTGCAGGTAAAATGGAAGCTGGATGAACAGGAGGGAGTCAATGTACCTTTTCTATCCATCCAGCCATTAGTGGAGAATGCGGTTCAGCACGGAATTAGAAACAGACAGGGAAAAGGAACGGTGACCATAAGCTTTCAAAAAGATCCTGCCCGCTCCAAAGCAGTGATTACCGTAACAGATGACGGGGCAGGAATAGATGAAGCAGACATTCCTAACATTTTAAAAGGAGAATCGGATAGCGAATCAGGAGTAGGTGTATTAAACGTAGAAAAAAGATTGCATCAGCATTACGGGAAAGGATTAACCATTATCAGTTCTTTGAATAAGGGAACGAGCGTATCCTTTGAAATAGATATATAATATATTCAGTGTGGGGTATTCTGCCGCCTTCATTGAAATAGAAGTACCTGATAAGTAAGGTAATAGTAAAAAAGAGCTTCATTCGTCCGGAAAGAAAAGTATTCCTGTCGGATGAAGCTTTATTTACTCATCCTATCGTATGTTCGGATTTTGAAAAGTGGAAACAGCAATAAATAATTATTTATTCCATTTAATACCGGTATAAAACTTCTATAAAAAGCAAATTTATATCGCGTAATAGGATATTATTGAAATAACAGAAAATTTCATAATCATATTTTGAAAGCTGAAGCAGGGGAAAGACAACTGGAAGTATGGATGATAACGCAGGCGTTTGTATAGAATTTGTATAGAAAAAAATCAGATAGCTACTATTTATCATCATGTATCCTTGAATATATATATGCTAGAAATACTAAAAGATAAATAATCAGGGGGAGATTCTATGCTTCAAATTGCTATTATTGATGACGAACCTTTGGCATTACAATATTTGGATTTACTGTTGCGTAAAATAGAAGGAGTGCATGTTTCAGGGAAATATATGAATCCAGAAGACTTGATTCAACATATTCAGACTGAACAAATAGACGCTGTATTTATAGATATACATATGCCTGCTATGAAAGGCACAGACTTAGCGGAACAGCTATTAAACATCAATCCTTCCTTACATATTGGTTTTGTTACGGCATATGATAATTATGCGATTAAAGCTTTTGAACTAAATGCAGTAGACTACATATTAAAGCCTGTAAAACAGGAACGTTTAGCTATAACTGTACAGCGGATAATTGAAAGAAAGATGACAGATCAGGATAAAGCAGTTGAAAACCGGACGACCGTCCTTAGGGATTTAGGAGCTTTGCAAATATACCAAGGGAATAAGCGGATTGATATAAAATGGAGAACGTCCAAAGCAAAAGAATTATTTGCTTATTTTATTCATCATCATGAAGATACTATCCGGAAAAGTGAATTGATTGATTTGCTGTGGAGTAACCTTCCCTGGGAGAAAGCGAATGCTCAGTTGTATACAACGGTATATCAGATTAGAAAGGTCATGCAGCAAATAGACGCACCTATTAAAATTATCAGTCAAAAAGAATTTTATCAAATTGATATCGATTATGATGTACAGATTCAGTCGCGAGAATTTAAGCTTGCAGCGTATGATTTATTAAAAAAAGAGAACATAAATACCGAGCAGTACTTCAAAGTACTGGACGCGTATCAAGACGAGTATTTAGCCGGCCTTGATTACCTTTGGGCTGTTAGCGAGAGAAAAATACTGAGAGATTTATGGCTGGAGCTTATCATTCGATTGTCAGCATATCTGCATCGTTATGAGAAATCGTCCTCCTACAATATTTCAAAATTAAAAGGTTTAACCGATTTTGATGCGGAAGCGGCAGAGATTGTAAAAGAAAAATCATGGATTTAGAGATATCCATGAAAAAGAGTTGATATAAATGAAGCGGGATACTATCCGATCGGGAATTTTTGTGATTCTCTGTATAATCAGTTTGTCAGTTTTGCGTCTAATTTGGGCAGGGTTATTTCAAGAAAATATAACTCCCGATATTCAAGAAGGAAAGCTTGATTTAAGCTCATGGGAAGTAGAAGAAGGGCAATCGATGCTGTTGGACGGGGAGTGGGAGTTTTATCCCTCGCATTTTTTGATGCAGGATGATGTCTTCTCTGCTGAAGTGCCGGAAACAATTCAAGTGCCCCACGGCTGGAAGAATAATCTGGGCTCTCCTTTTGGTTATGGGACTTATAGGCTGCAGGTAAGGGTACAGCCGGAGGATGACCGGAATTTTAAATTATACATACCAAACATCCGTACATCATCGGAAATCTATGTGAATGGACAGATAGTAGCGGAGACGGGTCGGTTGGCGGAAACAGAAGCTGCGTATGTTGCGGATATTATGCCTAAAACAGTGACTTTTTCAGCGGATGAAAATGGAAATATAGATCTTGTCATTCAGGCTGCCAATTTTATCGACAGCAGAGATGGCGGTATTTATCTCTCGCTTCGGTTTGGGACAGATGAAACGATTACGAGAGAAGTACAGCTCACAAACTATTCACAAGTTGTCATTGCAGCTATTCTGTTCATGCATACGGTATACACCTTGATTATTTATTTTATTGGGGGAAGAGATAGAAAAGTACTTTCTTTCTCGTTGCTGGCCTTTAGTTTATTTTCAGGTTTTTTGTTTTATACTGGTGAAAAATTGCTGCAGCAATTTTTTAATTTGAATTATGAATTAGAATTTTGGATGATCCATACGGTGTATTTAATCATTTTTTATGCATTGGTTCAATGTACCGATCATCAAAAGCTGCCTTATTGGAATAAAATCTTTCCATTTTTTCAATGGGGGATGGCAGTATTAGCTGTGGTCACTATCTTTTTGCCTATGCCGCAAATTTTAGCGCTTCGCCCCATATATAATATATTTGCTTTTTTTACTGTAGTTGTTACCAGCACTTCGATTATTCTGATGTTTAAGAATAATCCAAAGGCGAAAAATCTTATGCTCCTTGGGTTTATTGCAATTTCCAACCATGGGATATGGAATTATATATGGTCAGGAAAAAGTATTTATTTGACTTTTTATCCGTTTGATATGTTAATGGCAGTAACCTGCTATACGATTGTCTGGTTTCAGAGATATTTTCAAAAGCATAAGGAGACAAAAGATTTAGCGGAGAGATTGAAAAAAGTGAATGAGGAAAAAGATCAATTTCTGGCAAATACATCTCATGAATTCCGTAATCCTTTAAATAGTATATTATTGCTTTCCAAGGCGGTGCGGGACAGGGAAGAAACAAATTTGTCCAAACAGAGCATGACGGAATTGAATACCGTCTTGAACGTAGGGCAGCAAATGAATCTGCTGCTGGCAGATTTATTGGAAACTAGAAACTTACAGGTTAATAAACCAAGTTTAAATCGACAGGTGATTGCATTGAATCCGATTATCACAGGGATTATTGATGCATTGCGTTTTTCATCCGATTTAAAGAATGTGCCCATCGTCAATCTGATTTCTAAAGACTTTCCTCCGGTATATGCAGATGAAAATAGGGTGAAACAAATTTTGTTTAATCTGATAGGAAATGCTATTAAATTTACCCATCAAGGTTCAATCACAGTTTCTGCTTCTATCAAAGAATATGACGCAGAAATTCAAGTAACAGATACAGGCATCGGAATCAGCGAGGAGATTCAAAAGCGCATTTTTCAGCCTTATGAACAGGGGCACCCGGAAAATAAAATGTCAGAAGGCGGTTTTGGATTAGGATTAAATATTACGAAACAGTTAGTAGAACTTCATGGCGGGAAAATCCAAGTTTCTTCTAAAAAAGGAGAAAAGACAACCTTTACATTCACGTTAGCACTGGCAAGGAAAGAAGCGGCAGCATTGGCCTTTGAAAGCACAGTAGAAAAGCCGGTGCCGAAAGAAGATAAGAAACAAACAGTACAGCCAAACAAAAAGAATGCTCAGATGCCATCTGTCCTGGTTGTCGATGATAATCCGTCAAGTTTGTTGGCTTTAAAGGCGATTATTCCCGATGATGCATATCAGCCGGTATTTGTTTCCTGCGCTAAACAGGCTGTGGAAAAAATGAAAAAGCGGGAGTGGGATCTCGTTATTTCAGATGTAATGATGCCGGAAATATCAGGATATGAGCTTACCAGAATAATTCGGGAACGCTTTTCTCTGACAGAATTGCCTGTCCTGCTGCTTACCGGAGGAACAACGGATATACAGGCAGCTTTTTTAGCCGGGGCAAATGATTATATCACCAAGCCTGTCGAACCGGTTGAACTGAAAGCACGTATGGATTCTTTGGTAACATTGAAGCGTGTTGCCGAGAAGCAGGTACAGATGGAGACCTCTTGGCTGCAGGCACAGATACAGCCGCATTTTTTATTTAATACATTGAATTCTATTATGGCGTTAAGCGAATTAGACGTAGAAGGAATGAGAAGACTCCTGAACGAATTAAGTAATTTATTGAGAAGTAAATTTCAATTTCAGCATATGAAAGAGCTGGTCCCCTTGAAGGAAGAATTAAATATCGTCCGCTCCTATTTGTATATTGAACAGGTACGCTTTGGCGAAGCTTTACAGGTGAAGTGGGATCTGGAAGATGAAGAGGAGATCTATGTTCCATTCCTTTCCATCCAGCCATTAGTGGAAAATGCGGTACAGCATGGTATTCGAAACAAACAGGGCAAAGGAACCGTCACCATCAGATGTATAAAAAATATCTCCCGAAACAAAGCAACGATTACGGTGGAGGATGATGGGGCAGGTATAGAAGAAGCGGAAATGCAAACCATTTTAAACAGAGAATCTGACAGTAAATCAAGTGTTGGGATTTTTAATGTGGATAAACGATTGCATCAGCATTTTGGGAAGGGGCTGCAGATAGTAAGCTTGAGGGAGCAAGGATTGAAAGTATTTTTTGAGGTGGACTTGCCTCCAACAGAATAAGATGTACATTCATGGAACCTTCCTTTTATTAAGTGTTTTATCTGCTTAATAGAAGGAAGGTATCTTTAGTTAGTTTCATACAGATATTGGTATATTTCTGGATTATCAGGCTGTATAGAATTTGTATATATACATACTATTTTCTGGGTATACTCCGTAAGTTATGATAAAAATGACTACAAAAGCTCATTTCTAATATAACGGGATAAATTGAAATTTTACTTCATGAATACTAGAAAAATGGTACGGATTAGAGGATGAGTGTGCAGTCAAATGAAACTTTAAAATGTTTCTGTCAGTTGAATAAGTTTAAGGTCAGAGCGTTTTTGTGAATAGCAATCATCTATTCATCTATTAGAACACGTTCTTTTATGCTTTTCAGCAGAATAGAAATCATTTTAAAGATACAGAGATATTAGGAGGTGTCGGTTTTCCGTATTCCAGCAGTGATTAAAAACTAAATAAAAAAGGAGGACTGGAATAATTGAAGAGAAGAGCAAAAAGAGCCAGTATATTTATGATTTTTCTTCTTGTTATGCAGTCCGTTGTAACAGGTATTGCACCTATACAAATGGCGTATGCAGAAGAAAACAAAAATGATACGTTCTTTGATTTTGAAAGCATTTCTGAAGGATCTTTTTCCGAGGAAGATGATGGTTGGCTTCTACATATAGACTGGTCGCTTGCAGACTATGATTTAGAAGATGTAAACCAGCCTGTAGATTTTAATTCTCCTGTAGCATTAATCGAACAGGAGGGCACAATATCTTCGGAAGGGGAAGAGGTGGAAATTGCCTCCTTTGAAACAACAGAAGATATAATTCGTGTCACGTTTAATGAATCGGCACTGGAGCATTCAGAAGCTGAGGGTACATTGAAGCTGCAATTGCCTTTAGAAGAGGAAGAAGAAGTTGTTGAAGGAGAAGAGACCACTGAGGAAGCTGTAGAAGAGGGGTCAACGGAAGAAGGGACCGGAGAAGCTGTAGAGGAAGAAGTGGCTGAAGAAGAAGGGACCGAGGAAGCTGTAGAGGAAGAAGCGGCTGAAGAAGAAGGAACCGAGGAAGCTGTAGAGGAAGAAGCGGCTGAAGAAGAAGGAACCGAAGAAGCTGTAGAGGAAGAAGAGGCTGAAGAAGAAGGGACCGAGGAAGCCGTAGAGGAAGAAGCGGCTGAAGAAGAAAATATTGCGCCTTCTGCTGCATCTGAGGTTGGACCTCAGGCTGAGTTAGGGAATATCTTTACCTTTGAGTGGTTTAGACTAGATGGTGAAAATGTTGAAGACGGTCATGAAGTTGATTTTGATGGAACTTATGAGGTTCAATATAGCTGGGAAACAGATGAAACCATTCAAGCTGGAGATACAGCATCTATGCCATTGCCAGATGTATTTCTACATTGGGTAAATACGCCAGATCAACCTATAATGGTAGAAGGTACCCAAGTAGGAACATTTACCATTAATGATGGTGAATTGATTTTTACATTCGATGAGAACATTGAGGATCAAAGTGTTCAAAATGGATACGTAGGTTTCCAATTAAATTTTGACCGAGAAATATTCACTGAGGAATGGGAGCAAGAGATTGATTTTGATGGCGATGGTGAAAGAGATTTAACTGTTCAAGTTACACCGACAGAAGTTAATACAGATTTAGATAAATCCGGTCATACGGATAGCCCTGTCAATGCAAAAGAAGTTTATTGGACAGTTAATATTGTGAATGGTGCTGACGAGGCAATAGAGAATGGAATGCTGGCCGATGTTATTCCAAACGGTCTTGGCGAAGCACGTGATTTTGAAGTTAGAGAAATCACTATCGATGTGGATGGTAATGAAATCGTAGGAAATCCAATTGACGATTTTAACGCCCCAACTCTTACTGGCGATGGGTTTGAAATGACATTCGATTCTATCGATGGAAGAAGCGGGTATCAGGTCAATTATACAACGTCAATTGAAGATATTAATGTAGCACAGTTCACCAATGATGCGACATTTGTAAGTGATAATATTGACTTGGAAGCACAAGCAACCGTTTCTGGAGGTGAAAGAAGTAATCCGATCCAGAAAGAAGGAAATCGAGTTGATTCAGAATCGGGTGACCAGATTGAATGGACCATTATCGTTAATGAAAATGGTATGTCTATTGATGATGCCAGGGTTGAGGATCAATTACCAGACGGTTTAAAAATTGTTCCAGGATCTATTAATATCTCTTTAAATGGTGGAGATTCTGGTATCGAAGCTGATGACTTCCCAATCGAATTAGGTCAAGTAAGCCCAGATCAAACATATACAATCACTTACCTGACTGAAATTAATTGGTCAGAAGTTAATGAGGGTGAATACCAAGAGAATAATGGGTTCACAAATACAGCCATTCTTTTTGATGGTGATGAAGAATTGAACGATGATGACGCAACAGTTCAGTTCGATAGAGGCCCGATTCTTGAGAAAGTAGAAGCGGGCAACATTGATTATGAAAATCGTACAGTTACTTGGAAAGTTACTGTAAACAAAGCAAAACATCTATTGGGCGATGTTACCGTAACAGACCAATTACCAGAGGGATTAACATTAACAAACATTACAATTACAGGTGAAAATGGTAATGAATTCCCTGGAGCGACTCATGATGAAGAAGATGGCTTATTAACAATTGATTTGCCAGATGTTGGTACGGAAACAATTACAATTGAATATACGACTAGTATTGATAATTTCAATAATGCGGATGCATTTACAAACACTGTAGGTATGGAAGGTGACGGTGTTGGTGAAGGTGGCGAAGATAGAGATGCTACAATCCGTCCACATGCAAATACGTATCAAAAGAGTTTTGATGGAATTAACTATAATGAGAAAACAATTAATTGGCGTTTAAATGTCGATCCTACGAGAGAAGACATCAATGAAGGTTTTACCATTACTGATACCTTCACAAATGATGGGCTAATCTTATTGCCAGGGACAGTTGAAATTACTCTTGGTAATGAAAATCTTGTTTCAGGAGAAGATTATACACTTGCTCCAATTGAGGGTGGATACCAAAATGGCTTTACAATTGTATTCAATCGGGAAATAGAAAAAGCAGAATTAGTAGTGAACTATACTACTTCTTATGACGAGCAATTTGTGGATGAAGACGGAAATTCATTGATTCCTCATTCTAATGAAGATGAAGCTGGTCTTTATAGAAACCACGCACATTTTGAAGGAACAACGGAAAATAATCGTGAAATTAACGAAGAAGACGATGCTAGCCAACGTGTAATAGAAAATGCTTGGAATAGTGGCTTTAAAGAAGGGAATCTTGTTGATTCAGATAGTTGGTCCGATGCATCTGATAGAAGAATCGCTTGGCAAGTGTACTTTAACTATCATCAGCATAATCTTGGGGAAAATGTTTCAGTTACTGATACATTAGGTTATGACGGAGAAATCATTGAAGACAGTATCACAGTATCTGTTTATGAAGTAGATGCAGGTGGTAATACAACAATTACTGATACTGAATTAACTCTTAATGATGATTATACTGTAGAAGTTGAGGGTAATGAACTTACTGTTAACTTTAATGGTGAAGTAACTGAAAGATATGTCATTCAGTTTGAAACAAGAGTTCCAGACATTTCAGAAGAAAATTATGTAAACCATGCGGAAGTAACAACTGAAGAAGTAGAATATCCTTATTCTTCATCTGTGCATTATGACAGATGGGATAACGTGTTGAATAAAGAAGTTCTGCCTGATGTAAGCGAAGTTTATATTGGTGAAGAACTTGAATGGAAAATCACTGCTAATGAAAGCCTTTCAAGAATAAGTGATGCAACACTTACAGATACAATTAGTGCTGGTCTGTCATTTGTAGAAGACAGCTTGACTATTGTTACAAGTAGTGGTGAAGAGATTGGTTATACGCTTGAAACAGAAACTACTGAAGATGGCCAAACAATTTTAAATATCTCTTTTGATGAGGATTTAACGGAAGCTCTAACAATCACTTATACCACTATCGTTATTGCCGAAAATGGGCAAACTGTTAATAATACAGTAGACCTTAAGGGGAAAGAAATTGAGACAGTAACGAGAGAAACAAACGAAATCTCAGCAAGACAATTTTCATGGGTTGGTGGAGAATTCCGAATAGATCGTGGAGCTATCCAACTTTCTAAAGTTGATTCAGCTACTGAAGAAGTAATCAAATCTTCAGGAGCAACTTTTGAATTATATCGAGTTGTAAATGAAGAGAGAGTATTAATGGGCGAATTTACTACTGAGAATGGTATTTTAGAAGTAGGAAACTTATTCTTAGGGACCTATATCTTGGTAGAAATTGAATCACCAAATGGCTACGTGTTATCCGATAAAGAAATCGAAATTAATGTAGATGAGCCATATGGTGAAAATGAAATCGTTCATGAGGTTAATTTCGAAAACACCAAGGAAAAAATTAATGTAACAGGCACGAAAGAATGGCAAGGCGGCGAAAATCATCGCCCGGAATCCATTGAACTGCAATTATCCAGAGATGGAGAAGCAGTTGGAAATCCGGTAACCTTGGAAGACGGTGAAACAGAATATACATGGACGGACTTGGATAAAACTGATATCGAGGGTAATGAGTATAACTATACGGTCGATGAAGTAACTGTCCCAGAAAACTATGAAAAATCTGTTTCCGAAGATGGATTAACGATTACAAATGAATTCGTATCTCCAACTACTGAAATTCCAGTGGAGAAAGCTTGGGAGGATGCGAACAACCAGGATGGCAATCGTCCTGAATCCGTTGAAGTTGCATTATTTGCAAATGGTGAGGAGACTGATACGGAAAATATCACGCTAAGCAATGAAAATGAATGGCAAGGATCATTTACAGATTTACCGGAGCTGGATAATAGCGGAGATAAGATTACTTATACCGTTGTAGAAATAGACGTACCAGAGCAGTATGAGAGTGATATTGCCGGAGATGCAGAAAACGGATTTGTTATCACAAACAGCTATACACCAGGTACGGTAGATATCCCGGTAGAAAAAGTATGGGAAGATGCAAATAACCAGGATGGCGCCCGCCCAGACGGCATTACAGTACGTCTGTTTGCAGATGGCGAAGCAACACAGCGCTTCATCATTTTGAATGAAACTAATAATTGGGAATTTACGTTTGCCGGTTTAGATGAATACCAAAATGGAGAGCGGATTAACTATACTGTTGCAGAATCAAATGTGCCGGCTGGATACGAAAGTACTGTTAGTGGAAGTACTGAAAATGGCTATACCATCACAAACAGTTACTCGCCGGAAATGACGGATATTACAGTAGAAAAAGCATGGGAAGATGCCAATAACCAAGATGGAGCACGACCGGAAAGCATTACGGTTCATCTTTATGATGATCGTTCTAACGTTGTAGCAACGGAAGAAATAACAGCTGATGACGATGGAATTTGGTCACATGTTTTTGAGAACTTACCAAAATATCGTGATGGCGTAGAAATTGCGTACAGCGTGGCAGAGGATACAGTAGAAGATTATTCCACTTCTATTTCCAATAATGGTAATGGAACATTTACTGTAACGAATGAACATACGCCAGAGCAGACTTCTGTTACCGTCAATAAATTCTGGAATGATAAAAATGATCAAGACGGTCAGCGTCCAGACAGCATTCGCGTCCAATTGCTTGCAGACGGAGAAGCCTTAGGAAATGAGGTGCTCATTACAGCAGCAGATAATTGGTCCTACACATGGTCTGGTTTAGATGCGAATCGCGATGGCGGAAAACCGATTGATTATACAGTGAAGGAAGTCGATGTTCCAGCAGGATATGAGTCAGATATAAATGACGAAAATCACGGAGCAATTTCGATTACCAACAGCTATGAGCCGGAATTAATTGATATTCCAGTTTCAAAAGTATGGGATGACGGCAATAACCAAGATGGAAACAGACCAGAGAGTATTACGCTTCATGTCATCAATGGAAAGTCTGAAATTGTCCAGACAGCAGAAGTAACTGCAGATGAAAATGGCGAATGGTCTCATGTGTTTGAAGGATTACCGAAATATGATAATGGGAAAGCAATCCAATACCGTATTACAGAAGATGCCATCGAAGGCTACGGGGCAACTGCTGTAAAACAAGCAGATGGATTTGTCATTACCAACAGCTACACGCCAGAACAAACATCCTTGACTGTTACGAAAGGATGGGATGACGGCAATAACCAAGATGGCGTCCGACCAGAACATGTAACCGTTCAATTATTCGCTGATGGAGAACCTGTTAACAAACCTGTTCGCTTATCATCAGAAAATGATTGGAAGCATACTTGGACAGAATTAGATGTTTACCAAGACGGCGGTCAGGAAATCAACTATACGGCAGAAGAAACAAATGTCCCAGAAGGTTATGAGGAGCCAACTGTAGAAAAAGTTAATGGAAACGTGTTGATTACAAACAACCGTACACCAGATACAGTTGAAATTCCTGTTACCAAAGTATGGGATGATGCAGAGAATCAGGATGGGGTCCGCCCAGACAGCGTGACTGTAAATGTCATCAATGATGCATCGGAAATTGTTGGAACAGCTGAATTGAATGAAGAAAACGGTTGGACCCATACGTTTGAAGATTTGCCGAAAAATCGTAATGGAGAAGAAATTGGATATCGTGTGACGGAAGATTCCGTTGCGGAGTATTCAACCGAACTGGAAACCGGTGATGACGGCAGTGTGACTGTCACTAATGCTTACACGCCAGAACAAACATCGGTTACTGTTTCAAAAGGATGGAACGACAATGATAACCAAGACGGCATTCGCCCTGAACAGATTGAGGTTCAATTATATGCAGGGGAAAATGAAGTTGGCGATACGGTTATTCTGTCTGCAGAAAATGACTGGATGCATACATGGTCTGAACTGGATGCATACCAAAATGGCGGTGAAGAAATTAACTACACCGTAGAAGAAGTATCTGTGCCAGAAGGCTATGAAGTCTCTGTCAATGATGCCGACCATGGAAATATCCTGTTAACCAACCATCATGAACCGGCACAAACCAGTGTTCATGTTTCTAAAGCATGGGAGGATGCGGAAAACCAGGATGGCATTCGTCCGGCATCCATTACAGTGAATTTACTAGCTGATGGGGAAGAAATAGATTTCATCGAATTGAATGAATTAAATAACTGGCAATCAGATTTTACGGGCTTGGATAAATTTAAAAACGGCGAATTAATCGAGTATACGGTGGAAGAAGCAGCCGTTGACGGTTATGAGGCAGAAACAACTGGAAATGCGGAGGACGGCTACGTCATTACGAATACGCATAAGCCAGAGTTGATTGATTTAGAAGGAACGAAAATCTGGGATGACAATGATTATGTTGAACAACGCCCAGATTCCATCACTGTTAGTTTGTTAGCAGATGGAGAAGAAGTGGATTCAGCAGAAATCACTGCGGACACGGGTTGGACATTTGAGTTTACAAATATGCCTAAATTTGCAGCTGGAGCAGAGATTACCTATACAGTGGAAGAAGCAGCTGTTAACGGGTATGTAACGGATAATGTAGAAGGAAATGCGGCAGATGGATTCACTATCACTAATCGCCCGGCAAAAGTAAGTGTAGGGGATTATGTATGGATTGATGTGAACAAAGACGGCCTGCAAGACGAAACGGATATTCCGCTCCCAGGAGTCGTCTTAACGATTGAAGATAAAGACGGAAATCCAGTAACAGACGTCTACGGAAATCCAGTAGGACCAGTAACCACAGATGAAAATGGATATTATATCTTTGAAAATCTGCCAATCGATAAAACGTACATTGTACGAATTGATCGTGAAGCATCCGCAGAAGCCTTGGAAGGATATGTCCCAACCTTGGAAGAAGTGGGCAATGATAATTCAATTGACTCATCTATATGGTTTGCAATATCTCGACATTTAACAGAAGACGGAGAACATGATCCAACATTAGACTTTGGTTTTGTGAAAGCAGAATCAGAAGAGCCGACAGATCCTGAAACACCAGGAGAGCCGGGAGAAGAACCGACAGATCCTGAAACA
>NZ_JBVFXI010000019.1:0-9070 GCF_055524595.1 Oceanobacillus sp. B139/18 | reverse complement strand
CTTAAACATTTGAAATAAGATTTGGCTTGGTAGCTCAGTCGGTAGAGCAGAGGACTGAAAATCCTTGTGTCGGCGGTTCGATTCCGTCCCGAGCCACCTTTCATTTAGTGGAGGGATAGCGAAGTTGGCCAAACGCGGCGGACTGTAAATCCGCTCCCATCGGGTTCGTAGGTTCGAGTCCTACTCCCTCCACCATTTATAAAATATCATAGGGGTATAGTTTAACGGCAAAACGAAGGTCTCCAAAACCTTTGATGTGGGTTCGATTCCTACTACCCCTGCCAATATGGCGGTCGTGGCGAAGTGGTTAACGCACCGGATTGTGGCTCCGGCACACGTGGGTTCGATCCCCACCGGTCGCCCCTTTTTTATTTAATACTACATAAATCAATAATAGAATCGTTGGGCCATAGCCAAGCGGTAAGGCATCGGGTTTTGATCCCGTGTACCCCAGGTTCGAATCCTGGTGGCCCAGCCATTTTTGCGGAAGTAGTTCAGTGGTAGAACACCACCTTGCCAAGGTGGGGGTCGCGGGTTCGAATCCCGTCTTCCGCTCTAAAATAAATGGCGGTATAGCCAAGTGGTAAGGCAGAGGTCTGCAAAACCTTTATCACCGGTTCAAATCCGGTTACCGCCTCCAAACACATGCCGGTGTGGCGGAATTGGCAGACGCGCACGACTCAAAATCGTGTTCCGTAAGGAGTGTCGGTTCGACCCCGACCACCGGTATTCATTAATCCCCGTTAAAGCTGTTGAGATGCAGCTTTAACGGGGATTTTTTCGTAGAGAACCAACTGACATACTCAATATTGAGCGACTAGATTAGCTTAATTAAACGCACGGGGAGAGTAGTGGGCGATGTATAAAATGTACATTTATCTGAACGACTTGAGTTACTCTGGTTATAGTGGCACTTTCCATCGAAGATACTACTTATAGAGAACTTAAGTATGAGCATTTATCAATGTAAATATGCTGGGAATTTATGCTGAATAAAAACGTCAATCCGTTAATATTAGCGCTCTGGTAGGTTCTATGTAGATTTAATTGACTGACCATCCTTTGTCGAAATGGCCAGTTTCCGCAAGGTGATTACCGTGGCTGTCAACGAAGTATACGTATAGGAAATCGCTCGCTGGCGTTGCAAACAGTGTTGCTCTTGTAAAGTTTTCTATTTTATTACCTAACTCGTCTACAATAATTTGTTGATCAGTTTCCTCTAGATACTTGAATTCGTCAGTCAGCATAACGTAAATTTGGTCGTAATTATCTTCTTGAGAAATCTCTAATATAAGCCCGTCTGTTTCCACAATAAGTTCGTTGTAATAGTCAATAACTCGTTGTTCGGTTTCTTCTGAATACTTTCTTCTTTCATTAGATGATACATTTTCTTCTTCGTTTTCATCTTCCGCAGTATCTGTAGGATCGACGGATTCCTCTGCGCTCGCTGCTTGTTCCTCGGAAGCTGCTTCGCCCGAACTCACGGAATCATTAGCTACGTCCTCGTCATTGTCGTTCGGGTTAGTTACGTTAATTATGATAAATGCAATTGCGATAACCCATATTGCTGTTCCGATAATGGCACGGGAAGGGGTTATCTTCTTTTTCTCTTTCGCCATGTAAACGAACTCCTTTTCCATTAATGGTAAATTTCACGTTGGAGTTAGCGTAACATATCGGTGGATAATTTTACAGGGGATTTACATTGACGTTTCAAAGAACGCGAGAATGTGTCGTGGAGGTGGAAATCTTGCGAAGTGGTTAGGAGTTTGGCGAAGTTTAATCGACTTCTATCCGCATAAAATATAGGTTTAAGCATTTCGAGATACCTTGGCACGACTCAAAACCGTGTTCCATAAGGAGTGTCAGTTCGATCTCGGCCATCAGTAGTCATTAATCCCCGTTAAATCTGTTATGGCGCAATTTTAACGTATTTGTGGAAGCATTCATTAAGTGTAATATTCTAGATTTCGAATCACACGACTAAAATCGTGCGTGTAGATATGTAAAGCACATAAAAGAATTAGTGCGATAAAATATTTTAAATAGACTTTAATAAACATCTTTTCATTCTATTGGAAATAATGTAGTATGTTAGGGGTGAGCATATTGAGCTTAGAAAAATAGGGGGGAATTAGTAAATGAAGAAGATTTTATTAACGGTATTATTCTTATTACTATCATTGGTTCTTTTTGCGTGTGGAAGTGAAGCAGAAGGCGAAGAGGACGCGCAAAATTCTGAAGAAAGCACGGAAGAAGAAAACAAAGGTAACACAGAGGAGCAAACGGAAGATTCGGAATCGCCACAACCGGGCGAAACAGAAGAAACAGAGGACGGTACTCGCACACTACATAGAATGTGGGAAGAAGGCGAAACTTTCGAAACTGGTCCAATTGTTCTAACGATTGATAAGATTGCTACTGCTGAGGCTAGCTTTGAAGGAGAAACAGCGGATATGCTGGAGACGGATCATATCGAGTATATTCAAGTAGATGTTTCCGTAGAGAACACGTCGGATAATGATGTTACTTTCTACGCTGGACAAGGTAGAATGGCTACAAGTACGGGAGAGCAGATTGAGCCTGATTTGTGGTTAAGCGGACATATTGACGGAGAAATGATGGCTGGAACGAAAGCGAACGATACTTTCTATTACATGCTTGAAAATTCTGAAGCAGAAGACGTAGAGTCTGTTCGATTAGTATTTTCTGCTCCATATGATTCGGAAAGTTACGATGATTTAGGCGAAGAACTCGATTTCGAAATTGAGCTTCCAAAAGAATAAAAGAGATTAGTAACGACAAAGACTATGCAGTGGGACGCTCTTTGTTGGATTTATATAAAATATGAATTTGATGTAGATTTTTTCGAGAGATAATTTAAATATTTAACACGCTCTAACGTAGAATAATGTTACGTTAGAGCGTGTTTTTGTTTGTAAAAGTTTCCGTCGCTAACAATAGCAATATAACCAATGAAATGGCTTCTACAACAGAATTAGAAAAACTGCCTTCCGCCAAATTCAGCGGCTATCCACAATACTTGAATGGTTATCTTAACCTTTAAAATGGTAAACTTAAAATAACTACCCTAATTAAGAAAGAGGCAAAACAATGGAACTAAAACACATGATTTATTTTATAGAAATCGTCAAAACTGGCAGCATGACTAAGGCATCAGAAAAGCTGTATATTTCACAGCCTACGATTAGTAAGCTTTTACGGGATCTAGAAGCAGAATTAGGAATGGAATTATTTGACCGTCATAAACGGCAAATGGTGCTTACTGATGCGGGGAAAGCGTTTTTGCAGCAGGCAAAAGAAATTGTCCGGTTATATGAAAATCTTCCGACAGAAATGAATAATTTGTTAGGAATGAAGCAGGGGCATATTAAAATAGGTCTGCCTCCGATTATGAATGTAAAGCTGTTTATTCACACGCTTGGAGAGTTTCATGAGAGCTATCCGGATATCAGCTTTGAATTATTAGAAAGTGGCAGTAAGCGGATTGAAGAGAGCATCATTAATGATGAGGTCGATGTCGGTATTACGGTGCTGCCGACAGATACGGATACCTTTCATCAATTTTTTCTGCTTGAGGAACAGTTGAAATTGGTGGTTCCGTGCTCTCATAAATTTGCCGAGAGGGAGAAAGTAAGTCTTATTGAATTAAAGGATGATGACTTTATTTTATTTAGTGAAGATTTCATCTTAAATGATCGTATAACCGAGGCGTGTAAGACTGCTAGTTTTATTCCTAAGGTGATTGCAGAGAGCTCACAGTGGTACTTTATCGAACAGATGATTACGGCAAGCCTTGGGGTAAGTATTCTCCCGGCAAGTATTATTGACACGCTAAAGGAAGACGTTGTCAGTATTGAAATTGCGGATCCTTCGATTTTATGGCAATTAGCAATTATTTGGAAGAAGAATAGCTATACCTCCTTTGTTACCAAAGAGTGGCTGAAGTTTATGCAGGAACAATTGATGTTTAAAGATGGCAAAAATAATTAAATATGGCGCTTCCATAGATTTCATCTATAGTTCAAATCAAGAATAACTATTTTTATTATAGAACGATAGGATTTAAGATAAGTATAGAGTAAAAATAAAGCAATTTTATTAAGGAAGGGAACACTTGAAATATGAACAGTTATAAGCATCCAAACGAAAGCAGAGTAGTTAGTACGGATCAAGTGCTAATCAATGATTTAAATAATTACAATACCCTCTTTGGAGGTGTATTGATGAAGAAATTAGATAATAATGCCACGCTTTCTGCAAGAAGGCATGCCAGAGTGAAGGAATGTGTCACAGCCTCTACGGACTCAATTGATTTTCTTCATCCGATTCGTCAGTCTGATTCGGTATGTATTGAATCCTTTGTTTCCTATACAGGCAATACATCGATGGAGATTTTTTGTAAGGTGATTGCCGAGGATATGATTACAGGGGAGAGAAAAATTGCTGCCACTGCTTTTCTTACCTTTGTTGCCCTGGACAGCAACAAAAAGGCTGTGAAAGTAGCACCCATTGTACCGGAATCAACAGAAGAAAAATTCTTATATGAATCTGGCGAAAAACGGGCAGCGATGCGCCGGAAGCGAAGAGAACACAGTAAAGAGCTGACACAAATTATTGGTTTGGAAAAACCATGGGAAAGAGGAGATATCTATGTTTGTTAATATAAATAGTTTATATCATATAGAGGAAGAGCTTGACCAGCTTCAAAGGGATTACAGAGAATTGTATGAGCATTTACAGCATATCGTGAGTCTGACTAGACAGTTGCAGATTCCTTACAAATATTTAGGGGAACTATTAGTAAGAAATGAAGAAGCAACCAAACCTCCTTTTATTCGGGAGTCTGTTATACACCTTTATCAGAAAGAAGTGAATTTATTAAAAGAGCAAAAGGATTTTGAAAAATTGCTGTCTATCCTGCAGCGTTTAGAACAAGTTTCCTATTCACAAGTATTTCTGTTAGTGCTGGGGGCAAAGCCGGAGCTTATTCAGGTCAATACAATCATTAAATAGCAGCCAGGGCTTATCACCATGTTGTTTGGAGTGATAAGCCCTGTTTTTGCGATTGTGGGCACGTAAATAAAATAGTCATGATTATATCAGCAGCTTTGTGTTAAAATAATTTGAATAATATTACTTTAATTAAATTAGCTGTTCTGTGAAATATCTATCAGGCTTTACGAAGAATGGAGGCTTTCTTGATGAAAAAGTATTCTTGGATCAGTTATCTATCACTCGGGCTGCCTATACTATTATTTCTATTATTGTTTGCCGTGGCTGATATAGAACCATTAGTATTAGCTCAAACTATACTTATTGCTCAATTTATTGGCGCTCCGTTATCAATCATCTTAAGTGTAGCTGCTCTTTTTAAAAAGAATGAAAAAAAGGTTGTTGCCGTATTTGGATTGATAATTTCTCTCAACTTAACGGGAGCACTTGTTTATTTGCTTTTACTAGGTTTTGGTATGGGGGAGGCGTGAGAAGGAGTATAAGCAGGGGGGAATAAGATGAATAGAAAACCTTAAGTAGCTTTGTTAGTTTAATCTGGCGGATGGGATTAACGTCAGGGCAGGCATTCAGACGAAATGAAATCACGCTGACTACCCAGCACGCTTTTTTACACAATCCAATTATTTAACATCTCATTCTGAAACCTTTACAATAAACAGGGAGAAGTCAAAAAGAAAGGGTGAGTGTGTTGAATATCTTAGTAGTTGGAGCAAATGGACAAATAGGGAAGCATCTGGTCAAGCTGATTCAAGACAATGGGGATCAGGCACGTGCGATGATTCGCAAGGAAGAACAAGCGAATTATTTTAAAGATTTAGGTGCGGAAACGGCCGTTGTTAACTTAGAGGATGAAGTCGATACAATTTCTAATGCAGCAGAGGGTGTGGACGCGGTTGTATTCACAGCTGGTTCCGGTCCGAAAACTGGAAAGGATAAAACCCTGATGATTGATTTGGATGGAGCGGTGAAAACCATTCAAGCGGCAGAACAGGCGAATGTTAAACGTTTTGTCATGATCAGTTCGTTTGATACCAGCCGTGAAGCTATTCAATCAGCCCCTGAATCGTTTGCACCTTATGTCGTAGCGAAACACTATGCAGATGAGTGGCTGTTAAACTCCGATTTAGACTATACCATTATTCATCCAGGACTATTAACGAATGAACCTGGCACCAATCAAGTAAATCTTGGAGCCAATGTGGAACGTGGAGAAGTCCCTCGGGAAGATATTGCGAAAGTGATTTATACCAGCTTGAAAAATGATACAACCATCGGCAAGAGATTCCGCGCAGTAGGCGGACAGACAGCTGTTGAAGAAGCGATACAGTCGGTGTAATAAATAAAAACGTCAGATTTTCTAATCTGTCTAGAAAGACCTGTGCTATGTAAAAGATGGGCACAGGTCTTTCTTTGTTAAATAGCCTTTTAATATGGGAGCAATTAATATCAGCTTGAGGTAATAAAAAAATAAAGAGGGCATAATGGTATCATTTCATTTCAATTTAAATAATTAGAATTATAAAAATCAATATTGTATAAGAAGAGAGGAATTTATAATGAATGCTTTAATCAAAAAAGTCTTTGAACAAGTAAAAACAGAAAATCTAATTCTTCGAAAGCCATCAGAAGCAGATGCTTATGCTGTCCTTGAGATTGAAGGAGATCCTAAAACAAATACATACCGGCCTTCCGGACCAATGAAAAACATGGATGAAGCTCTGGAAAAGATAGAGCTTTGGAATAAGGACTGGATAACACATGGCTGTGGTTATTGGATGATTTCTGAGCATAAGGGCTCGGATGTAGTAGGAATTGGAGGCGTAAGAAATATAAATTGGCAAGGGCGCGAAGTGTTAAACTTGTACTATAGATTTTCACCAAAGGTTTGGTGAAGAGGATATGCTGCGGAGGTAGCCAGATATTCTGTGTATTTAGCTCGTGAACACCTTTCTGAATTACCAATCATATCGAGAGTTCGTCCATCTAATATACCTTCGTTAAGGGTTGCGGAAAAAAGTGGGCTGCTGCGTCACCCAAGTTTAGATAGTGCGGAGCATATTGTATTTACTTCAGGATGGGATTGAATGTTGAAAAATATATTCAAATAAACTGGGAGGTTTTAAGGATATTGAGATTTCTTAGAATGTATTTTCCCAGCTAATTACAACAACATCTAGGAATATGTTAACATGAAAGAACAGAATATATAAAATTCTCACAATTAAATCGTATTGAAATAGAGAAGGGGATTAATAAATGATGGGAAATATCGGAATACCAGGGATGATTATTACGGTGATAGCTGTTGTCCTTGTTATTTATCTGATTAGAAGACTGTTAAAAAGATAGAGGGGAACGCTTTATTTCTTTATTAAATAAGCTTTCCTCTTGATGTTATCAGATAAATGCGCGAAATAATAATTAATCTGCAAATCGATATATTGAATAATTATTCTTGTTAATTAAGCTAATAAAAAAATAATAGAATAGCAGGAGGAATGAAAGTGATAGAATCCAGAAATCCAAAGGATGTACATAAACCATTAGCTCCGTATAGCCATCAAATCGAAGTCTCCGGAGACATACGGTGGTTAAATTTGTCGGGCCAGTTAGGGATGGATGTGGAAGGCAATGTCTCAGAGGATTCCGTGGAGCAATTAAAAATGGCCTTTGAAAACATTCGCATCAATTTACAGGAAGCGGATATGGACGTAGAAAACCTGACGAAGCTTGTTTTTTATATTGTCGGGGAAATGGATGCGGATAGAAGAAGAGAAGCAATTGGCGAATTTTTAGGGGATCACCTTCCTTGTACAACGATGGTCTTTGTTGCCGGGCTGGCCGGTCCGCAATTTAAAGTAGAGATAGATGCATGGGCGTGTAAAGAAAATAAATAAGGAGCTATATAAAATGGATTGTCCAATTTAACAATCTCTCTTCATACATGCAACGGAATGATGAAACAGGGAGATACCTACAAAACAGAACAAGCACTATGGCGGGTAGGAATATCAGTTATATGCAAATAGGAATTTTTTCAGGCATTTCCTGGAAGCAGTGTATCTCCCTTAAAGAGGAGAGAATTAAATTGAAATCGATACTCATTAACCAAGATTTTAGACGTATGTGGGGTTCAGAGTTTCTTTCTATTTTAAATGGAAGGTTTAGAGAGCTGTTGATTCCTTTAGTTGTATTAGGTCTAACCAGTTCGCCGCTAGTTACAGCCCTTGTCGCTTTATCCCAGCAATTGGGTACGGTTCTATTTGCCATCCCAATTGGAACATGGGTAGAAACGAAGAATAAGGTCAGAATTGCATCTTCTTGTCATTTTTTATATGGAATAGGCATTTTTATGCTCGTCTTTCTTCTGGCAACACAGAATGTCAATGCAGTAATTATTGCTTCCTTGCTGTTCGTAATGGGGTTACTTGCCTTAATCAGCAGAACAGCGTTTACTTCAATGATTCCTGCCATTGCCGGCAGAGAAAATCTGTTAAAAGCGCATACCAATATTGAAGCAGCTGATGCAATTGCTACTGTCATCGGCCCTGCGTTAGGTGGAATACTATTAGCAAAAACAGGCTCGGTATTAACGCTGCTTATTTGCGGGATTTTATCTCTTCTTTCTGCTCTGTTGATTGGTTTTATTCGTAATTAAAGAAGGCTTTATCAAAAAAAGGAGAGAAAACTCCCTCTTCAAGCGCGTAGAGGTAAGGGGGGAGATGAATCTCCAATACACAAAAGATTGCTTTGGAGTGTCTCGACTGTCCAACACTAAATCGAACAAACGTTCCAAAATCATCCTTCTTCTGATATAATGGACAGGAGGAGGTAAGAAGCTATGAAAGTAAAAAAAGCATTTCGTTTTCGTATCTATCCGAACAAAAAACAAATCATCTTCATCCATAAGACAATCGGCTGCTCCCGCTTTGTCTACAACTATTTTACAGGAAAACAAAAAGAAAAAGACCACTATTGGCATACGGTGAATGAAATGGTACAAAACGGACAGCTTCTTCAAAATAATTGGAAG
>NZ_JBVFXI010000018.1:0-14361 GCF_055524595.1 Oceanobacillus sp. B139/18 | reverse complement strand
ATTGAATGCGCCATCACCTGCTGCAACGTGCTCGATTGAAATAGGAAAGGAAATTGCAAAGCGTTTTAACCAAAAAATGCTGGCGGTAACCTGAAAGGTATCTTTCGATAGTTTACACTTTTGATTTGGAAACAAACAAACCCCAGGATGTCTTCTATTATTTGAACGGAAGACATTCTGGGATTTTTGTTTAAGCAATATTTTCACAGCCGGACTTGCTGTAATTCCTCCGATGGAGGCAGCCAATCTTATGCTTTTGGACGTGTACGAGACCAGGAAATAGCTGTCATTATAATCAGAACAATGACGGAACTGATAAAGGCAGCCAGACTGATATTGCCGATAAGAGCGGCATCTTCCCCCTCAAAGAAATAACTGATAAAGATAGAAATAAGGCTGATTGAACTGACAACCATCGGTGGAACAATCCGTTTCTCTTTCACAAATATACTTATTAATATGAGAATAGCGGCAACGCCAAGCATGATTGGTAAGTATCCTGTTAAAAATTCCATTATATCACTCCAGTAACTGAACTAAATATGACGCTTCTATTGTATAAAGTTTCCCGATTTTGGATGTAATTAATCTGACACTTTTATCCTAATCCCTCTCTCATACAAAGAACAGGAGAATAAAGCTCTCTGTTCCTTTTTAGAATCGCCACTTAAATAAGAATCCAAGAGAAATTCCTGAAAAATAGGTTATTATATCAAACCGAGTACGGGGGGGACACATAGTCTATAGAGAAAGATTAAAGAAATGGAAAGGAGGTCCTTTACGGTGAGAGGTAGTAACAAACATCATCAAGGACAATTTAATCAAGGCTGGGGGAACCAAAATCAACAGGTACAAGGAGCTTCTATGAATGGGATGAATGGGAATTGCAATGGAATGCCACAGCAAATGCCAATGCAGCAAATGCCGCAGCAACAAATGCAGCCAGAATACTGTGCACCACAAGTATCACCTACACAACAAGGCCCAACACAAGTATCTCCAACAAAGCAATACGTTAAAACAAACGTTTCTAATACTGAGGTAAAGCATGTCCATCCTAGTCACACTACAAATGTTAATAAGCATATGACAACACACAAACACTATTTCCCTCATACAGAATCTGTTGTAAATGATATTAAAGAACAGCATGTTATGTGCGGAAAGCCGCATCATCCTTGTCCGCCGCAAGGCCCTTGCGGATGCTAAGGAGCTTTGTGTGTAACTAGAAAAATCATCGATTCGCAGTTTGATGTGATGCTGCGGATTGGTGATTTTTCTCTGTCAAAAAATCGGCCAAGTTATCATAGTATTGAGAAAAAATAGCGTGGGACTTGGTTTCTTTAGAAGAAATCCGTTATAATAGGAAAAGGTTCATTTTAAATTTTTAGGCAGAGAGGATCGAGTATATATGAAGCAAGAGATTGGTGTTATTGGCTTAGCTGTTATGGGTAAAAATATTGCATTAAATATAGAAAGCCGTGGCTTCGCTGTATCTGTTTTCAACCGTACCTACCAGAAAACAGAAGAATTTATGGCAAACGAAGCAAAAGGGAAGAACTTCTATGGTGCCGAAACGATTGAAGATTTTGTTCAATCTTTAGAGAAGCCCCGCAGAATAATGCTTATGGTGAAAGCTGGACCAGCGACAGATGCAACGATCGCATCCCTGCAGCCATACTTAGAAGACGGCGACGTGTTGATTGATGGAGGAAATACACTTTATGAAAATACGATGCGCCGTAATGAGGAATTAGATAAAACCGGTATCCATTTCATTGGAACTGGTGTATCCGGCGGGGAAGAAGGCGCATTAAAAGGACCTTCTATGATGCCTGGCGGACAAAAAGAAGCATATGATTTAGTTGCTCCAATCTTTGAAGCAATTTCTGCTAAAGTAGATGGCGAACCATGTGTAACGTATATCGGACCAAATGGTGCAGGACATTTTGTGAAAATGGTTCATAATGGAATTGAATATGGAGATATGCAGTTAATCGCTGAAGCATATGATTTAATGAAGAATGTGGTCGGCTTAGATGCAAAAGAATTGCATGAAGTGTTTAAAGAGTGGAATAAAGGAGAGCTAGACAGCTTTCTAATTGAAATTACAGCAGATATTTTCACAAAAGTGGATGAGGAAACGGGCAAACCGTTAGTGGAAGTGATCCTTGATAAAGCGGGCCAAAAAGGTACTGGAAAATGGACAAGCAAAAATGCCCTGGACTTAGGTGTGCCGCTTCCATTAATTACAGAGTCTGTATTTGCACGTTTTATTTCTTCCTTAAAAGACGAGCGCGTAAAAGCAAGCAAAGTGTTCTCCGGTCCTGCTAAAACGGAAGTATCTGAGAGCAAAGAAGAGCTTGTGGAAGCAATTCGTCAGGCGCTTTACATGAGTAAAATTGTTTCTTACGCACAGGGCTTTGCGCAAATGCGTGCAGCGTCTGAAGAAAACAATTGGGACTTGAAATATGGCGATATCGCAATGATTTGGCGCGGCGGATGTATTATCCGTGCAAACTTCCTGCAAAAAATCAAAGAAGCATATGATCGCGATGGAGATCTGCCAAACCTGATGCTCGATCCATACTTCAAAGAGATTGTTGAAGGATATCAAGCGTCTCTTCGTAAGGTTGTTTCTTTAGCTGTGCAGCATGGTGTTGCTGTACCGACGTTCGCGAGTGCGATTGCTTACTATGACAGCTATCGTTCAGAGGACCTGCCAGCTAACTTAATCCAGGCGCAGCGCGATTATTTCGGTGCGCATACGTATGAGCGTAAGGATAAAGATGGTGTATTCCATTCACAATGGTTTTAATGAATTTGTGAGAAAGATGTTTGATTTTTAATAATGCTATGATGTCCCGGAGTCAATTGGTTGATTCCGGGACTTTTTAATATCACTCCGTGTAAAGTAAGCAGCATGAAAAAATAAGATGGGGCGGGATAACGATGAGAAAAAGAATGGGATGTTTACACGCTCATTACTCCAATATAAAATATTTGGATGATGTACTTTCCGAATTTAATATCGAATTGATTCATTTTGTTGATCCTGCATTAATGTATCGAGTTACTTCTGATGAAAAATTCCAAGAATCCGACGCTCAAAAGAAAGTCAATGAACAAATAGCGTGGATGGCTCAATGTGATGTCGATGCCATCCTTATTACTTGTACAAATTATATAGGCCTTTTAAAGAAAGACCAGCTCTCTATAGCTGTGCCGATTATAAAAATCGATGAACCTTTTTTTGATTCCATTTGCCAGATAGATCAGCCTCAGGTTATTCTTTTTTCAAACCCTGCAACTGTTAAAGGGACGATGGAACGTCTGAAGCAGCATGCAGATTGTCATCAGCAACCGTTAGATATAGAAGTTAAAATTATCTATGATACTTTTGACTTGATCATGCAGGGGATGAAAAAAGAATATAATCAAAAAATTTCCGAGTTCTTAAATCAAATGACAAAGGATAATAATAAAATTATTTCTGTTGCGCAATTATCTATGGTTGAGGCATCCCGGCAGGTGGAGGGTAATTCATCGAAGCCGATTATTAACCCGTTAGATACACTCGTATCCTTTATGGTTGAACATTTGAAATTAGAGAAAAATGATAATGTGCTTTACTGAATAGAAAAGAACGAGAACACCGTATTTGCCCATCAATATGCTTTCTTGATTCTTGGTAAAAATGATATATTTACATAAGGCAGGGAGTGAATATTATGTCAATTATAGATAAATTAAAGCTTCATAAATACAACAGTATGGCTGTTATTAATCAGCCGAATGACTATGGTGTATTCACGGAATCAAATCAAGCATTGCAACAAGAGCATGATGCGATATTTATTTTTGTAGAAACGTTGGATGAGATGATTACATATACAAATCAAATTTTAGAGCAGCAATTACTGCTTCCCAAAGGATATTTATTTTTTGCCTACCCTAAAAAGGGAAATAAGCGGTATACAACCTCTATCCATAGAGATGAGATTTTCCCCGCTATGAAGGTGGACGAAGAAGGGTATGTGTCAGGAAGTGATCTGAAATTTGCCCGTATGGTAAGTATGGATGACGTGTTTACCGTAATTGGCTTAAAACGCGAGAAGCAAAAAGAGAAGAAATCCGCCTCGTCGAGCCAGCGCGTAGCAGATTATGCCGAGAATGTGAAAGATATTGAAGCGTTATTGGCAGCATTTCCTGAGGTGCTTTCATTTTATCAGAGTCTGACACCTGGCTATCAAAAAGACTGGGCGCGCTATCTTTTTTCCGCGAAACAGCAAAAAACACGTGACAAGCGTAAACAGCAAATGCTTGATATTTTGTCTCAAGGGTATAAATCGATTGATTTGTACCGCCAGCAGAAGAAATAATTGGCTTTAAAAGAGGAATCGCCCGTATCATTTTCACTGAATGAAGTTTCATTTTATCCGTCAAAGAGGAGGACTGTTATGATTAAACAAATTCCAGTAACCAATGATGAAATTTATGATCTGTCCGCTTTTGCCTTTCAAGTTACACCCGCACCAGGAGAAATAGAAAAGAAAAAAGAAGCAAAAAAGAATGAAACAGTTTGGGGCTGGGTGGAAGGAGAAAATCTTGCTGCAAAGGTCCATCTGATTCCATTGGAAACACGTATCCATGGCAAGGTTATCAAAACAGGGGGCATTGCCTCTGTGGCAACTTGGCCGGAGTATCGGAGGAAAGGAGCTGTTCGGCAGCTGCTTATCCACGTTCTAGGTGAAATGAAAAAAGCAGGTTATCTTGTTTCTTATTTGGCGCCATTCAGTGTCCCGTTTTACCGGAAGTTTGGCTGGGAAATGACCATCAATGAAATGCAGTTTACAATTCCAATGGAACATGTGCCTAAATACAAGGATATAACAGGCTGTGTGCGTCGGATGAAAAAGGGTGAAGAAGCGATTTTAAAAGAGGTTTATCATGCTTATACCGAACAGTATACAGGGATGCTGGTACGCGATAATCATTGGTGGGAGCACAAGATTTTCAGTAAAGAAGAATTAATTACAGTGATTAGTTATGATGATGCGGGCAAGGCAGACGGATATGTCCGTTATCAGGTAAAGAATAGTAAGCTGGACATCGATGAATGGGCTGCGGTTACCCCGGAAAGTAAAAAGCGGCTGCTGCAGTTTATTGCTAATCATGATTCAATGGCAAAGGAAGTACAGATGACACTGCCGGATGATGATTTATTTCCGCTTTTTCTGGAAGAGCCGAGAGCAAAGCAAGAACAAAAGCCATATTTTATGACAAGAGTTGTTGATGTAGAAGCCTTTCTAAAGGTATATCCATTTTTGACGCCGGCAGAAAAGGAAGAAAGCTTTAGATTGAAAGTGGAAGATGGCGTTTTGGAAGAAAACAGTGGCGTTTATCAGATTTATTTTCAAAACGGATCACATTATGCAGAAAAAACAGAGGAGACGGCAGGAGAGAATGTGACAGCATCGGTGACAATTCAACAATTAATGATGATTTTGTTAGGGAAACAAACCTTGGAGCAGCTTTACCAGCAGGCGTTTATCTCAGGTGAATTAAAAAATATGATAAAGCTGGATACGTATCTCCCTAAGAAAAAACACCCGTATCTTGCAGACTTTTTCTAAACCATCATAAAAACCAAAGCCGATCCTCTATATCAAGAAGACCGACTTTGGTTTTTTCATTAGACTTCCTTGCTGCTTGCCGTTTCTTTTTTGGCTTCTGTAGCATCATCTATTTTTTTCTGGTGATACATACTATTTAATAACGCGCCTACCAGAAGAATAATACCTGTTAAGAAGAACCAGATCATCAGAATGATAATTCCTCCAAGACTTCCATACGTTGCAGAGTAATTGCCGAAGTTAGATACATAAATGGAAAAAGCAAAAGAGCTTACCAGCCATAAAATACTTGCTGTTAATGTTCCAGGTAAAATATGGCGGAAAGGAAGCCGTTTATTGGGCGCAAAACGATATAAGCCGAGTAAAATAATGGTAACAATTACAATGACCATCACTAAACGTGAGATTTGCAGAATAAACCCGGTGCCTTCGCTGATGCCGATAAAGGAAATCAAGAAATTGATAATAGCATCTCCGAATACAAGCAAAATGATAGATGAAATGGCCGCTAACAGTACGCCGATAGTCAGCAGGATAGCTATTCCGCGGGCTTTAATAAATGATCTGGTTTCTTCCACTTCAAATGCTTGATTGGATACCTTAATGAAAGCATTGATTCCGTTGGATGCAGACCAGATTGTACCTAAAATCCCGACAGTCAATAATCCGCCGCGGGGGGTCTCTACCAAGCTGATAATATTTTCTTCAAAGGTTGCTGCAAGCTCTTGCGGTAAGATGGAGCCGAGGAACCCGACAGCATCTTCCGGGCTTATGTTAAAATAAGGGATAATTGCAAAGCCAACGATAAGAAGCGGGAAGACGGCTAATAGAAAATAATAAGCAAGCGCAGCTGCAAGTAATGTCGTATTATTTTCGGTGAAACGTTTCATAAAATCTTTGCCGAATTGTTTAATATCCATAGTCGCCTCCAATAAAATTTTTTCATACCTTTCCATTTTAGAGGGAGTCCCTGAAAAATGGAATAAATATATCCATAACGATTAGGGAAAGATGAAGGTATGTAAATTCTATACCCAAAAATGAAGAGATGTAATCTTGGTAAATGGGAAATAAGATAACTTTCTGTACGTATGACAGAAGACGAACACCAGCCTTGATGATTTTCATCACCGCAGGAAGATTGTCTGGGGAGGCGTTTGTTTGCCTGAAGAGTTGTGCGTCAGTGGGCAAAGAATTTGAAGAAAATACCATGTACTTGTATGACTCCCTTTAACGAATGCCGGGTTTTCTGATATTATAAAGAAGAAACGTTTTATTTATTTTGGCAGGTGGTATAATATTGTTTAAAGAGGCTATTCAAAAAGTCTGATTGAAAAAATTGAGAAATATGGGCGGCAATCGAAGAGAATCGGCAAGGCCATTTGGTCCTTTTGAACAAGCAGGAGCCGGGTGCAGCTGTTCTTAGATAAGAAATATTCAAGCCCAAACTTATACGCGCTTATATTTTGAAGAAGGAGGGGTTTTTTACATATGCCTATTATTTCCGTAGGGATTTTACTTGTTGCTATCGCGTTTGCGGTCGTGTGTTGTTATATAGCCTTTATGTTAAATCGGCTTACGTATAATATTCGTTCGCTCGGCAAATCAGTCGTAAAAATGGAAGAAGAAATGAATCACATCACACCTGAAATTTCGAAATCCTTACAAGAAGTGAACCATTTAATTGATGATACGCACGAGAAGCTGCAGGCAACAGACAGTGTCTTTGGGTCTTTAGAAGATGTAGGCACCTCTGTCCAGAGCTTAAATGAAGCTTATAAAGTGAAACGACAAGCATTGGATGATGCGAAATTGGAAGAAAAATTAAATCTGGCAATGAAAGGTATCACGTGGAGTGAAGCTGCGATGCAGATTTATAAAAGTTACCAGGCAGGTAAAACAAATAAAGTCAACCAGACGAGGGAGGAAGTAAAATGACATTAATCGGAGTCGGCGTCATTATTATTGGAGTCGCAAGTGTTATTTTAGCTATTTTTATTGCTCATTTATTAAATAACTTAGCAAGTGTATTAAGCGGCGTCGATAAGACAGTACAGCAATTACCGGAGCAAATGGATGGTATTTTAAAAGAGACAACAAGTATTATGCATGAAAGTAACCAGGCTTTAGCTGATATTAATAACAAGATGGAGCAGCTGAGCCCGCTGTTTTATATCGTTGGTGATGTTGGGAATGCAACACGGAAGCTATCTTCTTCCTTAGTGGATGTAACCGATTCTGTAAAAACAAAAACAGAAGTTGGTCAGGAAGTTTCCGGTAAAAACAACTTAGGCGGCGTGTATGGCGGAGTTGCCCTTGGTTATTATTGGTTAAAGAAAAAGCGGGATTTAAAACGCGAGAAACGGGCATATACCCATGAGCAATAAAGGATCTAAAACGGGTATCGTTGTCAGTTCAGCTGTTGGTGCTGTATTAGGCTGGGCAGCAAGTTCTTATGTAGATAAGAAACGAAATTTAGAAGAAAATCCGTCATTATTAACTCGTCTGCGTGATTTTGAACAGCGTCTGTATCATGATGGTTTTCAAAAATCGACAGAGCTTCAGGAGATACGGCAGGAAGTAGAAAATAGAATTGCAGAAGAAAAGTAAAAAAAACGCTTGGAACCTTTGTTCCAAGCGTTTTTGAATGGAGCTACTTTCTGTTCTGTTTTACAAGAAAATATCCAATAGTAGCTAAGCCATAAATGCCTTGCAAATTTTTATTGGCTATCGTCATATTTGCTTCTTCTGTAGTTTCCTGTAATTGATTTGCTGTTTTAAGTACAGACGACGACAGGTTGTGTGTAGCTCGTCCTGCATCACCAACTAAGTAGAATAAAGGAGATAATTCCTTGATTTGTTGATTCACTTGCTGCAAGGTTTCATTTCCTGTTTTAAGGACATCTGTTATTTGCGAGGTGATGCCTTCTACTTGCTCCGGCAGTTGATCCGTTGTTTTTTGAGCACTTGCGATGAGTTTGCCCGCCCCTCCTAATTTTAGAAAAAGAAAAGCAGCTACCGCCAATAAACCAAGTCCAATCAGAACAGCTCCAATACCTAATACAATTAATATCCAATCAGCCATAATCATACCTCCGAATCATTATTCCTAAATATACAATATCACATGAGGAACAGTTTCAAACATTTATTTTTATTTTAGCATACTACAAAAGATAAGTCATAAACCTAAGGATGCGCCCATAAATTTTAATAAAGGCTTTGGCAGTTTATATTCCTTAACGTTTGTACATGCTGTAGGAAACAGCTTTGTAATAGCAGAACGTGTGAAGAATCCGTTTTTCTCAGATTAGCTTGAGACAGCGGCTGCTCGTCCCGGTAAAAGGTTACTAACATGTATTATTGCCATCCTTATATCGACTATTTCTGGATAGTGCCAAAATACATCCCTGAAGATGGGAACGAAAGGAACGAGACAATATGTCTAAAAAGAAAAAGCAGGCCTTCTGGTTTCTTGGTTTATTATTACTTATTTTCTTATTACAGTATCCCACCAAACAAGCAATTAATTCTTCTAATTCTACGTGGTCGATGCCGTTAAACGGAAAAGTGATTGTTATTGATCCGGGGCACGGCGGACCAGATGGCGGCGCGGTAGGATCAGACGGCACCGTTGAAAAAGATATTGCACTGTCTGTAGCTAAAATTGTGCAGTCTTATTTGATGCAGCATGGTGCGATTGTTCATTTGACGCGTGAAGAGGATGTGGATCTGGCAGCGGAGGGGACAAGCGGTCTGGCTAATCGTAAATCAGAGGATATACGAAATCGATTAGCGTTTATTCAGGAGAAAGAAGCTGAGTTTTTTATTTCCATCCATTTAAATGCATTACCTGATTCCCAGTGGCATGGGGCTCAGACCTTTTATTACCCAAGGTTTGAGGAGGGAGAACATCTGGCGACAATGATTCAGGAGGAAATTATCCGTAATTTAGAAAATACGGATAGACAGCCCCTTGCGATTGACCAAATGTATTTATTAAAGCATGCAGAGGTTCCTGGTGCGTTAGTAGAGATTGGTTTTTTATCGAATGAGGTAGAACGGGAGCTATTAAAAGATGATACGTATCAGAGACAAATGGCGGCTAGTATTTATGAAGGAATCTTGCGTTACGTTACGGAAGAACCGCAGGCAGAGGAAAGTGAGTAAACAGTGCCAGGATGACGATGGCTTTTTAACTTTGACCCGTGAAGAGGCTTTGGCAGATGTCAGGTCTTTTTTATGGATAAATACTATCGCAGCATGAGCGTCCGTAATTTCTCCAACGAGGGACAGAAAAGAAATGTAAATAATAGATGGAGAAAAACGGACGCTGCATTTCCTGATTAACTCAAGCTAACATTCAGTTGGTTAAAGAGCAAACCAACTGAATGAAGTTTCGTTTTATGTTATACTTGCACTTGGACAGATTCATAAGGGATGGTGAAAATATGTTAACACAAGAAGAGGTTATTGAGTTACTCAGCTCTATAAAGGATCCTTTTTTACATAGAAACTTGAAGGAATTGAACGCGATTACTTCTGTTACCATTAAGGAAGAGAAGAAGCATGTCAGTGTCAAGGTTGGAATTTCCAAGATGAATACTGGCGAGCAGATGCAGATGCAGCAAGAAATTGTTGGTGTTTTAAAACGGAATGGTGCCAATACAGTTGGTCTCCGATTTGAACAGCTTCCTGATGAAACAGTGAAGAAATATCAGTCTGAAGCAGAAAAAGAAAAAGAAGAAACGCTGATCAGCGGCGCCACTAATACACAATTTATCGCCGTGGCAAGTGGAAAAGGCGGTGTTGGTAAATCAACTGTAACCGTTAACTTAGCTGTTTCCTTGATGCGTCTAGGCAAAAAAGTAGGAATAATTGATGCAGATATTTATGGCTTTAGTGTACCGGATATGATGGGCATCGAGGAAAGACCAGTCGTTCGCGGAGAAAAGATTATTCCTGTTGAGCGCTTTGGTGTCAAAGTCGTCTCCATGGGATTCTTTGTGGAAGATAATTCGCCAATTATCTGGCGCGGACCGATGCTCGGGAAAATGTTAAACAGCTTTTTCACAGAAGTAGAGTGGGGAGAATTAGATTATCTATTGCTTGATTTACCACCTGGAACAGGCGATATCGCAATGGATGTCCATGAACTCTTACCATCTTGTAAAGAGGTTATTGTAACAACACCTCATCCGACCGCAGCTTTTGTAGCGGCTCGTGCGGGACAAATGGCTCTGAAAACAGATCATGAAATCCTTGGTGTTGTGGAGAATATGGCATATTTTGAAAGCAAGAAAACCGGTGAGAAGGAATATGTTTTCGGAAAAGGCGGAGGTAAGAAGCTTGCCGATGTTTTGAAAACAAAGGTTCTTGGTCAATTGTCACTACAACAGCCGTATGAAGAAGAGGATGAATTCGCGCCGTCTGTTTACCAGGAGGACCATCCAAATGGCAAAGAGTATCATAAGGTAGCTGCCAAAATCATTGCGAAATTAGAGGAATAGGGGTGCAAACAAACGGGGTGTCTGTTTAGATAAACAGCACCCTATTTGTTTTAGAGAAATGCATGCAGTAATTCCTTAACCGGATGAATTTGCGCCTTCGTTTTCGTTTTTCTTTTCTTCTTTATTCTCTTCGGAATTTCCGCTATTTTCTCCACCACCGCCGGAAGCGTTTTGCTTGGCAGCTTCTTTTAATGCCTGATCTATCTTTTCCTGAAATAATGGAGATTGAAACGCTTCTTGAATTGTTTTCTCCAAATGAGCACGGAATGCTTGGCTCGTCATGATAGAAAGCATTTGCTCATCCACCTTAGGGTTATTTAATATCTCAATCATTTGCTCTTGAAACTGACTATCATGCATCAGGTCCTTCATCAGGTTCTTTTGTTCTGCGGAGATGGATTTCGCATAAGTTTGTATGAATTCAGGGTCTTGGAACATTTTTTTCCAGTTTTCCTTGCTGTCTTCAGATGATAAAGCTTTTGTAACTGCCTCTTTTACTTCATCCGATTCAATAACCACGCTTTCCTGCAGTTCGTCATCGTTTAGTATATCCTTTAACGCTTTTTTGCCTTCCTCAGTCTGCAGGATATCGACAACCATTCGTTTCGTGGTTTCGTATTCTGCTTCACGGGATTCATCATTATTTCCACAAGCAGAGATAAAGCAAAACAATAGGAGTAGAAATAGAATGGACAGGTGACGTTTCATAATATACGCTCCTTTCTTCATGGAATCAGAAAGTATACCTTTTTCATGAATTTATTTTCAGGTTGGGATTACATTAGCTTGGCCTCAGGTGCCAAAAATCAACATTTTCCGCAATAATCATGTGTTTCAGTCGTTGATACTTCTTCAGTGATAAGAATATAATCTACACTCTTAATATGTTTGATAATTTAACAAAATATACACAAGCAATGAAGAAAAATAGGTCACTTCATGATAAAATACCAGTGGTTACTTCTTTAGGGGGTGAAGAATTGAACACAAGAATATTGGTTAATTTCTTTTGGAAAGCATTCTGGCTTGGCGGGCTTGCTGGATTAATTGCGAGCTTTTTTATACGGCCGGAGGAATATCTTACATATATGTCTCCGTTTGATGCAATGGAGTTATTTGGGGTATTTGTTTTCTTTTTAGGGCTTGGCCTGACTTTTGCGGCGGTAAGTATGACAGGTTTCTTTGCATATTTATTTGTGAATCGGATGGGGCTGAATGTTTTTAAAGGATACTGGCCTACTGTGCAGGTTGGTTTGATTATTTTTATTTTATTTGATCTGGTCTATTTTCCATATCGCGCCACAGATGGAGAGGTAGCAATTTATTGGTTTATATTGATTGCTGCTGCGATGCTTTTGATTGGCTGGATTGTAGCAAAGATAAAAGCAAAAGGGACGAATTCGACAGCTTTTATTCCAGCACTTTTTTTCATGGTTGTTTTTACAACTGTCGAATGGGTTCCCGGCTTAATGGTAGATGGTACAGATTATGCCTGGTTAATGGTTGTTCCGCTATTAGTATGCAACACCTACCAGATGTTAACGCTGCATCGCTTGCCTTTTGTGGAAAAAGAACCGAAAAAGGAGCAAAAATCGGCATCAAATCCAAAAAAAGGGCAAACGAAGAAAGCGTAAGTCTCAGAGCCCTTCCTTACCATGGAAGAGCTCTGTCAGCTTGCTTTATCTGATTTATGTAAAAGTATGCCGAAGCTGTTTCTTCTATATGATAAAAAGACAGCTCCTCTTCAGATAATGAGGGGAGCTGCCTTTCACGTTTACGTCTGTGTTGATAATTTATATTTAAAAGACCGGCTCATCGCCTAAGTCTAAATTTGTGAATGAAATTCCTTATGAAAGAGGAAGAATTGAGAAATGGAAACAAGGATTAATCAATAAGTTCCGTATCTGCTTTTGCCTGGTTGACCATTTCCGATATAGTAATTAAACCATACCCTTTGTTTTTCAAGCCGGGAAGAACTGTCTCTAAAGCTTCGGCAGTCTGTTTGGCGCTATCAGAAGCGTGCAGCAGGATGATATCACCATTTTCTGTTTGCTCCATGACTTCATCAATAATTGATTCTACTCCGGGATTCTCCCAATCATCCGGGTTGACATTCCAATGAATAACCTGAAATTGCATACTTTCTGCCAATTCGATGATTTCTTCATTCAGATGGCCATGAGGTGTGCGGAGAAGGCGAATATCTTCATACCCCAATTTATCCATAACCTCTTGTGCTTTTATTAAATCTTGTCTTATTTGTTCTGGTTCCTGATCTAAATAACTTTTATAACGATAGCCGAGCAGCCCAATTTCATGTGTGCCTTCAGAAATTGCTTCTAATAAATCCGGATGACGTTCCGCCCATTCTCCGCTGACGAAAAAGGTAGCTTGTACTTCTTCTTTCTCCAGTACTTCAAGAATGCTTTCTACTTTTTCCTCTCCCCAACTGATATTGAAGGTGACGGCAACATCTTCTAAATCTTCATTCCCTTTTGAAAGAGCAGCAGGCTCATCCTTCGTGAACATAGCCATAATAGAAGGGGTTTGCGTCCAAATAAGAATGGCTGCTGCTAAAACAATCACGGTGCTTAATATAATTTTCTTCCGGTTCAAACGAATTGTGTAGAAGTGATTCACTTTTGTTCCTCCTTTTTTAATGTAGTACAACCCATGACAAGCATTTGTAGTAGTGCGAAATAATTCGTTCTAGTTTATGTATATGTTCTGTTTATAGAGATATGTACAAGCTTGCAATATTCTTTTAAAGACAATTGGTATCCAGAGGAGCAGCGGATGTGTTGGCGAAGGAAAGAAACGGCAAGTTATATATGGTATAGGTATATTTTGCAGAGATAATGTTAAAATTGAGAGGAGACAGAAGGAGCTTTTTGTGGTTACTTGTTTCACCAAAACTATTACTGATGAAACATTCCGGCTAAAAGCGTTGTAATTATGTATCACATTTACTGATTGTGACTGGAACTGTTCATCCTGATTAAAATGACGATGCTCAGTCTGCGGTTTTACAATCATTTTTACATAGAAAATAGAAAAAGTGATTTGTTTAGTCATTTTTTTATAAAAAGGTATTGCCCTTCTCTATTTTCTATGGTATATTAATTTTTGTTGTCGGAAGCAAACGAAATAAAGCGAAATTATTTCGACAAAATACTTAAAAAAAAGTGTTGACAACAAAAACGAAACATGATAAA
>NZ_JBVFXI010000017.1:0-14628 GCF_055524595.1 Oceanobacillus sp. B139/18 | reverse complement strand
CCGTTTATATGAGATGAAACAGAAATATCCATTAACCGATATGGTTGAATTTCATTTTGTGGAGATTCCTAAACTAATTACTGCCTGGAAGAATAACCAGCTGGATCCATGGGAAGATGTCTTAACGCGCTGGCTGCTGCTGTTAGGAACGGTAGACCGACGAAAGAATCACTTCTCGCAGTGTAACTGGCTGTAAGACTCCCACATTAAAAATAGAAAAGTCATGAAAATTTTAAGTGGAAGATCTAACAGCCAGTAACGGCCCGATTGGTTCAACTAAATGTTCAGTGGGGTGTAAAGAACCCCACTGAACAAAGTTTCACTTTATATAATGATATCTATCAAGAACTGGAGGAGATTGCGATGGTCGATAAAACGTTAAATGTTGCGATGCGGGTCTGGGAAGATTTAAGCCGTACAGAAGAAGAACGGCGGGAATATGAAATCCGTTTGAAGCAAATTTTAGATGAGCAATCTAAGAAGCAGGATAGAGAGTTGTTAGAGCAGGAAATGGAAGAAATGAAAGAGCAAAGAGAAGAAATGAAAATGGAGAAAGAAGAGCTGAAAGCAGAGAATGAAGAAATAAAGGCGGAGAAAGATAAAACAAAAAAACAAAAAGAAAAAGCAGAGAAACAGAAAGAAGAGGCGGAAATCAAAAGAAATGAAGCGGAACGAAAAAGGCTTGAAGCAGAGTCCGCACTAAAGGAATCTGCAAAACAGACGGCACTCAAAATGTTAGAGCAGGGGATAAGCCGAACGGCCATTTTACAGGTGACAGGTTTAACCTCAGAGCAATTAGAGCTGATTCAGCAAGAGGCATCAAAATAAGAGGATTGCAAAGTGCCTCATAAAACGGAAAATAACAAGGAGCATGCAGGAAAATAACACGGCATGCTCCTATACAAAACCAGCATTTTTTTCTTTGCTCTTTTAAGTGAAAAAGCATTTACATGATTTAATTATTTTTCAAATCTAATAAAGCCTGATCGAGGGAGGGGAAATCATACGTGAATCCGTGTTCGAGCGCCTTTTCTGGATACGCGTACTGTCCTTTTACCAGGAGCTGCGCCATTTCTCCCAAAGTAAGATAGAAGAATACAGCCGGCAAATGAAGCCAATTCGGCCGTTTGTATACCTGTGCTGCTTTTTTCATAAAATCTTTATTACGTTTAGGAGTAGGAGCAGTAATATTGACCGGCCCTTTTAGGGTATGATGTTCTAAGCCAAAGGTGATTAAGTTTACGGCATCTTGAACATGGATCCAGGAAAGCCATTGCTCGCCATCACTGATGTGTCCGCCTGTATATAATTTTACCGGCAATGACATAAGCGGAAATGCACCACCGTCCTTGCCAAGCAGTATGCCAAACCGGGCGTAGATTGTTCGAATTCCCAATTCTTCGGCTTCACTCGCTTCATTCTCCCATTGCCTTGTTACAGATGCAAGAAAATCAGTACCAGGCTGCGTTGTTGCCTCAGTGTAGATAAAATCTTCAGACATCCCGTAGAATCCTACTGCGGAGCCGCTAATAAATACATCTGGTTTTTCCTTCATGGCTTTCATTAATTGGACAAGATACTTGGTGACACGAAGGCGGCTGGTAAGGATAGTTTCCTTCTTTTTTTTCGTCCAGTATCCAAACAATGATTCTCCTGCAAGATTAATGACAGCATCTATTCTCGGAAGTTCATCTGCGGTCGTATCATATCCCTTAAAAGTCAAGTGCGATGTATTTGATTTTTTCTCAGGAGAACGGGTCAGAATGTATAATTTATGATTAAGGCCAGTGAGGTGTGCAGCTAATTTACTGCCAAAAAACCCTGTACCTCCGGTTATTAGTATGTTCATAATATTGAACCCTCCTTTAGATGATATTTTAAAGTATATATTTCATGTTATCTGCTTGCTTCATTTTTTGCTATGATAAAAAGAGAGGTGAATGAAGTTGCGGAAAATTACCCGAATTACAACGCAAAAAAAACAGAAGCATCGCTACAATATATTTTTAAACACATCAGCTGGTGATGAATATGGATTTAGTGTCGGTGAGGATATTCTCATTCAATTTCGTCTGGAGAAAGGAATGGAATTAGATAATGAACTCATCGAAACACTGAAGGAACAAGATAATCTCCATAAAGTATATACCCTTACTATTCACTTTTTAAGCTATCGAATACGTTCGGAAAAAGAAGTGATTACGTATTTACAGAAAAAAGAAGTGGAAGAGGAACAAATTGCTGTTATTATGCAACGATTGAAGAAAGAAAAACTGCTTGATGATCAGCAATTTGCTGAAATGTTTGTGCGCTCGCGTATGAATACAAGTTCAAAAGGTCCAAAAGTCATTGAACAGGAGCTGTTTGAAAAGGGGATTAGCGGACAAATTGCAGTAAATGCTTTAGAGCAATATACGCCAGCCCTGCAGAAAGAAAAAGTTCAAAAGCTGCTGGGAAAAAAAATAAAGCAAAGCTCGAAGGATTCTTTTCAAAAACAGATAAACCAAGCAAAAAATACGATTCTTCAAAAAGGATTTAATCAGCAGCTTGTTTTTGAAGCTATTCAGACTATGGATCAGGAAGAGGATACAAATCATGAGTGGGAGGCCTTGAAATTTCAAGGAGAAAAGCTGTATCAAAAACATGTAAAAAAATATGAAGGCTTCCAGCTCAAGCAAAAAGTAATGGAAGGTTTATATAGAAAAGGCTTCCATTTCGATATGATTCAGCAATTTGTTGAGAAATACATGGAAAATCAGGAATAAATGTAGGTTACTTTTCTGTTATATTTGGTACAATAGGAATCGACAGTAAGGGGGAGAAGAATGAAATTTCGATATAGTGATTATTCCATAGAACAGCTGCACCAAGAAATTGGGAAACTAAAAGAGCAGGCTCAAAAAGCAGAGCAGCTCGGGAATATTTCAGAGATGCAAATATGTGAAAGAAAAATGCAAGTAGCGCTTGCATATACAATGAGTCCGGATGATTTTGAAAAAGAGAAAATTTATCAGCTTAAAATGGAAACAGGCTATAAATTCAGAATATCCTATATTAATGGGGTATTTGCATGGGGTTATCGTATTGATTTATTAAATGAAGAAAGTGAAAATATTGAAGCCTTGCCAATCTCCTTATTAGGAAAAAAAGTGAGCTGAATAAAAACAACTCAGGCGAAATCCGTTTCACCTGAGTTGTTCCTTTTAGTTATTGAAATAAGGTACCGCTGTTTCAAACGCCTGAACCATTTGCGGGGTTACCGTATTCACTTCCTGTATAAGCTTTAAGGACTTGAGTCGCTTGGTATCAATTTACTTTGAAGCTTCTGTTCTGAGAAAATCCAGCCTGTATAGGAAGTAATTACTTCCAGGCTCTTATCCAGCTTTACCACAGCTACAAATGGATAATACCCTTTGCTGCGATAGCGTAAATCAATAAAACGGACTTCTATAATATCCTCTTCATCCGTATTTATTTCCCAGCGGTACACCGGTGAAAAATTTAAAAATGAAGAGATATTTTTATCTTTTATCGCAGCTTTGATGACATCTGTATCGGGTAAAGGAACTCGATAAAATTCATCAACAATCTCAATGTGCCGATTCTCAACGCTGCCTACATAATAACGGTCGCTTGTCGTAATAGCAACGCGCCAATAATTTTGTTTAAGCGTAGGGGACGTAGCGACAATCTCTGTATCAGGAAAATATTCTTTGATTTTCTGGACGATTTCCCTTTTGTCCATATAGCGTTTGATGTAATATAATACAATGACTGTATAAATAATCAGCCAAGTGTATCCGGGATTGGCACCTAATGCCCATGCAACGATACCAGCTACATTCAAGAAAAAAATGTAAGGATCAAATGTATTAATAAACCCTTTAGCAATCCATTTTTTGGTAAATGGCCGAAATGCCTGTGTACCATACGCATTAAATAAATCGACAAATACATGGATGGACACAGCTAACAAAGTCCATAGCCAGAGAGTCAAATAGCTCACTTCTGGAACAAATAAATAAATTACTCCAGATACAAGCAGGCTCCACATAAGAATAGCAGGGAGTGAATGAGACGCTCCGCGGTGCTGTCTTATATACGTTGCATTACTTTTTAATTTAAAAATTGTATCAAAATCAGGAGCGTGTGATCCGACGACTGTTCCAACCAATACGGCATGAAATAGAGTAGGATTACTTTGCACATTTGGGTCTAATGTTGCTAAACCGCCAAGTGCAACACCCATAACAATATGCGTACCAGTATCCATAGTTACATATCCTCCTTAAGTTGCTTCCATCAAAGCACTCCAATATTATTTTAACACATAGGACGTGAAAACATGAACGATAAAAGATTAGAACAAATAAATATTTCCGCTTTTCAAGAAGATTTACTTAGATGGTACGAAGAAAATAAACGTGATCTACCTTGGCGCGAAAATAATGATGCTTATCGCGTCTGGGTCTCAGAAATTATGCTTCAGCAAACAAAAGTAGATACGGTCATCCCTTATTTTAATCGGTTTATGGAGAAATATCCAACGGTATATGAACTGGCTGAAGCCGAACAGCAGGATGTTTTAAAACAATGGGAAGGCTTAGGTTATTATTCCCGCGCAAGAAATTTACAAACAGCAGTACGCGAGGTTGTGGAAACATATGATGGAAAAATCCCGGATGACCCGAAGCAGCTCGGTGACTTAAAAGGAGTTGGCCCTTATACGAAAGGGGCGATTCTTTCTATTGCTTATAATCAGCCGATTCCGGCAGTAGATGGTAATGTAATGCGTGTTTTCTCCCGTGTATTACACATTGAAGAAGATATTGCTTTAAGCTCCACCAAAAAGTTGTTTGAATACTACGTAGCGGAAATGATTTCAAAGGAAGATCCCTCCTCCTTTAATCAGGCTATTATGGATTTAGGTGCGACAATATGTACACCGAAGCAGCCTATGTGCATGTTCTGCCCAGTGATGGAGCATTGTCAAGCATACGTTGATGGAATCCAGGAAAAGCTGCCAGTGAAAAAGAAAGCGAAGAAGCAGCAAAAGAAAAAATATATTGCATTGCTGATCCAAAATCAGGAAGGGAAATATATTATTGAAAAAAGACCGGATTCTGGACTATTGGCAGGATTATGGCAATTTCCAATGATTCCTGCCGATGATATTGTAAAAAAGGACTGGCAGCCATGGCTGGAAGAGAATTATGGGTTAGATGTGGATATCAAAGCATCGTGTACATCCATCAAGCATGTTTTTTCACATATCATTTGGAATGTAGACGTACGTAAAGCAATCACAAATCAGGAAACAGTAAAGGATGACCGCTTAAAATTTGTTTCTTTAGAAGAGCTGAAAGAATTTCCTTTTCCTGTTCCACATCAAAAAATGATACCTTTTTTAGAAGGAAAATGAAATTTTATTGAATGCAACGAGGAAATATAAATCCTGATAAAAATTTTTGTCATCAAAAAAACGCCTTAATGCTTTATTTACCGGGGTTTTCAACACGCTAAAAATATTTCTTTAAAAAAGTTTGGATAAAGAAATGCGCTTCTGGACAAATTAATTATTGCGGAGGTGATATTGATGGCTAAAAAACAAAATCAACAAAACCAACAAAATCCTGCAAAAACAAACGCAGCTGAAGTAAGAAAGCAAAACCAACAAGCAGCTCAAGGACAATATGGTACTGAGTTTGCTCAAGAAACAGATGCACAAGAAGTGAAAAAGCAAAACCAACAATCTCAACAAAACAAGCAATAACATCTGTTTTACCCAAAAGGGTTTCCAATTACGGAAACCCTTTTAATGATTCTACATATCAATGAAGAAACCATTATGGAAATAAAAAGGACTTATCCTTTAACTTTTATGGCTGAAGGCTTATAATATAAGATAATTCATAAATCACTGTATGAAAATGGAGAGGGAGATTTTGGATGGTTTCTCCAAACGCTGGTTCCAAAATGATGATACAAAGTTATAAACATAATGGACAACTTCATAGAATCTGGAAAAATAGTGTCGTATTAAAAGGGACGGAAAGTATTATAATCGGAGCGAATGATCGGACAAAAGTCATTGAAAGCGATGGTCATTCCTGGATGACGAGAGAGCCGGCCATTTGTTATTTTGATGCGAAGCATTGGTTTAATATTATTGGTATGCTTAGGGATGATGGAATTCATTATTACTGTAATCTCAGCTCCCCATTTGTTTACGATGAGGGTGCGGAATCGCTAAAATACATTGACTACGATTTAGATGTGAAGGTATTTCCTGATATGACATTTAATCTTCTTGATGAAGATGAATATGAAGAAAATAAAGTTTTGATGAAATACCCAGAAGAAATTCATCATATTCTTTATCAGCAATTAGAAGTATTAATTCATTGGATTCGCCAGGGAAAGGGTCCTTTTTCTCCGGGGTTTGTCGATGATTGGTATGAAATGTACTTAACGTATCATTAAATTTGAAAAGAAAACAAATATTTTTAGCGATGTTTGAGCGGTTTGATTGCAATTCGACTGAGTAAAAGGGTATCCTTGTTACGGATGACATAACGAGGATATCCTTTTTTTATTTAGAGGGATATTAAAACGAAATACCTTTTCAAGTAGAGGAAGTTGATAAATGAGCAGCATCAAACAGTATATGAAATTTGTAAAACCATACACATGGAAGATTATTTGGACATTACTCATCGGTGTTGTTAAATTTGGTATTCCGCTGTTAATGCCTTTGATTTTGAAATACGTTATCGATGATATTGTTACGGTAGAAAACATGACCCAATCCGAGAGAATAACCCGTTTATTCTGGATTATGGGTATTTCTTTTGTCGTATTTTTAATTGTCCGCCCGCCGGTTGAGTATATTCGTCAATACTTAGCGCAGTGGGTCGGGAATAAAATTCTTTTTGATATCAGAGGAAAATTATTCGATCATCTTCAAAAGCTAAGCCTGAAATTCTATTCGAAGACCAAAACAGGTGAAATCATCTCAAGGGTAATTCATGATGTGGAGCAGACGAAAAATTTTGTGATGACCGGGTTAATGAATATTTGGCTGGATGTCACAACTATTTTAATTGCTATCATTATTATGTTTACCATGGATGTGCCGCTCACCTTTGTATCGATTATTTTATTCCCGCTGTTCGGGATTTCTGTCAAATACTTTTTCGGGCGCTTACGCCGTCTGACAAGAGAAAGGTCACAAGCTCTGGCAGAAGTACAAGGCCACTTGCATGAGCGTATCCAAGGGGTGCCGGTGACAAGAAGCTTTGCGCTGGAAGATTATGAAGATGAGCAGTTTGATAAAAGAAACCGTCATTTCCTGGACCGGGCTTTAAAGCATACGGATTGGAACGCCAGAACCTTTGCCGTGACCAATACGATTACTGACTTGGCGCCGCTGCTCGTCATTGCTTTTGCAGGTTATCAGGTTATTATGGGCAACACCTCACTCGGAACGATGGTAGCCTTCGTCGGGTATATGGAGCGGGTGTACAGTCCATTACGCAGACTGATCAACTCATCAACGACGTTAGTACAATCCATTGCGTCTATTGACCGTGTATTTGAATTAATGAATGAGCCATATGATATTACGGACAAAAAGGATGCGGTTGATCCGGGAAGACTGAAAGGAAAAGTATCCTTTAACCATGTCTCCTTCCGATATGATGAGGAAGAAGTGTCAGTGCTTAAGGATATCGACCTTCATGTCCAAAAAGGAGAGACCATAGCCTTTGTCGGAATGAGTGGGGGAGGAAAATCGACACTAATCAGTTTGATTCCACGCTTTTACGATGTCACAGGCGGGTCGATTGAAATCGACGGAATGGACTTAAGGGATATGCAGGCCCGGGCGCTGCGGGACAATATTGGAATGGTGCTTCAGGATAATATTCTGTTCTCCGAATCAATTGAAACGAATATCCGGATGGGGAATCCAGAGGCAACGAGAGAGGAAGTCATTCGGGCGGCTAAAGCAGCAAATGCGCATGACTTTATTGATGAAATGCCCGAGGGCTATGAAACCATGGTGGGAGAACGCGGTGTGAAGTTATCTGGCGGCCAGAAGCAGCGGATAGCTATCGCGCGTGTTTTCTTGAAAAATCCGCCGCTGTTAATTTTTGATGAAGCAACATCAGCACTTGATTTAGAAAGTGAACATCTTATTCAGGAAACACTGGAGAAGCTTGCTTCAGACCGGACAACGTTTATTGTTGCCCACCGTCTAGCAACCATTACTCACGCAAATCGCATTGTTGTTGTGGAAAATGGGGAAATTGTAGAAATAGGTTCGCATGAGGAATTAATGCGGCTCCGCGGTCATTATTATGATTTGTATCAGATTCAAAATTTGGATGAATAAAATTCATTTACAGGATAAAAAAGCATTTCCCAGAGGTTGATTTCTCCGGGAAATGCTTTTTTATCGTGCCATTATATTATTTTTTCTCAGCCATTTTTGCAAATGCACGACCTGCAGCATCGATGGTATTTTCAATATCAGAGTCTGTATGCTCTGTTGTTAAGAACCATGCTTCGTACTTAGAAGGAGCTAAATTAATACCTTCGTTCAGCATAAGCTGGAAGAAGGTTGCAAAGGCTTCTCCGTCTGAAGCATCTGCTTCACTGTAATTGGTTACTTTATCAACGCCAAAGTATACGGTTAAAGCTCCGCAAAGGCGATTTATAGTAATGTGGATACCAAATTCTTCTGCTTTTTCCAAGATACCTTCTTCAAGCCGTTTTCCAAGACGTTCTAATTCTTCATATACCCCATCTTCTTGTAACACCTCTAGGCATGCAATACCCGCTGCCATTGAAGCGGGATTTCCGGACATGGTGCCGGCCTGATAGGCAGGCCCGAGTGGTGCAACCTGCTCCATAATATCCTTGCGTCCGCCATAAGCGCCAATTGGAAGACCGCCGCCAATGATTTTACCCATTGCTGTTAAATCAGGCTCGATATTGTAGATTTGCTGCGCACTTCCATAGGTGAAACGGAAGGCAGTAATTACCTCGTCATAAATAACTAGCGCACCGGCACGATGGGTAAGCTCATTTACTTCTTGTAAAAAGCCTTCGAACGGTTCGACAATTCCGAAGTTTCCTACAATCGGCTCAACCAGCACAGCTGCAATTTCACCTTCCCAGCGATGAAGGGCTTGTTTAAAGGCATTTAAATCATTAAATGGAACGGTGATTACCTCTGCAGCACTGGAAGCAGGAACTCCGGCTGAATCCGGCGTGCCCAGTGTAGAAGGCCCAGATCCTGCCTCTACCAATACAGCATCGAAATGGCCGTGGTAGCAGCCTGCGAATTTAATGATTTTGGTACGGTTTGTATAGGCGCGGGCTACACGGATAGTCGTCATCACAGCCTCTGTGCCTGAATTATTAAAACGTACCTTTTCTAATGAAGGCATTGCTTCTTTTAACATTTTCGCAAATGTGTTTTCCAGCTCCGTTGGTGTCCCGTATAGAACACCAGTTGTGGCTGCTTCAGCAATCGCTTTTGCGATATGCGGGTGAGCGTGGCCAGTTATTATCGGTCCATATGCAGCTAAATAATCAATATACTTATTATCATCCACATCCCAGAAATAAGCACCTTGTCCTCTTTTCATATAGACAGGAGAGCCCCCGCCTACAGCTTTATAAGAGCGGGAAGGAGAATTCACCCCGCCGACAATATGTTGTAAAGCTTCTTGATGCAGCTTCTCAGAATTTGTAAATTTCATTATTTCGTTTCCTCCTCATTCTTCCCAACTTGTAAAGGTTATGACACGCTTTTACAAGTTCATTTAAAAGGTAAAATGAACAATTTGGTTTTCTGTAATATTTTACCCAGTTACTAATATAACAAAAAATTGCATAGAAAACTTGTACAAACTGTTTTGGTTTCTGCATATACATAGGAAAAGCGGATATTACAAATTGAGATTCCTCATATTTTGACGTTTGCATCTAGTTGTTTTTTTAATGAGGGAAGGCAGTAGGGGAGGAGTAAAAGAGATGAGTATCCCTTGGATATTCCTTATTACGATTATCATTTTAATTGGAAAAAGCATCTATGATTTCATTCAATATAAATTAGTTCATTCACGTATACAAATGAAGGAAGGACATTTTTCTTTAGAAATTTTTATTGCTATGCTGATTGTTTATTGCATTACAATGGTTGGCTACGGCTTAATCTATTTTATTTTATCCTTTCAAGGAATCGTCATTGTGGAGCATGGAGAGCTTAGAGAAGTGACGATATGGGGATCGGTTGTTCATTCTATTTATTTCAGCGGGGTCACTTTGCTGACTCTCGGCTATGGTGACTTAGCGCCCGTCGGCATCGGCAGAATCATTGCTATCTCAGAAGCGCTGATTGGCTACATATTGCCGGCTGCTTTTGTATTAAAAGTTGTACAAATCAGCAGCAGAGACAATGATAAATGAATCTTACCCTGCAATGTGCTATATTTAAGGAAGAAGATCGATTGTTTAAATGGAGGGATTGGATGCAAGTCGAATTAGGAACAAAAGTAAAAGATTTTACCCTGCCCAATCAAAACGGGGAGGAAGTCAGCTTATCAGATTTTCAAGGAAAGTACGTTGTTTTATATTTTTATCCAAAAGATATGACACCAGGATGCACCACAGAAGCATGTGATTTCAGAGACCATCATGAAAGATTCAGAGAGCTGGATGCGGTTATTGTCGGGATCAGCCCGGATCCGGAAGCACGTCATCAAAAGTTTATCGACAAGCATGAACTGCCATTTACCTTGCTTTCTGATGAAAATCATCAGGCAGCTGATCAATTTGGAGTATGGAAGCTAAAGAAAAACTTTGGCAAGGAATATTATGGTATTGAGCGCTCTACATTTATTTTAGATAAAGAAGGAAAGCTAATCAAAGAATATCGGAAAGTCCGGGTTAAAGATCATGTTGTAGATGCGTTAAATTATTTGAAGGAAAATAAAGCGGATTAAAATATAGAGGGATTGGGGTGGAGCAGCTTTGCGAATCTATACCAGATCAGGAGATAAAGGACAGACATCGTTAGTCTATGGGCAACGCGTACCAAAGAACCATCTAAGAGTAGAGGCGTATGGCACATGTGATGAAGTGAATTCCAGTATTGGCTTGGCAGTAAGCTATATCGAAGAAACGGATTGGGATAAAAAGGCTGCTTTTCTTGATCAGCTGCACCGCGTACAGACCATTCTTTTTCATGTTGGTGCAGAATTATCGACGCCAAAGGGGAAGGAAGTTTATTGGAAGCTTGAACAGAAGCATATTGATGAGATGGAAAAACAGATTGATGAATGGGACCAATCACTCGAACCTTTAAAGAATTTTATCCTGCCATCTGGTCACAGAGCAGCGAGTGCCCTTCATCACGCGCGTACTGTAGCAAGACGGGCAGAGCGTTTGACTGTAGGATTGGAAGATGAAGTGGATAATAAGCTTGTTTTCGTTTATTTAAATCGGTTGTCTGATTATTTATTTGTTGCTGCCAGGTATGTCAATCAGCAGCTTGGCGGAGATGAAAAGTCTCTCCATGTGGATGTTTGATTAACGTGAATTAATTGACATTATGCACACAGGGCGATACACTAATTATAAGAATTATAATATAATAATATTATTAATTGGGAAGAGAGGTGTTTAGGGTGTCTGAAGTTAAATTACGGCAAGCAATCGATACTTTGAAAAAATCAGGCGTCCGGATTACACCACAGCGACACGCCGTGCTGGAGTATTTGCTTAATTCAATGACTCACCCGACTGCGGATGATATATATAAAGCACTTGAAGGAAAATTTCCCAATATGAGTGTTGCGACCGTTTATAATAATTTACGTGTATTAAAAGATATCGGACTGGTTAGAGAACTCACATATGGAGATGCTTCGAGCAGATTTGACTGTAATACCTCAGATCATTATCATATCATTTGCAATCAGTGTGGAAAGATTGTTGATTTTCACTATCCTTCTTTAGAGGAAGTGGAATCACTGGCTGAACAGGTGACAGGTTTTGATGTAAGCCATCACCGCCTGGAGGTTTATGGTACATGCAATGCCTGCAAAGAGCAGCAGGCAGCAAATGAACAGTAAAGCATGTTAAAAATCGGGTTCGCTGGTAAGAAAACAGGCGAGGCCGATTTTTAATTATTATATAAAAAAAGCATCATGTTTGCGGGATGTTCCTTTAACGAAATCCTCCAAAGCATGGTGCCTTTTTATTATTTGTTTTCTTCACGGAATTTGCGATGATTATACCGTTCATCAAAATTTTTACCTTCTAAGTTCTTATCCAAAGTCAGCGGTTCTTTGCAATGCATGCAAGCATCTACACGTCCCAGCATTTTTGTAGGTTTTTCGCAGTTTGGACAAACCACAGGAACTGCCCTCAAGGATAAGGTGCCAATCCAAATGTATACAACACAGCTCAGTACAATCATCAGTATGCCCAATATAAACAGAACGAGCATGAGCCACTGAATATTACGAACCATAAGCCCGCCATACATGATTAGTATACCAGCAAACACAAGGATTAAGGCAAAGGTGCGTATTTTATTTATTTTACTTGAATAAGTCAATTGTTTCGCCATTTAAATCCCCCTTAAGTTACAAATTTAGTATATCATAGAATATTAGAAGAATGAATTTTAAAGAAAATATAGCGAGGTCAGCCATACAATGACGGCGAATCGTTTCCGTTTGATTGGGGATTCCGTATTTTTCTCCCGGCGAGAAATCAAAAATTAAAATTTTATCCTTTCTTTACGATGCAAAAAAGGTTTTTTTAAAGTATATATCGAATTATGTTTATTAGAGGCAAAACAGGGAGGCAACAATAGACATGGAGAATTTTCAAAGAATGATTTATCAGGAGCATGCAAGCAATCCAAATACATTAGGAATACTTATTGTGGAGAAAACACTTTTTGATCATCCAATTACAGATGAATTTGATAGCATCTTATTGATTATTGTCGAAAAACAAGAAGTCGATTGGTTTGTAAAACATTATGAAGTAAATGGTCAGACCGTAGCGATGCACATTGTAACGAAATCACTTCTGATGGATTGGATTGATACGAGCGGATATCGACGTGCAGCAGAATGGGTGATTTATGGAAGAAAAGCCTATGACAGGAATGAATTTATAAAAGAATTAAAAGAGGAGCTTCAATCTTTTCCAGAGGAAAAACGTACACTTAGAAAAATAATTGACTTTGGAAAGCTTCTAAAAAACTATAGTGAAGGAAAAGCGTTATATGAAGCAAAAGAAGTAATGGATTCATACAGCAAAATTTTAAATGCACTTCATTATTTAGCGAGGCTATCCGTTATTGACCAGGGCTATTATCCAGAAGTAACTGTCTGGAACCAGGTAAAGAGCATTGATTTAGAAGTCTACAAGCTATATGAAAAGTTAATGGACAGCACAGAGAATTTAGAAAAGAGAATTGAGCTTATGCTGATTGCAATGGATTTTGTCCTGCTGAATAAAGCGGAGTCTGCTTCAACACATTTATTAAACTTATTAAACGAAGAAGAAGACTATTGGTCATATGCCTCTATTAAAGAATTGCCGGAAATTGAACACTACAGTCTGGATTTACATGCGATTATTTCTTATTTAGAAGAGAAGGATATTATTGATATGAAACTTGTCCCCACCAAAAATCCAGATGTGTTTCAGAGAATGTATAAAGTAAAGAAGTTAGAAGAAGTATAATGAGGATTTCTAAATGGAACATTCCAGAAAGAAAACAAATTACTTATTCTGCAATTTTTGAAATTGTAGCGTAAGTAATTTTTGGTGTCTACTATATATTATCTTATATCCGCAGAAGGCTATTTTAGAATAAAAGGAATCTGGGGATGGATGAGATTATAGAAGAAGGAACTTTTTCTTCATTGTTCAGTATAGAATTTAAAAAAACGCGTTGAATAATGATTTACTGTATAAGTGGTACTGAGAATTTGAATGGAATCCCCGATAAAAAAGAGTAACAATTAATTGGTGATTATAATAACTTAGAGAGGAAGCAAGACTTCTTATTACAAATTTATATATTAAAGTTTTTCCTAATTATGCTTGAAGTGTGTGGAGAGAGTGTAACTTGTTTTTTGATAAAAAGAAAATTTGGACTGATTTTCATCTGCTTTTTAAAATGGGAAGAAGAAAAGTTAAAAAGAACGTAGTTATTTTCTGTCCATTTGCTTCTTTATAATGGAACATCTGCAAAGAGAAAAGGATGAAGAAACAAAATAGCAATAAAAAGAAGAAGTATATTCTCCATTGCTGTAATATGTAAAGTGAGCTCTCTGAAAGCTGGTATGGCAACGTTTTGTTTCGTTGTCTATCATTTGTTAAACTTACAGTTCCCCTATATGAAGCTGTTTTTAAAATCCACTTCGGATAAATTTTAAAATAATCGTTGACTTTCTATTTTCAGCATGGTAAAGTTAATTTCGTTGCTGATTTGAGCGGGCGCTCAGCTAACATGAAATAAAAAAAGTTGTTGACAACAAATTTGCTTTCATGTTATATTAATAGAGTCGCTGCTTGAAGCGAAGCAAT
>NZ_JBVFXI010000016.1:0-16309 GCF_055524595.1 Oceanobacillus sp. B139/18 | reverse complement strand
TCGTTTATATGAGATGAAACAGAAATATCCATTAACCGATATGGTTGAATTTCATTTCTTGATAGATATCATTATAGAAGTGATTCTTTCGTCGGTCTACCGTTCCTAACAGCAGCAGCCAGCGCGTTAAGACATCTTCCCACTGGAGGAGATTGCGATGGTCGATAAAACGTTAAATGTTGTGATACGGGTCTGGGAAGATTTAAGCCGTACAGAAGAAGAACGGCGGGAATATGAAATCCGTTTGAAGCAAATTTTAGATGAGCAATCTAAGAAGCGGGATAGAGAGTTGTTAGAGCAGGAAATGGAAGAAATGAGAGAGCAAAGAGAAGAAATGAAAATGGAGAAAGAAGAGCTGAAAGCAGAGAAAGAAGAAATAAAGGCGGAGAAAGAAGAAATAAAAGAACAGAGGAAAACAATGAAAGCGGAGAAAGAAGAAGCAGAACGCAAAAGGCTTGAAACGGAGTCCGCACTAAAGGAATCTGCAAAACAAATGGCACTCAAAATGTTAGAGCGGGGGATAAGCCAAACGGCTATTTTACAGGTGACGGGTTTAACTCTACAGCAATTTGAGGTTATTCAGCAGGAATTGGGAAATAAGAATAAATAGATTGTAACGTACTAGTATAAAACAACAAGGCACATGCTGATAAATGAAGAGACAGCATGTGCCTTTATGCTAAAAATGAAATCGCCGAACAATTTCATTTTTCATCGTTTTTTCCGAAAACAGTACCATACCAATCAGTGTCATCAAAGCATAGAGAGCTGTTGCAGCACTTGGCCATAATACAGTGGACCACGAACTTAAGAACAGAATAACAGGAAGGAAGCCGAGAATAACCATCGTAGTCATATAACCGATGTATTCACGCCACTTCATAGGTTTCCGCAGCACAATGATTGTTACAAGTAACGTTGCCAGCGTAACAAGAAACGGAATAACATAGTGAATGGACCATTTAGAGCTTCCGGAAGCTGCATCTAAAATAAATAGCATAACAGAGAGTGCAATAACTTGAAGAACCACCTTGGACCCAATGTGCGCTCTGGAAAGAATGGTATGATTTATGGTTAACAGACTGTATAGTACTGGGCTTAACACATATAAAAACCATAATTTATCCGGGTTAGTCAGTAAATTAATTAATATACTGGTACTGACAATAAAAATAGCAACAAATAAGACAAGCCGCTGCGCAAAACGGCGTCGTTTGACTTTGGTTTCATAAATAGGATAATATTCATTGTCTCCTGATTTCTGAGAAAGCTTATTCTTGCAGAGTGGACAATATTGCTGTTTTGTATAGGTATTGCAATTATTGCAATAATGTTGCATTGTTTTCACCTGCTGTCATTGGAATAGACCTCTATCTCCAGGTTATATGTCTTAGAAAGTTCTCTGAAAAAGGTACGAATAATATCCGCTTCTTTAATCATTCTGGAAAATGTGATTACAAGTTCATCGCCAACTGCAATCATCGCACCATTAATGGGACTTTTCTTGGTTGGATATAAAATGAGTTCCATATGTGAAATATGTGATTTCATTGATTCTGGAAGCTGTACTTTTCCGACGTTTGTCATCGTCATTGCTTTGGTACGCTCACTAAAGCTTCTATATCCATAACGTATGGCATGGTATTTTAACGGAAGCGGAATGAACCTTGCTGTCAGTCTAGTCTGCCATTTGACCCGGTCATTAATACTTTGCTGTAAGCTTTCTCTCCGTACTTTTTCCCGTAATTGCTTTGATATTTCTGTAATGATTTCTTCTAAAGTTGTTTTCTCTGTTACTGCCATCCCGATATTAACCACACCAAAAAAATTACGAAGTGTATTTGAAGGAAAAAGATTTCTTAAATTGACAGGAATGGCGATTTTTATTTCCTCCTGATAAGCACGGAATTTCAATCTCTCTTTATAAATAGCTGCAATAAGAAGTGCTGAAATAAACGCAGTAATAGTCGTTCCATGCGCTTTAGCAAGCTGGTGTACCTTTTCCGCACTCATTTTTCCGTGGACGGCAACTGTCTGATCAATTGCTCCGCCGCGAATTTGATAGGAAGGTGCTTCTTTAAATTTTTCGGGTTTTTCATCCGTAACATAATTCTGATAGCTGTCATCGCTTTCGTAATAGCTGGGTTCATCGTGAATATCAATTAATGTACTTGCATAGCTTACATCTTTCCCTAAATGAACGAGATACTGATAAACAAGTGCTTTAATAAATTCTAAAGCGCCAGTGCCATCTGTTACAGAATGAAAAAATTCCACAGCAATTCTTTTTTTATAATAAGTAACGCGCATTAAAAATCCATTTGTTTCCAATGGGTCAATGGGAGCGCATGGATATTGATTTTCATAATGCACAAAAAGCTTTTCTTTATTCTCCACAAGAAAATCCCAGAACACGCCTTTGCTGAGCTTTACAGCAAACATAGGCAGACGCTTAAGAACATCGTCGAGTGCGTGCTGAAGCTCATCAGGTTGTACGGGCTCCTTCATTACCGCAGCCATCCGAAAGACGGAAGAATTCGTCTGTTCAGACACAGCGTGAAACATTTTCCCCGCATTATCAAGTTTGTACCATTCATTCATCTTACGCACACCCCTGTTACGTACTGCTTTGCTTGTATATTGTTAATTTGAGTAAAAACCAATTCTTTTATTACAGAGAGCGTCCAAAAACTTCTGCCTTAAAATAAAGAGAGTGAATAAAATTATTTAGTCAGGAGATAAAGGCGCTAACTCCCTGAACCGCTCAACTAATCAATCAGTGGGAGAAAAACAAAAATACCTACTGTTTGAAGTGTGTTTATAAGCTTTATTTTTTACTTTAACAGATGACGCTCTTTTTTTATACTATGAAAAATATCGATATAAAAAAATGGAGTTAAGTTTTAAACACAAAAAATATTATATAGATGTTTTCACAACCCGCTCATTTACATTGTAGTAATATGATTATCTTGATGCACCTTATTTAATTCTGAAATTTTAGCAACAGAATCCGGATCTTTTTTTCCTAAGTCAATGATGAGTGATTCGATTAAAGCAATAGCAGGAATAATACTGTAGCGATTTTTACTCTGTCCGACTACTAAGTGTGCATCACTATCAGGAATAATAGGACATGTTTCGATATCGGTAATCAGAGCGATAGAGATGTCTTTATGGTTACGGCAGTATTTAACAAAATCAACGCTTTGTTTTGTGTAAGGAGACAAAGCAATTACAATTAATAAATCATTTTGGTGAAATTTTAAAGATTCATCATATAAGAAATCATTGTTGCCGCTTAATTGTGTTATATTGTCCCTGATTCCCCGAAGCATCAATTCAAAATAAAGCGCAATGGATACCGAGGTTCTCATGCCTAGAAAGTACAGCTTTTTTGATTGGAGGAGCATGTTTAGAAATTGAGTATATTGCTTTAAATCAAGCTCTCTTAACATGGATTCAATATCTTGTATGCTGCTATATCCAACCTTCATCATGGAGTTCTCTGATTCGTCTATTTCCTCTAATGATTTTTGTAAATGCCACCATGTATTTTTTTTATTATTGAAAGCATATTTGATGATGTCCTTTTTAAAATCTGGATATTTTTTATAACCAATTTTATCAATAAACCTTAGGATGGTTGTTGTCCCTACCTGGCTGTTTTTTGATAATTCATTAATCGTCATTGTTGATACATCATCTATATTCTGAATAACATATTTACACAGACTTTGCTGTTGACGGGGTAAATTATTCTGAATAGCTATTAATCTATCTTTTAAGTCCAAAGTTCATTCCTCCTTTGTAATTATAATTATACCAGTTTGGAGAATATATTATAATTAAGGAAAAATAATTCCTTTTTAAATATTTTGGTTTATTTTTTCCTAAATTAATGATATAGTGTTATAAAACAACATGAAAGGGGTTACAATATGGAGTTTAATGTTTGGGATATTTTAATCGACTTTGGTATCATTTCTGCACTATTGCTGGTTGGAACTTTTCTGAGAGCAAAAGTGGGAATATTTCAACGGTCGTTTATGCCTGCAAGTATTATTGCCGGAATCCTTGGTTTGCTTTTAGGAAGCCATGGATTGAATATATTGCCATTTTCAGAACTAATCAGCACGTATCCTTCTTTATTGATTGCAGTAGTATTTGCTGCGCTTCCTTTATCAACACCAAAATTTAAATGGTCAGATATGTTTGATAAAGTAGGAAGATTATGGTCTTATTCTCAGGTTATTATGCTTCTTATGTGGGGAGGGGGATTATTATTTGCATTAGCGTTATTAGTACCGATATTTGATGTGCATAATGGATTTGGTTTGCTGCTTGCAGCAGGTTTTGTCGGAGGGCATGGCACCGCAGCCGCAATAGGAGAAGCCTTCCAGAGTCAGGGATGGGAAGAAGCTACTACATTAGCAATGACTTCAGCAACCATAGGAGCTATCTTAGCGATTGGAATAGGGTTGCTATTAATAAAATCTAATGCAAATAAAGGAAATACAAATTATATTAGCAGTTTTGATAAGCTTCCCAATGAATTGAAATCTGGTTTATTACCGAAAGATAAGCGAGATCCACTAGGAGAAAATACAGTATCAAGTATTTTAATTGATCCTTTTGCATTTCATCTGATTCTTGTTTTGATTGCTACTTCAATTGGGTATTATCTAAGCCAACTGGGCGAATCACTCTATGCAAGTTTATCCATTCCAGCATTTTCTCTTGCTTTTTTAGTCGGTCTATTACTGAGATATTTTTTAGAATGGATTAAAGCAGACGATTATGTTGATCATAAAATCATGAGCAGTATAGGGGGGAATGCAACTGATTTTCTAGTTGCATTTGGCATTGCATCTATCAACTTGACGGTAGTTGCTGATAATATTGTGCCATTTAGCATTCTTATTATATTTGGCATCATTCTCAGCTATATTTTTTATAAAGTTTTATCAAGGTATTATTTCCGGGAAAATTGGTTTGAAAAAGGAATTTTTACATTCGGGTGGATTACGGGGGCTGTTGCAACAGCAATTGCATTATTAAGAATCGTTGACCCAAAATTAAAAAGCAATACGTTAGATGAATTTGGGTTGGCGTATATACCAATAGCGCCAGTGGAAATCGCAATTATTACATTTTCACCGCTGCTTATATTAAATGGGCATCATTGGCTCTTTGTCGTGATTACGATAGTTATTAGTTTCGTGATATTAACAGTATCCTACTATAAAAAATGGATTATATTAAATTCAAAGGAGAGATCAAAGTGAGTGAGAAGGTAGAATTTTTATACTTACAGGAAGAAGAATTAATTGAGGCTGGTGTTCTTGATATGAAAGAATGTGTCAGCACCATTGAGGAAATGTTTCATCTTATAGGGAAAGGCGATTATATGCTGGGAGGACCAAACAGAAATGATCATGGTTTAATGCTTTGGTTTAATAAAGAGGAGCCATTTGAAAATATACCAAAAGCAGGTCCAGATCGAAGGTTTATGTCACTTATTTCCTATCTCGGAGGAGCATTCGATGTAATAGGTAATAAATGGTATGGCTCTAATGTTGAAAATATGGATAAAGAACTGCCGCGTTCCATTCATACTTTTACACTTAATGATAAAGAAACAGGAGCACCGCTGGCAATCATGGCGGGGAACTTAATCAGTTCTATGCGAACGGGTGCAGTGCCTGGAGTTATATCAAAACATCTTGCTAAGAAAGACGCAAAAGTTTTAGGTGCTGTTGGAGGCGGTGCAATCAATCAGTCTTGTATCGAAGCAATAGCAAGTTCCGTTAGTACGCTTGAAAAGATTGTCCTTTTTGATATTAATTTAGAAAAAGGAAAACAAATTGCTGATAAATTGGAAAGGCAATTGAATCTTTTCGTTGAAGTAGTCGATGATTTGGATCACTGTATTCAGCAATCCGATATAGTAACTGTTGCTACATCTGGGAAAATTAAGCCAGAAATAAAGAAGGAAAGTATAAAGCCTGGGGCGCTTATCATTCTTACAGGAGCAGCAGATTTATCTCAAGAAGTTTACAATCAATCAAGAATCGTTTCAGATTTATGGTCTATGCATAAAAAATGGCTGGAAGATGGATTATCACATCCTGATGGTATAGCCAGCATTCGTGATTGGACGATGTCAGGTCAACTATTAGAGCTCATCCATAACGGTGAATTTGATGACAGCACGGTTGATGATATCGGGGATATTATTTCAGGTCAAAAGACGGGAAGAAATACAGAAGATGAAGTTATTATTTGTATGACTGGAGGTCTTCCTACAGAAGACGTTGCCTGGGCATATAAAGTATATCAAAATGCATTAAAGAACAATATTGGAACAGCGCTTCCGTTATGGGAGAGCTCCTATTTAACAAAATAAATTAGTTTTCCTGTTTTCATTGAATTCTGCAGCTAAATTGAATAATAGAAAAAATAATGGATTGCTATTCTGATTGATTATGAATAGCAATCCCATCTTTAACTTAAGACTTGAATAAGAAGTAACACCATCCACTGCCTGATGTTACTTCTTATTCTAAATATAGAAAACAAGGTAAACAGAAAAGGCTCCAAATACAATAATATAAAAAAGTATTTTAGCAAGTGTCGGCTTCTTGTAACAATCGTAAATTGCAGGTACAGTAATTAAAAAAAGTGCAATAATCATAGTTGCTGTATTTAAGAAAAAAGTAATTAAAATCCCTGCAATAATAAATAAAACCCCTGATATAATATTCTCTTTCCTATTTATCATAAGTCACCCCATATTCTCTATATCACGCTTAAATCAAGGTTATTTTCACACTGCCAATATCACGGTAGCTGGCAAGATATTCACCTGCTTCTGCTTCAAATGGCGAAATAAATGTTCCAGAAGAAACCACCATGCCTTTTTGCAAAGACAAGTTATGACTGGCTAATTTCTCCACAAGCCATTTAACCGCATTGACAGGATTATCTAATACCGCATCAGAGCATCCGGTATGTGTTGTTTTTCCATTATATTTTAAATCGAGATCAATTGCACCGAGCTTTTCTATGCTGGGAGAAGGAACAGGGCTGCCTGTAACTATTCTGCCTGTTGCTGTATTGTCAGATAGCAAATCCATTAATGAAAAATTCGGGAACCAGTTGATATATCTTGCATCTGGAATTTCAATTCCCGGAGCAACAGAAGTTTTTTCGATGATTTCCTGAACATCTGCGTTGTTTGAGATATCTTCATTGATGAAAAACATCAATTCAGGTTCAATCAAGGGAGAGAATAAATGGGATAGGGCATACTCAGCATCTCCCTGTAACACTTGTGATGTCAGAATGGTTCCGTAGGCAGGCTCGTGTGTATCAGCAATTGCCTGTGTTTCTTTGCTGGTCATACTGATTTTATAGCCCGCGACCGAATCACCCTCCTGAACACGTTTGTTAATAAACGCATGCTGCACTTGATATGCTTCGTCTTCGCTGATTGTATAGTTTTCACGAATAAATGAAACGGGCTTATGCGCCTCGTAAGCTGTTTCGATATGTGCTAAAATTTCGGGAATAACGCTCATGCTTAAAATCTCCTTATAGCTTTTTCATAATATTATATGATTATGATGAAAGAAAAGAGCGTCTCCGTCAAGAGGCCGCTCTGTATATATACTTAGTTATCAGCAGCAATTTTCAATGTGAGCTGCTTTACTTCTTCTATTGTCTTAGCTCCAGATAATGCCATCGATACAGCAACTTCTTGCGCAAGGTTAGCGAATATCTTCTGAACGCCTGCTTCTCCCTGAAGTGCAAGCGCGTAGGTATACGGACGCCCAAATAAAATCGCATCTGCGCCAAGCGCCAGGGCTTTGATGACATCTGCTCCCCGGCGGATGCCGCTATCAAGCAGCAAGGGGAAATCTGGACCAACAGCTTCGCGTATAGCTGGTAATGCTTCCAGACTTGGTATGATTCCGTCCATTTGTCTGCCGCCATGATTGGAGACAATAATCCCGTCTATTCCGGCTTTTATTGCTTGTTTTGCATCTTCAGGATGAAGGATGCCTTTTAGAAAAATTGGCAGCTTCGTACGTTGACGTAATGCCGTTATATTGTCCCAATGAAGGGATGGGTGATGAAGGTTTTCAATAATTGATTCAACTTCATCCTGTCCATCCTTTAAGCCTTCTTGAAATGCAGGATCCTGGACATAGTTTGCTTTTCCATACCCTTTTTTCAATGGGGAGTACTGATGCCTCATATCATCTTCACGCCACCCGAGAATCATAGTATCCACGGTGACCACTATCGCTTCATATCCGGCTTTTTCTGCGCGTTCTGCCATACTGTAGGAAATAGCATCATTATTGGACCAGTATAATTGAAACCATTTTGGTCCATGAGGAACAGCTTCCGAGACTTCTTCGATAGATCTTGCTGTAACAGTGCTTTGAATGTATGGAATATTCATCGAAGCCGCAACATTTGCAATGGCAAAGTCAGGTTCTTCATGAACCATTTTTAAATGTCCTATCGGAGCGACCATTAATGGGGAAGCATATTCTTTTCCTAAAATACGTATAGATGTGTCCACTTCGGAGACATTACGTAAAAACCTGGGAATAATCGAATATTTCTCAAAGGCTTCTCTGTTTTTTCTTAACGTTTCTTCCCCGCCGGCACCAGAGCGGATGTGGCCAAATACTTCTGCCGGCAGGGCATGCTTTGCTGCAGCTTCAAGCTGTGCAGTGCCAATTGGAAAGGAATCTTGTATGGTTATATGCTCTAAGAAAGAGCTTTTCTTGGATGAGGTTGTCATATTTTTTCCTCCAATTAATCTTTTTTCAATCGTTCGGCGAGTCGGTTTCCAAGAGACTGAAGACCTTGAACGATAATAACGAGCATAATAACCGTAACGTACATGACGTCTGTTTCATAACGCAAGTGTCCAAATCGGTAAGCTAAGTCACCCAGGCCTCCAGCGCCGACTAATCCGGCCATAGCAGTTGCCCCGATAAGGCTGATTGTTGCGATGGTTAATGCAAGAACAATGGCTGGTCTCGCTTCACGCAGCATCACATTCCAAATAATTTGATGTGTCTTTACTCCCATCGCTCGATATGCTTCGATAACACCTTGGTTGACCTCTAACAGGGAGGATTCAATCAGTCTGGCGATATAAGGAGCTGCATTGACAACGAGCGGCACAATAACTCCTTTTACACCAATGGTTACACCTACAATCAATTTGGTGAAAGGAAGCATAAAGAATAAAAGAATAATAAATGGAATGGACCGGATGACGTTAATCAGCAGGTTTAAAGACTGATAAACAAACTTATTTTGCAAGGGTTGTCCCGGACGTGTCAAAACTAATAGAATAGCTAAAATAACGCCGATAATAACAGCGAAAAACAAAGAGATTAAAACCATTTGAAGAGTTTCTATTATGGCATCATAAAACTCTGAACCCCATTGATCAATAAATGCCTGCATGTTAATTCACCCCCAATTCTTCTACTTCTACGCCTTGTTCTTTTAAGAAGGAGAGAGAATGTTCTACTTGATGCTCACTGCCAATCAAATGAACGACAAGGTTGCCGACAATGCCATTTTTTAATTCGATAATATTGGCAGTCAGAATATTCGGCTCTACATAAAATTGCTGTGTTACCTTAGACAACAGCGGCTGACCTGTATTTTCACCAAGGAAGGTTAAACGAATTACTTTGCCTTCTAAATTCAATTCATCAATTAAACGATCCGATAATTTTCGTTGTGAAATGGTATTTAAGAACTTTTTAGTCGTCGGCTGTTTAGGTTTTGTAAATAGTTCTATCGTCGAACCTTGTTCAATGAGGTTTCCGTTTTCAATAACATAGACATAATCGCATATTTTTTGGATAACGTTCATTTCGTGCGTGATTAATAGTATTGTGATCCCAAGCTCTGCATTAATTTTTAATAATAGTTCGAGAATGGAATTTGTCGTTTCTGGGTCGAGTGCGCTGGTTGCCTCATCGCTCAGGAGGACCTGTGGCTCCTGTGACAGCGCCCTGGCAATAGCGACACGCTGCTTTTGACCGCCGGAAAGCTGGGAAGGATAAGCATCTTTTTTCTCAGATAAATCGACAATATCTAAGTATTTCATGACTCTTTCCTTAACCTCTGCCTTCGGTACGCCGAGTAATTTTAATGGAATCGCAATGTTATCATAGACACTGGCAGTCCTTAATAAATTAAAATGCTGAAAAATCATGCCGACCTTTTGTCTTGTTTGCCGGAGCTTTTCTTTTGACAGCTTCGTTAAGTCGGTTCCATCAATCCAAACCTTTCCTTTCGAAGGAGACTCCAGTAAATTGACACAGCGAATTAATGTACTTTTTCCTGCACCGCTGTAGCCGATTACGCCATGGATTTCTCCTTTATTGACAGAAATCGACACATCGTCCAGTGCAGTAACATCCTTTCCTTTTTTGGAGGGGAAAACTTTTGTGACATTCTCTAATTTGATCATCTGCTGTTTTTCCTGCCTTTCTATCATTATGCTGCAGTTGATAGGTAATATTGTTTGCAGCTGTCTTGTCAGAATCGATACAATTTCTAAAAAAGAGCCTCTCTAGGGTAAGAGAGGCTCGAAAATGTAATCTTATTTTCTGCTCTCATCTTTCAAGACGGGTGTCTTGCTGGAATTAGCACCTTTTTAAGGTTGCCGAGCTTCAACGGGCCAGTCCCTCAGCTGCTCTGGATAAGAGGTGTGGTAGCAATTGAATTGTATTCTTTAAAAGTATCTTATTTTACAAGTTTCGTCAATATTTATTTTTGAAACAGCTGCAGTTTCTCAATACGTCGAATAGCTTCACGAATACGATCCTCTTCTACGAGTAATCCGACGCGTATATAACCTTCTCCATTCTTTCCGAAACCATTCCCGGCTGCAACGGCTACATCCGCCTCTTGTAATAAATAATCAGCAAATGTTTCACTTGTAAATGCCGCTGGTACAGGGAGCCAGGCAAAGAAAGAGCCTTTCGGTGCAGTGACTTCCCAGCCGATACGTCTGCATTCTTCTATGAGAACATCTCTGCGCTGTTCATAGCGTTCCACAAGCGAGGTGACACAGCTTTGGTCCCCTAATAATGCTTCCGCAGCTGCCTTTTGAATAGCTGGGAAAAGACTGACAAATAAATGGTCCTGCAGAATATTAATCGCTTCGATCATATCTTTGTTGCCAGCAGCAAAACCGACTCGCCAGCCGGCCATATTATAGGTTTTGGAAAGGGTGTACAGCTCAACGCCGACATCTTTCGCTCCTTTTGTCTGTAGGAAGCTTATTGGCTGATAGCCGTCGAAACCGATGGCTCCATAAGCGAAATCATGAACAACACCGATATCATTTTCCTTCGCTAACGCAACGGTATCTTCAAAAAATTCTTTCGTTGCGACACCTCCGGTCGGGTTGTTTGGATAGTTGAGATATAATAGCTTGGCAAGTTTCTTTTGTTCCGGCGTCAGGGCAGCATAATCTGGTAAAAAATTGTTTTCCTCTAATAATGGAAACGTGTCATAAGTAACGTCTGCTAATGAAACACTGGACAAATAATCTGGATATCCAGGGTCTGGCAAGAGCATTAATTCGCCTTCATCCATAACAGCTAAAGGGAGTTCTACCAAGCCAATTTTACTTCCGAACAAAATAGCAATTTCTGAAGCAGGATCTAAATCGACATTATATTCTCTTTTATAAAACTGTGCTGCAGCCCCTTTTAATTCATCGGTACCGCGGAAAGGGGAATATTTATGGGCAGCCGGATTTTCGGCGCTTTCCTGAAGTGTACGGATAATATGCGGCGGTGTCGGCTGATCCGGGTTGCCTTGTCCGAGATTGATAATATCTCTTCCTTCTTCCAGGGCTGCAGCGACTTTGCCGGCAAGGGATGCAAAAAATTGAGCAGGAAGCTTTTCTACACGACGGGATAACTTCATCATCTATCGACCTCTTTATACTAGTTTGTGAATTTTATAATTACATCTAATAGTATAAGTTTGCAGTGCGATTGTCTATAAAAAATATGAGAAAACAGCAAAACAAGGCAGGATGGGAATTTTTTCCGTGTCTCTTATTCATCCCTTTTTCCGTTGCATTTCATATGTGAAAGTAGTAAGATAGAAATCGTGTCAAATTATGTTAAATAATTAGATAATTCCAAGAATTATTTGGTTTGGAGGTAGGAGGAATAAAAATGAATACCAAACTGCGTATAGGAAATTATTTAGCAATTGCATTTATGTTATTTGCTTTATTTTTTGGAGCGGGGAACCTGATTTTCCCGGCACAGCTCGGACAATTATCAGGAGATAATATTACCCCGGCTACGATTGGCTTTTTAATCACTGGAGTAGGGTTGCCTTTTCTGGGTATTATGGCAATGGGCTTCTCTGGAAAAAATAATCTGCAGGAGCTTGCCAGCCGTGTCCATCCTGTTTATGGTCTTGGGTTTACGGCGTTACTTTACTTAACAATCGGACCATTCTTTGCAGCTCCAAGAACAGGAACAGTGGCTTATGAGGTTGGTATTGGTCCATATGTAAGCGAAGGATCTCAATCAACGGTTCTCTTGATTTTTACCGGAGTCTTTTTCTTAATTGCCCTGCTTGTCTCGTTATTTCCATCTAAAATTGTTGATAATATTGGGAAATTTTTAGCGCCAGTGTTGGTTGTTTTACTGCTTGTTTTATTGGCAGTTGCCCTCTTTAATCCGATGGGGACGATTCAGGCTCCAGAGGAAGCATACCAGACTTCCGCCTTTTTTATCGGATTTTTAGAAGGTTATAATACGATGGATGCTTTGGCAGCACTGGTATTTGGGATTATTATTATTAATGTTATCAAAGGGTTTGGAATTACAGATAATAATCAAATTCTCTCTGCGGTGACGAAGATAGGCTTAACTTCGACAGCACTGCTGGTTATCATCTATGTAGGAATCTCTTACCTGGGTGCAACAAGTGTGACAGAATTAGGTGTATTGGAAAATGGAGGGCCTGTGTTAAGCGGTGCTGCAGCGTATTACTTCGGTACATTTGGAACGATTTTGCTGGCTGCTATTATTATATTAGCTTGTTTGACCACTGCTATTGGTCTGATTACAGCAAATGCAGAGTATTTCCATACCTTGTTTCCGGCGATTGCTTATAAGCCATGGGTATTCTTCTTTTCCATTTTAACTTTTGTCATAGCTAACTTTGGTTTAGAAAATATTATTGCTTTTTCTACGCCGGTACTTATGTTCTTATATCCGCTGGCAATGGTATTAGTTTTGCTGACGTTCGTATCACCGTTTTTCAACCATTCACGTCTTGTCTACATCCCGACTATTGCAGTTACGTTCATATTTAGTATCATAGACGGTCTTGTAGCGCTTTATCAGTCATTAGAATTAGAGCTGCCTGGATGGTTAGATACGCTTATTGAGACACTAGGCGATACTCTTCCGCTTTATGCAGAAGGTTTGGGCTGGCTTTTGCCGGCAGTTATTGTCGCAGTCATTATGATTATTGTCTCGAAAGTAAAAAAATAAAATAAAACCTGGCTGTTGGATTTTTTTATCTAACAGCCAGGTTTTTTAATTATCATTTTTTCCTGCAATTCCGTAGAAAAACAACTTCATTAATTCTTCTGTCAGCGGAACGAGCTGTTCGATGGCATCTCCTTTTTGTAAATAATCGCTAAACATCTGAAGGTAGACGAAGATAGCTGTATCGCTGATAGCAGGATCAATAAAACCTTCATCCCTGCCCTGTTGAACGAGCTGCATCATTGCTGGAAGTGCCTTTTCCTGGTAGAGACGCTCGATAAAATTACCTGGTATTTTATATTGCTCCATCATATAATTGGAAAATTCTTCGTGTACATCATTTACGATTTGTGCTTCAGAGAAGATAAGCTGCTTCATCTTCTCTTCATACGATATCGGCTTTTCAATGAGTTTATGATATATTTCCCACATTTGATTCGTATAGTAGACAAGCACTTCATGCAATAATTTTTCCTTGCTATCAAAATAATTATAAATGGTTACCTGCGACACACTTGCTTCCTTTGCAATCTTTGAGATGGAAACCTTTTTGATGCCATTTTTTTTAAATAATGCTGCGCTTGTATTTAAAATCTTTTCTTTTTTGATTGATGTTCTGCGTTCAAATCCATCCATAGCCTGTCACCCCCGTAATTATCACAGTGTAACTGGATGGGACTGGGACTGCGGTTACTCGCCCCACCGAAAACCATTGCGATTACTCGTCCCATCGTATAGAGCTGTGTGTCGAAAAGCCCTCACTGAATAAGGTTTTACTTTATCATATCACATTTAGAAATGAAATATAAATATAATAATATTTCAAAACTTATTGACGTAAAATTATTTTATCTATATTATGAAATATATCAGGTTAAATATTTCAAAACTTTCAGGGGAGGATTTCTTATGACTGTACTGCAGCTGGACCGGGTATCAAAACGATTTGGTGATTTTCAAGCACTGGATCACGTGTCAATGGAATTAAGAGAAGGAGAAATTTATGGATTTATCGGACCGAATGGAGCGGGGAAGTCAACAACGATACGTATTTTATTAGGAATGTTAAAGGCAACAGAGGGGCGCGCAACCTTATTTGGGAAGGATGCATGGAAGGACGCTGCAGATATTCATAAACGCTGTGCCTATGTACCGGGAGATGTGTATGTATGGCCCAATTTAACGGGCGGAGAAGTGATTGATGTTTTACTGAAAATGAACGGGAGCTATTCTGAGAAAAAACGTGATGAATGGGTAGAACGATTTCAGTTTGACCCGACGAAGAAAGCAAGGTCTTATTCGAAGGGAAACCGGCAAAAAATTGCTCTGATAGCTGCCTTTGCTTCAGAAGCTGATTTATTTATCCTGGATGAGCCGACCTCGGGACTTGACCCTCTGATGGAGCATATTTTTCAGCAGGGTGTAAGAGAAATGAAAGAAGCAGGGAAGACAGTACTTTTATCCAGTCATATTTTATCGGAGGTCGAGAAGCTTTGTGATCGTGTTGCAATTATTCGCAAAGGAAAAATCATTGAAAGAGGTACACTGGATGATTTGCGTCATTTAACAAGAATGCAGATGCAGGTAGAAACCAGAGAAATTCCAGAAGGATTCGCAAATCTGTCCGGTGTACACCAGTTAGAAGAAGCAGAAGGACAAATTACTTTTCAGGCAGATACAGATCATATGGAGGAGATTATCAACTATTTAAATAAATATGGCGTACGGAAACTAGAAAGCACTCCGCCGACGCTGGAAGATTTATTTATGCGTCATTACGAGGGACGAAGCAGCGAGGAGAATGCGTGATGAGAAAACATATCAAAGGAACGGGGATATTGTTCCCTATTTTAATGAGACAGCATCGACTGCGGCTGCTGCTGTGGCTGTCTGGACTTGTTCTGGTAAGCTGCTCTGTAGCTTATGCGTACCCAGACCTGTATCCTGATCAGGCATCCAGAGAAGCTTATTCCATGACGATGGAAAATCCGGCCATGATTGCCATGCTTGGAATAGGGTATGATCATTACCAGAAGATTGGCAGCTTATTTGCGCTGGAGATGCTATTATTTTCTGCCATTGCGGTGGCTATTATGAATATTTTACTCATGTCGAAGCTGACAAGGGATGATGAGGAGAATGGCATCTTAGAGCTTGTTCAATCTCGATCTGTCGGACGTTTAAGCTATCTAACGGCTTCCTTTATGGTCATGCTGTCTGCGAATGTTTTATTCGTTATCCTGCTTGCGACAGCAATGGGCTTTATGCAGATAGACGGCTTTGGATTTTCTGGAGTTGTCCTTTATAGCAGTCTTTTGGGGAGCTTTGGACTGCTGTTTGGTACTATGACAGCATTCTTTGCTCATTTTTCGGTCACTTCAAGAGGAACTAGTATTTTGGGGTTTGGTGCGTTGTTTTTCTTCTATATTTTACGAGCTGTCGGGGATGTGGAAGCGGCGTTTTTATCTTGGATCAGTCCGCTTGGCTGGTTATCAAGAGCGTATGTTTTTGTGGACAATAACATCTTTCCAATCGGTTTATTGCTGGTAAGCAGTCTGGGACTAGGTATTATAGCATTTATACTGCAGGCAAAACGTGATATAGGGGATGGGTTATTACCTGAACGGGCAGGTTCAGTGCGTGCTTCTGCCTTTTTAAAAACAAAGGTCGGGCTGGTCATCCGCTTACAGAAAACAATGATTTTCATATGGACGATTGGCATCTTGCTG
>NZ_JBVFXI010000015.1:0-30871 GCF_055524595.1 Oceanobacillus sp. B139/18 | reverse complement strand
TTCATATTGTTTTTGCGCTTATATTAGGAGATTTAGAAGCCTTCTTTTTAGAGAATGAAGCGATGCAAGCCTTTTTAACAGGCGAAGGAAATGTCATGGAGCAATTTATTGTTTTATTGATGGCTATCATGACATTATTTATTACGGCGCCGGTAATTATCAGTTTTTTGAGGCTGCGCGGAGAAGAAAAATCCAATCGGACAGAACTTGTATTCAGCAGGGCAGTGTCACGGATGCAGCTGCTGAGGGCTTATCTTGTTCCGGCTATTCTAATTGCGATTCTGCTGCCGATATTACAGGCGTTTGCATTATGGAGTGTGGGAACGGTTATCAGTGAGGACATGATGCCTCTTGGAGATGTCATGGGAGCTTCCGTTGTGTATATTCCAGCGGTTCTGCTTGTGTTAGGCTTGGCTGTTTTATTAATCGGCTGGCTTCCCAGAGCAACTTCACTTGTGTGGCTCTTCCTCGTTTACGGGTTTATCGTCATCTATTTAGGAGATATTTTAGAGCTTCCGGATTGGGTAAGAAATCTATCGGTCTATGAACATGTTCCAGTTTACCCCAGTGAGGAACTGTCTTATGCCTCTCTATTGATTCTCTCTGGAATAGGTGTATTATTGATATTTATTGGTGCATGGGGGTATAAGCGACGTGATATAGAAGGATAATAGATAGAAAAATCATGTCTGCAGAAAATTCATACAACGTTTAAATCCGGTATATAATGATAATTTAATGGAAAGTAACCTCTTTAACTCGATTGCCGTAAGGGGTTACTTTTTTTATTTGCAAAATAATAGAATGTGAAAAAGGAAATCAATATGCATTCGAAATGATGTGTACTGTCAAGAAAGAGAAAACCATAGGAAAAGGACATCTGCCGCCTTGAAAAAATAGTCAAGGACACTCTGTGGAAGAAGTTAGAGATAAGGACTTACAATCAATGATCAGATAAATGCAATGGGGATTATACAAGGCTAGTATGTTTATCGAAAAAGTGACATACTTATCTCTTTCCCCTTATAATAGAATGGCAGAGATAATTAGAAAAGCTTGAGACAGGGAGATTTGGTTAAAGCTGCCTATACACAATCTTTCCTGCAAGCTTTACATAACGAGGAGATCAACAATATGTTTCATTTTCATAAGCCAAATAATAAGAGAAATTTGGAACCTAAAGCAACATTGAGTTTAAAAAGCAAAATGATTATTCTGATTAGCCTGTTGATTTTGGGTATTTTTATTCTTCTTACTTGGTTTCTCCACTCGTTTATTTCTAACACCATTGAAGACCAGGTTGGGAAACGTGCGCTAAGCGTAGCTCAAAGTGTCGCTAATATACCAGAAATCAGTTCGGCCTTCGAGTTAAATCATCCTGCTTCAGTCATTCAGGAAATTGTTGCTCCGATTCAGGAAGAAACGGCTGCTGAATTTATTGTTGTGGGAAATAAGGAAGGAATCCGCTATTCCCATCCAGACCCAGGAAGAATCGGGGAAAAAATGATTGGCGGAGATAATGCTCGTGCTTTACAAGAAGGAGAAGCTTATGTATCTCAGAGCGAGGGATCACTTGGATTGTCTATTCGCGGAAAAGTGCCAGTAAGAGATGAGACAGGGAATATCATCGGCGTAGTATCCGTAGGCTTTCTAAATGAGGATGTCCAAAGCATTATAGCGAATCAGAGCAAGTCCCTGTGGCTTACCATGATAGGAATTGTTGTATTAGGTATTGCAGGTGCCATTTTTATTGCCCATCATATCAAAAAGCTATTATTCAATATGGAGCCAAAAGATATTTCTTATTTACTTTTGCAAAAGGAAGCAATATTGCAATCCACGCATGAAGGAATGATAGCGGTTGATCATAATGGAATGATAACGATGATAAACAAAGCAGCAAAACAAATCCTGTTTCGTGAGGATCAGCAGTTTGGGCATGTTTCTGGGAAATCAATTGATCAATTCATTCCCAATACGGGTTTATTTGAAGTATTGAAAAGCGGGAAGAGCCAGTACGACAAAGAAATGATATTTGGTGAATCCATTGTTTTAGTAAATCAAGTACCTGTCTATATGGAAGGGGAAATAGCTGGGGCGGTTTCTACTTTCCGGAAAAAAACGGAAATAGAGCATGTGACGCAGGAGCTTCAGCAAATTAAACAGTATGCAAATGCCCAGCGTGCTCAAACACATGAATTTTCCAATAGTTTATATACCATTCTCGGCTTGCTTCAATTAGGGGAGCGAGAAGAAGCCATCGATTTTATTAAAAAGAAAAGAAATATTCAAGAGAAGCAATCGCAAATCTTAACGAAGCATGCAGCCAATCCGGTAGTTCAGGGACTTTTACAAGGGAAAATCAATCAGGCGAATGAGCTTGGGGTGACTATTTCCATCCACCCGGACAGTCAACTCAATCATGTTTACGGCGGGGATAAACAGGAGACATTAATTACTGGAATTGGAAATATGCTTGAAAATGCGCTGGAAGCCGTAAAAGGTAATCAGGAGAAGGAGCGGCAGATTAATCTTTTTTTCACAGATATTGGGGACGATATTGTGGTAGAGGTGGATGATTCTGGTCAGGGTATATCAGAGGAGGCAGCTGCCCATATCTTTGAACAGGGGTATTCCACAAAAGGAGAGAAAAATCGTGGAATAGGATTAGCGTTGACACAGCATGCCGTCCAAAAGCAAGGCGGTCAAATCATGCTGGAAGAAGGAGAAATGGGCGGTGCCTGTTTTGTAATGATTATACCTAAAAATGGGGGCGACTCGGATGAAGGACAGCATACAGGTTCTTATTATTGAAGACGATTTTCGAATTGCTGAAATCAACCGGAGATATGTAGAGAGGATAGAAGGATATATGGTCCAGGAAGTAGTGAAAACAGGAGAAGAGGCGCTTGCTTTTCTTAAAAAGTGTACGTATCTTCCACAGCTGATTCTGCTTGATATATACATTCCTGATGTAAAAGGATTGAATCTGCTTTGGCAAATACGTCATCTCTATCATGAAATTGATTTGATTCCTGTTACTGCTGCTAATGAGACAGTAACCATTGAAGAAGCACTAAGGGGAGGTGCTTTTGATTATATTGTAAAACCTGTCGATGCGGAGCGTTTTGCGCAGTCCTTGGAGCGGTATAAGCAATATCGGAAATTTTTTTCTGCTAAAGAGACGTTAGGACAAATGGAAATTGACGCTTTTACAGGTGCTGCAGACGCCAGCTATCCATCTAATTTGAACAGCATTAATACGACTTTGCCTAAAGGAATTGATCCGATTACGTTGAATGATATTAAACAACTTTTGGAAGCAGATCAAGGGAATGGGATTACTGCCGTGGAACTGAGCAGTAAAATTGGAACGAGCAGGTCTACGGCACGCCGTTATTTGGAATACCTGGTATCTGCGAAAGAGGTCCAAACAACATTAAAATACGGTACTGTCGGCAGACCAGAACGAGAATATATACTTCGTGAAACTTATGAACAAAATGAATAATATAACAAATAAACAACTTATGAGAAGAAGGTTCCGCCTTCTTTTTTTTCATGCTATTTTATTTATTAATCGAAAAATTTGTTAACGCTTTCAAAAAAGGGCGTAACTAGCTAGTAATTACGAGGGATAATCAATAGTATGAAATAAGGGGAGATAGGGATGTTAAGCTTAATAGGATTTTTAACAATACTGGCAATTGTTATTTTATTGATTCGAGGTAAGGTTCAGCCGATTATTGCGATGGTATTAATACCTATTTTAGGTGCATTTATTGCAGGTTTTGGTTTAGGAGAAATTGGAGAATTTTTTAATGAAGGAATTGCTACTGTAATCGACGTTGCTGTTATGTTCATTTTTGCAATTCTTTTCTTCGGGGTGATGTCGGATGCTGGATTATTTGATCCATTAATTAATAAAATGGTTGCGATTTCCCGCGGGAATGTTATTGCCGTTAGTGTAGCTACTGTATTTATTGCAGCTGTTGCACAGTTGGATGGTTCTGGAGCGTCGACATTTCTCATTACGATTCCCGCACTGCTTCCGCTATATAAACGTTTGAACATGAATCCATATTTGCTGCTTCTTTTGATTGCAGGAAGTGCAGCCATCATGAACATGGTTCCGTGGGGAGGGCCTTTAGGGCGTTCTGCTTCTGTTTTAGGTATGAATATTACGGAATTATGGTATCCTCTTATACCAGTACAAATCATTGGAATGGTATTAATGATTGGTATAGCTATATTTCTTGGATTTAGGGAAAAAAAGAGAATTGAACGGCGCTTTGGGAAAATGGAGGCTGCTGCAGCACTGGAGAATATTGCAGAAAATATAGATATTGACAGCGCTGACGGGGAGAAAAGTTCCCCCAATAAAAATCCGAACGCGCGTCCCAAATTGCTTTGGATAAATACGATTATTACATTAGGTGTTATTGCACTGTTAGTAACTGGGATTATCCCGGCTGGACTTGCGTTTATGATTGGACTTGGTTTTGCATTACCAATCAATTATCCAAAAATGAATGATCAAACGGAGAGAATTAAAGCACATGCCTCAAGTGCTTTAACGATGGCAACGATTATTTTAGCTGCTGGAACATTTTTGGGGATTTTAACAGGGACAGGAATGATGGATGCTATAGCGGAAGATGGTGTGTCCATCATGCCGGAAGCCGTCGGGCCATATTTACATCTGATTATCGGCTTCCTAGGAGTACCTCTTGACTTGCTCACAAGTACAGATGCATATTATTTCGGAATACTTCCAGTTGTGGAACAGATTGCATCAGGCTTTGGCGTAGAATCCGTATCTACTGCATACGCGATGATTATTGGAAACATCGTAGGGACCTTTGTTAGTCCGCTTGCTCCTGCAGTTTGGCTGGCGCTTGGTTTGTCAGGTTTGGAAATGGGACGCCATATCAAATATTCTCTTCCTTGGTTGTGGGGGGTAAGTATTGTTTTAGTAATTATTGCAGTATTCATGGGTGTTATTTAGGAAGGCACTATTTGACACTATATATAAAAGAGACAATCGCTTACCAGAGATTGTCTCTTTTATATGGGGAAGTTTGTGCCTCTTATTATTAGGTGAAACCGAATGACGTTGATTACGAAACAGAAGACGAAAAATTTTATCTGATTAATAAATTTTTTAAGCGATAAAGAAAGGGAATCGAAAGGGTTTAGTTTACTCAGAATGCAGGAATTGTTTAGTTATATACAATTCCTGCATTTTATAAATGGAGGAATCAAAATGGGAGGTTTAGCATGTCAGAACATATAATCAAAAAAGGAAAGGCGAACCTTTGGAAAGGGTACGAAGCAGCTGGAGGAACGTTATTTCTATCGGAAACAGAATTAACGCATCGTCCGCATGCTGTAAATATTCAATCCGGTGTCATCTCAATCGGTTTAGACGAGATTGAGCAGGTAGAAGCAACCGCAAATAAGCTTTTATTTATTCCTATCCCAAATGGCTTAACAGTCACCTTAAGGAATGGGGAGAGGTATCAATTTGTTGTTTTCGGCAGACGGAAATGGATAGATGAAATAGAATATACGATAAAGAATTTTGTTTGAATTTTGATCCGGATAGAATATTCAGGTTTTAAAGAATATATTTACTTTACCGCAGTCCCAGTCAGTTACACTGCGATAAAAAGTAAAGATTTCGCTATTTTGTTACATAATCTGCCAAAATCTTTTAATATTTTCATTTAATTTGTCATTTAGTATATAAATTTCTATCCAGAAGTAGTAAAATAAGAAAAATTAGAATGTTTATTTTCGATACAATCATTTTTAGAAGCAGTAGCTTGAAATAGTTAGAAAACTTAATTTGTTGAAAATTATTTCAGATAAGTGATGTGTCTGAGGCATTCCAGAATAAGCAAGGGAAGAGAGCTATTCTCTAATCTTTTAGTAAAAATCTTAGAAAGAAGGTAAGGAAATTGGCGGAATTGCGCAGCGATATGATAAAAAAAGGTGTGGATCGTGCACCGCATCGAAGCCTGCTACATGCTGCAGGAGTAAAAACAAGAGACTTAGGAAAACCATTTATTCTGGTGGTCAACTCTTATATAGACATTGTTCCAGGACATATTCACTTACAAGAATTCGGAAAAATTGTAAAAGAAGCAATTCGGGAAGCTGGCGGGATACCATTTGAAATGAATACGATTGGGGTAGATGATGGCATTGCGATGGGGCATATTGGAATGAGATATTCCCTGCCGAGCCGGGAGCTGATTGCCGATTCTGTGGAAACGGTGGCAAATGCGCACTGGTTTGACGGAATGGTGTGTATTCCCAACTGTGACAAAATTACACCGGGGATGCTGATGGGGTCTCTTCGTGTAAATATCCCATCTATTTTTGTCAGCGGCGGTCCGATGAAGGCTGGTACAGACAGTGCTGGTAATCCGCTTTCCCTGACTTCTGTTTTTGAAGGAGTAGGAGCCTATCAAGCTGGAAAAATTGATGAAGCAAGATTACTAGAGTTAGAGCAAAATGCATGTCCGACATGCGGCTCTTGTTCGGGAATGTTTACAGCGAATTCAATGAACTGTCTGGCAGAAGGAATTGGACTTGCGCTTCCAGGAAACGGGACAATTCTTGCTGTTGCAGAAGAACGTAAAGAGTTTGTAAAACGTTCTGCAAAACAATTAATGGAATTAATCAAGAAAGATATCAAACCGCGCGATATCGTAACGAAGGAAGCAATCGATAATGCCTTTGCATTAGATATGGCAATGGGCGGATCGACGAATACAGTATTGCACACATTGGCTTTGGCCCATGAGGCAGAAGTAGATTATCCGCTGGAACGTATTAATGAAATCGCAAATCGTGTGCCGCATTTGGCTAAGGTTGCTCCGGCATCAAATTATCATATTGAAGATGTTGACAGAGCGGGTGGAATCAGTGCAATTATTAATGAATTATTGAAAAAGCCAGGGGCATTTCATGGAGACAATTTAAGTGTATCTGCGAAAACAATCCGGGAAAACGTTCAGGATTCGGAAATTCTGGACACAGATGTTATTCATACATTAGATAACCCGCATTCCGAACGAGGTGGACTGGCCGTATTGTTTGGGAATCTGGCTCCAAATGGCTCTATCGTCAAAGTAGGCGCTATTGACCCAGAGGTAGGCGGGTATTTCAAAGGGCCGGCTGTCTGCTTTGATTCACAGGAAGAAGCATTAGAAGGAATTGAATCCGGCAAAGTAGAAGAAGGGCATGTTGTGGTAATACGTTATGAAGGCCCTAAAGGCGGTCCGGGAATGCCGGAAATGCTTGCACCGACCTCACAGATTGTAGGACGGGGGCTTGGTGCGAAGGTTGGTTTAATTACTGACGGACGTTTCTCCGGCGCATCCAGAGGGATTTCTATCGGCCATATCTCACCAGAAGCTGCAGAAGGCGGTCCAATTGCCTTTGTAGAGGATGGAGATATAATTGAATTAGATCTCGAAAACCGTGAAATGAATTTACTTGTTTCGGATGAAGAATTTGAAAAACGCAAAGCAAATTGGAAAGGCTTTGAGCCAAAAGTGAAAAAAGGGTGGCTTGGCCGCTATTCTAAACTTGTCACTTCTGCGAACACTGGCGGAGTGATGGAAATATAATTGAAAATCTGCGTCACAGTTTAATCGCTGTGACGTTTTTTCTTGATAGGATGTTAACGATAAACGTCTAGTTTGAATAATATAAAGTGAAACTTCAATCAGTGGGGGTTTTCTTTTCATCCCCACTGATTGGGGTTGCGATTACCCGCCCCATCATAAAGAGTTGTTAGCTGAATGAATCGGGCCGTTACTGGCTGTTGGGTCTCCCACTTAGAATTTTCCAGTTCCTTCTATTCTTAAAGTGGAAGCCTTACAAAAGCCCTTCGATGAGGCAAGTAATCGCAATGGTTTTCGGTGGGGCGAGTAACCGCAGTCCCAGTCCCAGCCAGTTACACTGCGATAAATAACGGAAGATGATTTGAAGCGAGAGGTTGAGGGGAAATGGATGAAAAAAAGGATAATCATTCTAACCATTCAGATCAAGATATACAAGTTTCTTATAGCTTAAAATTAGCTTTGATTGGCGGTCTGTTAGCTACATTGGGTGATGCTATCAGCACCTATGCTGCCAGCTTGGCAATCGATGAATTTTTACAGGAATCGGAAGAGCAAAATGAGAAGGACCAGCAGCTGGAGGAAAGACTGGCTGCAATAGAAAGGAAATTAGATGCATTTCAGAACAAAACGGAATGAAAAATGAACGGTTAAAGAAGTTGGATGAGTAATAAATTTTCAGGAGAGCCATGTTTAATCAGGGAACAGTGTATAGAAAGCGGCAGCATCTCTTTTTTATTATTGATGACTGCACAAGTGAATGATTCGGAAGCTTTGTGACTACGATTTAAACAGCTGACAATTATTTAGCCGGGGACCTAAATAAGGGGGATAGGAGCGCCGCTTAAATAGCTGCTATTTGTCGTTGCCAATTATGTTCATTAGAATAGATTATTAAATAATCCCAAGGCAGGACGTTTAATATGGATAATAATCTGAAAGCGTTATTCGGTTCGTGGGAGGCTGCCATAGGCACCCTTCTTTCTGCTATAGCCAGTACGCCTTCCTCTAAACTGAATGAAACGCTGCAAACGAATTTGGATTTAGCAGGAAATGTCATGCAGGCTACAGGCAGTGCTTTAGCAGCCGACAGTGAAAAAAAGCTCACTTTAAACAAATTCGGAAACCAAGTTCAAGCGATTGGAAACTCCGTTGTGATTAGCGGGATAGTCATTTCATTTACTGAAGAAACAAAGAGAAAAGTAACCATCAAAGGTAATTTATTTCAAGCTGTCGGAAGCAGCATGGCTCTTCCTGATTTATTGGATACCACTGAGATAACTATGGATACGCTATATGAAATCTATGGAGCACTGCTTCAATCGATCGGAAATGCGTTACAGGGTTTGTCAGGCATGATTGAACTAAAAGGGGAGCGGGGAGAACATATTGATTTTGTTGGCAGCTGGATACAAACCATTGGCGCCTTTATCCAAGCTCTTGTACAAAGCAAAACATCATATATTGATTATGAAAAGTCATTTTCGGGTATGCACATCCAGCGCAGTAAATTTGAATTTCCGTTAAGGATGGAAACCTGAGAAGATACGTTGCTGTTTTATTAGCAGTGAACTAGTATAAAAGATAGAAAAGTTTAGTATGCTAAGAGAAAAGGAAATGAATATCAACGGATTTCTTATAAAAGGATGATGATAATGATTCCAGCACAACCAGCTATCACCCGAAAAAGTATTGTTATGTTATTACGTCTTGTTGCTGTTGTTTTTTCCAGTATAGCAGCTATTTTATCAACGGTATTGCCGCTTTTATTTTATACGGATTTGTCGGCCGGCGCTGTGATGACCGTTGCTTCCGTATTACTAATCGGCGCTGTATTTATTCATGGCATGCTGACTCACACCTTGAATGATATTGCAGATTATCAATCAGGCACAGATCAATACAGCCCCGGTGTACTTTCCGGAGGCAGCAGAGTGCTGCAGACAGGCACAATGTCTGTAGGAATGCTCAAGCAATTAGGTATTTGGATGACGATATTCTTATTGCTGATGGCTATCCTGTTTGCTTTTCTCGGCCTTACGGAATTTGCTGTATTAACCTTGGTCGGTATCTGGGGAGCAGTATCTTACTCACTAAAACCATTTCAGTTAGCCTACTATCCATTTGCAGGAGAATGGCTCAGTTTATTCCCAACTATGCTGATGCTGGGAATCGCTGCTCCTTGGATTTTACTCGGACAAGTTCCTGCCTGGACATGGCAAAATGCAATAATCAATGCAATCTGGTGTATGGCGTGGGTAATGGTTCATCATATTCCAGACCGGCATGCGGATAGAAAAGCAGTGCCCCTGAAGCAAACCTCTGTGGTGTGGGCAGAGAATAAGTTTGGAGCAAGCGGTGCTAAACTGCCTGCCATGCTTTATTTTATCTTGATTGGTTTGCTGCTTATTTGGACAGCTTTTACACGGCCGGCTGGAGCAATAGGAGCTGGCATTCTACTGACTTATGCAATTTATCTCGTGATAAAAATGGATATTGACGACGTAGAAAAAGTAACAAATGATGAGAAAAAGCTGCTTATTCTTGCTTTTGTAACCGCGATATGGCTGGGGAGCTTTGTTTAAAAGAAGGATTATATTTAGTCGCATGTTAAGAGCTGGACAAAAAATTCAGCTTTTAAGATGCGATTTTTTTACGGAAAAGTTTTTAAAACAAGAGTAAACCACTTCATCATAATAGTAGACTGTAAATACACTTCTTATATAAAAGTATTCAATAAATATTTCATTTGAAATAGGATGAATATTTCCATTTTATTAGTATAATGAAATATAGGGAGTGTTATGGAATGGAAAAGCGAAAGTACAATAAAAAAGATTTCTACTTTTGGAAAATCACCTTATGCTTAGCCGCAGCTTCTTTTTTTATATTTGCTAGTCTTTATGTGGTGCAGCCGTTAGCGCCCTTGTTTGTCAGAGATTTTAATGTGTCTGTGTCAGAAGCCACGTTACCTTTGTCTGTGAATGTGTTTGGATTGATTCTCGGCTTGATTATTCTTGGGTTTTATTCTGACCGAATCGGCAGGGTCCCGCTTATCAAATGTTCCTTAATTATTTCGGTTATTCCATTTCTATTGATTCCGATGACTGATTCCTTTACTTTTTTCATTCTGATGCGATTTATCCAAGGATTTGCTATGGCGGGTCTGCCTGCAGCATCACTTGCTTATATCAATGAAGAAATTGACCGTTCGAGTATTGGAATTGCAACAGCTTTATACATAGCAAGTAATGCCTTTGGAGGAATGGTCGGCAGATTTTTGGCGAGTTTTTTAGCTGAAGAGCAAGCCTGGCAGACGATATTTTATATCTTTGCAGGGATAGGGCTGATAATTGCAATAGCAGTAATCCTCTTTCTGCCTAAATCGCAATTTTTTGAACGCAGTTATCTTCCGTTCCAAAAAGATATTGAAGGGATGCTTTTTCATATCAAAAGTCCGGTAATGCTCTTGTTTTTTGGTATGGGAATTATTTTTCAGGTTTCGTTTACTTCCGTATGGACTTATTTGCCGTTTTATTTGGAAGGAGAGCCATTTTCTCTTTCGTCGCAGGCTATTTCGTATACATTTCTGGCATATGGATTTGGAGTCGTCGGCGCGCCGATTGCCGGCTGGCTTGCCAGCTCTTTAGGATTGAACAGAGTTCGTATTGCGGGAATTATTGTCCTGTCCGCAGGTATTTTGATGACAGGCATTGTCTCATTCCCTTGGATCATTGCCGGTTTATGTGTGATCTGTCTCGGCTTTTTTACAGCGCATTCTTTAACGGCAACCTTCGTAACTGAGCAGGCAGCACACCATAAAGGAAGTGCATCCAGCTTATACCTTGTCTCCTATTATATCGGCGTAGCATTCGGAAGTACGGCAGTAGGCCCTGTTTGGAATCAAGCGGGCTGGCATGCCATTGTTTGGCTGGCGGGGATATTGCCTGTGGCTTATTTAGTCATTGTAACAATGGTGCAGAAAAGAATGAAGAAATCAACTTCGGTTTCCGGCAGATAAAGCATCGTGTTTAATAGATTCCAGTATTGCAAAAGCACTCTGAAAATAGAAAAAGCTCCATTTAAAAAATCCGGACAAAGCAGATGTCCGGATTTCTAGAAAACAAATATGAAAAGATTGCAGATAAAATAGTAACGTCATTTTACTTCTGCTTTCCGAAAGATAAGAAAACTCGCCAGATAGAAAACAAGGATAAATACGAAACTGATAAGAAAGCTTTCCCCGATAAATTTACCACTCATGTGAAATGTCAGCTGAGATAAATCAATTCCATAAGGAGTATAAGCCATTACGGAATGAATGGTTTCATTCAAACTGGAGACTGGTCCAAGAATCAAGCTTGTCATATACGTAGCAGTGATAACAAGAACAGCCTTTTTAAACAGGAACATAAAGAAGATGCTGACCATCAGCTGGCTGATAAAAATAAAGAGGGATAAGCCGTTTATCAATAAGATTTTCCCGAATAAACCGGCTGTTGATATCTGTTCTGCTGCTCCAGATAATATGTTTAAGGCCGGTGTGGGGAGAAAGCCGCTGAATGCTGCATCTGTAAAAGCAAAGAGAAGTGTAATGGCAGCGTAAGGCAGATATAATAATGCAATTAAAATAAAAAAGGAAATCATTTTATTGATAATAATCGCGTTCCTGCTATGTCCGCCAGAAACGGCATTTTCGATGATTTTATTTTCAAAATCAGTCGTCAGGCAAATCCCTGCTGCAATACTTCCTAATAATGCCATCATCTGCGTTTCGGAAAATAAAGACAAGCTGCCGGACGCAGTTTCTATGCTTAAGCTGTCTGTCGCAACATAATGGGAGCAGGCAGCAAAAATAATGGCACTGATAAGAGCTAAAAGAAATAGTGCCCATGGTGAAATCGACCGGCTTAATTTAAAGAAATCGGCTTTTAACAGCTGCATCAGCTTACACCTCCTATTAATTGGAGGTAATAGCTTTCTAACGTTTCTTCCTGTGTTGTAAAAGTGGTAATGATAATATCATGTTCTATCAGGGATTTGGACAGCTCCTCTTTTTTATCCGTGAAGTCATATAATTTAATGCTTTGATCAGGCTGCAAGATAAAATTCTCTGTATGAAGCGATTCTCTCAGCACCTTTTGCAACTTTTCCGGTTCGTTGCAAGCAATTAGAAGATGCTTATCGATTTGTTGGTCTAATTTGTCATGGCTGAGCGTTTTCAGGATTTTCCCTTCGTTTACAATAATAAATTCATCCGCAGTTTGATGAAGCTCGGCTAAATGATGGCTGGATAGCAGAATCGTCATTTGGTATTTCATTGCTAGTTCCTTTATTAACTGTCTAACCTCAGCAATGCCGCTTGGATCGAGACCATTAATCGGCTCATCAAGCATCAATATCTCTGGATTGCCTAGCAATGTGATAGCGATGCCTAAGCGCTGGCGCATCCCTAAGGAAAAATCTTTTGCTTTCTTTTTGCCAGTGGACGCTAATCCAACAATATCGAGCACACGCTGTTCCGCATTTTCATCTTTTATTCCTTTCATCGTTTTGTGGACACGGAGATTATCTTTTGCGCTCATATGCCCGAGAATACTCGGGTTCTCAATCATACTCCCCATTTGTTTCCGGCCGCTCAGCAATGCTTTTGGGCTGGATTGACCAAAGAGATATAGCTCTCCTGAAGTAGGGAAGGAAAGGCCGGTAATAATCCGCATAAATGTTGTTTTACCGGCTCCGTTTTGACCAATCAATCCATAGATTTTCCCTTTCTCCAAGGATATTGATACATTTTCTAATGCTTGAAAGCTGTTATAGGCTTTGGAGATATTTTTTGCTTCCAGAATATATTCCGTCATTTTTTAGTATCCTTTGTACGATTCAAAATCCCGGCTGCCATGGTGGTAAAAAATTCTGCCGGGACCAGGGCGATGCCAATACTTTCTGGATTTTCATCGCCTAACACCATAAACTGATCGCCCTCCTGCATACGAACCATATCCAAAGCCTTTTTCGGTAATTTGACATAACCATCCTTCTCCAAAGGGGTTGTGTTAAACATATGCTTTCCCTTTGGAGGGATGGGAAAGCCGCTGTCTTTTTGATCGTAATGAATGAAATTGTCCAAAGAGACATCGAATAGAGAGGCAAGCGCATCGCAATTGATAATATCGGGTAAAGATTCTCCATTTTCCCATTTCGCAATGGATTGTCTGGTAACGCCAATTCTTTCTGCTAATTCTTCTTGAGAGTAATTATTTTCCCTTCTTAAAAAAGAAAGATTTCGTGATAAAGTGATTTTATTCATTTCATGCATCCCTTTCGTTTGGGTATACTTCTATTTTACCCGTTAACGAAAAGGAAACAACCAACGCAGGGTAACGATTTATGTTAACGTTAGTTGCGTATTATAAATAAAACGAACTTCCTTCTCGAGCAGTTTTCCCGCCAATTCTTTATAATAAAAAATTTATCACGGAGAATCGTCCGTAAAACTCCCGCCTCAAAATAAAGCGTAAAAATAAATTTATATAGGCGGGAGATCAGGTAAGCTAGCTCCCTGAATCATTCAGGTTCATTCAGCGGGAAAAAAGCAAAAATTCCCACTGAATGAAGTTTTATTTTATGCTTGCGCCTGACGTTACGTGAGGTGGTATGATAGAGCTATCAAGTGAGAGGAGATTAGAGCGGAAATGAAAAACGAAACATTCTCCATCAGCGAATTTGCTAAATCAACAGGCGTATCTGTGCGGACACTGCATTATTATGATGAGAAGGATATATTAAAGCCAAAACGGGATAAATATAGAGGTCATCGTATTTATGAAAAAGAGGATATGATCCAGCTGCATAAAATCATGACGATGAAATTTTTAGGGATGAGCTTGGATGACATCAAGCATCATATGCAGCCAGATACGTTCGATTTAAGCTTTATCGACACGTTAAGGCTGCAGGAATCGAAGCTGATCAAGGATAGGGAACAGATTGATATTGCTTTGGAGGCCATCCAGCGCACGGTGCATCTTCTGGAAAATGAAAAAGAAGTGGATCAGGCTGTTCTCATCAGCTTACTGGCAAGTATGCAAAATGAGAGAAAGCAGGAAGAGCTGGCTAAAGGAATTATTAAGGATGATATTATAAAGAAAATGTTTCCGCAGACAGCGAAGGAGAAAATGTTCTTTGAACAAAGATTACTGACATTTTACAAACGAGTCAGGAAACATTGTGGAAAACCGGCAAATCATCCTGAAGTCCAACAAATGCTGGATGATTTTTACCGCTTTATCATGGAGGTAACGGATGTGAATTCGTTGAAAGAACTTGCGGATATCTTTTCCTTGGATATGGGGGACAAAGAGAATGAAGAACGCATAAATACGTATATTCAAGAGATAGAGCGTCTTGTCCCGACACCAATCACAGAAGAGGAAGAAGCTTGGCTGCAGCAAATGATAATAGATTATATGGGTCCATTATGGGATGAGGAAGAAGGAGAGAATTAAATGAAAGCATCGAAACAATCATCAAGTAATTTTATCAAGCTGTTACTATCTACTAGGATACCGAAGCTTGTATTAATTTTAGGGTTAATTGGAAGTGTGCTGACTACGCTGGTAGGGCTGACCATCCCACTGTTGACAAGGGAGCTTGTGGACGGTTTTTCGATTGCAGATTTAGATTGGCGCTTTATTGTTCTAATCATCGGCGTATTTATCGTACATGCGCTGGTGGATGGGCTGTCAGCTTATGCACTGGCTTATGTCGGGCAAAAAGTAGTGGCAAGACTCAGAGAAATATTGTGGAAAAAGCTGATTCGCCTGCCGGTTTCTTATTTTCAAAAGCAGCCGAGCGGGGAATCCGTCAGTCGTGTAATCAATGACACGGGGATTGTAAAGGATTTGGTTTCTCAGCATTTTCCGCAATTTATTTCCGGTCTGATTTCCATTATTGGAGCGGTCATTATCCTGCTGTTTATGGACTGGAAAATGACATTGATCATGTTTATCGCTGTCCCGATTACGCTGATTGTAATGCTGCCGCTTGGGAATAAGATGGCAAAAGTATCCCGGAGTCTGCAGGATCAAACAGCTAATTTTCAAGGAGAGATCCAGCAGACCGTCAGTGAAATCAAACTGATGAAATCTTCCACGGCGGAACAGAAGGAAGAAACGCGGGGGTTACAGGGGATTTTTAAGCTATTGCAGACAGGCTTGAAAGAAGCGAAGATATTCTCAGTCATTGCACCGTTTATGTATATGGTTGTGATGCTTGTCATCGTGATGATTATCGGCTACGGCGGTATTCGCGTGGAGCAGGGAACGATGACAACGGGATCGCTTGTCGCATTTCTCTTGTATTTATTCCAGATTGTCTTTCCTATTACAACCTTTGCGATGTTCTTTACAGAATTGCAAAAGGCAAAAGGTGCTACGGAACGAATTTCAGAAATTTTACGGGAAGAAGAGGAAGAAGTATTGCCTGGTTCTGCAAAACAAATTAGCGAGCTTCCGCTGGCATTTGAAGAAGTGAGCTTTTCGTATGAAGCGGGCGAGCAGGTTTTAAACAACTTATCATTTTCTGCGGCACCAGGAGAAATGGTGGCATTTGCCGGGCCGAGCGGCGGAGGAAAAACCACTGTATTTGGTCTGATTGAACGCTATTATGAGCCCAATGAGGGAGCTATCCTGCTTGGCGGCGAATCAATTCAGGATATTTCATTGGCGTCCTGGCGTTCCCAGCTCGGATATGTGTCCCAGGAAAGCTCGATGATGTCTGGTACGATTCGAGATAATTTAACCTATGGCCTGGAAGATGCAGAAGAAATTGCTGATGAAAAGCTTTGGGCCGTTGCGGAAATGGCTTATGCCGCACAATTTATTCAAGAGCTGCCAAATGGAATGGACACGCAAGTCGGCGAGCGCGGTACGAAATTATCCGGCGGACAACGCCAGCGTATTAATATTGCCAGAGCCTTCTTACGTGATCCGAAGATTTTATTGCTTGATGAAGCAACGGCAAGTCTCGACAGTCAATCGGAGCAGGTGGTTCAAAAAGCCCTGCAGCGATTAATGGAGGGAAGAACGACATTTGTGATTGCCCATCGTTTAGCAACGATAATTGATGCGGATCAAATTATCTTTATTGAAAATGGAGAGATTACCGGGAAAGGAACACATCAGGAATTACTGGAGTCACATGAACTGTATCGTTCTTTTGCGGAACAGCAGTTGAAATAGAAAAAAGAGCAGCGCATAGTTCTTCATCGAAGAAATGCGCTGTTCTTTTTAGTGCTGTATTTAAACAGGTACCAAATCATATTTTTATCGTGATATCTTTAATCAAACGATAATTAACGCCAAGAAGCAGAACAATTAATACAATACTCACTGGCATCGCTATAAACGTCGGCACCGTGATGATATTTGTGAAAAAGGAAAAATGAGTGGCCTCTATAAAAATGCCTGCTATTGCGATAATAAGAATGCTGCATGCAATAGAGAGCAGTCCATATCGCCAGCCTGAACGATAGAAAGTCAGACCTATCATCCAGCCGATTAAAAAGTAAATAAGGTGCAACATAACCAGGCTGCCAAAGACATAAAGGAATGCGGAAAAGCTGCTTGTATAATCAAATTCCTGTGTATGGATATTCCAGCCTGCCCACCCAGAAATGAATTGAAGGATAAAGCCTGACACAACCAGGATGATCGTTATGGCAATAGAGAGCAGAACAGATGATAACATCGTACCGAGAAAGAAATTTTTCCTGGTTATTCCCTGCTGCATGTAATAATAAAAGAAGGAGGATGTTGTCAGAATGCCAAGGACGAACATATAAATAGATGATGACCCATTAGAAAAGTTTACCAAATCAATAAAACTGGAATGGGGGCCAGAAGCAAAGCTGACGACAACAATATAAATTACAAACATAAAGGAAAGAAACCACATGGTCCATTTCAATTGTTCCATAAATAAGAATCTAGCCATTGTTGCAGGTGATAAGATAATCGCACTCATTCCTTTTCCTCCTTTGTCAAATGCACAAACAAATCATGAAGAGAGAGGGGACCGATGTCCAGCCCGGCTTGATTTGCTGCATTTTTCTGCTGTTCAGAGAGTTCGCCGTATACCATGACAGATTTTGTTCCGCCAAGGAGCTGACTGTTTAAGACTTCTAATTCTTTTGTGAAATCATCCACCTGCTCCAATGAACCAGTAATGGAGAATCCTTTGGAAATAACCTGCTCATTGGTATCCTGCAATAAAACCTTTCCGTTATGAATCATCAGCACCTCATCAAAAAGATAATCGGTTTCCGAAACGAGATGGGTTGAAAAGATAATCGTTCTTGGATGCTTTTCCTGATCATTTAAAATTTCATTATAAAAAGTTTCTCTTGTCGGCGCATCCATACCGAGATAAGCTTCATCAAAAATAGTTAGAGGAGCTCTAGACGCTAAACCGATAATAGCCTGAAATGCTGATTTTTTTCCTTTTGACAGCTGATTCACTTTTTTATTTAAAGGAAGCTTGAACTTTTCAGCTAACTGAAGGGCAAGGGTTTCATCAAAATTTGGACGAAAGTAAGCCATTTCCTTTAATGTTTCCCCAACCTTATCATAGCTGTATTCCAAATCCTTGTGCTGATCAAATATGAAAATCGTGTCCTGCATGATTCTTGGGTTTTCAAAAGGGTCTTCGCCGTCGATGATAAGATTGCCTGTATCTGTTTTTCGAAAAGCGGATAGAACCGATAATAAGGAGGTTTTTCCCGCTCCGTTTCTACCTAGCAAACCATGGATTTTTCCCGATTCCAGCTGAAAACTGACTTGATCGATGGCGGTGAAATCTTTATATCGTACACTGACATCCTTTGCTTCGATGGCATAACTCATGCTTTATCCCCCTTTCTTGCTTTTTTGATTAAATCAATAATTTCGTCCTCAGTGATAAGAAGCTTTTCTGCCTCCTGGACTAAACCGATAACGTAATCATTCATAAACGCCTGCTTCCGTTTTTGAACGAGTTTTTGTTTTGCTCCTTCTGCGACAAACATGCCGACACCTCGCTTTTTGTATAGAATGCCTTCATCTACAAGCTGTGTGACGCCTTTGGAGATGGTGGCGTGATTAATTTTGTAAAATTGAACCAGCTGATTGGTGGAAGGAGCCTGTTCACCTTCCTTTAGCTGATTATTAACTATCTGGTCTTCAATCTGTTCACGAACTTGAACAAAGATAGGTTTATCACTTCGAAATTGTGTAGACATCGTGTGTATAGCCTCCTTTCTGGCAGGGTTTTATAATCGAATTGGTGCGTCCTTGGTCAGACGGTAGTTACAGATAATTAAAATGACTATCATGATAAAGAAAATAACATAGGGTCCCATACTGATAATGAGCGAGTTAGAGGTGAAAAAGTTAATCGTATGTGCAATGTCATCCTGATCCTGCAACAATGCGGATACGCCGAAAAATGGAAAGGAAAGAAGGATAAACAATAATCCAATCTTCCAGCGAAAACGATAAAAACCAAGCCCCATAAACCAGCCAATTAAAAGATAGAAAAAATGACTGACAGAATAATCGGCTATACTTTTTATAAAAGATAATACGCCGCCGCTGCTCAATAAATCTGACCATGGGACAGTAAAGCCTAAAGCTGGAACAAGTGTCTCAAATAAACCAATCATGAGACTCATGGCAAAAGCTAAAATAACGGAAAGCAACACGGACGCGAATAAGGAAGCTTTAAAGAACTTTTTCCGGGAGATCCCCAATTTAAAGTAGTAGTCTAAAAAACCATAAGAATAAAGCAATCCGATAATCAACAAAAATACATTCGAAGTTGTATTGCTGACATCGAGATTATCCAAGAAACCCCATTGAGTTGATGCCGTAATTCCAATCGTCAAAATAATCATAATACCAAAAAACCAAGCTGCCCATTTTAGCTGTTCTACGAATAAAGACCAGCCTAATTGAGATTGTTTCATGTTTCCTCACCTTCCTTTGTCAAATGAATAAATAGATTATTTAAAGATAATGTACCAACCTCTAAGCCAAGCTCAGCCGCTTCCCGCTGTTCTTGTTCTGTCAACGTTCCATACACCATTACAGATTTAGTGCCGCCGAGCGACTTCTCATGAATCACTTCCAATGTTTCTGTAAATGAATCGACATCTTCTTCAGGCCCTGTAATAGAGAAGCCTTTTTCCAGAAGCTGCTCACTTGTTTCCTGCAATAAAACCTTCCCGTTATCGATAATAAGCACTTCATCAAAAAGGTACTCCATTTCGGAAACAAGGTGGGTGGAAAATAAAATTGTACGCGGATGTCTCTCCTGTTCTAATAAGATTTCTTTATAAAATAACTCTCTTGCCGGCGCATCCATTCCGAGATAGGCTTCATCAAAAATGGTGAGCGGCGTTCTGCTTGCCAGGCCAATGGTAACCTGTAGAGCGGAATACTGCCCTTTGGATAATTGGTCGGCACTTTTATCCATCGGAATGTTAAACTTAGCTGCTAAATCTTTGGCATAAGCTTCGTCAAAATTCGGACGGAAATAAAGCATACCCTTGAGTATTTTAGCGATTTTATCGTAGTCATAGGTATTATCTTTATCATAAATAAAAGATGTTCCCTGCAAAATTCGTTCATTTTCAAAAGGGTCTTCGCCGTCAATGACAATCGTGCCCCGCTTTACCTTGTGGAAAGAAGCAAGATATGTTAACAGGGTTGTTTTTCCGGCTCCGTTTCTTCCCAGTATTCCGTGAACTTTCCCTGGAGACAGCGTGAAGCTTACATCTTCTAACGCTTTGTATTTCTTATAATGTACCGTTAAATGGCGTACTTCAATGGGATAAGCCATATACATTCTCCTTTATAAATTAATAGTTAAGTCATACTGTGTTATGGTTATATACTTATGTGTATAACCATAACAGTGTTACAGTTAGTTGTCAATAAAATATAGAAATCTTTCTGAAAAATAGGCTTCGATAAAACGAAACGAGGCTTTTCTAAAAATAATAAATTTACAAAGAAATTTTTTTGGAACTTATGATATATTGGAATATAAGTTAAACATATAAGAAGCAGAAATGTTAAAAGAAAGGCAGGAGGGACGGATGATGAAAAAAGGTCGCTGTCATTTAATCTTAGCGGGCAATTTGCATGAGTGATAAAGGAAAAGTTATCGGGATTGCCCTGATTACAGCAATCACGCTGCTGGGGGATGCCATGCTTTTTATCGTCTTGCCCTTACACTGACAGGATTTTGGATTAACAGCTATTTGGCAAATCGGTGTCCTGTTATCTATTAATCGTTTTGTCCGTTTGCCGATTACCCCATTTGTAGGAATATTTTACAACAAGTTCGATATCCGTTCGGGTGTATTGATTTCTGTGGTTTTTGCAGCATTAAGCACGTTCTTCTATGGCCAATTTCAAGGATTTTGGCTCCTTCTGCTTGCCAGAATTTTATGGGGAATCGCCTGGTCATTTGTGAAGCTGGGTGGGATGCTTACCGTTGTATCGTTTTCTACGGAACAAACGAGAGGAAAGTATATGGGATTGTATAATGGTTTGTGGGGATTAGGAGGTTTAGCCGGTATGCTGGCAGGAGGGTTTTTAGCAGATCAGTTGCCGATATCTTTTGTGACGACATTGTTTGCGCTGGCAGCTGTGGCGGTTTTTCCTTTTATCTTCAAACTGGTGCCTAAAAACAATACGACTGCAGAGAAAGATACGGTTGCTGTAAATCGTCATGTGCCGGAAAAGGAGAAGCAATCGATACGTCTAGCCATATATTATTCTCATCATTATTACCGGAGGAACGATGGGTTATATTACCATGGGTATTTTTAACTCTACCTTGAGCCCCTTGATTGAACAGTCGTATCATCTGCATTGGTCCGTATTTGGCATGGTTATCGGGGCAGCAACACTGGCTGGAATCATTCAAGCAGTTCGCTGGGCTTGGGATCCTTTTTTGCCCCTGTTATAGGAAGCTTTGTCGATAAACAAAAGCAAAAGTATCATTGGATTCTTATTCCATTATTCCTTGGCAGCGCTGCTTTTTTAATGTTAGGCAGTGTGGAATCTTTTATTTCTTTGTTAATCATCATCATGTTTTTTCAAGTGATAACAACGATTTTATAACGATAACAGATACTTTGGCAGGAGATGCTGCAGCTAAAACAAATCCTGTTAAGATGATGACGCTGCATACAGTAGCTGTTGATTTAGGCGCAGCAATTGGTCCTTTACTGTCATTTATTATTATTGATTTAAATGGAATTTCTGCCGTATTTTATCTTTCAAGTATGGTTATGTTATTTGTAGGAGGAGCATGGGGAGTTTTTCACTTTTTTGGGAAGAAAAAAGATAACTATCTTGCGTGATAGAATCGGGTTTTTAATTAATAAAGAATGGAGGTTGTATGATGACAGAAGCATTAACAATTAGAAACGTAACCTTAGGAGAGGGGAAACCAAGTATTTGTATTCCTTTAACATCTTCTAACAAAGCAGCACTTATGGAAGAGGTGGAGCGTTATCAGCAAGAAGGAGCAGATGTTGTTGAATGGCGTGCCGATATATTTGAAGAAGTGGAAAATCATACAGCAGTGGAACAGATGTTAAAAGATTTAACGGCAGTTTTAAAGGGAATTCCGCTTATTTTTACCTTCCGAAGCCATCAAGAGGGAGGAGAGAAGAAGATTTCCAAGGCGGATTATATCGCTCTGAATCAATTTGTGATCCAGACAGGGCTTGCAGATTTGGTAGATGTGGAATTGTATCAGGGAGAGGATGCAGTTAAAAATCTGATTTCTGCAGCGCATCAGCAGCATACATATGTGATTGTTTCCAATCATGATTTTCAAAAAACACCGCCTAAATCGGAAATTGTCCGCCGTTTAAAATGGGCAGAGGAGCTTGGCGGTGATATCTTAAAAATTGCCGTGATGCCGAATCAGACTGCGGATGTTTTAGAGCTGCTCACAGCAACTAATGAGATGAAAGAATATACCACGAAGCCCATGATTACAATGGCGATGGGGCCGCTTGGTGTAATCAGCCGGCTGTCCGGCCAGGTTTTCGGATCTGTTTTAACCTTTGGGGCAGGGGAAAGAACTTCAGCACCCGGGCAGGTTCCAGTTCAGGAACTGCGACAGGTGTTGGAGGTAATTGAGAAATCGATGGATGTAAGCTAACTGGTTTAATGAAAGGTAGATCTACGTGAATTTGAGAAGGATGGATCTGCCCTCAGCCGGAAGTCGGAGTTTTTCTTCCATCTGAAGCAGCGGAAATTTCAAGGGATAAATCAGTCACCGACCCGATGTGCGGGAGAGGGTAAGCCGATACAATAAATGTATCAAATAACTTATTCTCAGGAGCTGATTTATCCCATGTTTTTTACGTATGAGTCTATGAAAAGTCATATTGATTATCGGATGGAGGATGTAAGGAAGTCAGGGAAGCTTTGTAAAAATAAACCAAAAAAGAAGAAAGAAAAGATCTGGAAAACTTCCGCTGCTCGTTTGAAGGGAGAGATGAAGTAGAATGAAATACAGGAAAAAAGAGGATGTCGATTTAGCAATCTGTAAATCGGAATCCTCTTTTTACATTAGACTGTAATTCAGTTAGGATACCTTTCAAAAAATCTTGTATCTGCATCTTGAAATCAGAAATACACTTAAACTGTCATGGTTACTTTAGGGATTTGGCTGTCTTGCTTTCCCATATTTTCAGCTATATCCACTGCAGCCGCATAACCAAATACCATCGATGCCCCAATCGTTGCGCCAGGTCCGGGATAGGTTTCTCCCATGACAGAAGCGGTGCAATTTCCAGTAGCATATAATCCTGTAATTGGTCTGCCATCTTTTCTGACGACTCTGGCTGCTGCATCAATGACCAAACCGCCTTTGGTGCCAATATCGCCCGGGTAGATTGGGATTGCATAGTATGGTGCTTTGTTCAGCGGAGCAAGGTTAGGGTTATCCAGTGTCGGGTCACCATAATATCTGTCATAAGCACTATTCCCGCGTCCAAAATCCTCGTCCTGCCCATTGGCTGCAAATGTATTAAATCTGGAAATGGTATTAGCCAGCTTCTCTGGAGACACATTGATCTGCTCGGCTAATACCTCCGGAGTTTTTGCTTTTTTGGCATATCCTGTCTCAAACCATTCTTTAGGAAGCGGCTGTAACGGCATGATTCCGAATACCAGATAACGATTCTTCACCCGTTGATCAAAAATCATCCATGATGGTATCGTGGAGCTCTTTTCATGATTATTTTCATACATTTGATCAACAAATTCATGGTACGGAACTGATTCGTTGATATAGCGGTCGCCATTGCTGTTGACGATAATCAAGCCGGGCGTGGCGCGTTCAGCGACCGGCATAAATGCAGGTGCTCCAGGTGGTGCTGATGTAGGAGTTCCCCACATTTTATCCATTAAATCCAATTGTCCGCCCAGTTCGACTCCTGCTGCAATAATATCACCTGTCTGCTCTTCAGCTGACAGTGTCCATTCCGTATTGGAAGGCTGCGGTAAATATTTCTCCCGTAAATCCGGACTATGGGAAAACCCGCCAGAAGCAAAAACCACACCTTCCCGGGCCTGAATGTTGAGTTCCTTTCCATCTCTTTCGGCGATAACCCCTGTAACGCGATTATTTTCATAAATCAAATCTTTAAATGGGGTGTTAAGCCAAACTTCCCCGCCAGCCTCTTTGAGCGAGGTATACAGGCGGGCAACAACAGCTTCTCCTAAGGTAGTAGGTTTATACCCGGAAAGGAGTGTGCGAATTAGGCGCATTCCTACTTTCATTGCCTTTACTTTTCCAATCCACGTTCTCATGATCATATTTACTTTGTGGAATTCACTTGATTTTAGTACCATCCCTTTTGTTGGCAAGCCGGAAGTACGTAAATATTTCAAATCATCTCCTAAATTGCGAAGGTCAAAAAGCTGAGCTTCTACGGCTCTCCCAGATGCTAAACCTCCAGGTGATTCAGGATAATAATCGGAGTATTTAGGAGTGTATTCCCACCGGAAATGTGCTGTATTCTCATGCAGATACTTTACCATTTCGGGTCCTTTTTGCAGATAAGCCGATTTTAATACATCTGGAACGCGGTCTCCGACAGTAGCATCTAGATACGATTTTGCCTGTTCATACGTGTCCTTCACCCCGGCCTCCTCCAGATAAAGGTTGTTGGGAATCCAGATGGTTCCGCCGGATTTGGAAGTGGAGCCGCCAAATAGTGCAGTTTTTTCAATGACAATTACTGATAATCCGCGCAAGCAAGCTGTTAAAGCAGCTGTTAATCCGCCAGCGCCTGAACCCACAACAACGACATCATATTGCTCATTCCACTGATTTTCCAATGTTATGACCTCCCAATCAATCTTAAAATTATGATAAGCTATAAGTACGAGTTAACCTAAGTATAAATTTTTAATAAAGCGCTTTCAATCAGTAATATATTATGGTCTGTACACATAAACAACAGATTGCTGCAATATGTTTAAAAACAAAAAGGATTTGGGGTGGTTTGTGTGGTTACGAAGGATATGATAATGGACAGGCGGGTAAGAAGAACGAAAAAATTACTGAAGCATGCGCTGCTTGAATTGATGCAGCAAAAGCATTATGAGCAAATAACAGTGACAGATATCGTTGATTATGCGGATTATAACCGGGCTACTTTTTATCGGCATTATAATCAAAAGGCAGATTTAGTGAAGGAAATAATCACGGACCAGACAAATGGGCTTATTCAAGCCTTCAGCATTCCTTATAAGAAAAATAACTATATTCACTTAAGTTCCTTAGCTCCTTCAGAGATTGTTATTTTTAACCATATTCTCGAAAACAAGCATTTTTATGGGCTTTGGAAGGAATTTGAGGATATTCCAGGATTCTATGAAACTTTTTTGGAATCTATCACGCAATTTTTCAAACAGGATATTAATCTGATTACCCCGTGTCATGATGGGCTGGATAATAATATGTATACCTCGTTTTACGCTTATGGGATTTTAGGCATTATTTTAGATTGGATTAAAAACGATTTTGAACAATCGCCGGATTATATGGCAAATCAGCTTTGTAAAATAATCAATTACTATCCGGCGGAATCATTTATTACTGGGGATTCCTGATGAAATGAGTGAAGCATATCGTTAGACAGCTGGAAAACGGTTATAATATATACAAGTTGAATTAATACTTAGTTACTGGAGGAAAATAGATGTTAGCCATTGTAGAAAAAACAGAAAAAGGCTATTTAGCAACCTTTGAACGAAGATTTAAAAGCTCTGTTGAAGCAGTGTGGAGCACATTAACACAAAATGATAAACTGCAGCAGTGGATGCCGAACTTAGAAGTGGTAGACCTGCGTAAAAACGGAACAATGAAATTCAATATGAATGATGGAACAGGTAACTCCTTTGAGATTGCTATTCTAGATTTTCAGGCGCAGTCCTATTGGCAATTTGAATGGGGAGACGGTTCTGTCCGGTTTGAACTGGAGCCAGTAGAAAATGAATGTGTTCTTTTATTAAAGGAATATGTTCCGGATCTGAACGATCATATCCCGAAGGATTTAGCCGGATGGCAGGTATGTTTAGAGATGTTCCAGGCAGCGCTGGAAGGGAAACCAATGGATTTTCCAAAGGAATCATGGGAAGCACATTATAAAGCATATCAAAAAAAGATTAATCCATTTTTGAATGAAGAGAAATAAAACAACAGTGCCTCAAACTGAAATTGTCGAGGTACTGTTGTTTTATTTTAATAAGGGTCGGCGTCATGTCCTAACTCTTCTGCGTGCTTCGGAGCCTGCTCGGCATCCGTTGCTCCTAATGGATTTTGACTGGTGCCATGCTTTTTCGCCTGTTCTAATCCTTTTCGCAGGCGGCGTCCATATTCTTCATCTGCATCTTCTGCGAGTGCAATCATTTTATCTTGAATACGCTTGTCACAGGTCGATAAATCGCCAATCAGATTGGACAATAATTCATCTTTTTCCCAGTCTTCAAACTGACGGAAGGTTTCGCCTGCCTGTTTTGTATTATCATTGCGGTCAATGGATTCGCGTACAAGATGACCCTCTACAAAAGGTTTATATTCTTTTCCGGTCTGCTCTGCTTCCTCCAGACCGCCGAGTACAGACGGCTCGTAATTGATATGCGGGTTTTGTCCCGGGGCTTTATCATTTTCCTGACGTAATTGTCCGCCTTCCTGATTGGTTGCCACTCGTTTTTTCGCTGCGTTGATTGGCACTTGCAAATAGTTCGCTCCGACACGATAGCGCTGTGTGTCTGAATAAGAGAAGGTCCGTCCCTGAAGCATTTTATCGTCCGAAAAGTCCAGTCCGTCAACTAATACACCGGTGCCGAATGACGCCTGCTCTACCTCGGTGAAATAATTCTCCGGATTTTTATTTAATACCATTTTCCCGACTGGCAGCCATGGGAATTTATCCTCTGGCCATAGTTTGGTATCATCCAACGGGTCAAAATCAAGCTCCGGGTGATCATCGTCTGACATGATTTGCACCAGCAGCTCCCATTCTGGATAATCTCCATTTTCAATGCTGTCATATAAATCCTGTGTCGCATGGTTGAAATTTTCACCTTGAATTTCCGCTGCTTCTTTGGCGGTTAAATTTTTAATCCCTTGCTTCGGCTCCCAATGATATTTGACCAGCACTGCTTCACCTGCTTCATTGACCCATTTATAGGTGTTTACACCAGATCCCTGCATCATGCGGTAGTTGGCAGGAATGCCCCATGGGGAGTAAATAAAGGTCACCATATGAAAGGACTCTGGAGAATTGGAACAAAAATCAAAGAAACGCTCGGAATCCTGAATATTTGTTACGGGATCTGGACGGAAAGCGTGAATCATATCCGGGAACTTCATTGCATCACGAATAAAGAATATTTTTATATTGTTGCCGACCAGATCCCAGTTGCCATCCTCTGTGTAAAATTTGACTGCAAAACCACGCGGATCACGAACGGTTTCCGGCGAATGGTTGCCGTGTACCACTGTTGAAAAGCGGACGAATACAGGGGTCTGCTTCCCTTTATCCTGAAAAACTTTTGCTCTGGTGTACTTGGAAACCGGATCATCACCGACCGTTCCATAGGTTTCAAAATAGCCGTGCGCTCCTGCGCCTCGTGCGTGAACAATACGTTCTGGAACTTTTTCACGGTCAAAATGACTAATTTTTTCAATGAAATCATAGTTTTCCAGCGTTCCAGGACCACGATTGCCGACGGTCCGGATATTTTGGTTGTTGGTTACCGGATGCCCTTGACGGGTAGTTAAGGTTTTATCATTTTCCATGTTGGTTTGTTGCGTGGATTTTTCTTTATCAGCCATAGATTTATCCTCATTTCCATTATAAATTTCTTCTCATTAGCATTGCCAATCCAAATAAAATTAATCGTATCTTTGGAGGATTATTATCTGAGATGGAAAAAATGCAGCGTAAGGGAGTTTGGACTATTTTCAAAAAGAACAAAATGCTCCTCCTGATGTTTTCAAATCCAATTCATTTTTGATTTTCTAAAGGAAAATAAGGGAGAGGACTTGAACTTTTCTTGCCAGCTATTACAATAGAAATAGACAAATAATTTGGAAAAGCTGTACATTCAGTACGGTTATATTCCATATTGATAATAGAACGTTTGAAATAAGTTAAGCTTAACAAGTGGAGGTCAGACAATGCCGATTAAAATTCCGAGAGAGTTGCCTGCAAAAGAAATTCTGGAAGAGGAAAATATATTTGTGATGGATGAACAGCGCGCGGATGCACAGGAAATTCGTCCGCTTAGTATTCTTATTCTTAATTTAATGCCGGAAAAGCAAAAAACAGAAACGCAATTGTTAAGATATTTAGGAAATACACCGTTACAGGTGCGCATTTCTTTTTTACGAATGGCTTCACATGAATCAAAAACAACAAACCAGAATCATCTGGATACTTTTTATAAGACCTTTGAGGAGGTACGGGATAAAACATTTGACGGTATGATTATTACGGGCTCCCCGGTAGAGCATCTGTCTTTTACCGATGTGGATTATTGGGAGGAACTGCAGGAAATTATGGACTGGACGAATGATCATGTGACATCCACCCTGCATATTTGCTGGGGAGCACAGGCTGCTTTATATCATCATTATGGCATTGATAAGCATCCGCTTCCGAAAAAATGCTTTGGGATTTTTGAACATGATGTGTTAACACCAAAAGAACGCCTGGTAAGAGGGTTTGATGAAGTATTCTTAGCCCCGCATTCCCGCTATACAACGGTTTCTTTGGAAGAAATCGAAAATCATCCTGAACTGCAGCTGATTGCTGTATCCGATGACGCAGGAGTCTTTTTACTTGCTTCTAAGGATGGAAAGCATATTATGGCAACCGGGCATTTAGAATACATGGCAAACACATTGAAGGAAGAATATGAAAGAGACCATGCACGAGGAATCGATACAGCTATGCCGGAAAATTATTATCCCAATAATGATCCGGAAAAACAGCCGAAGCATCGTTGGAAGAGTCACTCCAGCCTGCTGTTTTCCAACTGGCTGAATTATTATGTGTATCAAGAAACCCCTTATGTATGGGGAGAAGAGTAAAAATAGATTGAATGAAGCAGAGAAGGGACTGGATGCGTCTGGTCCTTTTTTAAAACACCAAAAAATAAGGCTGAAGCAGCTGCCAGCCTTATTTTTTGGTGTTTATCCTAATCGTTTTTGATAAAACAGAGGCATGCTCATAAGCATTCATCAATCCCTGCTGCTGAATGGTTGTTTTAGGAATACTTTTATACAGCAAAGTAATTGGAAAGTTTGCTGAGAATGGAAAAGGTTCCATGGTTATTGTCTCCTTATCTTCCCAGCTGACAGAAAAAGCAGATGGAAAGGAGGATGCGGTGTTTGAAACGGATATCCCGTTTTTAAAAAAAGGATGAAGGTCTTTATCCGCGGCTCCCGGCTCATTCATACATGCGAACAGAGATAGATTATCGGAAAACTGTAAAAGCGTATAATCCATTTCAAACGTCGCTTGATTAAAATGATCCATCCTGCTGATCAGCCATTCCTGCCGCTCTGCTTCCTGCTGAACAAACGCTTTTGCTTCAGGGAGCGTGGATGTTACGAGAAAACGCTTATAATGTTCACTGCATAATAATGCGGCATACCTGTCCTTTTCCTGGACCTGCTCAATACCCTGCGTGTACAAGACGGTTTTTGGTATGTCTGGAAAATCGATAAAGGAATAGGGACGATTTGCCTGATCATTCCAAAAAGGCTGCTTGTCAAAGGCCTCCCAGCCGCAGTCATGCTGATAAGCTGCATAGATAACAGAATCTTTATAAGGCGTATGCTCGAAATAACCCGAGGCCAGATTTTTAACTATTTCTCCAGATACAGAAGCATGGTCTACCTGTGTTATAAAAATAAAATGGCCGTTCTGATTTCGGATAATCATTTTACTCATTCCCTTCCTTGTGATTGATTGCATGGAGAACGAAAGAGCCCCAGGAAGCTTTTCATATCATTAAAAAAATTACTTCTCCATTCTTAAAAAAGACGATGGATTACATTCTCCACCGTCTTTATCTCTGTATTATATCATTTTATCAAAATGTATCCGTTTATATAAAGTATAGAAGATCGGAATGCCGATCAGTAAAACAATCAATTCACTGATTCCGGTTGTAAGCCATGTCAGCAGGAACGGTAATTGTAAAGCTATATTTAGCATAAAGGCAATAATAAACATATTAAAGCTGAAAATCAATGTATTTAGAAATAGCAGTGTCAGCTTGTTTTTAATATATTTTTTTAAGAAAATAATAATTCCTAAAGATATGGCGGTATGTGCTGTCCCGAATAAAAGATCCAATCCGCCTGCCATTGAAAATAAATTAGATGCAAATACACCAATCGTAATGCCGAAAAAGTAACGCTTATCAAAGATAATCAAATGGTTAAACATCTCTGATATTCGAAATTGAATCGCCCCAAATGCAACTGGGGAGACCAGCAGGGATACAGCGACATACAATGCTGCAATAATCCCGTTAATCACAAGTGTCCTTATATTCATATCCTGTTTTCCTCCTAGTTTTTTAGCGTGGGATGGTTACGAACCACGTTGAACCTAGCCTATCATACCAGTATCG
>NZ_JBVFXI010000014.1:0-44546 GCF_055524595.1 Oceanobacillus sp. B139/18 | reverse complement strand
GAAGGTGATTGTAAATAGCAATGTGTAAAATATGTGTAAAATGAATCACATTGAGGAAAAAATACGTATCGCCTTATTTCTATCGACGTTTCTTTTTTCTTTAAGCAGATGAGTGTATACCCGAATCGTTGTATCAACATCAGAGTGTCCTAGCTGTTCAGAAATATATTGTATAGATACATCCTTGTACAATAATACGGAAGCGTAAGTATGTCTCAACCCGTGTATAGACACACCATCAAGTTTTAAGGATTTAAATAGCTTTCTTAATGCTTTATTTACTCCTGTATTACTATATACTTTATATTTTGATGCCGGATTGAAAAATACGAGCTGGTGTATATTCTCAGGTACTTCTTCAAAGAATTTTTTAAATACCTTCATGGTTCGAGTGTCCATGTTTATGGTACGGTTAGAGCTTTCAGTTTTTGTGATTCGCACTCCGTTTTCAGTCGTTGGCAAATAGCCCCACGATTTATTGACATCTATCGTATTATTAACAAAATCGAAGTCTTTTCTGGTTAAGGCTGACATTTCAGCAAATCTCATACCCGATGTCAAAGCCAGCAGAATAATATAGTAAACCGGGCGGTGTTCTTTTTCCAGGTAATCAAATAGTGCGTGTAATAGCGTTTGACTTTCGCCGTATTGCAAGTGCTTTTCTATTGCCCGTTTACCACTTTTTCCAGATAAAACTACTTTACGCGTGAAATCGATATGAATAATCCCGTCGTCCATCGCATCGCGAACGCAGGCTCTAATATGAGAATTTGCTTTCTTTACCGTTTCTCTAGAATAGCTCTCACCTAACTTGTTAATAAAGGCTTGATACTCATTATAATTAATGTGTTGTAGCGGCGTGTCCTGAAAATACTCTTTTATATAGTTCAACGTGTAATCGTATAGTTGCCTTGTCCCTTTGGAAACATGATTTTTATAAAGGTTTGTCCATTGCTCGAAATACTCATCAATTGGTTCTAATTTTAAATGAATGGTCATTCCTCTGTTCATCTTGTTTTCTATTTCCGCAGCTGCAATTTGAGCTTCTTTTTTAGTGCGGAATCCACTTTTACGGATAGGGTCTGATTTACCATTAACCATTCTACTAATTGTATACTGCCACGTTTTTCCTCTTTTTTGATAACTAGGCAAGCTAATTCCTCCTTTAATAAGAATGTATGTTCTTTTTAAGGGTAAAAATTTTTCTTGAGAAGCTGTTCGGGTATGCCATATTCTTCCGTAGCTTCTTTTATTGTTATAGAATTAGATTTATTTTGAATAAATAAAAGTTCAATCATAAATTCATTTGCTTCTTGCTCAACTTTACTTGCAGGAAAATAGGTATTCTTCTTAAGAAATGCTGTATTAATTTCGGGATGTAATAAAATATGTCCAAGCTCATGTGCGCAAGTTGATTTCTGTTTTTCGTAAGGTAGGTTCTCATTTAAATGTATAATAGCTGTCCTATAGAGGCGGCTAAAATACCCCAGTGAACTGCCCAAATTCTCATAAACAACTTCGTGTCCCAAAGCTGCAGCTATTAAAAAAGGATCGTTTGTACCGTGCTTTTTAATTAATTGACCAACCTTCTTTTTTACCACGAAATCATTCCCTTACCGGTATTTCTTGGGTGTAAACTTCTTCTTAGCTAATCTTTTATGCATTCGTATAGCATTCCTAAGTGACGATACATATAATTCGTAATCTTCTTTATCCATATCATCAATTTCACGACCATCAAAAGCGCCAATTCCAAAATTACTTTCTGCACTATTAAGAATACGTTCTAATTCTTTGTCTACATCTTTTTCATCTTTTTCTGTCAGATCATAATATCTTTTCTTATCAGTACGGCCTAATAAGTAATCAGTAGATACGTTAAAATAGTCGGCTACTTTATTAAGATTTGCTCCGTTAGGTGTTTTTCTCTTCCATGCATATAGTGAGTTTCTTCCAAATCCTAGTCTTTCTTCTAATTCAACAACTGATATTTTTTGTTCTTCACACAATTCTTTTACTCGTTCAAATGTAGTCATATCAACCATCCTATACACTACACCTAAAAATATTTAAACTTTTGAATAGAAATATATTGACATCTATTTTAAAGTTTAATATACTCTAGGTAAGCTATTTGATTAGCGAAAAAGACAATAAAAATTACGACCTATCTAAATACATTTTTTCGCTGGGGAGCTAACAAAATGTGATATTACAGGCTTTTTATAGTCTTATTTAGCTATGTCTATATTCTATATTAAAGTTTAAAACACGTCAATACTTTTTGCTAATTAATTAGCTTTTAGTTTAAATTAATGCGCTGTGATACCGAGCCGACGACGGTATAAAAATGAACAAACTTATAGCTTATACAGCGGTAGCAACGCTAATCAATGAGGAAGTGGTGAGGGTTACATGGAAAATGAATTTCTACAGATGTTGAAGGAAGTATTTCATAAAGGCGTTGGAGTGTCGGAAGAAATGCTTCAAGCTTTTAGAAAATATGATTGTACTGTTGAAGAAGCAAAAATCATTAGCAAATCTATGTACGATAGCTTGTCTGAGTTTATTGAAGAGCATTCTGAGAAAGGGAATGAATTGGTTAATGATATTTTCCCTGCTGATAATTAAAGAAAGGAGGACGACATCATGTCAGAGGATTTAAGTATTAGAGTTCGCAATGAACTTTACAAAAAGAAAATGAAACACGCTGAATTAGCTCAAATGCTAGGAATTTCCGGTGCTTATTTGTCAGATATTCTGAATGGTAAAAGAACTGGACCTAAAGCTCAGGAGCATATAAAGCGCATCCGAAAAATTTTAGGTATTTAAGTGAGGTGAAAAAATGCAAAAATTCAGCGTTAATCTTTCGGTTCCTGTTCCCGATGACCAAGTTGTGATTAGCAAGATTGAATTGGAGAATCTTCAAAACCAATCTCTAACGGGGGTGTATTGGACCATGAAAGATTTGGAGGAGAAAGTTGGCAGGAAACAGGTTTGGATAAAAGAGAATATTTTGTATCCGACACGTTTCAAAAAAATTCTCGATGTAGAAAATGGCGGTTTTGTTTACTATCCAAAATCTAAAGGACAAACTTGGAGTTTTCAAGCAAACAAGATGGCTGAGTTCTTGGATAAGAATTTTAATCAAATTTTTAAAGGAGGTTAACCATGGATATAAAGCTAAACGCATATCGTGACAAGGATTTCTTTGCAGCATTGCATCAACTAAATCGCATTCACAATGCTTGCATGACAGCTATTGAAGCTGGCAGTAATGCGGATTTTAATTACTGGGATGAATTTAAGACAGAAATTGCTATTGCGCACGATGTTTTAAGAGCGCTGCATCAGAAAAAAGTTGAAGAAGATGCAAGAGAAGCGGAAGAGAAAGCAAGGCAGATGTTCTGATGGACAAGCTAGATTTTTGTTTTCAGGTAATGTTTGCCGGTGCAATGGGATTTCTATTATTAATGATGATTCATATATGAGGGGGTTGTAAATATGTTGCCTGAACGTATCGCCTATTATCTAAAAAAGGTAGCTGAATTTACTTCTATTCATCCAAGTAAAAAACGTAACCCATACAGGCATAATAGGCTAATGCTTTACAAAAAACTGATGCATCAGCAAATAGAAAATGAAGGGTGGTAATTAGATGGAAGTCAATTTTAAAGGTTATCAGTGTAAATTGAAATTTGGTCAGTATGGTAATGGAAATACAGCTATCCAATTTGTGGAAAAGGAATCACGTGAGCCTGTCGCTACAGCAACCGTCAACGCTGACAGAATAAACAATGACAATGAGGTTGGTATTAAAGATTGGTCTGAAAATGAAGGGATGACTAGGGCTTTAGTTGATGCTGATGTAATTGAACCGATTCCGATTGATGCTGAGTCGTCTGGCTTTGTAATGATTGGTTATTACCAACTTACTGAGAAAGCTGTGGAAGCAAAAAATAAAGCTCTTGAGGAGGCTAAATAAATGGATCCATTAACAAATAAATTATTCACTGAACTATTTAATAAACACGGTGAGGATTTAGACCTTAAAAATCATCATTATTATCTGTTTTACCAAGATGGGTTATTCAGTGTTTATTTAGATGAGGAAGAAAAGGAATTAAAAGTAGAAATTGTTGTATTAGGTGATAGTGGTAGGGTCTATTTTACTGATAAGAAGCTAGAAGATGAACTTTAAGGAGGTGAATAACCAATGCCAATTTGTCCATTTTGTAATCGTAAGCCGGAAGAGATTGAATTCATTGTATATGTATCAGAACTAAACGAAGTAACTCCAGCGGAATGGATTCGCATGGAAGAACCGAGCTATAACATTCAAACAGATATGTTCTGCTGCAATCAATGTTATATAAAGCAAGGCCTTCCTTTAATGCTTGAACTTGTAGAGGCGTATAACAATTTTGCAAAAGAAAAGCAGTCAGCTGCAACTGACCGCCAAAACTAAAAATATAATCTTGTGGTTATCATACCACAAAAATAGGGAGGAAATACAGTGTCGATTAAAATTAATAAACTAGAAATCGAAAATGTAAAGCGTGTAAAAGCAGTGAAAATTGAGCCATCTGCAAATGGCCTAACTGTCATCGGAGGAGGTAACGGGCAAGGGAAAACAAGTACCTTAGATTCCATTGCTTGGGCTTTAGGAGGCAATAGGTATAAACCTAGCCAAGCTACTAGGGAAGGCTCTATGTCCAATCCTTATCTATCTGTCACTTTATCAAATGGGTTGGTAGTGGAGCGTAAAGGAAAAAACAGCGATTTGAAAGTCACTGATCCTAACGGTGAAAAGCATGGTCAACAATTGCTGGATAGTTTTGTAGAAGAACTGGCCATTAACTTACCAAAATTCATGGACTCCAGCAGCAAAGAAAAAGCCAACACGCTGCTGCAAATCATCGGCGTAGGTGAACAGCTTTATCAATATGAACACCAAGAAAAAGAACTGTATAACCAACGTCTTACTATTGGTCAGATTGCTACGCAAAAGAAAAAGTATGCTGATGAACAAACCTATTATACTGATGCTCCAAAAGAGTTAGTATCTGCATCAGATTTGATTAATCAGCAACAGGCTATTATGGCAGAGAATGGAGAAAACCAACGGAAACGTGATCAATTGACTAATATTCAACAACAGTACGCTGCTAAAGGCCAAGAAATCGAGCGTATTAAAGCGCAACTTGCCGAAGCAGAACAGCAGTATGCACAGTTAGGTCAAGATTTACAGATTGCCCAAACTTCTGCACAGGACTTGCAAGACCAATCAACCGAGGAATTGCAGCGTAATATCCAAGAGATTGATGAAATTAACCGTAAAGTACGCGCCAATCTTGATAAGGATAAAGCAGAAGAGGATGCAAGAGACTATAGCGTCCAGTATGACGAACTCACTAAAAAAATTAATGATGTACGTCAGAAAAAGACAGATCTCCTAGACAACGCGGATTTACCGTTGCCTGAGTTGACCGTTGAAGAAGGCGAACTTGTCTATAGAGGTCAGCAGTGGGATAACATGAGCGGCGCAGACCAACTGAGAGTATCGACTGCTATTGTCCGTAAGCTTAAGCCTAATTGTGGATTTATCTTACTGGACAAGCTGGAGCAAATGGATGCCAACACATTAAAAGAGTTTGGAGATTGGTTAGTACAAGAAGATTTACAGGCGATTGCTACACGAGTATCCAATGGTGAGGAATGTCAAATCATCATTGAGGATGGTTATGTATCCGGGCAGGATAATACGCCGCCGGAGCCACCACAACCTAAACAGGAGGATACTCCACAGCAGCCGAAAACATGGAAAGCAGGTGAATTTTAATTATGAATATAACGAAAGGCAAAACAGCTAAAGCGCAGAAAGTAGTGTTGTATGGTCCGGAGGGGATTGGAAAATCTTCTTTCGCAGCACAATTCCCGGATCCGATATTTATTGATACAGAAGGAAGTACAAGTAATATGGATGTGGCAAGAATGGATAAGCCTAATAGCTGGACTTTCCTTCATCAACAAATTGATTTTGTGAAAAATAATCGCCCATGTAAAACACTTATTATAGATACTATTGATTGGGCAGAGAGATTAGGGATTGATTTTGTAACACATCGAGGTAATAAGGAAAGTATTACAAGTTTTGGTTATGGTGATGGTTTTGTTCAATTAGAAGAAGAGGTTGGAAAATTCCTTGATAAATTATCTGATGTGATAGAAGTAGGGATTAATGTTGTTCTCACTGCACATGCAAAAATTGTAAGATTTGAAGCACCTGACGAAATGGGAGCTTACGACCGCTATGAACTAAAGCTTGGAAATAAGACAACTGCAAAAACAGCTGCATTAGTAAAAGAATGGTCTGATATGATCCTTTTCATGAACTATAAAACCTATAGTGTTGCCACCGATGATAAAGGCAAAAAATTTAAAGGTCAAGGCGGTACTAGAACGATTTACACAACACATCATCCTGCTTGGGATGCTAAAAATCGTCACAGTTTGCCAGATGAAATTCCTATGGACTATAACCAAATCGCTCATATTTTTGCTGATAGTGGACAAGCTGCACCAAGTCAAAACCAACAAGTACAGCAACCGACAACGCAGCCAGCTCCACAACCGGAGCCGCAGACAACAACGCAGCCGGAACAACCTAATACTGCGCCACCGGTTCAGGAGCCTGTACAAAATCAACAACCTGCTGCACAACCAGAAGCAAATACAACTAACCCGTGGTCTGGTCAGATTAACCCGAATTTACCAAAAGCATTGCAAGATTTAATGCAGCAAAATAATGTATCGGAGCAGGAAATTCAAACAGTTGTAGGCTCTAAAGGCTATTATCCAGCTGACACTCCAATTACTAACTACGATGAAAGCTTTATTCAAGGTGTGCTTGTTGGAGCGTGGGAGCAAGTCTTTGGAATGATTCAACAACAACGTGAGGCAAACGCCCCGTTTTAAATAAGGAGGAATTTTAAATGGAACAAGAAAGAGAATTACAGTGGGAAGATCAGATAGAAAAGGACGGTGGAGAGTTTACCTTGCTGCCGGATGGTGATTACTACTTTACAGTAGAAAAATTTGAGCGTGCTAGATTCCAAGGCAGTGAAAAAATGCCGGCATGCCCGCAAGCGAAGTTAACTTTAACTGTTCATTCTCAGGAGCATGGCGATCAAACAATTTTCCACAACCTATTGTTGCATACAAAGACAGAAGGATTAATTTCCAATTTCTTCATTGGTATCGGCCAGAAGAAAAAAGGTGAGCCTTTTAGAATGAATTGGAATGCGGTTGTAGGTGCAAAAGGTAAGGCAAAAATTCATGTTAATAAATATATGTCTCAGGGAGAAGAAAGAGCCAATAACCAAGTGAAAAGTTTTTATCCATATGATGAAGCTTTTCCGAATGGTCAAGGTCTGCAGCAGGTACCTCCTGTACAACAGCAAACGCAACAACAATATCAAGCGCCATTTCCTGGACAAACAGGGCAGACGCAGCAACCACAACAAAATAATCAAGGTGGAGGATTTACGCCAGGCCAATTTTAAGGAGGGTATATAGATGGCTAAAAACAAAGATATTCAGTTTCCTCTCTCGCAACTTGCGGGAGGGGCAATACAAGAAAAGGTAGACCATGAACTTGTAAAGATTTTTAACAACATCCATGATCCGAATACCGAGGCAGAAGATAAGCGGTCAATGACAATTAAGATTGAGCTTAAGCCAGATGAAAACCGCCAAACTATCAAAACTACCAGCAATATATCTATTAAACTAGCAAATGTTAAAGACACATCAGCTACTATTTTGACTGGTAAAGACCTTACTACCGGGAAAATTGAAGCTCGTGAATTGAAATCAAATTCTCCTGGTCAGACTTATTTCGATGATGACGGACAAAAAACTGATGTTGGTGAGCCAGTAGATGTAATAGAAAAGGAAGAAGAAAAGCGTAAAATAATCAACTTACAAAAAGGGAGAGGTTAAATTATGTTATCAAAAGATGCTATTCAATATTTAATGCAGGCAGGTATTCAACCGGATGAAAGGCATATTCAATTTTGTGATACAGATGGAATCTTGCGTAATTTTATTATTAATGATGATGGCCAGCCAAAAGAAATTAGACCAGTAGTTAATACAGCGCATAATGTATTAAACCTAAATTCTTTAACCGGATTAGTTGAATATATCAAATCCAAGCTAGAACGGGAAAACGAACCATTATTCTTACATGTAGAGGATGAACGTAGTGTTTCTTTGCAAAGCACGCTGTTAGCAGATGGCAGTCGCGAAATGCTTGTATCTGTCGGTGCAATTGTTCCGAGTTTTCGTTATGAACATTACTATGATGTGGAAGAAATGCTTATTAATTTTCAATCGAAATTCCGTAAAACAGAGGATCGCGATTTGTTGTTAAAAGTTGTTGGTAATGTTCAAGAGGAGAATGTACGTCAAACTGGTGACACAGGAATAGCTCAGGCTGTAACAATTAAAACAGGAATTTCAAATGCTGATGATGTTGTGGTACCTAACCCAGTAACACTTGCGCCGTACCGTACGTTTCTTGAAGTAGAGCAACCAGAATCAGATTTTATCTTCCGTATGAAGGAAGGTCCACGTGGAGCTATCTTTGAAGCTGACGGCGGTGCTTGGAGAAATACGGCAATTGCTAATATTAAAGACTTTCTAACTGAAGAACTAAAGTTAGAAATTCATGATAAAAGAATCACTATTATAGCTTAAAAGGACTCTACTAACTGAGTCCCCTAGAAATAAAGTGTCCGATTATTGCACCTAAAATTGTCGTTACTAACCAGGACATTGGAATAAAATAAGATTTTTCTTTTAATGCATACCATTTAGCTTTTAAGCTAGTACCGTAAATTTGAAAATTAGGCACATCAGTTTGCAAAGAATTATCTATTGCTAAGTTAATCATTTGTGCGAACAATCTAACCTTGGAAGCTGAAGACATACTTAAATCATGATATTTACCTAAACTAAATGCTTCAGCTTCATCTTTTCCATTTAAAAAGTTTCTTGGTTTTAAATTATTTTTCTTCATGAGTTTTTCCATTTTAGGATCACTTATATATTCTGAACCATATAGTTTTTTAAATAATTCAGAAACACTAATTTTTCGTTCATCAGGAATTTTATAAGGCTCTTCTTTTGATAAGACTTGATATCGATGCTCTATGGCCTTGAACCCAAAAATAGAGTCTCTCATATTCCAATGAATCCAGTGTTTATGTTGGTTAAGTTTAGCGAAATCGAAAAATTCTTTTAACATTGCTTTTTCGATAAGAGAATATTTTTCTTCAATTTCCTGAAATTCGATGCTTAAAACTTCGGCAGTTTTATAGATAGCAAAAAGCTCTGATTGTCCATTTTCAAGGTTTTCAACTGCAATTGAAGTTATTCGTGGGCTTTTTCCTTCTAATTCAAAAAAGCTTTCACATGAATAATGAATTACAAAATAATCTTTTTTTTCTTTGTCTATTTTTTTAATTAATTGTAGTGCTTCAGTTCTATCAGTTATACGACTCATTTTATGTACCTCTTCATTTTGAATTTAAATATTTTAGTCTAATTATATAACAAATAAAGGAGTTTTTACATGCAATTACGAGATTACCAGCAAGAAGCTAGAGTGTCTATTCAAGATGAATGGGCAGATGGTAAAAAGAAAACGTTGCTTGTACTTCCAACCGGATGTGGTAAAACGATTGTTTTTTCAAAAGTTATCGAGGACAGAGTAAGAAAGGGCGAGCGTGTGCTTGTCCTTGCCCACCGGGGTGAATTGTTAGATCAAGCAGCAGATAAATTAGAAAAATCAACAGGCCTTAAATGTGCCACTGAAAAAGCGCAGGATACTTCACTAGGCAGTTTCTATAGAGTAGTTGTGGGCAGTGTTCAAACCTTAATGAGAGAGAAACGCCTTTCAAAGTTTCCTCCTGATTTCTTTGACACAATCATTATCGATGAAGCACACCATTGTATATCAGATAGCTACCAACGCGTATTAAATCATTTTACAGATGCCCATGTATTGGGAGTAACTGCAACGCCTGACAGAGGTGATATGAAAAATCTTGGCAGCTACTTTGAATCATTGGCATATGAATATACGCTGCCACAAGCTATCAAATCAGGTTATCTCAGTCCGATTAAAGCTTTAACCATACCGTTGGAATTAGATTTGTCCAAGGTAGGACAACAGGCAGGAGACTTTAAAACAAGTGATTTAGGTTCTGCATTAGATCCGTTCCTTGAATCCATCGCTGATGAAATGGTGAAGAATGCAAGTGATAGAAAAATAGTTGTCTTTCTTCCATTAGTAAAGACAAGTCAGAAGTTTACCGAGATTTTAAATCAAAAGGGATTTAAGGCGGCCGAGGTAAACGGTGAGTCAGAAAATCGCGCTGAAATATTAGAAGATTTTGATAAAGGTCGCTATAACGTGCTTTGTAACTCGATGTTACTTACAGAGGGATGGGATTGTCCATCTGTTGACTGCATCGTAGTGCTAAGACCTACCAAAGTACGCAGTCTTTACAGCCAGATGGTTGGGCGAGGTACCCGACTATTTGAAGGAAAAAATGAATTATTGCTATTAGATTTTCTCTGGCATACAGATCGCCATGAACTTTGTCATCCTGCCCATTTAATTGCGGAAAGTGATGAAGTGGCCAACGCTATGACCAAACAGATTGAAGAGGCTGGCATTCCATTAGACTTAGAAGTCGTCGAACAGACCTCTGAGGAAGAAGTTATAGCCCAGCGTGAAGAAGCGTTAGCCAAGCAACTGCAAGAAATGAAACGTCGGAAACGGAAGCTAGTGGATCCGTTGCAGTTTGAAATGAGTATTCAAGCTGAGGATTTAGCTAATTATAAACCTTCTTTTGGTTGGGAAATGGAGCCGCCTACTGAAAATCAAGTCAATAAGTTAGAAAAGCTAGGCATCCATCCTGATTCTATTGATAACGCAGGTAAGGCTACTAAGATGCTAGATAAAATTGAAAAGCGCCGAGAACAAGGATTGACGACGCCTAAGCAGATTCGTTTCTTAGAGCAACGTGGCTTTAATCATGTCGGCAATTGGTCATTTGAAAATGGTAAGAAGATGATTGACCGTATTGCTGCTAATGGATGGAGACTGCCAGCTGGTGTTAAGCCTAGTGAATATAAACCGGAGGGATAAAAAAATGGATTTTGTATTAATTGTCACAATATCCATGGTCACTTCTCTAATCACGTCTTTTCTTATGATGAAATTACAAATGAAAATGATAGAGAAGTGGATGGATAGATTTTTTAAAGAAGAACTAATAAGAGTTAAGGAAATGCTATTTAAAGACAGATAGAGCAAAAAGATTTTCCGTAATTGGTTAAAAGAATGAGGCCGTGTTTAACTTCTGGACCACTCAATTTTATATCATACTCTTTTGAATTTGGGTGCTTCTGTTTGGCTTCAGTTATAGAGTTATTCATGGTAATAATATATTCTTTTGTTTCTTTATATTCTTGAGTATCCTCAAAAGGAAAATAGTTTTCAGTTTTATTTTTTCTTTCTTGGTATGTGAGTTCAATTAATCCTAACCTAGCTAAATTCTCCAAAGATGTCCCTAGTAGTTTTTGGTTATTGGTTTGAGGATTTCCTAAATAAACATTAGAGTGAGTGGTTTTGTAACCACCGATAGAATAATTGATTCTATATTCACAAATTAAATCATGAAAAATATCATCTTTATCTAAAATGCATGTAAGATTTTTAGCATCAATCGGTTCCATTTGCTTAATAGTTTCTACAAAAGATGTTCTAATTGTTTCATTTTTACTTTTATCCATTGATGAAGCAATTAATTTTGAAAACATGTTTCTGAGTGATTCTTCTTCAATATAGTAACGTGAGGCTTCCAAAGCAGGACCTATAATATTTAATTTTGGTTCCTTGATATTTTCAGGGTCTATCTCTGAAACATCCTCAAGTAATTGTTTTTTTAAAGCTTCAACATTAGCTTCTTGTTTAGCTCTTAACATGTTTGCCTGTTCTGATTGTTTATGACCAAAGTTTATGTACCACCAGTCTTCTAATGTTTGGATAGGTCCCTTAAACACACCAGCAGATGTAGCGCCACCTAATGCACCAGATATTATTGATAAAAAAGGAGTTAAGTCCATTGTTTCATCTCCAATCTATTTTTTATATAGATTTTAACACAAAAGAAAGAAGGTGATACCACCTTATGGAAAATAAACTAGATTTAATGCAATTACTAGATTACGTGGATCCTGCTTATCTGGATTATCAAGAATGGCTCAATGTGGGTATGGCTCTCAAATACGAGGGCTATACCGCATCAGATTGGGAGGATTGGAGTCGTAGAGATAGCCAGCGATACAAACCAGGCGAATGTTTCAAAAAATGGACTAGCTTTGAAGGAGACGGAATTACTGGAGCAACGATTACGCAATTTGCTAAGGAACATGGTTGGGAGCCTAGAAGCAATAAAGAGGACCATGAGCTGGACTGGAACGATGAAATAGCTGGCAACGATGATTACGTTGTTATAGATAAAAACTGGATTGAAGGACAGGAAATCAGAGAGCCTGCTGCTTGGAATCCAGTACACCAGCTGATTAGATACTTGGAAACATTATTCGAAGCATCAGAACATGTCGGCTATGTGGTGGATACATGGCAAACAGACGACGGAAAACACCTTCCTACTAAAGGAAACGTTGACCGGACAGCTGGCGAATTAATTCAGTCTTTAAATCAGTACGGAGATATTGGCGCGGTACTTGGTGATTATAACCCAGAGGCTGGTGCATGGATCCGTTTTAATCCACTCGATGGTAAAGGTGTAAAAAACGAAAATGTAACGGAATTTAAATATGCCTTGGTAGAATCCGACACAATGGACATTGAAAAACAAAATGCCATCATGCGGGAGCTTGAATTACCAATAGCAGCCTTAGTTTTCAGCGGTAAAAAAAGCATACATGCCATCGTCAAAATAGATGCTGTGAACAAGGATGAATACAAAAAGCGTGTTGATTATCTGTATGACGTATGTAAGAAAAATGGGCTGAATATTGATAGTCAAAATAGAAATCCATCTAGGTTGTCTAGGATGCCAGGTGTGGAACGAAATGGAAAGAAACAATTCATTATAGACACTCATATTGGTAAGGCCAGTTATGAAGAATGGCATGAATGGATTGAGGATATCAATGATGACTTACCAGAGCCAGAGAACTTAGTAGAGTATTGGAATGACATGCCTGAACTTGCTCCAAATTTAATAGAACACGTTCTTAGGCAAGGTCATAAAATGCTGATTGCTGGACCTTCAAAAGCAGGTAAATCATTTCTTCTTATTGCTTTATGCATAGCGATAGCGGAAGGGATGAAATGGCTGCAATGGCAATGTGCTAAAGGGAAAGTATTGTACGTCAACTTAGAGTTAGATCGCCCAAGTGCTTTGCATCGTTTCAAAGATGTATATAAGGCTTTGGGATTACCTCCTAATAACATTGACAATATTGATATCTGGAACTTACGAGGGAAGACAGCACCGATGGATAAGCTAGCCCCTAAATTAATTCGTAGGGCACAGAAAAAAGGATATATCGCCGTTATTATTGATCCGATTTATAAGGTGCTAACAGGTGACGAAAACAGCGCTGACCAGATGGCTCATTTCACTAACCAATTTGACAAAATAGCCACAGAGTTAGGCTCTGCAGTTATCTATTGTCACCATCATAGTAAAGGTTCACAGGGTGGTAAAAAGTCTATGGACAGGTCCAGTGGCTCTGGTGTATTTGCAAGGGACCCGGATGCGCTTATTGACTTAGTTGAACTAGAGCTTACTGATGATTTAATGAAGCAGCAAGAAGGTTCAGCAGCTACTTCTATTTATTCTAAGGCTATCCGAGAGGCTAACTTTGATTACTTTGATGAAAATGTCGGCATCGATGACCAACAGAGTGTTAGCCAAATGAATAATCATGCTAAGCGTGTATTGGATCCTAATAAACTCAGCCAGGTAGAGTCTGAGATTGATAGAGCGGTAAAACGTGTAAAAATGCGGTCTGCATGGCGTGTTGAAGGGACATTGCGAGAGTATCCAAAGTTTGATGCGGTTAATATGTGGTTCCAGTATCCAGTCCATAACGTGGATAATACAGGGATTCTTAAAGATATTGAGCCTGATAGCGAGCAGCCAGCATGGAAGAAAAGCTTTGATAAGAAAAAGAAGAAAAGCAAGAAGGAGATACAGGAAGAACAGAATAATGCATTAGAAACAGCCTATGATGCATGTTCAATCGATGAAAAAATTACCTTAGAAGCTATTGCAGAATTCTTAGGAATAACAGATAGAACTGTCAGAAATCGTATTAAAAATCATGGTGGATTTCAAATTATTAATGGCGAAGTGGAAAGGAAACCAAAATAAAAATCGTGAAATTGTCGAATTGAAACATTTCATTTCACTTTTCAAAATGTGAAATACTCGATACTTTTCATTTCACGATTCGTTTCACAATTTCCTTGAAATGTAAATATTGAATGAAAACCTCGATAATTTATGTTTCATTTCACTTTTCATAATTAGGAGATAACTGGATATTTTGAAGTGAAATTCTCGAAGATTTTTCATTTCAAATCGTGAAATGAAAAGGTACCCCCTAAAGGGGGTAATAACGTTCATTTCATTCACTAGGTCATAGAGAAAAAAAGTGGTGGGCTTACGCTCTGCCCGCCACACCATTTTTCTCTTACCTATGACAAAGAAAAAATTTCAAAATCAAAAAAGTAAAAAAATGGTAGGTGATAATTTTGGACGTAGAACAAATAGCTGTCGATGTCAGAAACACTGTTCAAGATATACCGAAAATTTATAAATCTAATAACGAAAAAATCGGCTCTTTGCAACGTGAGGTAAATGATTTGTTGCATTTGATAGAGAATGTGGATTTAAATGCTTTTGAAGGATTTAAGATTTATAAAGAACTACAAAAGGTGCTGCGAGAACGCCGGAAAGCAAAAGATGAAAATGATCTACTGAAACACCTTGGTCCTGTATTCTCAGATTGGGGCAATAAGATTAACGATTTAAATAAATCCATTGGAGAAATACGGAGTCAGAAAAAAATACATGATACTAGATTGTATCAATGCAGAGTACGCAAAGATTTAGAAAATCAAATAAACGGAATCAAGGAGGAAACAAAATGACACTAACTGAAAAAATCATAGCTAAGCTTCAAGAAGAAGCTGAGTTTGCAGGAAAAGCTAATATGCCGTTGGTCGCAATGGGAATCCAGCAATCTATCAAAGTGATAAAAGAGATAGATGAACAGGAGGCTAAGGATGGTTAAAAAGATATGGGGTATTGGGTTTTACGTGCTGATAGCAGCTGCTGTTATAGCGATGTTTATTATGGCTTATACGGTACACGTAGTTAGAGCTGAAAACAGCCAGCTGAAGCAAGAAAAAGAAGAGCTAAGGCTTGAACTGGTTGACACACAGATACAGAGGGATGAATTGCTAGATGCAATATGGAACGGAAATAACCGACAGATGAAGGAGGGTGCTGATTAGCATAAATCGTCTAACTTTCTAAAAGTTCGAGGGATTAATCAAAGGAGGAATCGTGATGGAAAAAGAGTATGCCGTATATAAAGGCGATAATCTAATTGCCATCGGTACAAAAGAGCATTGCGCCAAAGTAATGAACGTTAACCCTGATTATATTTATTGGCTTACTACACCTGCTGCTGAAAGAAGGCTTGCAAGTCGGAAAAACCCTGAAATATGTACTGTTGGATTTGAATTGGAGGATGATGAGTGATGGACAGCCAAACACTTGACAAAGCTAACGAGTTAGAACAAGGGATTAGAGAGCTTGACCACTTCATTGACAGCATCGAGAGGATAGGAAATTGTTCTTTATTCTTTTTTAAGCGTGAACCTAGGTTTTTTGTTAAAAGAGAATCTTTACCTTGGACAGGAGAAATTGAATATAAATTAGACCAAGCAACAGAAGAACGGATGTTAGAAGTGTTAAGAGAACGGCTAAATGAATTGAAAACAGAATTGGAAAGTCTTTAGGAGGTGCAGTGATGGATGAACAATTGGAACAGTTAAAAATTGATTACAAAAATGGTTTCCCTATAAACATTGAATGGCTTATCCAACAAGCTGAAAAGGTTCCTGAGTTGGAAGAAGTAATTCATCTTTACAAACTAAGAAAAGAGAATGCCCTGGAATTAAATGAAATTGTTATAAAACCATTGAAAGAAGAAAATCAGCAGTTAAAAGAAACGCTTCGGTTTTATGCTGACCCTTCAAACTACGTGCAGAGCTTCAATTCATTTGTGGACTCTGGTAATGATTTATCAAAGGTAATGAATGATGGCGGTCAAAAAGCACGTCAAGAATTGAGAGGAGAATCGGAATGAGTTTAAACCATACAACGCTACTAATTAAGCAATGGGCAATAGAAAGGCAATTAGATACTGCAGATCCGTTTAAGCAAATGGCAAAACTTGCAGAAGAACACGGAGAATTGGCAGCTTCTCTTGCTAAAGGACGTAAGAAAGCAAAAGTAAAAGATGCTGTCGGCGACATGTACGTGGTATTGACTATTCTCTGCATGCAGATGGATATTGATATTGAGGATTGCATAGAGGCTGCATATGAAGAAATTGCAGATAGAAAAGGGAAGATGGTTAACGGTGTGTTCGTAAAAGAAAGCGATTTGAAGGAGTGATCCGTATGGAATTTGGTAAAGAGGTAGCAATGCTGGAAGAAATCAATAATGGCATTAAGGGCAATATCAAAAAATATGTATCTGATGAAAACGGAGCTGTACTAGAAATAGAATCAGAGGCTGGGTTATATTATCTGCAGTTTGTGCCATATGGAGAGGGTGAAGTCGATGACTGAATTCTTCATGCCTATGGAAAAGGTACCAACAACTACGCATCAGCAGAAACAAGTTACCGTCAGAAATGGAAAGCCTGTTTATTATGAGCCAGAATCATTGCAGGCAGCTAGAGCAAAATTAATGGCCCATCTTTCTAAACATGTGCCAGCAGTTAAATATACGTCTGCTGTGAGGCTTACAAGCTGGTGGATGTTTAAAACTACAGGCAAGCATAAAAACGGCACATACAAGACGACAAAGCCGGATACCGATAACATGGTCAAGCTTCTTAAAGATTGCATGACGGATCTTAATTTTTGGACAGATGATGCTCTGGTTGCTAGTGAGGTTATAGAAAAATATTGGGCAGAATTGCCAGGTATTTATATCAAGATTGAGGCGATTTGATGGACTATCAAAAATTTTATAACGAAATCGTTACTTGGATAGCAGAAGTAAACAAGCAGGCTGTTCAGTATGGCTTAAGCAGCAATCAGTTTTGGGATTGGGTCATGGAGTCAGTTGGTCAGTTTGAAGTCCGGTATAACAAAAATGAGCTTGTCATCAAACAGATGATCATGCTTGTGGAATGGCTCATGGATATGGAAAAGCGAAGTAGAGGGGGATAATCATGCATCTTACAGAGAAACAGTTAAAGCTAATTACAGAGGTTGCATCAAAAGAAGCTGTGAAAGCCTTCAAGGCAGATTTAGAAAAACAAGAAGAAGTTAAGCATGATAGACGGCTGCATAATATCAAGTTGTTACTAAAAAATTATCGATCATTAGTTTTGCATTGTGAAGATACAAAACAAGAACTTGAAGAGTTGCAGGATACTTCCATACAGGATTTGGATGTAGAGCAGATTAATCTTGAATCAATCGAATCCATAAAGCGAAGTAAGAAAAAATCATTGGCTATGGTTTATTATATTCAGAGAAAGATGAAGGCGTATAAAAGTTCTCTTCATGAAGAAGAAATGAAATATTATCGCGTTCTGGAAATGAAATATATCAGTCATTGGAAATTCACGAATGCTGAAATAGCAACAGTGGAAAACATTGATGAGCGCACAGTTCGTCGCTATTTAGACAAGGCAATAGAACAACTTCCTGTTATATTTTTTGGAGTTCATGCAATTCCTTTTAAAAAGTAGCTTGTCCAAAAGTCGCCTTGAAATGGCGTATTCAAGGGTGATAATATGATAGTGTGGCATAAATACCACAAATACAACATCCTATGTATGCGTATTTAATCAATTTATTTTTCACCTTTTAGTCTTTGGCGCAGGGTCTTGGAACCGCTCTGCGCCACCTATATCTTAATCAGGTGCAGTTTCCTTACGAGGGCTGCGCTACTTTTTTCTCCTAGATACAAATCCTTTACAATGATACGATAGAAGCATATACATAAAAAGGCTAAGGGAGGAGTAAAATGAGTTACTATAACCATATGCATGACTCTAAGGGAACAAAAACGGATTGCACTGAGTGTGGTAAAACGTTTTTGTATCAAGAATACGGGGACGTATACCCTGGAGGAAAAGATACTGAATGCATTTACTGCCCATATTGTGAAGCTAAAAACGGATCAATCCGAACGAGCGGTTTTGTGAGAACTGATAAAATTGAAGATTAAATAATAGACAAACTCAGACCCTATCAAGGGTCTTTTTATTTTGATTTAAAATAGGGAGGGAGTGCTTATGTGATGACCACGAAAAGAAAAATAACTATCAAACAACAACGTTTTGCAGACTATTATATCGAAACGGGAAACGCCACACAGGCAGCTATAAGGGCTGGGTACAGCAAAAAATATGCAAATACAAATGTGAGTAAATTACTTCAAAATACTACTGTTTCAGAATATATAGATAAACGATTGGAGGAACTGCAATCGGAACGTGTTGCTGACCAGCAAGAAATCATGGAGTTTTTAACTTCTGTTATTCGAGGAGAAGTAGTTGAGCCTGTCCCAGTTTTTGATGGAGACGGACGACAGAAAGTTGTATCGCTGCAGCCTAGTGTTCAAACAAGAAAGGCAGCAGCAGTTGATTTAGGTAAACGCTACGCTATGTGGACCGAGAAACAACAGGTAGAAAATATTACACCTACCTTTGTTGAGGACGTGCCGGAAGATGACGATTAAGGAACGGCCGAGAGTTTCACCAGCTAAAGCTATCGGTAAAGGATATAACCGTTTTTGGCATAATAAACAATTCTACCGTGTCGTTAAAGGATCCCGTGGTTCTAAGAAATCGAAGAACACTGCAATCAATTTTATCTATCGAATCATGAAATACGAATGGGCGAACCTGCTTGTCATCAGGCGCTATTCTAATACCAACAAACAGTCCACATATACTGATCTAAAATGGGCGGCGAATAAATTAAAGGTTGCGCACCTGTTTAAATTTAATGAGTCCATGCCTGAAATAACTTATATCCCAACCGGGCAAAAGATATTATTCCGTGGTCTTGATGACCCGTTAAAGATAACTTCTATATCCGTTGATGTAGGTATTTTATGTTGGGTATGGGGAGAAGAAGCTTATCAGATAGAAAGTATGGATGCTTTTGATACAGTCATAGAATCGATTCGTGGTTCACATGATGATCCAGAGTTTTTTAAACAAATTACACTCACGTTTAACCCATGGTCAGAGCGACACTGGTTAAAGCGTGAGTTTTTTGATAAAGAGACAAGACGGAATGATGTATTTGCTTATACGACCACCTTTCGTGTCAATGAGTGGCTGGATGATACGGATAGAAAAAGATATCTGGATTTATACAGAACGAATCCGAGGCGTGCCCGCATTGTTGCAGATGGTGACTGGGGCGTTGCAGAAGGTCTTGTGTTTGAGAATTTCGAGGTTAGAGACTTTAATTTTCTTGAAAAAATCAAGCAGCTGCAAGAGACAACGCATGGAATGGATTACGGTTTCACCAACGATCCCACAACAGAAGTCAGTTCCATTGTTGATTTAAAAAATAAAGAGATATGGATATATGACGAGCATTACGAAAAGGGCATGACTACACAAAATATATACGACATGCTGTCTAAAAAAGAATTGCTTAAAGCATTTATTACAGGTGATAGTGCAGAGCCAAGGCTTATCCGTGAATTGGTTTCAAAAGGTGTGAGAAGGCTTCATGGGTCCGTTAAAGGTAAAGGCAGCGTGATGCATGGCATTAATTTCTTGCAAGGATTCAAGATATATATTCATCCTTCTTGCGTTCATACCATCGAGGAATTCAACACTTACGTATTTGACCAGGATAAAGAAGGCAAATGGCTTAATGTCCCTGTGGATGCAAATAACCATATTATTGATGCTCTCAGATATTCTATGGAGCGATACCATTTAGGCAAGCGGAAAGATAAAAGTAAAAAATACCAGGCGTTCAAATCGCTTGGTTTGTAAGGAGATGCTGCTATGAAAGTCAATGAATTTGAAGAAGGGCTGATTTCTAAAAGCTCTGTGAAGCGATTTTCTAAAGAAGCTAACATGCATTATACGTACAGCGACATAGATGCTTTATTAGATAATCTGGATGATTTGTCAGAAATGATACAGCATCATCAGTTACACCAACGGCCGCGGCTTGAGACACTTCAATCATACTATGAAGCCGAAAATACAAATATATTAAGACCGAACCGCAGGCGCGAGGATCACTTAGCAGATAACAGAGCTGTTCATGCATTTGGTGAGTACGTATCTGGGTTTGTTCAAGGTTTTATGGTTGGCATCCCATTAAAAACAACGTACCCTGATGATTCAGTGAATGAACAGATTCGAGAGATTAATAGGGTTAATGATGCAGATGAGCATAATAGTGAGTTGGTGCTTGACCAGTCAATATATGGACGGGCTTATGAATTGCTATATCGTTCACAGGCGGATGAAACAAGGTTCACTGTCTCTGAAGTCCAGCATACATTTGTGATTTATGATGACACAGTAGAAAGGAATCCTATTGCAGGTGTCAGATACTTGTACAATGCATTTTCTGAAAAGACGACTGTTCATTTATATACCAGCAACGCAATTAAATACTACGATCTAGGAGAAGATTATAGTCTGACATTGCGAAGCGAAGAGGCGCATGCTTTTGACGGCGTACCTATTATCGAATACAGCAATAATCGTTTTAGGCGTGGAGACTTTGAAAAAGTATTATCTTTGATTGATCTGTACGATGAAGCAGAATCAGATACAGCCAATTATATGACTGATTTCAACGACGCCATGTTAAAGATTACAGGTAATGTGGATATGGATGAAAATGATGCTAAACAGATGAAAGAGCATAACCTTCTGCTGTTACAAACAGAGCCTGATTCAGAAGGAAGACAGACATCAGCTGATGCGGATTATATTTATAAAAAATATGATGTGCAGGGCACCGAGTCATATAAAGACCGTGTTAAAAACGATATTCATATGTTCACCTACACGCCTAACATGGATGATGATTCTTTTTCCGGTAACCAATCGGGTGAATCTTTAAAATATAAACTGTTTGGGCTGGAGCAGAAAAGAGCAACGAAGGAAAGGCTGTTCAAAAAGTCTTTACGCGAGCGTTATCGTTTAATCAATAACATCATGACGCTTGCCAGTGAAGGTAGCTTTGCACCGAATAAAATCGCTATTACGTTTACGCCGAATCTTCCGAAGTCTGTTAAAGATGAAATAGATTCATTTACAAGACTAGGTGGAGACTTGTCCGATGAGACTAAATTGAGTCTGCTTTCTTTTGTGGAAAATCCGCAAGAGGAAATAAAAAAGCGTGAAAAAGAGCGAAAACAGCAGAGACAAACTTCAAGTTATATGGATGTGGAAAGTTGAGGGAATGAATTATGGTTATAGCATTTCAGATTATATTATTAGTTGTAATAGTTTTAGGGTTCTTGGGTGTGGTTGGTGAAAAGAGAGATACTAACCTCAGAAACAATTTAACAGCTGTCAGCATAGCTGGAATGGCTTCATTTATTATAAGTGTCTTGTGGTTATAGGATGGTGAGGTCAAATGTCATATTGGCAAGATCGTGAACGCGAAAACATCAAACAGGAACAAATGAAAGATGAGGAAGTTGTGAAGGAAATACGCCGAATAATCAATGTGGCTCTGCGTGAGGCAGAAAAAGAGATTCAAAGCTTCTATGCCAGATATGCTGTCAGGAATCAATTGACACCTGCTGAGGCTAAAAAGCGCGTATCCGAAATGGATGTACAAGCGTTCCAGGATACGGCTGCACGATATGTTAAAGAGCGTAATTTCAGCGACAAAGCAAATAGAGAGCTGTCTACCTACAACACGAAAATGTATATCAATCGCCAGGAATTACTGATGATGTATTTAAACGCTCATTTAGTCGCTATGGCAAATGATATAGAGACTACCTTCCAAGAGTATTTAGAACAGGCCGGGATTGAGGAAGTTGCTCGACAGGCTGGAATATTAGGCGTTGATATGGTTATTTCCACAGAAACGCTGCTGTCACTTGTTGGCGCTTCTTTTCATAATGCGACGTGGTCCTCACGAATTTGGGATGACATGGAGAAACTGCGTGATGAATTGGATCGTATCATGAATAGTACCATTATCCGCGGTGTTCATCCAGATAGATTTGTACCAGACATCCGGGAGCGCTTTGATGTAACGGCTTTTGAAGCAAGAAGATTATTAATTACAGAGACAGCAAGGGTGCAAGTCGGTGCGCAGAAACTTAGCTATGAAGGATTGGCCAGTGACGACCCGGAAGCTGAATATGAATATATTGCGATGCTGGATAACCGAACTACAAAGATATGTAGAGGTTTAGATGGCAAAAAGTTTAAAGTGAAAAATATGCAGCCAGGTCTAAATGCTCCACCAATGCATCCCTTTTGCAGAAGTTCCACAGTATTGCTTGCTGGGAATTGGAGAGAATCTTTCTTTGCTGAACGTAAAGGAAAATATACTTTATAGGAGTGATTCATTTGGATAAAACAGAAAAATATCTAAAGTCAATTGACAATAGCTTGAAACGTATCGCCAATGCATTGACAGAGAATAATACTGTTACAAAAGATACTCCGTACAAAAGGAAACCACCAGATGTTGACATAGAAAATGTAAAGCCTTCTAAGGCAGAAAGGTAAGGTGGTCCATCTATCTCCCGCACTGGGTTATGTGTAATAAATATTAGGAGTTGATTTTTTGATTGACTTAATGACCGGTATAGTTTCTTTAATAATTTGTTTACTTCTAACGGGAGTAATTATATTTAGTTATTATGTTGATGGAAGAAAATTAAAGGCGGTAAAACAATTAGAAAAACAAGCGAAGTTCATTAATGATTTGTTAGATGGCGACAGAATCCGTAAATAATACTTTGTGCGAAATCACGTTAAACTACCGAAAAATTAATACTGTGTGGGCTTTAAATATCAATTGAATAGTTTTATATAGATAAGCACTGGACGGGCTGTAAAAGGACTGTACGGGGCTTGTTTTTATTTGATGAAAGATTGGTAGGCAATGACTGCATGGGATTAGGAGGAATTGAAAATGCCAATATTAAAATTAAATTTACAGTTTTTTGCTGATGAAAATACAACCGAAAATGAAAATGTTGAAACTACTGAAACCACTGAAACCACAAATGATGATAATGAGCAGGAAAATACAACATTCACAAAATCCGATGTTGATTCAGCAGTAAGTAAAGCTGTAGATAAAGCTTTGAAGAATCAAGCTAAAAAGTTGGAGCAAGAAAAACAGCAGGCAATTGAAGATGCTAAGAAGGATGCTGCTGAATATGCAAAAATGACAAAAGCGCAGCAAGAGGAAGCAGATTATAGCAAGAGAATAAAAGAGTTGGAACAACGGGAGCGTGAGTTGAATTTAAAACGGCTTGAATCAGAAGTTGAAACAGATTTAAAAGAGAAAAATCTCCCGACTGATTTTGCTTCTTCTCTTATCACTTTAGAGGATAACGAAAAAATTAAAGAAGCCATTAGTGGCATTAAAAAGTCCTTTGATGAAGCTGTTAATAACGCTGTTAAAGAAAAATTACGCCAAGACACACCACCAGCTGGAAACGGTGGAACGTCAAACAATAAGATACCTTCTGTCGCTAAAATGGCGCAGGAGCACAGATTAATTAAATAGGAGGAATATAAAATGCCAGAATTTAATCCAGATAATGTCTTACTACAAGACGCAAAAACAGGTCAAATCCCAAAGGAACAAGGAACCTTAGTTTTAAAGGACATCATTTCCAATTCTGTAATGATGCAACTCGCGCAGTACGAGGAGATGACAAAACAGGAAAAAGAATTTCAGTATTTAGCAGAAGGCGTTGGAGCTTACTGGGTTGGTGAGGGTGAAGTCATCCGAACTTCCAAACCACAATGGCTCACTGCAAAAATGGTTGCTAAAAAACTTGGCGTTATCGTTCCAGTATCTCGTGAGTTTTTGCAGTACACACTTTCAAATTTCTTTACGGAAGTCCGCCCGTTAGTCGCAGAAGCTTTTTATAAAAAGTTTGATGAAGCGACCATTCTAGGGGTAGATAATCCATTTCCGCAATCATTACAAGCATCCATTACAGATGCTGAACATGTTGTGCCAGGCGGGATTACAAACGATAATTTCTTTGAATTATCCGATCTTGTGAATGAGGACGGCTTTGATGTAAATGCTTATGTATCTAAAAAGCAAAACCGTTCTGCATTACGCCGGATTGTTGATGGATACGAGCAAACCGATGGAACGATTACAGATCCAGTTCGTTTGTATAATCGCAGCGGAAATACACTAGATGGTTCTCCAGTTGTTGACTTGGAATCTTCTGAAATGGATAAAGGTGAATTGTTCGGCGGAAACTTCAATTATGTTCGCTATGGCATTCCATACAACTTAAACTATGCCATTTCTGAAGAAGCACAGCTGTCTTCTATCGTTGATGAAAATGGCGAGCCGATTAATCTATTTGAGCGTGAATTGATTGCAATCCGTGCCACTATGGATGTTGGTTTCATGGTCCTTAAAGATGATGCATTCGCGAAAATTGAACCAGAAGGAAATGGCGGAGAAGAAACTCCCTCATGATCCCCTTCCAATAGGGGAAACTGCCATAGGGGAGACATTTCAAATTGGATAGGAGTGATTAGATGGCTACAAAAGAGGAATTGAAAGAAAGATTAGTAACAGGTCACGTCATCACAGAGCAAGATGTACAAGACTTGGTTGACGTTGCAGGAGAACAGGGTCCTCAAGGTGAGCGAGGGCAGCGTGGTACCAAAGGTGACAAGGGAGATAAAGGCGATACCGGCGAACAGGGTCCACAAGGTCCTGCCGGTTCTGATGGCGCTGCCGGTTTCCCATCTGAAACAGAATGGAATGAACTTGTTGCTCGCGTTGAAACGTTAGAAGGCGCCGGAACAGGTGAATAATCATGGCTGATATTAAAGCTAAAGTAAAGACAGTGTTAGGCATCCAGGACAATCTACAAGATCCTGTTCTGGAGGTTTTTATTGAGAATATCCGTAGTCTATTGCTAGGAAAGTTACGAATAGTAAATAAAACTATTGAATCTGTGCCATCTGAGTTAGATTATATCATCGAAGAAATCACAATTAGACGATTTAATCGAATTGGTTCAGAGGGGATGAAATCCGAATCTGTAGAAGGTCATAAAATAGATTTTTATGATTTAGACAAGGAATTAGACCCTTACATGGATATCATTAATGATTACGGTGATGATGATTCAAAACCAAAAAGGGGGAAGGTGTTTTTCATTTGAATTATTCAAAAAGAATCACCTTACATGAATCTAGTGGACGTCAATATAATCCCGATACAGGAAAGACTGAAATTGTAGTTGATGAAGGTGTCACTTTGCCTTGTAACGTCTCTGCTGTCAGTTTAGATAAAACAGAAGCTGTCTTTGGGTCATATGAAAGAAACGTAGCTACAGCAAGACTTCAAAGGCCATATACTGGTGTTGCTGATAAGGCGGTGATTGGCACTCAAAAATATAACATTCTCCGGCATGTGCCACACAGGTCAGAGAGTGTTTTTTATTTAGAGGGCGTGAGCGAATGGACTTAAATGGCTTTGATGACTTATTAAGAAACCTTGATAGGATGCATGATGACATTGACGACGATGTTGGGGAAATTGTTAAGAAAAATACAATTGAATTGACGGAAAGAACGGTTAAAAATGCAAGATTTACAAAGGGATATGCTACAGGATACACCCGTAGAAATATTGAAACGAATATAGTTGATAAGTTGTATGGGAAAACTATTTCAAAGTCTGAACACAGCGGGTTCCTGGAATTTGGCACAAGGTACATGGAAGCACAGCCGTTTATGTTTCCAAGTGTAAATGCGCAACGCCCAAAATTTCTTGCAGACCTTGAAAGATTGGTGGAATGATATGCAAGCACCAGACATTCAATTATTTAATGCTGTGTTTAGTAAATCATTAGCATTGGGGTACACCACGATTGATTATTCGCATGTGAAATATGAAGGCCCGTATCCATTCGTACATGTGGGAGAAACCACAGACAATGATATCGCGGATAATAAACAGGTGATTACTGCAAATCTAGCACAGACTGTGCATGTATGGAGTTATGCAAATAACCGGGCTAAACATTCCGAAATGGTTTTTGCGTTAAAGCAGGCATTAAGAGATCTGTCAAAACTAGAAAATTATTATCTACGGTATGAAACGCTTAATGCGAATACAATCTATGATAATTCCACAGATGATGATTTGTTACACAGCATCATAACAGCAGAATACAGAATTTCTTAAGCGCTCAGTAGAGTGCTTTTTTTAATATAAAGGAGGGGCAAGTAAATGGCTCAAATTGCAAATGGAGTACACAAAGTATTATATTTTCGGAAGCTTGGTGAAGCAGCAGAAGCAGCTAAACTGGTATTTCAGACTGAACACAGTAAATCATATTCTCGTGATAGAGAATCTACGCCAACAAAAGACGGAGGGGTTCAAGGTTCTGCTGCATTGGAAAACGAAGTATCTATATCTGCTCTACAATCCAAAAAAGACCCAACATTTACAATGCTGGAAGATTCCATTGTGGAGGATTATCCGGTAGAAATGTGGGAAGTAGATCTTGCAGACCGTGAGAGTTCAGAAGGCGGAACAACCTTTGCAGCTGAATATAGACAAGGATATATCAGTGAATGGGAGACTACTGACGGGTCAGAAGATAATCCGGAAGTAGAAGGAACCTTTCTAACATCAGGTACTCGTCAAAAAGGCAGGGTTACGTTGCCAGATGGAGATATTGAAACATTATCTTATGTTTTCCATGACATTTTAGCAGATGATCCTGCAGATGATGGTTTAGCAACAGAGGATGACAATCAAACTCCCTAATAATCCCCTTCCAATAGGGGATGCCACAATTGGACAAAATTTTAAATTAGGATAACTAGGATAACAGGGGGCTTTTCGCCCCTTTTTAATATAGGAGGAATATTATATGCATATTACATTTAACGGACGAGAAATTGAATTATCTTTTGGGTTACGTACATTAACAGAGATTGATAAGGAGCTAGGATTTGAAATTGAAGGGGCTAACCTGGGTGAAGGATTGGAAATGCTTGTGCCTAAATTACAATCCGGGAATATTATTGGTCTATCCAAAGTAATTAAAGCTGCATCATCCCATGACAAGAAGTCACCTAAAACTTATGAAGAGTTGGAAATAGTATTGGATGACATCGCTGAAAGAGAAGGCTTTGAAGCATTTGGGGAACAGGTCATTGAAGAGTTGGGAAAGCGACCTATGACCCGAAATCTAGTTCCGGAAGAGTTCAAGAAAGAACCGAAGATCAAAGCGGTGGAACCAGTAGAGACGGACTAACCTATAATGAGGTTGTCATTTATGCTATGCGTAAGCTTGGCATGAATCGTTTACGTGATGTAGAAATGATGACTTTATCAGAATTCCATTACAAGCGGTATGCACAGGAGTATAAAGAAATCGATGATTTATACAACATGCATTTATCTGCTTTTTTAAATAGAAATGTATCCGCAACGGAAAATGTCGGAACGGAGAAAAAACCAAAAGAAAAATATGTATTTGAAAGTTTCGAGGACTTTTTTGACTATGAGCAGGCATTGAAAAAGGTTGACGAGAATTTTAATAACCCTATAGAAAAATCAAAGCCAATCAATAATCAGCCTTCTCCTGCAGAACTTGCAATGAATCTAAACAGAAAGGAGTGAAATGATGGCGAATTATAGTATTGAAGCAGAATTGAAAGCAAAAACTAGTAAATACAAACGGGCTATTGACATTGCGCGTAGAGTAACCCAAAAATTTAAAAGAGAATCTGAATCTGTAAAAGATACAGAATTAGGTGCGGACATAAAGCTCCTAAGGCGTAATATCCGTAAAGCCAGGAAGATGATGCAAGCTTTTACTAAGTCGAAAAATACTGTGAACGTAGATGCTGATACGTCAGAAGCAACCCGTAAAATGGGAATGCTACAGGCTGTTAAACAAGCACTTGAACGACGAGTCAACATCCCTATTCGAGTAAGAGCTAAAAATGCTTTGAAAAGCTTTAAAACATTTGGAGATATGAATAAGCGTGTTTTTAACGCTGCAGAAGAAGAAGTTCGCCATTTCCAGAACGCCATCAAGAGAATGGCAAGCTTTATGCAGTCATTTGGTATTGTGATGAGCAGTATGATAGGCGGTATTGCGCTATCGTTTTCTTCTGTATTAGTTCCAATTATCGCTTCATTAGTTCCGGCTATTATGGCAGCAGTTAATGCGCTTGGCGTTTTAGCTTCTGGAGTAGCAGCATTAGGTGCAGCGTTTGGTATTGCTGGCGGGTTAGCGCTCGCTTTTGGTGCAGCAGCGACACCGACCATTACAAGTATCATTGATGGTACCGCAGAAGCTACGGCAGAAAATCAGAAGGCAGCAAAGCAATTAGAATCGCTAAAAAGTGCTTGGCAAGGTGTAACGGATGCAATCGCACCAGATGTAGCTAGAGCATTTACTGCAGCTATGTCAGGCCTGGAAAAAGTCGTTGTCGCATTACAGCCAGCTTTTGAAAAAGTTGGTACGTATGTAAGAATACTGTCAGAGCGATTTGATAAGTTTTTTGATTCAAAAATAGCAACGGACTTTTTTGACATGATCAATACAGTCGGACCAATGGTATTTCAGAATCTAGGACTTGCCATAGGTAATTTTGGTAAAGGAATAATGACCCTGCTTACTGCGTTCGGTCCAGCTATACGGGATGCCTCAGAAGGTTTTCAACAAATGGGTGCGAATTTCGCAGACTGGGCTTCCAAAGTTGCACAGTCAGATTCTTTACAAAAATTCGTTGATTACATCAAAACCAATCTTCCAACAGTAAGGGGGATATTTGGTGACGCCTTTCATGGAATCATTAATCTTTTTGTTGCGTTCAGTGCAAATAGTGAAATTATATTTAACGCCTTAGGTCAAATGATGAAAAGGTTCCGCGAATGGTCATCTACAATAGCAGAGTCTGACGGGTTCCAGAAATTCATCCAGTATGTTCAGGAGAATGGCCCGAAAGTAATTGATCTAATAGGTAACGTTATCGGTTTTATCATCGACTTAGGTGTTGCACTCGCTCCGTTAGGTTCTAAGATGCTGGATGTAGCAAATGGATTTTTACAGTGGGCAAGTTCTATGATGCAAAACAATCCGATTATAGGAAAATTAATTGCTTTAGGAACGGTGTTAGGTGGAGCTTTACTTGCGCTTATACCGTTTATCACTATGGTAATTACCGCATTTTCCGGATTTATCAATATTATGACGGTAGTCGGACCGTGGATTGCTAGAATCGGCGGTGCGTTATTGCGTTTTGCGGGTGGCCCAATCGGTATAGTGGTCCAAGCTGTTATTTTAGTGGCTATGATTATCTTTCAATACTGGGATCAAATCAAAGCATTCACTATTCAAGCTTGGGGTACAGTAAGTGATTTCCTTTCGTCCACTTGGAGTAAGATAAAAAGCATTGCAACAACAGTATGGACGGCGATAACAAACTTCTTCAGCACTGTTTGGGAAGGAACTAAAAACGTTGCTTCCACTGTTTGGAATGCGATTACTACGTTTCTATCCAATACATGGCAGAATATTAAAGAAATAGCAACATCGGTATGGACTGGAATTGTCAACTTCTTTGTTTCTATTTGGGAATGGATTAAAACCACAGCAATGACGGCATGGACAGAGATAACTTCTTTTCTATCGTCAGTTTGGCAGGGGATTTTATCCGTTGCTATTCCTATATTTCAAGGCATTGCAACTTTCCTTCAAGGTGTTTGGACAGTAATAAGCACGACAGCTAGAGCAGCATGGAACGTCATTAAAACCATTTTGATTGCTGTATGGCAAGGTATCATCGCTGTCGCAACTCCGATTTGGGAAGGGCTGAAAGCATTCTTTACAGGTCTATGGAATGCGATTATGACAATCTCAACAACTGTATGGAATGCTATTAAAATTGCTTTAACCGCTGTATGGCAAGGGATTATTGCAGTTGCCACTCCAGTTTGGGAAGGATTAAAAACATTTTTTACAGATTTGTGGAACACGATCAAAACTGTGGCTTTAACGGCGTGGGAAATTTTAAAAGCCGGGATAACGACAGTATGGAATGCAATTGTAGTTGCTGCATCAACAGTATTTGCGGGACTAGTTGCATTTTTCACAGGCTTATGGAACGGTATAAGAACCACTTCTACAACGGCGTGGAATAATATCAAAACAGTCTTATCAACGATATGGAATACATTGTTGTCTATTGTGACGCCTATTTTTAATGGAATCAAATCGGTGATAACTTCTGTTTGGAACATGATTAAATCTGTATCGAGTACAGTTTGGAACGGTATTAAATCTGTTCTCACGACTATATGGAATGGCATCAAAAGTATTGCAACGAGTGCCTTTAATAATGTGATGAATGTCGTGTCAACGGTGTGGAATACCATCAAAAGCATTACGTCGGCTGTATGGAACGGAATAAAATCCGTTCTCATGTCGATATGGAATGGAATCAAAACACTGGCAGATACGCAGTTTAACGGTATTCAGGACCTAATATCAACAGTGTGGAATATCATACAATCTGTATCGTCAGCTGTTTGGAATGCGATAAAAGGTGTGCTAAGCGCAGTATGGAATGGAATTAAAAGCGTTGCAACCAGCGTATTTAATTCAGTTAAGAGTTTCATAACAGATACTTGGAATACGATTTCTAGTGTGACGTCTAGCGTATGGAATACTATAGTATCAACTGTTTCTAGTGTGTTAAGTAGCATTTTCAGTACGGTCAGCAGTATTTTTAGTAGCATTTTTAGCACAATCAGCAGTGTCATGAGCAGTATTTGGGATACGATTTCGAGTATATGGAATAGTATTAGCTCTACTGTATCGGATGTTGTTAGTTCTATTTTTGATACAGTATCTAATATATTCAATGATATTGTTAGCGCTGTTGGAGAAGCAATGGATAACGTCTGGACAACGATTCAAGATATCTGGAACAATGTGATGGACTTTTTTGGAGACATTGATTTATTCAGCATTGGAAAGAATATTATCGATGGATTAATTGATGGTATTTTATCAATGGCTGATGATGTTATAGATGCTGCTAAAGGCGTTGTTGATGGAGCTATTGAAGGTGCTAAAAGCCTGCTAGGCATTAATTCGCCTTCTAAAGTATTTGATAAGTTTGGTGTATATACTTTCCAAGGCTGGGTTCGTGGTGCTGGAAGAATGAAAAACAAAGTTGCTAATATCAGCACCAACATGGCATCTGTAGCAACGAAGTCATTTAATCCGGAAATGGATATGAAATCATCACAGATTGCTTCCAGTTTGAAAGGAATAAAGCGTAATGCTGTAGCGCAGGTGCAGAATGGCGTCAATGCAAACGTTGACGTTAGGAGACAACCTATAGAAATAAATGTCTATGATAACAAAGAGGGTGTAAGAGCTTATGTCAATGAACAAAATGCAGTGGAAGCTACTATAAGGAGGTTTTAATCGGTGGATGCCCAAATCATAAAACAGAATGGGGAGTCTTTCAATTTTGAGGATTTCGGTGTGATGGTTAAAGACTTCATCGTGTCATCCATACCCATAGAACCTCAATATGGTGAAGTTGAAGGTACAGACCGGCGTGTTGATTATGGCTCAACTTATGGCGTGAGAACTATAAAAATACCGTTCATGGTTCGAGCTAGAGATTACCACGACTACCCATTATTGCGAGATTTACTATTTGAAAAAGTATTAGATAAAGAATCATACTATATCAGAGAGCGTAGGCGAGCGAAAATGCTTGCTTACGCTTTTGTTGATTTGAATGAACCAGCAAAAATGGATGAATCTACAAATAATAAATTTATCGGAGGAAAAATATATAAGGTTCGTTTACAGAATACGTTTGAATTAGAGCAAATGATATATGATGGTGAAGGAGAATTAATATTCGAGACCACGGAATTACCATTTGCGGAATCCATCGGCACCACCCAAGACATTCAACGTGACGGCATTGATGTAATCAGTGAACTATGGGGGTTTGGAATGGGCTTGGAATTAACAGATGAATCTCTTGTTTACACGCATGAGGTTGAATCAGGAGAAACTTTTCGAGTTTTTAATGCCGGTAATGTCCCTATTCACCCGTTTGAACAGGATTTAAAGATAACTGTATCTAATGTTCGAGGTAGTACTGACATGTTTCAGATTACCAATTCAACAAATGGTAGTAGGGCAAGAGTCAATGTACCTTTAAGGTCTACAGATACTGTTGTTTATGATGGTGCTAACGTCACACGAAACAACTTGGCATTTTTACGTGATACGAGAAAAGATTTTATTGAACTTTCCCCGGGATGGAACAATATTCAGATTTTCTTTTGTAATAGCGCAATAATTGCATTTGACTTTCCATATTACTACAAGTAGGTGATTATATGACAATTGAAACAATAGGAAGTCCGTTAGATCGGGACGAATTAAAAAAGATTAATGATAATTTTGAAACACTATCTCACATTCCTGCTGAAATTATTAAAGATATAATTAGCACAAATCCAAATGCCACAGATGTCGACATCAATGGTGCTACAAAACCATCAAGCGGAGAGTTTAACAATACGTCTGACTACGGAGCGAATTTTATATCTAAGGTTAACGGTATTATCCATGGTGTGTGGGTATTTTCCAATAATGCAGGTTCCATTGGTATTGGACTATCCGAACAAGAAGCAGGAGAACCCGCAAGTGCTCAAATAGCTTATAAAACAGTACGTGTAAATTCCGGATGGAATCGATTAGTATTGAATTTTCCTTTGGAACAGAATAAGCGCTATACACTGTTTAAACGTAATTTATCAGGGCAGACCGTTCATTTTAGGCAAGATAGACGTGACAGCTGGCAAAGCAATCCGGAACAATGGATTGGAGAAAGTCTGCAAATGATGAACGGTCGCTTCTTGGACAGAAGTGAAAACTTCTTGAATATTTACTTTTTTGAAATTGAGGTAGTGGCCAAGATTGCACAAATCTATCGGATTATGAACGATAGCGTAACGCCGCCACAGCAGTTTTATGTCGGAGATAATCCTCCAAATGATGCTCAATTTTGGTTTAAACCAGTAGGTGATAACTGATGTTGGATAGAGGACGGAATTTGATAATTGGTTCTAATAAATTCAATTTCCAAAGTTACAGTGATTCGACGGTCAACAGAGAACCTAATATAGAAGTACCTGAATTTAATATAGGTAACGCTGTAAGAATAACAACCTCTGGAGGAACAACAAACCTTAAAGCATTGGTATCTTATGGTCGGATTGGTGAGGTTGGTGAAATACACACCGCATCTGTTTATGTAAAAAACAATTTGAGTGAAAGTAGAATTGTTAGATTTAATGGAATGGATTCCGGTACTGACAGGCATTATGAGCAACGAATCGGTGGAAATGAAGTAATAAGGTTTGAGCATACTAGTGTAAGAAATACTAATATCTTTCAGTTTCAAGTAAGGACTTCAAACTCTACCGAAGATGTAGATTTCACTGTGTGGGATGATCAATTAGAACAGAGCACCAGAGTTTCAGATTATTCACCGGCACCTGAAGACAACTATCTCGATAATTACTTGAAAACAACCGTCACCTACGCTCATGCAAGGCTAAAGATAGATGATTTCTGGAATCGAGGCATTACGGGTCAAGGCGTGAAAGTTGGCATTGTTGACCACGGTATTGGAGAGCATGATGCTTTACCTATCGCAGGAGGTCATGCGTGTTTATATCATGACACCTATTATTATGCTGCCGGTGACCATCATACACATTGTGCGGGTATTGTTTTAGCCAGGAACTTACAAAACGGATATCCATGCGGTGTTGCTCCAGATGCTGAGCATTATGTAATCCGGATGTATATGCTGACTATAGAAACCCGCATTAAGTCACTCATTGAGGCAATTGATTATGCCATTGAGGAAGGGATTGATATTTTATCTATTTCGCAAGCAATAACAGAGAATAGTGCTAGATATGAAGCAACTGACAGGCGTACTAGCGCAATGGGTGCCCCAAAACATTTAAGACTTGCTATGCGTGAGGCATTTTTACGAGCATATAGACGCGGAGTTATAGTAGTCGTACCAGCGAGTACAAGTAGTGGAGAAGTGAACTTCGTAGAATTGTTACCGAAGATGCCTAACGTAGTCGTTGTTAGTCACACAGGAGATGATGGTAGAAAATTTAAATCTAATAGTGATTATAATTGGTTGGACGTATCGGCTCCTGGACATAATATTATGTCTTGTTATGCTGGGAATAAATATGGACGCATGACAGGTGTTTCTATGTCGGTTCCGATGATAGCTGGATATTTGGCGCTTATTCGGCAACTTTTTTCGGATAAAACAGCGCAAGAACTTATAGAAATACTTTTTGCTAATAGTATAAGACCACCGGAATTGCCTGTGAAAAACAGAAGTAGAGGGATTCCGCAACCACCAGAAGAACTATACGAGCTATCTGTTTTAGATACAGCAGTCAGCCAATTCAGGCGATATACAGATTACATGTGGCAAGCAACAGAAGCTTACGCAAAAATTGATGGAGATTGGAAAGAAGTGGAGGCGGTAGGTTATGGCGAATAGTTTAAATATCAGATCTGTCAACAGGGTAACTAGAATTGCTCAAGGTGATAATGCAAGCACTTTCGTACTTGAGTTACTGGATGAAAATAAATTATCCATGCTCTCATTGAACGGTCAATTGGCTCAAATCTATTTAGTTGATAGTCAAAATGAAATCAAATATCAGCAGTCTTCTACTGTATTTGACAGTCGTTTAGAGTTTAACATTGATGAAGTTCTCCCAGCTGGAACGTATAGTGTAGAGGTGCATATTGTCGTTGAGGAATTCACTTATATTTATCCATCTGATTTAAGTTTTAAAATACGTGTCTTTGATAGTGCTGTTATTGAATGAAGGTGATTAAATGTATGTTAGAGACTTAAACAATCGGGAATATGTTGTGATGGCAACGACAGAGGTAGATCATGCATTAAATAGTGACAAAATATTAACGGCTGATTTGGAATATAACAAACCAAATAGCCGTTTTTTGATGGAGTTATCGGAACTTTGGACTTTGGTGGATGATGATGAAACGGAATGGAAAATAGTTGCTATTCAAAAGCGTGGAGAAGGGCAATATCTTAAAGCCCAAATACGTGCCATTCCAAAGTTTTTTGACGACTTTAATGTGTCAGTAGTACATGAGTTGCATAGCGGTTCGATGACTGCCAGAAGGGGACTAGACCTTATTTTTTCTGATAGTGGCTATAATTATGTATTAAATGGTGACTACTCTGCATCGGAATGGGAAAATTTTGGAGGTGGTACGAAACGCCTTAAAATGTTCCAGGATTGGCTTAATCGCTATGGTGGAGAATTTCACCCCCCTGTGGGCAACACAGTATTTATCAATGAACAGGTTGGAGAAGATAAAAACATCATGTACCGACATCGCTTAAACGCATCTAATGTCGTTTATGATGTAGATGCTTCAGAAATGTATACCTATATTAAAGGTTATGCAGATTATGAAGGTGACAAAGAAGCAGGGGATTGGCAAGATGCAAAATTGACAGGCGATTATGCTTCTCCGTTAGTATACATTCTTGGTATACGTGAATCAGAGCCTTTGAAAGATGGTAGAATTCGTAACGAGCCAACGCTTAATCGAAATATGAAAAAGATTGTAGACGAATCTATTAAGATAAGTGTTACTGCTGATATTCACGATTTAAGAGCGCAGGGGTACCCTATTGGTCAGACTAATGTCGGCGATAGGGTATTTTTAATTGATGAACGAATTGGCTTTAATGAAGAAGTGAGAATTGTAAATCAGAAGGAAACAAAGAACTGGAAAGGCGAAATTATCGCCCTTGATATCACATTTGGCAGTCAAGATATCGTCAAACGTCATCAGTCAAAAATGCGTAATGCTACAAATGCCATTAGTGATATTTTAGAAGGTAAACGCAAGCTGCCGATGAATGCCTTAAATAATGAGGTAGCACAAGTAACCAAGGCGTTACTTTCTGCTCAAACTGAATTGGATTTTGAGAATGGCATCATTGCCCGTGATCCAAATAACCCTAACCTTGTTGTAGTTTTAAATAGTGCAGGTTTAGGGATATCGCAGGATGGCGGTAGGACGTTCCGTAACGCTATCACTGGTCGAGGCATCCTTGCAGAACATATTTTAGCTGGAACGATTACTGCTGGCGGAGATAGACGCGTTGATATCTCTGACGGTTCGATATGGAGTTATGTTGGCGATAAATTGACGATGAATTTCGGGCAGTATGATTTAACCTTTTACCATCCGAACGGTTTTCAGATTGGAAGATTTGGACCCGGAAATATAGTCGACACGGATATACCTGGACTCCGATTGATACTGGATAGAGATGAGGGTTACTTTAACATCGGTCATTCCGTAGAAAGTCTGATTAGACCAACTTTCCGTACATTTAGTTATGACGGTAGTCACTATACATTTATTGCTGGACCATACTCGAACGATTCCTGGGCGGGAGTGTTCTCTTCCACGAAACTATGGGAGGGCGACAGCCCACGAAATCAAGCTTGCAGTCTATACGAACCAGATCATACTGTCAGAAATTATTACGGAAGGAACGGTTCGAACGGAAGGTACCAGTTTAGTTACAATCGAAATGACGGTAACGCCTACATTATGGGGTATTTTGATAATGAAAAATTCTGGGCAAGAAAAATCGAATCTCCGGATATCGATGTAGGTAGCAATGTTAAAATCCGCAGTAGTACTAACTCTGCAAGAATTGGTCCAACCGAAAACACTTACTTTTTCGTTAATAATGATGGAGAAGCTGGAATTAGTAGGTTTGGAAATATTACATGGTTGACATAAATCACTGAATAATTGTTATTTTATGCAGGAATTTCCTTCTTTTTGTCGAATATTATTATAATTAAGACGGAAAGGAGAGGGATAATATTGGATTCAGAAAAAGCTATGGAATTAATTTATGCATACGGTAAAAATGGTGATACGAAAATATATGATATGCTTTCATCGTCATCAAAAGAAGAATTAAGCGATATACCGGTTGAAAAAATAACAGAATCACTTCAAAGGTTTTTCTTAAACAAAATGATATCGATTGGACATCCTCAAAAAACGGCAGGACCTGTGGGCACCCATGTATTTCATTTATTGAATACTAATTCATCAGTGATAGATGTAGTCACATTAATAGAAGAAAATAATGAATATAAGTTGCTTTGGAATAGAAAAGCACATGAGGAAAATAATTAACCGCAAAAGACATCTCATAAAGAGGTGTCTTTTAATGCTTAAAAATACCTTCTACTATGCCGATATAAGTAGTAGGAAGGAGGAGATAAAATGATAATTCATGTTAGCAATGTTACTGAGCATTACTTTTTAAGAATTGATGATATTGATGGTAAAACGGAAGATATTTGGGATTTCGAGGTGCTTATAGCTCAATCTATGGGCGGCAAAGAAGATGTGTATTATGGAAAAGCCTTTTGTTCTAAAAAAGATATTGAAATTCCATGGCGCTTGTTAAAGGATGAATCGAAGTCAGCACACGAAGAAATGTATGACAAGGTAAAAGATTTAATAAACAAATATGAAGAATAAATATTAAAGCATCCCATACTTGGGGTGCTTTTTTCATGCTCTAAAGTTAGGGGGGCGAGAATGGACACAACACAGAAGGAAGTGGAGGACATGGAAAAGTTTATGAATGTCCTGATGGAAGTCAAGGTGTCGCTAGCAAAACAGGATGGGAAACTAGACAGTTTGTTAGATATGAAGGAGCGAATAAACGAGACTTACGATATCGCTAAAGGCGCAAGAAATAAAGGGGCAGAGTTAGAAAAAGACATCCGTGAAATTAAAGATGAGATGAAAGATAAAGCTAACATTGAAGATGTCGAAAAAGAAGTAAAGCGCAGAGAAAATGTGTTAAATAACTTACCGTCATGGCTTGCCTTAGGTATAAGCCTGGCGGTATTTTTCTTGACTTATGTAATTAATAGCTAAAGGAGAGGATTTTAATGAAAGAGAAATTACAAAGAATTGATAACAAGTGGTTACGATTAATTGTGTTGGCGGTGGTTTTTATAAATACTGCTGGAATGGTTTTAGGGTATCAAATATTGCCTTTTGATAACGAGCAAATAGCAACCGGATTAACCATTGCTGCTTTATTTTTAACCGAGGCTTGGAATCACTGGAAAAACAACAGTTACACACCGCAAGCACAAGAGGCAGACCGCATTTTAAAAGCAACTAAAGACGATAAAAAAGCAAAACGTTTATAAGAGTAGCTGCGGCTGCTCTTTATTTTTATATAAAAATATTTTAGGAGGAATTTATTATGGCAAGAATTTATTTAGATCCAGGACATGGCGGAACAGATCCAGGTGCAGTTGCAAATGGCTTACAGGAGAAGGTGCTTACACTTAAAATCGCACTAAAAACACGGGACATTTTAAATCGTGACTATGAAGGGCACTCTATACGCATGAGTAGGACAAGCGACACAACTCGAAGTCTTGCACAACGCACAAATGATGCAAACAGCTGGGGTGCTGATTACTTTGTATCCATCCACATTAATGCTGGTGGCGGTACGGGCTATGAAGATTATATTTACAATGGAAGTGTCTCTAATAACACAATAACCTATCGTGATAAACTGCATGCAGAAGTTATGAAACAGGTCGACCTTAATAATCGTGGTAAAAAACGTGCTAATTTCCATGTGCTAAGAGAAACAGCGATGCCAGCAGTCCTCACTGAAAATGGATTTATCGACACAACTGCTGATGCAAATAAGCTTAAATCAGATGCTTATCTGAATCGGATTGCTTTAGGACATGCAAATGGTATTGCACAAGCACTTGGATTAAAACGTAAATCTGGTAGTGGTGGCTCTGGTAAGCAAGGTTATGTTGAGGTCATCACACCGTCCTTATGGACTTACAACACTGCTAATTGGGATGACAGAGCGGTAATCGTTAATGAGGGTGAAGTTTTTACAGTAGCTAGAGATAAATTTAAAGTTGGCAATGGTTATATGTATCAGCTTAAGAGCGGACTGTATATTACTGCTAGCACGCAGTATGTTCGTTATTACACTAGATAAAAAACTAGCCCTTCACTTTTCGTGAGGGGCTATACATATTAGATTGTTTGTGTAGCTTTATTAGCGCAATACCTATAATACTGTACACGAGCTTCTGCATCCTCTGCAAATAAATACATAGCACCAGGGAATGTATTTACTTCAAAAAGCCATAACTTGCCTGACTTATCGATGCCTACGTCAATACCTAATGCATCTATAGGATAGTCATATAATGTTTGAAAGCGGGCAGGGAATTGTTTGCTTACTTGATTCAAGCGTTGCTTAACCTCTTTCCACCTATCCCCAAACTGCGCTTCTAAAAAGGAATTAATGGCGCTTATGCCGCCTCCTTGACTTATGTTAGATGTAACGGATTTTCCAATGCCTATTTTTGGGTATATTTTAACAGTTGACCACTTACCTTCAATGTTTTTACGAGTATGTATGCGCACATCGAATGGGTGACCCTCTTTAGTTTTAGAATCAATAAACGGCTGGCAAATATACAATCTATCAGCAAAGACTTCATTATATAGGCTAGTAAATGCTTGATCCGAATAACTGTTTGTTGTAGAGTCCGTACTAACCTGAAAGCCATTATTATTACGTTCAATTACATAAATATGCTTACCTTGGTTACTTCGAGATGGTTTAAGTAAAACCTTTCCGTATTCATCAATAGCTAATTTAATGTCCACTTCATCCTCTATTAACTTATAAGGAATTAATATATCTTTAAACCTGCCATCTTTTTCTAACATATTAAAGATTTTCTTTTTTGAACCGATTCTTCTTGTTGTTAAAATACTATGGTCTTCTAATACACTATACAAAAATTTATCACGCTCCCGCATTGGAGCGTTATCTATAACGTCTGGAAAATCCGTTTCCTTTCGCAACCATTCTCCGTTAACTAAAAATAGCGCATTTATTTTTTGATAAGTTAAGTCAACATCCTCTGGTCTAAAATAGAAAAAGTCAATATTATAATGGCTGCAAATATAAGCGATAGTTCGAGCTAGAAAGGGTGGTTTTTCAGGATATCTTAACATGCCTACTTTCATAATTTATTCCTCCTTAATCGTCCATATAATATCATGATAACTTATTTTTCTGTAAATTAATACAAGAAAATAAGCCTTCACGTTTTGAGACTTTACAGTCTTAAATATGATAGGCTAATATTAAATTGCAGAATTATAGAAATCTGATACCTCCATCTTCAGTATTTGACTATCTGTAAATCTGCAATTAGACGTCCGACTATGCACCGCGGGCGTCTTTTTATTATCTGTTTACACGAACTCTCCTATAAGATAAAATTATATCGTAAGGATATAGGGGTACCACCCTTTTCCTAACTCCATCCTTTATATAGATGATGAAGCGCTCGTTAAGATACTTGCGGGCGCCTTTTTCTTTGTAAACCCTTTACAAACCTTTTTTCATAGGATAAAATCGAATTACATAGATAAATAAGGGATAAACGGATAATATCCCTTGACCTATTATTGAACACACCTAATATTTCCGTAAGCTTGAATCTTAGGCACTTCTGCGCCCCTGTGTAGAGGTGGCTTTTTTTGTTAACTAAGAATAAAACTTCACGTTTATGGAAGTACGTACATAGAATGCTCTGTGGGATATTTGGATTTGCTTTGGCAATTGGGACTCAAAGGTTGGACGCTTGCATAGATAATTGCAGGCGTCTTTCTTTTCGCAAAAATAAGCTCTTCACGGCGTAAGGGGCTTATTTTTCATCATACGGTCTATATTTTTTCCTTAAATCTTCTTGTTCTTGTTTTCTTTCCAGCACAGTTTCTTTTAAAAACACTTTGGGTTGGTCTTTAGCTGGTATTAACTTACCGTCTTTCACCATATGCCCGACCCGTGCTTTAGACACTTCTAAAATCTCTGCTGTTTCAACAGTTGATAATAAATTTTCATTTAAAAAATCCAACAATTCCTCTGTAGATTCAAATTCATACTTCAATTTAATCCCAGCCTTTCATAAGAAGTAATACAATTCTAATTAGATGAATCAGAACAGTAATGCCGAAAAGTGAAAGTATTACGTAGTCTATAGCTTTTAAATTATTGAAATCAACAAAAGTTACAATAATCAATATTCCTATAGCTAATACCATTACATTAGTGTAACCGAATTTTTTTATCATAGCATAGGGTGGATGTGTTATAATATTAATTGGAGGGGAAGGTTTTACCCTTCCCTGTAAGTTACTTGCGACGTTTCTTCTTGGCGGGAGAGCGTCGCTTTTTCTTTTTGTTCGTCTTTCTCATGTCGTGGATATCTTTCAATCCTGACGTGATGGCTTTGAACGCTCCTGCTGTAACTCCAATTAATGCTATGATTTTTTCTACATCCACCTGTTCACCTCCCTTAACTTGATAAATTAATTATACTATATCTATTCAAAAAAGTAAATAGGTTTTAGGGTTTTTTTAATTTTTTTCAATAAAAATGCTAGAAATATCTTGTATCATTAATCTTTTATCAGACCGATCCAAAGGACCCAAATGCTCCACGTTACGTATCTTAAATATAAAAAAAGGCCCTCACAAAGTGGGGCTGTATATATTATTTAAACTTTAACTTTATCTATAACAAAATCTAACCAATAGTTTAATGCTTTACCGGTAATCCGATTATGATAAATTTCATCACGTTCTTTGCTATATTTAAATTCATTAATTTCTATTTTTGAGATAAAAACAACAGTTTCTCCATCCTCATCGATAATTTTCTTCTTTTGGTAATCATCGATGTAAGGTGAATTTCTCTCTAATTCTTGCGCTAATTTAACTTCTTTTTTTAAATGATTTTCATGTATTTTTATTTTATCTAAAAACAATTTATATTTTTCTGTCATATATCGATACTCCTTTTTGTGTTATTGCGAAATCTTATTTTAGCTTATCATACCAATCCAAAGGATTCATCATTTCCACATTTCTTATTTCTTCAAGAATACAACAGGTAGTTCTTCCATCTTTCAGTTTTAAATGAATCTGACCTTCTGCGTATCCTTCCAGTTTGCATTGGAGGTCTTTATAATACAGTCCGTTTTGCATCACGTTTGCCTGGATTAAAACAGGATAGCTATTTATAAATGCCTTATTTAACACTTCTGCAATTGCATCCTCCGTCATTTCTTCTTTCGGTTTAACTTCTTCATACTCATTCATTTCTTTTTTTAATGCGTCTGTGTGGTCGCTTAACATCATCCCTTGCCATTTCAAAATACCGCGATCCTTATAGCCATGCATCTCAGGTGTTACGTAGGTTATAGATACATTTTCCATTCCAAACCTTCCCTTCTTGTTAAAAAATAACAGTACACTTGTTCTGTTTTGTGTGATATATTTATATTATAACCAGAACAAACATTCGTCAAACGGCAATTTTTGGAGGGATAATTATGATTGGGTTACTTAATAAGTCTTTGGATAAAAAAGAAAAGGTCATGATTTATTATATGGACTCTAAAGCTAAGGTTAGCCAGCGTATTATTCGTGTAATGGATATAGATGATAAAAGAGTGTTGGCCTATTGCTTCTATAGAAAACAGGTACGCAGCTTTAAGTTAGAAAATATTTTATCTTGTGGCCAAGCGAAAAGGGGCATTGGTGCATAATGGAAAAGCCTGTATTGGATTTAGATCAATTAGAATATAACGGAAGTATGATATATGACGCTCACAAGCAAGGGGCAGAGGTAAATATTAAATATTTTAAGGATGATGACTTTCATGAAATAACTTGTTACATAGACAAACCTATGAACATTTGGGATATGGTGGTTAGATGTTCCAATGATGAGGATAGAGAAATTGATATTCCGTTTAATTGGATAGTGCAAGTAATAAAAGTGTAAATTATCAAAAAATATATACTTATTATGCATTCTCTATGTTATAATTTACCTATTCCTATATAATCCTTTTGTTTATTTTTTTTAACGATATATTATGTTATCTCATTTTTATGTAGGAACAAAAAGACGCACTACAAGGACGGTGCGTCTTTTTTATTTGGTTATAAATTAACGTTCACCCACGTATTATTTTTAGCCCCAACTTAGTAACAATGTTACCATAAATCTATACTTTAAGAAGGAAAAATTCTTTCTAAGTAGAATATATCGGAGGTGAAAATTTGTTTCCAACTGGAGAGATAAAAATTTCGTTAGATGAAAAAGCTTTAAGAGATTTCGTTGAACAAGAAGTTAGTAAGCAAATTCATCAACATTTGGTGCTTGTAGACATCAATAAGTTAACAGAAGTCACTTGCATGTCCGTCCGTTATTTAGAGGATGAAATATTACACGATCCAAGAGTAAGGGTTCATGAGGTAAGAAAGAATCGAAAGCGTTGGTGGATTGCTCAACCTACATTTAAGGCAATCGTAGATATAGTGTCTGAATGGTAAATAAATAAAAAATTGCGGGTAGGCGTTTCGGAGATAAATCATGCATTACAAGGATACATAAAAACATAGTAAATAATTTTATAAAAAGGATTTAAAGAGAAGAGGACCTCTCTTTTTTTAGTGTGTAAAAAATGTGTAAAACAAAATCAATTTTTATATCATCTCACATTATCCTGAGTAAAATGAAAATGAGGATAAACGCCTCCATAACAACGTTTATCCTCATTTGAAATTCTTTTAAATTATCTAAATTCAACCCAATTTTAGCGTGGGATGGTTACGAACCACGTTGAACCTAGCCTATCATACCAGTATCG
>NZ_JBVFXI010000013.1:0-44579 GCF_055524595.1 Oceanobacillus sp. B139/18 | reverse complement strand
GCTCCTCATCCCTTTCTTTTTCATAATCATCTTTATCTAAAATAAACAATCCAAAATAACCATAAATTAAGTTAATGATAATAACTAAAAATCCATACCAGAAGAATGGCAAATATGCGAGTGTTGAGACACCCAGCGTTGTTGCCATAAAAACCCCTCCATCTGACCATGGAACCATCGGCGTTGTAATCGTACCGCCTGCCTCTACATTTCTTGATAACAAGGATCTGCTTATTTTTTTCCTGTCATAATTAGCTTCCGTAATTTTCGTGCCTGTTAACATTGAAACGTAAGCTGCTCCGCCAAAAAATATTCCAAAGAATGCTGCGATCATAGTCGTTAATGTCAGATTACCTGTATTCGTTGCCCATTTAGCAAAAAGCTCCCCGATTACCGTAAAGGCACCAATGGACTGTAACAATCCGCCGACACCTAAAGCTAGAAGAATCAACAAAATAACCTCAAGCATGAAAGTAATACCACCACGATCTAAAAGGTTATCAATGAAATCAATTCCTGTAGTAACTCCACTTCCTGAATACAATGTCTCAATCGCTTCAATAAATCCATATCCTTGGAACCAAACTGCCCACACGCTTCCTAGTAATGCTCCAAATATAATTACCGGTATGGATGGTAGTTTAAATGCCAGCATGACGACAACCACTACTGCCGGAATCAGCATGACCCAGGATATATGAAATGTATCCTGCAGGCTGGCCATTGTATTCTCTGCAATTGACAGATCACCGCTGCCATCTTGCATGATTAAACCTACAATCCAATAAGCAATTGCCGCAATCACGAAAGCCGGTAAAGATACATATGACATCGATCTTATATGTCTGAACAAATCAACTCTTGACAAGGAAGCTGTCATAACTGTTGTATCAGATAATGGCGACATTTTATCTCCAACGTAACACCCTGAAATAACTGCCCCAGCAACCAAATATGTTGGCAACCCAAAGCTCTCCCCGATACCCATCATCGCTATGCCGGCTGTGCCTGCTGAACCAAATGATGTTCCTGTTGAAATAGATGTAATCGCACAGATAATCATTGCTGCCATCAAAAAGATACTCGGGCTAATGATACTCAAACCATAATAGATCATCGTCGGTACAATACCTCCAGCAATCCAAGAGCCGATAAGTGCACCTACAGCGATTAAAACAAGCGTCGCTCCTAAACCTTCATAAATTCCTTTTAAAAGTCCTTTTTCCATTTCTATATACGTATTACCTAAATATAATCCAAACCCCATAATTACAAACCAGATTGCGAGCAAAGCTAATTGGATAGGCAGTTCTAAAATAACAATAAAACCAAACATTATTACTACAAACAAAACCAAAATGAGCAATAATACTGGTATACTTGGCAGTTTCTTTTCTCTAACCATATATTTCCGCCCCTTGTTTTATTTAATGATAAATCCTTTAGCGTAGATGTCGCTATGCTCAATATAAAATTGTGAATTAGATATCAAATAATAATTGAGTTGCATATCTTCAGCATGTATTTTTAATCCTGTGAAAGAGGTGATAATTTCCTGAGAGAACTCCTTTGCACATACAGCAACGACTTCAATAATTGGATAAGCTAAGATATCTCCTTTTTTATTTGCAACGACTTGTTTTTCTCCCTGTTTAAGCACCAGATAATCACTATTTCCATCTTGCTTAGAGTGAATATACGCTTTAATAGCTGTTATATTTTTAATTTCTAATTCCATGTCAACTTCATAGACTTTTATCTTCTTATCGTTGACTAAATACATATTTTGTTTTTTCTCTACTTCTGGTAATTTTTCTGTCGTCAGACATCCATGCTGAAATTCATACATTTGGCCATTATTTCTTACTAAATAGCTTTCTTTTGAGTTTATTCTCCCACGATCCACAAGAGAGGAAATGCACCCTTTTAATAAAATACGAATATTGTCAACGCTTTCATTTGGGTGTAATTCTACATCTAAAACATCATCACTCCATTGAAAGATAAGTAAACGAACATATTTGCTCCCTCTCGGCTCATTCCGCATTAATGCCTTATTCTCATAGTCTTGTAATACCGTCTCCAGCTCGTTTTTCTCAATAATTCGTAATTGTTGTCCATTTATATGAATATCATAACTGTTGATTACTTTTGAAATCATAAAATCACCTCCTTATATTTCTGGAATCAATAGATATCCCTGATTTAAAGGATCATCGGGATCAAAATAAAAATCATGTCTCCCCATAATCCATGCTGTTCCTGTAATAGCAACCCTATTATAAATTATATTTCCTTTCACACTCGCGTGGATTACCTGGGCTTTAAATTGAGATCCTGTGATACTCTCGTGGATAAAGACTTCATTTAGATCAAGGTCGCCTTCTTTATAAAGTGTTGATACTTTTGCGCATGTCCCTGTACCACATGGCGATCTGTCAATGCCTCCCGGAGGTACAATTACTGTGTTTTTAACAACATCACCTGTTTCATAGAATTCCATATGGGTCAGCTTATTAATAAATGGATAATCAGGATGTTTCACCTCATGCTGACGATTAATTTCATCTCTGATTGCCATGGCAATTTCGACGATTTCTTCTGACCTCGATACATGAAGGGATAAACCTAAATCGCCCGCTTTCATAATCCCATAGAAATTCCCACCATATGCTATATCGCACTTTATATTCTTGAAATCTTTATAATCGATATACACCGTCTTTAGGTGAAAGGAATCGGTACTAATAAATGTTACTTCTTGCACTTTGCCCTCTTTCACTTTGCAGCTGGCTTCTACCACACCAGCTGGGGTATCTAGGACTACCGAAGTATAAGGCTCTTTGACTTCGACATAACCGAGTTCTACTAATGCTGTACATGTACCAATAGTGTCATGTCCGCACATCGGCAGATACCCGCCGGTCTCTATAAAAATTACACTAAAATCAGCTTCTTCTTTTAAAGGCGGCAGTAATATCGTGCCACTCATTACATCATGTCCCCTGGGCGGAAAAACCAGGAACTTTCGAATGTAATCATGGTTTTCCTTCATATCCAGCATTTTTTCCTGAATCGTCTCTCCTTTTAATTTAGGCATACCGGATAAAACAGTTCTTGTCGGATTTCCCCCAGTGTGCGTATCCACAGTAACAAGCAGTTTTGAATTTATCTTCATATTGCCTCCTCCTGAAACCTATCCATACTTAGCAGACTAATGTCATCCTCAAGTGTATCTGTCATCATCTGAGCCATCCAATAACCTGTTACCGCAGATAATCCAATTCCATCTCCCTCATGACCGGCTGCTACATAATAATTAGGTACGGCAGTCTCTGAAATAATTGGCAAATGATCCGGTGTCCACGGCCGTAGACCTGCATAACTACGAATAATATTCATATCCTTCATTTTTGGGAAAAATTCTATCGCTCTTTTGGCAATCAGTTGAACAACTTGATGATTGACGGTTGTGTCAAAACCAATAAATTCCCGGCTGCTTCCTATCAGGAAATTTTGACTCTCTGTCGGTTCATGCACCAATGCAATTCCATAATCATTCATGATTTTATCTGCTTTTCTCTCTTTGCCAAACTTCGTCATCAAGTATCCAAACTCTTGAATTTTCCTTGTGCCCATCAATTCTGCACGTGATGAAACCAGGATATGACCTTTTCTTGGTTTAATTGGTAAAGGTACACCGAGATGTTTACTCACTTCCGGTGCAAAAACACCAGCTGCATTAATTACTTTATTGGCTTTAAATACACGATCATGAGAATGTACTTTAAATCCTTTTGTTCTATGTTCCTCCATAAATGTTACGGGCGTTTTTTCGAAAAGCTCAAGATCATTCTTTTTCGCTGCGTGAATGAACGAAAATGTTAACATGTACGGGTTTACCGTCGAATCATTTGTGCATTCAATGCCGCCAACCAAATGATCAGCAAAATATTTGGAATCATTTTTCAAATCTTCTTTGGTTAATTTATTAAAAAATTGATATTCGCCATTTGCCCTGTTATGCTGATCGACCCAGTCATATGCCTGCTCCAATTCTTCTTCATTTGCACAAAGGAAAATACTTCCCGGATGCCTGTATTCAAATTTCATTTCTAATTCTTTTGATAAGCTTTTGATTAATGCCTGGCTCTTTATCGCCATATTGCTATCAAATCCCGGCTCTTTATCAATCAATAAAACATTGCCATCACATTTTGAGCTTGTACCAGAAGCAACTGTATCCCTTTCCAACATCCCTACTTTTAAACCTTTTTCAGAAGTAAAATAAGCAATGCTCGCACCGATAATACCTCCACCAATTATCAATACATCATAAGATGGCGTTGTCAAAATTGCTCCCTCCTTCCTTTATAAAATACTAAGAAAAAAACGTGCCAACTTCACCTATCGTAAAATCAATAAAATTTGAAATAATGTGTAAAGAAAAATATAATTATTATTATAAATTTAACACTAAAGGGGATTATACATATGTTAGAACATTCTATTATTGAAGAGCTGATTAATTTTTATAACCATTCTTTTACGATTATTGATAAACACGAAAAAGTCATTTACTGGAGCGACAGAGCTTCAGAAATATTTAACATGGAGAAAAGCGAGGTGATTGGAAAGGATATTAAAGAAATTTTCGCAGAAGACAAATTGGCGATTTTACAAACATTACGAAACAATGAAGTCATTGAGAAGAAGCAGCACATGGCTACGAAAAGTATTTATGTGAATCTCAAATCTGTTCCGATTATTATTGAAGGCAAAGTTGAAGGTGCCATTGTTTCAGAAATTGATGTGACAGAACAAAAACGCCAGGAGGAAGAAATCGAACAACTCAAAAATCAGGTAAGCTTCCTTACCGATAATGTCAAACAATTGAAGAATAAGGAACATTTTAAAAATATTATTTTTAAAAGCTCGATCATGGAAAATTTAAAAAACCAGATAAAACGGGCTGCAAAGACAAATGCCAATATTTTAATTACTGGAGAAACTGGTGTAGGTAAAGAACTATTTGCACAATCTATTCATAACAGCAGTGAAACTTCCGGTGAATTTATTCCTATTAACTGTGGTGCAATTCCGAAGCATTTATTTGAGGCAGAATTATTTGGTTACGAAAAAGGAGCTTTTACAGGAGCAAATAAAGAAGGAAACAAGGGGAAGCTCGAACTTGCCAGAGACGGCACACTTTTTCTTGATGAAATCGGGGATATGCCGTTGGACATGCAAGTGAAATTTCTGCGGGTATTACAAGAAAGAAAATACTTCAGATTAGGCGGTAAAAAAGAAGTTTCCACCCATTTCCGGTTGGTTTCAGCTACAAACAAATCAATTTCTGAGTTACTGAATTCTGATGATTTCCGTTCCGATTTGCTGTACCGGATTAATGTCCTTAATATCCACATACCTCCTTTAAGAGAACGGCCGGATGACATTGAATCCTTATTCTATTATTATCTTTATCACTTATCGAAGAAATACCAGACAGAGCTCCGTTATGCAGATCATTCACTTTTAAACAACCTAAGAAGCTATCACTGGCCTGGAAATGTTAGAGAATTAATCAATGTTGCTGAACGATTAGTTATTTTTTCTAATGAGGATCAATTAAATAATAATATCTTTGACCAGTATTTGGTGGAAGTAGGGCAGTCAGATAAGACCCTGTCTGTACCAAATCTATCAGAGAATTTAAATCTGAAAGACTATATCCATAAGGTGGAAGCAGAATATATTAAATATATCGTCGATCAAAATGATCATAACATTGAAAAATCCAGTCATGATCTCGGTATCAGCAGACCTACGTTATATTCAAAAATGCGTAAATTCCAATTCTAAATTGGCACACTTTTTTCTTGTTTATAAACAAATATCCTTTGAGGTGATTCGAATGAAAAAACAAGATGATTTTATAGTATGTCGCTGTGAAAATATATACTACTCCGAAATGCTTGAAATATTAGAGAAAGGAGCAGCAAACTCGAGAGAATTAAAACTGAAATCCCGAGCTGGTATGGGCTTTTGTAACTCCAGGACATGCGGACATTTTTTAGATCAGCTGACTCAGGATAAAAATACACAGACTCCTTCTTATATCAACCTGAAATCCCAGTCTCCTATTCGGACTGTTTCGTTTGAGGAAATTTCAGGGGGTGTGGAATCGTGACAGGAAGAATTACAGATCATAAAATCTTAGAAAAAAAAGAGCAGACACTAATTCCTTTTCAATGGAACGGTCAAACGTATTATGGAGCTGAGGGGGAAAGTATCACAGCAGCGCTTCTCGCTAATAATATCAGAACGCTCAGATACCATGAAAAAGATGGCAAACCACGGGGACTGTACTGTAATATCGGACACTGCTCCGAATGCAGGGTAATTGTGGAAGGGAAACGTAATCAACGGGCCTGCCTCACTCCAATCCATAAAGATATGGTGATTGAACAGCAGAAGGAATTGCCTCACCTGGTCAAAGGAGGGCATTCCCATGAATCACTTTGATACTATTATTATCGGTGCCGGCCCTGCCGGATTAACGGCTGCCCAAGTCCTGCAAGAAAAGCAAAATGTACTCCTTATCGATGAATATTATCATTATGGCGGCAGATTGCTTGGGCAGCTATATGAGGAAACAAAAGGAGAATGGTGGAATGGAATGGAAGTTGCCCGGAAACTTTATAATGAAGTCTCTGAAAAGGTGAACTTTAAGCTTGGAACATCAGTGTATAACTTAGAACATAGTAATCAAGGCTTCGATATCTATACAACGTCCGGCCATTTCCAATCAGAGCACCTGATTGTTGCGACCGGCGGAAAAGAAAAATCGACTCCGCTTCCAGGCTGGGATTTGCCAGGAGTAATGACGGTAGGTGCTGCTCAGGTGCTGACAAACTTCCAGCGTGTGAAACCGGGAAATAAGGGAGTTATTATCGGTATTAATCCATTGTCCATGGTCATCGCGCTAGAGCTTGGTTACGCATATGTTGATGTTGCTAAAATTTGTCTTCCTCCAGTTAATCTAATCAACAAAGCAACACCAAAGGAAGCATTGGAAACGCTGATATCTTTAGGAAATTCTGCTCCATCTACATTCTTTTCAACAGGTTCAAAAATAGCTGGAAAAGTGACTCCACTCCAGCAGCTGGCATTACAATTTTTCCCTAAAAAAGGAGTCCATGCGCTTGGATTACCTATCTCCATCAAAGAAAGGGTAATAAGAATAAACGGGCAGCATGAAGTGGAATCCGTAACCATTCAAAAAACGAATGCCTCGGGTGTGCTTATAGAGGGGACAGAAAAAGAAATAGCATGTGATTTTGTATGCATCTCTGACGGTTTATCGCCAGTCAATGAAGTAACATCCTTATTGAATCTGAAACATATTTATATGGAGTCGTTAGGCGGATATGTACCTCTGCATAACGAAACGATGGAAACAGAAATAGAGAATTTGTATGTTGCCGGTAATATTACTGGCATTGAGAATGCTAAAATTGCCATGCTGCAGGGAAAAATGGCTGCAAATCAGATTATAAAAGACACTATTTCATCTAAAAAAACATTGGAAGCCATAACATACGAAAGGCAGCATGCAAAAGTAACCTTCCATAAAGATTTGCACCAAGGGAGAAAAAACTTACAGCGCTTGTGGACACAATATGTATAAAAAACGCTCTTCTCAAAATTTGAGAAGAGCGTTTTTTCATTTAGTGGATGAGACGAGAAGCAGCTTCGTCGTCTCATCTGTAGCATTATACCAATGATGTGCCATACTAGAATCTATATGGATAGACTCATTGCTATACAGCGTTTCTTTGACACCTTCAATTTCAACTTCTAACTGGCCGGATAATACATATACAAATTCTTGTCCGCTATGCGTATAAGGGATTTGTTGATATTCCCCTGCTTCCAAGTCAATCCGTGCAGGAATGAAATCCGGATGTTTCATTTTTCCAACTAAGCTTTTATAGGAAAAGTTACCAGTATTTTTATACGAGGTTTTCTCTTTTTTTACAAAGCTGGAATCTCCATTATCGAAAAAGAAATTCACATTGACATCTAATGCCTCACAGATTTTTTTAAGGGATGTAAATGTAAGTGTCCGCAGTCCTCTTTCTATCTGGGATAAAAAGCTCACAGACAGACCACTTCGGTCACTCAATTGTTGTAAGGTCAGCTGCCTGCTCTTACGTACTTTTTTTAGTTCACTGCCTAATAACTCATCCATCCACGTCACCTCTTAGTTATTATTGCTTCATATTAACAAAGATACTTTTCACTTCTACATAGTTGGAGATGCCGTAATCTCCACCCATCTCTCGGCCTATACCGGAATGTTTGTAACCGCCAAACGGCATGGTTTCCAATTCAAGACCAAAATCATTCACCCAGACAGTTCCTGATTCTAACTTAGAAGCAATATAATGCCCTTTTTTAATATTTTCCGTCCATACACTTGCAGCTAAACCATACTCACTATCATTAGCCCGCTGGATCACTTCTTCCACTTCATCGAAGACAAATACTGACATAACAGGGCCAAATATTTCTTCTCTTGCAATCGACATATGATCTTGTACGTCCGCAAAGATAGTCGGTTCTACAAAATATCCTTGATCCCCTGTACGCTTACCGCCAGTAATAAGCCGCGCACCTTCTTCCTTTCCTTTTTCAATATACCCTAAAACAGTATTCATTTGTTTTTCAGATACAAGCGGCCCCATATCCGTAGCACTGTCTAACCCAGGGCCAACGACCGTTTCTTCAGCTTTTTTCTTGAGCTTATCCAGTACTTCATCATACAAACTTCGATGCACAAAAATACGGGTAGTTGCACTGCAATTTTGACCGTGATTATACATCGTACCATCAAAAACACCATCTAATGTTGTTTCTAAATCAGCATCCTCTAAAACAATAGCTGGAGATTTCCCTCCAAGTTCTAAAGTGACCGCCTTCACACCATCTGCTGCTTTTCTCATAATTTCCTTACCAGTTTCTGTGGAGCCGGTGAACGCAACTTTGTTCACTTGAGGATGTGTTACCAAAGCATTTCCAACAACACTCCCCGGCCCGGAAACAATATTGACTACACCATCCGGAAAACCAGCTTCTTTAAATAACTTCGCTGCATATAAAATGGATAATGGTGTATCTTCTGCAGGTTTTAAAACAACCGTACACCCTGCTGCAAGTGCTGAACCCAGCTTCCAAGCAGCCATTAGCAAAGGATAGTTCCATGGAATAATCTGCCCTACTACACCAACAGGCTCGTGAACTGTATACGTAGCATATTCCGGTGAAACGTTTGTTGTCTTTCCAAAGATTTTTGTTGCCCAACCTGCATAATATCTAAAATGCTCAATCGTCCCTTCTATATCATCTTCCAAAGCTTGCTGATAAGGCTTGCCGTTATCAAGAGACTCTAATTGGGCAAGTTCTTCTTTATGCTCCTCTAATAAGTCTGCAAATTTATAAATTATACGGGAACGCTCGGCAGCCTCCATCTTGGTCCATTGCCCTTCATCAAAAGCTTTACGAGCTGCTTGAACAGCCAAATCAAGATCGGATTCATCTGCTTGGCTTACTTTTGCAATCACTTCCTCCGTTGCCGGGTTCAAAACGTCAAATGTTTGACCGTTCTGTGCTGTAACATATTGACCATTAATATAGAACCCATTCACCTCTTCTAAAAACGCTTTCACTTTTGGTTTCAACGTATCTAGTGACATACACAAACATCTCCCTTAATATAGATTTATTTAACCTCAAAATATAGCAATCTCCAGATTAAATATTCTGTTAATTAACAGGATAGTCTATGAATACATAAAAAGCAATCATTTTTTCACTCACCGTGAAAAAATGATTGCGCTTTTACCTATTATGCAGATAAATACCATACATTATTTTATAAAATTTCAGGCTCTCCATTTTATTTCAAACCAAACAAAAGGTGACTCAAAAGGAATTTAACAAGAATTATTCTGTGTCCTTTTCAAAATATCAAAATCAAAATAATTATATCCTCTATAAAACCGAATTAATTTTCAAAATACTAACATAATGCTATAGTAAAAAATAGATTGTGTCATTACAATATCATAACTTTGATAAATTTTACCTCTATGGGAATTTACGATACCTTTTTTCAAATATCCCAATGGATTATTTGATCATAAACACATGCAATATAATATAACAAAAATGGAGGTTTAAAAGATGATTATTGACTATCAAACAAGATTACAAACTTTACTGGAACACTTAAACGAAAAGAACATTGATATCGCTTTGATCACTTCACCAGCAAATGTTTTCTATTTCACTGGGTTCAATTCCGATCCGCATGAACGTTTTATGGCATTAATTATTGATTGCCGCAACAACAAATTCACTTTGTTTGTTCCCGCATTAGACAAAGAGATAGCTGGTGCAGAATCCTTTGTGAAAAATATCATTCCAATTTCTGATGAAGAGAGTCCCTTTTCCAAACTTAAAAGCAAGCTCAGTTCAAATGTGAAATGTATTGGTTTAGAGATGAAAGTGGTCAGCATGTTTCAACATAATCAATTACAAGCTGCCTTCACAGATGCTTCGTATATTGATATTCAATCCGATATCAATAAGCAACGACTTATAAAATCAAGAAACGAAATTATATATTTACAACAAGCTGTTGATATTATTGAGAAAGTACTATCTGAAGGGATTAAAAAAGTGCACGTCGGCATGACAGAATTAGAACTAGCCGCAGAACTAGAGTATTTAATGAAGAGTTTTGGTGCAGTTGGTCCATCTTTTCCAACAATTGTTCTAGCCGGTGAAAGGGCCGCATTACCCCACGGGACTCCTGGTGAACGTGAATTTAAAAAGGGGGATTTCTTATTAATTGATTTTGGTGTCTTAACAAAAGCGGGATATTGTTCAGATATTACCAGGACTTTTATTATTGAAGAGGCTTCAGACAAACAGAAAGACATCTATAACATTGTTCTCCAATCTAATCAGGCCGGTGTAAATGCTGTAAAAAGTGGAGTCCCATTAAAAACATTTGATATGGAAGCAAGGGATGTCATAAAAGAAAATGGTTATGGAGACTATTTTAACAATCGTGTAGGGCACGGCCTTGGTATCGAATTACATGAAGAACCATCTATCCATGAAAATAATAATCAAATAGCAGCAAATGGCTTACTATTTACAATCGAGCCTGGAATATACATACCTGATTATGGTGGAGTTCGTATTGAAGATGAAGTTTATATAAATGAGGTTGGTGACGCTGAATTATTAACTTCGTTTCCTAGAGAGCTTCAGGTACTATAGAGTAAATAACCTTCTGTACAAATAAATATAAGAAACCCAAATAAAATAAACAAGCAGGCTATAAAGACGAAAATCCTATATTAATGCTAAAACCATTATTAATATAGGATTTTATATTGTAATTGGCATTACATGTCTTATGCTTTAAAAGCATTATTAATTTACTTAACGTCTGCTTCCAATTCATAATCATTTGCTGCTGTACCAGTAAATTGATCTGGTGCTATCTTTGCTTTTATTTTCATCGCTGCATAGTATACAACACCGGAAGCAATTAATGATTGAACTGCAGGAAGTCCAAAAGTTACAACATATTGTGTTACATAACCCAGCGCCGTACCAGCCGCTAAGGCAATTGTTGCCATCCAGTTCCATCCGCTATTGTCCTGCCATGTACGTTTTCTAATGAGGAAAAAATCGACCATCATAATGCCCGCTACGGCTGGATAAATCAATGCTGTTAAATATAAAAAATCCATAAAGTAATCTAGTATTCCTGCTAATGCTACAATAATAGCAATAAAAGTTCCAGCTAATGTTAGCAGCGCTCTTCCTTTATTTGAATTGACATTTAACATATTAGATAACGCCAACCCCATGCTGTAATTGTTTACTAGTTGACTCGTCCATGTTGCAAACCATAATATAAAAAATCCCCAAACCGGAAAACCTAAATTCATCATTACATTAACGATGTCAGCATCCCCTACACCTACAGACATAACAGCTCCAACAATAAATAAAGGAAAACCTACTAGAACAATACCTGCTGGAATTAGTACATTGTCTTTAATAGTTGGTTTTGCATATCTGGTATAATCTGAAGCAATAACCCACTGGGATACATTAGCACCAATAATAAGACTGATTGCTGCTAAAATTCCCATGGATGGTTCCGGGCTCCAATTCGCAATTGTTTCCCACCCAGTATTTTTTAATGCAAAATAAATACCTCCCCCAATTAGAAGTAAACCAGCCGGAACTGCAATGTAATCGGTCCACTTCATTGAGTTATAACCGATAATGGAAGGGATTGCAAAAAGTAATCCTGCTACTACAGTTATTATTGCCCACAATCCCCATTGTTGGGTATAATCTATTCCTAACATTACAGAAATTGCATTTCCAGCAACCGAAGTTTGTACAGCCCACCAGCCAAGCGAAACAACAAAAATAGTCAATCCAACGATAAAACGTGCTTGCATAGCTCCAAAACTAGTACGAGCAATCACAGATGAAGAGCGGCCAGTCTTCGCACCCATATAACCTTGCAATGTATTACCAATCCATTGGATACCGAACAAAGCAATGATTAAGAGCAAAAAGATTTTACCAAGACCAAAACTCCCCGCTAATGTTGCCCCGACCATTAGTACAGGTATCGTAAACTCTAGTCCTCCAAAAATCATCGCGGGGGTAATCCAATGTTGTCGCTGGTTATTTGGAACTGGCTGAAGTGCTTCATCTTTTTCAATACTTTTTTCGTTTTTCCCACTCATACTTATACACACTTCCTTCATAATTTAGGATTCTTTACATTGATTTTGAATGGCATTACCGCTGTTATATTTAAAATATTCAGATAAATAAAAATGTAGTGGTAGCAGAAATTATTCTTTTCTACTACCTTTTTTCATTTACTTTTCCTTCACAAGTGCCCACACTATTTCGCATGGTTCTTTACCTGAATTAATAGCCCAGTGTTCTTCTCCAGCAGGAATTAAAGTGGCATTAGAATCAGAAACTGCGAAGGGGATACCTCCACATTCACCTTCGATTTCACCTTTAATAATAATGGAATATTCGTTTTCCTCGTGTAATGATAAACCTTCTTTGGGAACTCTTTCACCAGGAGAAATTGTTACTGTTCCAAATTTAACCTCTATATTATCCGTTTTTTCTTCAAACAATGTTAATAAACCTGTTTCATCAAAACCGCGTTCTTTTACTTTCATATCCATTGTCCTCCTCATTAAGTTATTTTCTGACATCTAGCTCTTGATAATTAAATGTAGCTGGATCAATCTCAACACCAAATAAATCTTTTGCTTCTTCCGTTGTGTAATATTCATTTTTCACATCTTTCACAACTTGTTCTGCTGGTCTATTTAATGGATTCCCATAACCGCCACCAGTTGCAGTCATTAATTTTAAAACATCATTTTTTTGTAATGCATAACGTGGATAAACACCATAAGGACCATCAACTTTTCCACTTGCTTTATGAATATAAAATTCATTCACAGATCCTTCAAAACCGCCATTTGTACCCCATAAGCGGTATTGATTTCTACCATAGGTGATAGTAGCAGCTTGTTCATCTGTTAATGCTCGATATGATCTAATTACTCCTTTACCGCCAATATACTCACCTGCTCCCGTACCATCTATTCGTAAACTATACTCGTCAAGCATTACACCATATCGTGTTTCTGCTACTTCAACAGGAACATTGTATGTCTCTCCATCTAAAATACAAAATTGTCCACTTGCTCCATCTTGTCCATCAGCTCCACCCCATCCACCAACAGAAGGTTCCACAATAAGAAACGGTTCGTTCGTATCTTGATGCAAACCAGATAATGTAACCGAACAAACAGATAACAGATGGGCAGCAGCGAGTCTATGAGGTATATGTGGCGCCAATGCTTTCCAAATTAAATCTGCACATCCTAACATTGTTTCAAAGTAATTCGATGTTGGAGCAGGTCTTTCAGCTGACATAATTGATCTTTCATCCACTATTATTTCTAATGGTCTAAATACACCATCATTAACATTTTGATCTGGATTGGTTATTGCAAGGAAAATAGTTCGAACCGCAGATGCAAGACCAGTGAAAGAACAATTTACAGGTCCAGGAACTTGGGAACTGCTTCCTCTAAAATCACATGTGAATTTATCATCATCAATTGTAACTTCCACTTGTATAGGAAACGGCCCATTTCCAAGTCCGTCCGTTTCAACATAGCCATCTGCTGTAAACGTACCTTTTGGTAATTTTGTAAGTTCTTGCTTTGATATCGTTTCCCCATGATCCAACTGGTCATTTATAGCTGCAAGTATCATCTCTTTCCCATGTTTTTCACAAATTTCCTTTACTCTTCTTTCACCTGTTTTAAGTGCAGCTACTTGCGCCCACATATCACCAAGAGATAAATCAGGAAAACGGACGTTTGCACGGATAATTTCAACAAGTCCCTCATTTAATTTTCCAGCGTCATATAACTTAACAGAAGGAAATTGCAAACCTTCTTGAAAAATATCTCTTGAATCATTCGTAAATGAACCAGGGTCTTTTCCGCCTACCTCTGTCCAATGGGCTTTGTTTGCAGAAAATGCAATTAACTCATCTTCGTAAAAAATAGGCATTACTAATCCAACATCTGATAAGTGAGAACCTCCTCCACCATATGGATCATTAATGATAATGATATCGCCTGGGTTAAGTTCATCTTTTTCACCGTATTTTTTAATTGTTTGCTTAACCATAAATGAAAGCATTCCAATAAAACCTGTAACTCCATTACCTTGTGTCAACAATTGTCCCTTCGCATCTGTAAGTCCACTGGCATAGTCCAATACCTCATATATAATCGGACTCATTGATGTTTTTGCTAAAGCAATAAACATTTCATCTCCAGTAGCAAGTAGCGAATCCTTTACAATTTCCAATGTAAATGGATCAATTTTTGTTTCATTTATCTCCATTTATTCCGCCCCCGTTTCGATTATTAAGTTCCCATAATCATCTACCATAAGTGTTTGCCCTTTATAGATTACTGTAACTGCTGCTTTTTCTTCGACAATTACCGGACCTTGAACTATTGTGTTCACAGGTAACCATTCACGTTGATATACATCCGTTTGGACCCATCCCTTAGGATTTTCAAAATACACATTTCTTGTTTCAATTTTTGCATCTTCTAATGTTGTATTTCTATCTATCTTTTGAATGACAGGCTTTTCAACTTTTCCAAATGCTGTTACATGTATATTGACAATTTCTGTTCCAGAGTCGTCAAGTCTGAATGTATAGTTTTGTTCATGTAGCTGATGGAATTTTTCAACAATTACTTCTACATCCTTTTCTGACCAATCTCCATTTGGAACAGGAACCTTCACTGTATGTTCTTGACCCAGATAACGCATATCTGCAAACCGATTAAATACGACATCTTCCTTTAAAATACCTTCATTTTCAAACTGTTGATAAGCTTCACTTTCAATCTCATTCCATTCCGCCATCATTTCATTCAGTTCTAAATCTTCTATTCTTTTTATATATGTTTTGATATAATCATGACGCAAATCACTCATTAACATTCCCCATGCAGAAAATACAGGTGATGCTATTGGAATAACAACTTTTTTGACCCCTAATTCCTTCGCTAAAGCTGGGGCATGCATTGATCCGCCCCCTCCAAAAGCAACTAATGTGAAGTCTTGCGGATTGTGACCTTTTCTAATTGATATTAACTTTAAAGCATTCAACATATTGGAATTTGCGATTCGAATAATGCCAAGTGCTGCCTCTTCTGCAGTCATATCAAAGTGGTTTGCGATTTTTTCTTCGATAACTTCTTTTACAAGATTTAAATTGACATCATAATCGAAGTTCTTAGCTGATAGTCTGCCTGTTAAAAGATTAGCATCTGTGGTAGTTGGTTCTGTCCCGCCTTGTCCATATGATACCGGTCCCGGTACAGCTCCAGCAGATTCAGGGCCAACCTTTAAAGAACCAGCTTCATCCAGCCAGGCAATGGACCCGCCTCCATTACCAATCTCCACTATATCAACTACCGGTGTTTTAATTGGATATCCTGCATTTCGATCATTTCGTTCGATATAGTAATCCGTAGAAACTTTTACTTCTCCTTTCTCAATTAGCGAACATTTTGCAGTTGTTCCACCTATATCAAATCCAATAATATTTTTCTCCCCAATTAATTCACCCAGTACTGCAGCACCATATATACCTGCTACAGGACCTGATTCAACCATGTTAATCGGAACTTTTTTCGCCTCTTCAAATGTGGTAGTACCACCATTTGACTGCATAATAAAATTTTGATTGCTTGAATTAAAATCTATCAATTTATTATTTAATTTATTTACATACGTAGCTGCAATAGGTTGTACATATGCATTTAACGCCACCGTATTTGTACGTTCATATTCACGCCATTCTTGTGTAACATCAAATGAAGCAGAGACTGCAACTTCTGGCCAAAGCTCTTTAATTAATCGTACTGTTTCCTTTTCATGAACTGGATTTACATAAGAATGCAAATATACTATTGCTATTGCTTCCACCTTTTCTTGCTTAAAATATTCTATAACTTCTTTTACTTGCTCTTTATCAAGCGGTGTAAGAACTTCTCCTTTATAATTTAACCGTTCATTGACTTCCTTTCTTAAGTAACGTTCTATAAAAGGTGTCGGTTTCTGATAACGGATATTAAACAGATCAGGGCGGTTACCACGAGCGATTTCTAGAATATCCCTGAATCCTTTTGTCGTAATTAAACCAGTCTTTGCACCTTTCCTTTCTGTCAGTGTATTAATTATTACAGTTGTACCGTGAATAAAAGTGGAAATTGCTTCTTTATCTATGTTACTTCTATCAAGTACATCTAGGACTCCATTTTCAAAATTTGGCGGAGTTGTATGACTTTTAGCAACTTCCACTTTTCCACTGTCATCAACATAAACCAAATCTGTAAATGTTCCTCCAATATCTGTTGCAACTCTCATTTTTTTCACCCTTCTCTAAATATATTTAAAATTCTTAAAAAATAACCGGAGTTAATACACTTATTAAAACTGTTTCTTCATTTGCAGGATTCTTCCACTGGTGTACTTTTTCTGAAGGAAAATGAATCGAATCACCCTTTTTTAAGATATATTCTTTATCTTCAATCCTAAATATCACAATGCCTTTTAATACATAATAAAACTCTTCTCCCGGATGACTATACCTTTCAACAAATATTTCGTTTGGAGGTATTGTAACCATCATTGGTTCCATTCTGCGATCTGAGAACTCTCCAGCCAGGCGAACGTGAGTAACATCGGAACCTTCTAGCTTAAATGGTCTTTGTTCTTCTTTATGTAATGCATAATTATGTTGCTCTATTTCCTCAAAAAAATAAGAAATATTAATCCTAAATGCATCTGATATTTTTTTTAAAGAAGTTATAGCAAGAGATGATGATCCCCTCTCTATTTGTGATAGGAAGCTTACGGAAAGTTCTGTTTTTTCACTCAGGTCTTTTAATGTCATTTCATTTTCTAATCTTAGATTCTTTATTTTTTTATGAATATTTTCCATTTAATTCTCCATTTTTCACAATTTAATTACAGTGACAACGGATTTTTTTCACCTCCACTTGATTTTTTATTATACTAACATAAAAAATATATAATTAAAAGAAAAATTAATTTATTTTTTCAATTACAATATTTCTGAATCTTACTTCATGAAGATAAACTTAGTGAATAAATTATTTTAATAACTTTTATAATTTTTATCACACAAAAGATATCCCTACCTTTTTCTATCAAAATAATTTTTCAACGTCTACAATTAATGGTATAGTTATGAAAGGGATTGTAAAATAAGGTACGGTCCTTAAAATGTTTTTTCAAGCTTAACAACTCAAAGAAATCGAAATAGATATACACTCCTATTTTCGCAGCGAATATAGATATACAATTAATGACACTCAAAAGGAGAAACCAAGTGGAAAAAACAGTAGAATCCGGAATATCCAGTGCAATCGGAAAACTTTTTCGAGATAATTTCGGAAAGGGACCCGAAGCTATTTTTGTATCTATAGCAAAACCATACATTACAATCTATTTAAGAAACTTTTTAGCTCCGATGGAAAAAATTCTGCTGAAGCAGGAAAATGAATTGAAGTTTCAGGAGACCCGTGATTTATTAATGAAAGAACTGACTCCGGAGATACAATCGATTATCTCCTCGCAGGCCGGCGTAAAAGTGGACAAGATCTACTATGACTGGTCGGTAGAAAATAGCAGCGGAATTCTTTTTACCGAGCTGGATTCCAATCTGGATGAGACAATAGAAGATTATCTTGATTATCCAGCCAAAGAACAAGTACACGAGGAAATCAGCCGTTTTACTCAAAAAGCACAAAAATCTCCGAAACAGCTTACGTCTAGTATGCTTAATTCCCGGACTTTAATCTCAAGACGCGAGGATATCCTTGTGCTAATTGAAAAAGAGCTGATTCAATCGGGCTTTGAAAACCAGCTTAGGCTGTCCAAACGAAAGCTGGAAAAGAGTTTAATTGATAAACAATTCTTAGAATCTGTACTCCATCAGGAAATACAAGATTTATTTGTAGATTGGGATTTTGACAATGATACAGGGTTTGTTATATTTATACTTAAACCCAAAAAATAATATGGTGGAAATGTCTAGACAATAGCGCTAAGGCATGAGCCGAAAAGGATGTTTATTCCTTTTCGGCTTTTTTTATTAAATAAAAGGAAAGCAGGTTAATAAATAAGAACGCAAACAGAAAGACTGTTTTATTTAATATATTGATTGATTTAGATATCCATCTCCAGAAGCTTCCTACTGTGCTGAATCTGAAGCAATGCATCTTAAAACTTTATCAGAAACTGGGGGAAACGACTATGAAAACATCTTATGTAAACATCCATAAGGAATTGGATATCGTTCATGCAAGGCAGATTGGCAGGGATATAGCAAAGCAGATTGGCTTTGGTACAGTGGATCAGGCACGTATCACCACTGCCATATCCGAATTAGCCCGCAACATCTATTTATATGCAGAAAAAGGGGGAATTTCTTTTGAGGTCATCGATACTCTTGGGCGTAAAGGTATTATTATGACTGCAATCGACTCCGGCCCAGGAATAAATGATATTCGATTGGTGCTCCAGGATGGCTATACCACTTCAGGAGGACTGGGGGCTGGTCTCCCTGGCGTGAAGCGTTTGATGGATGAATTTGAAATCCAATCAGACATTGGACAAGGAACAACAATTAAGGTGGCCAAATGGATTTAATTAGCAGCATGTCGGCAACTGGAACAATTCCGGCATATTCCCAAAGAGAATTTCTTAAATTTTTGCTTGTAACACTGATCTTTTCTACGTTTGTTTCATCGTTGCTGTATTCAGGTTTTGATTCATTGCTTTTACATAAGTAAGAGAATACAATCCTCAAAGAAATCTTATTCATCTTTAACTCCAGCCGCTTTGAAAGTTAATTACAATTCAGCCTCTAAACCCGTCTTATCTTACCCAAACAAATTTTTTATTTATCTAAAAAGCATCTCTTCAGATAAAATATCCAAAGAGATGCTCGATAGATTTAAAATAATTCAGCGATTTTTTATCATCCCTTTATTCCGGCCACGGGGAATGTATAATACAGCTGCAGAAATTCTTATTACGGTATTCCGGCCGAAAATGCTGGACGACATCTTCTTTCATATTACCAAAAGTTGTTTCCGGCTTATGCTTAAATCCTTCATAAAATGCCGGGATAATTTTCTTTTTAAAATTATTCCGAGGGAAAGCCTGTATAACTTCTTCACGCAAATCAGCCGGGAACTCTTCAAATCCGTCTCCCATCACATCTAAACCAACACCAGAGAAAAGAAGGGCTACTTCCGATTCCTTGTGTTCGGCAACTCCAGGAGTTGTGTGTAGAGCAATCGCATCCCATACAAGCTGAATAGATTCTTTTGGAATTTGATACTGCTGTAAAAAGCTTCTGGCTGCATTAGCCCCGTCTACTTCAAAACGCAAATCGGGACTGCTGTACGCTTTGGTCAATCCTAAGTCATGGAATAATGCACTGACATACAGCAACTCTAAATCATAATTCAACTTTGCCTGTTTACCGTTTACCGCTCCAAAAAAGAAGACACGATTGGAATGGTTCCACAGCAAGTCATTTCCATATTCCCTTAGAATATCTGCCGCATCCTTTGCCAATCGCGTATCTGGAACTTTGATACCTGCTACTTCTTGAATCATCATTCAAACTCCCCTTTACGATTTATTTTCATCTTGGCTCCATTGTAAAAGGATTATTTCCATATAGCAATGCAATTATTTCTGTTATAGAAGCCATTTCATCCCTATCTTAAATTAAATTTATCATGAAGTTAATTTTTTGAGGTGAATTTAGAAGGAATACTACAGAAAGTCCTTTAACCTGGTGCAGTATATTTTCGGATGAATTCATTTACCATATCATAAATTAATGGTAAGATATTTTAAATTTAACTCTGAAGGGAGAAAATAAAATGGAAAGAAACAGCCAGATCATCTGTGAAAAAAGAACCTATTCAAAAGAATTTCATTCGCATCAGCATGCCTTCGGACAGTTTCTTTTCTCTTTACAAGGCTCCCTGGATATCCAAACAAATCAACAGGAACTTCATCTGAAAGCGGATTGCGGATTCTATCTGCCGCCAAACTTCCAGCATCATTACCGCTCTATTGACAGAAATGAATTTCTAATATTGGATATACCGCTGCGATATTTGCCCAGTGATACGGAAAGTATGCATATCAAACTGGATAAACAATGGAATGCAATCCGGTATTTACTATTGGAAGAGGCGGACGCAAAGGACAATATCTCTGCCTTAACCGATTTGACCCGCTATGTAACCAAAAAACTGCAGACTTCCAATCCTCCTTCCATAGACTATATTCACAACCATTTTAAGGAGCCGATTCGATTGGAAACGCTGGCAAAAATAGAGCATTATCACCCTGTTTATTACTCGGAATGGTTTAAGAAAAGAACTGGCAAAAGCCCGCAAGCCTACATTTTAGACCTGCGTTTACAGGAGGCGGAGCATTTATTGCTTTCAACCAGATTGTCCATATCCCGAATTAGCGAGGAATTAGGCTTCGAGAATGCCTCTTCCTTTACAAGATGGTTTGCTAAACATAAAGGAATGGCGCCAAACAAATATAGATTTCTTTAAAGAAGGTAAAAAGTATATGAAACTCAGTATAGAAAAAAGAACAGTCTTTATCTATGATGGGTATATATTCTTTTATTTCGGAGTGAAATCGATGCAAGGAAAACTTTCTGCCTTTCTTATTCTTTTTGCTGCTGTACTTTGGGGAACAACTGGGACAGCACAGGCTTTTGCACCAGAAAATGCCCATCCTATTGCGATTGGGACGATTCGTTTAGCAGTAGGAGGACTCTTTTTATTATCACTTGTCCTTCTATTCGGCAAATTTGAACTAAAAAATTGGCCCATCAAAGCTACGGTGTTAGCTGCTTTAAGCATGGCTTTATATCAGCCGTTATTTTTTACCGCTGTCACCGTCACTGGCGTAGCTATCGGAACCGTTGTAGCCATCGGGAGCGCGCCAATTTTATCAGGGCTTCTGGAATGGATATTTTTTAAAGCTCGTCCATCAAAAATTTGGTGGGTGTCTACTTTCCTCTCCATTTCCGGCTGTATCCTGTTATTTACCAACAGAGAATCCACGTATGTTGATCCAGTCGGTGTCGTGATGGCTTTAGGTGCAGGACTTACCTTTGCCAGCTACACCCTCGCAAGCAGAGATATGGTTCAAAAATTCTCTTCCTTAAACGTGGTTGCAATCATTTTTACAATAAGTGCGATTTTCTTAGCTCCATTCCTATTTATTTTTGATATGTCATGGGTGGCGAGCTTGCAGGGTATCGGCGTCAGTATTCAACTAGGTGTTGTAGCTACAGGCATAGCCTATTTTCTTTTCGCCAAAGGGTTGGCTAACGTTTCTTCTTCGACTGCGGTTACTCTTGCTTTAGCAGAGCCGTTAACAGCAGCATTATTAGGGGTATTTCTGTTAGGAGAGAGCTTAAATACGACTGCCTGGCTGGGTATCTTTCTTTTGATTATGGGGATTGCGATATTGATTGGTTCATCCAGAGCAGCTAACCGGAAGAATAAAACTGCCGTGAGAGCTACACTTTAAAAACGTAATGATTTCATTTATTTAATTTTTCATCATACAGCTGAATAAAGGGCAGCGAGATACTATTCTCATTGCCCTTTTTAAATTTACTTTTTACCCGTCGCAATAAATAATGAAGCGTCCTGATTCATGAAAATATTGCTTCCATGATGAAATGTATGCATTTCTGTATCTCGAAGACCTGCGTGATTCAATGCTTGATTTATTTCTGCTTCTGTGAAGCCATTATGCACTTTGGGATGCTGTATCTTTTCATTTTTATCAAAATCGGCAATAATAAGTATTCCATTTGGGTTTAGGCGCGTACTTAATTTTTGCAGAAGTGTTTCTATATCTGGCACATGCAGCAAAACCAACGATAGGATGATGATATCTGCATACACATCCAAGTTATCTTCTTCTGCTAAATTACATTCCATCGCTTTAAAATGCTTTAATTGCTGCTGTTCTATTTTAGCTTGCGCAACTTGAATCATTTCCTCCGAAGCATCCACGATCCATCCCTTCTCAAAGCGGTCAGCCAGTTGAAAAGCCACTAATCCCGTTCCACCGCCATAATCCAATATGGAGTGATATTGCTTCTCAGCTATGCTTTTCTTTATCTCATCGGCTATCACCGTTGCCAGCTCTATTCGTTCTTCTGTGTCATATTTTTTTGCCATTCGATTGAATACATTCTCTTCCAACTTATAGCCTCCTGCACATGGGTGTCTTTTATTTTCCCAAATGAAATCTCTTTGGCTTCTCAATATACCATAATCGCAGATATAAACAAGCCATATGCTGGTACAATCAAAACCTTCTAATCATGCATTACCGCTACAATCATCCCTAATTTGTGAAGAATCCGGCACATTTAAAAATCAAACAAACGATTGATTTATTATATCGGGAAGCTTTATATACAAGCCTTTTGCATCCATCTTATAATCATCACTGTTTGTTCCTTATCTGGTTTAATAGTCCATTCTATTCTTAGCGTCTTTCCAGATTTGAAATGGTTTATCGTACTTATCCGGGCGAACCTGCATCATCTCGATATCACGCTCTTCTACAGGAAGTGCAATTTGCTCATAAATAAAATGATCATCAAACCCTGCTTCTGCAGCTTCTGTTTTAGAAGCCGCATAATAAACCGCCTCTGGCCTGGCCCAATAAATGGCGCCAATACACATGGGACATGGCTCACAGCTGGTATAGATTTCACAATCCGTTAATTGGAAACTGCCCAGTTTCTGGCACGCTTCCCGAATCGCCTGCACCTCTGCATGAGCTGTGGGATCATTCGCTGCTGTGACTTGATTATTTCCCGTACTGATAATTTCTCCACCCTTTACAACAATCGCTCCAAATGGACCGCCGCCCGCAACTGCACTTTCCAGGGCAATTTCCACTGCCTTTTCCATCCATTTCTTATTACCCACAAGTAACCCTCCATTTTGTTCATAAATTGTCTCCATCCTACACATATTGAAAACGCATTCATCATTATAACATATCAGCTTTTACTCATCCTATCATGCCCGACCCCTTGATAAAAAAAACTGCTGTGTTATCATTGCCTCAGTATTGAAATAAAGGAGATATTACCCATGAATGTTCCAATCCTTTATGAGGATAATCATTTACTTTTTGTAGAAAAGCCTGTCAATGTACCTGTACAGGAGGACCAGTCAAAGGATCAGGATTTGCTGAATTTCTTGAAGGAGGATATAAAAATACGTTATCAAAAACCAGGCAATGTTTACCTGGCGCTGGTTCATCGCCTGGATCGCCCTGCAGGAGGTGTCATGGTATTTTCGAAAACATCTAAAGCAGCCTCCCGTCTATCTGATGCCATTCGCCGGCAGGATGTAGAAAAGAAATATTTGGCAGTTGTGCGGGGAGTGCCTGATAAAAAGCAAGCTTTATTAGAAGATCATTTAGTCAAAGATAAACATGAAAACAAGGTATATACAACGCACGCAAATCATAAAGATGCCAAAAAAGCGAAGTTAGAGTATGAAGTAATTGGGAGCAAAAAAAATTTAAGCCTCCTTTCCATTAAACTGCACACCGGCAGACCGCATCAAATTCGTGTACAGCTCTCCTCCCGCAATTTGCCGCTTTACGGCGATCAAAAATACGGAGAAAAATGGAACCAGACTGGCGAACAGATTGCTTTATGGTCAGAAACACTTGCCGTAGAACATCCTACTAAAAAAGAAGAAATAAAAGTACAATCTCAGCCGCCAAATAAATTTCCATGGAATCTGTGGTGAATCGAAAGAAGCCTTTTTGTTCTCCCCAGCAGCAGATTTTTCCGTTAATTTCCTCTGCAACACCATCGCTGCACTCCAGAAAAAGAGCGTACATTGTTAAATTTTCCATTCATAGATACATTCATATTTCCGCATAATAAGCTTGAAATGCCTGAAGGAGGTATCTATGATGGGTGAAATCAGTCAGTTCAAGGGTGGAGAAAAGGCTCCCAATAACGGGATCTATATTGAAGTTGGTGAAACAGGCAGCAATGTAGAAGACCCGCAGCAGGTTTCGATGAAAGCTGGGGAAAAGTTTCCAGGAACGAAGAACAACGACCGTGTTTGGAAAAACAAACGCAGCCAGTCCCATCCAAGCCCGCGAAATAGCAGAAGTACGAATTAATTCAAAAAAGCAAAGGAGTTTCTAGTCTGGATTCCTTTGCTTTTTGTATATACAATCTCTTTTATTACGCCTTTTCCTATTCTGATTGCCTTCCGTATCTATGAAATAGCGCTTCTCCCACCAAGCCCAGTCCTATTCCTATCATGGTTCCCGCAGCAACATTTCCTGTAAATAAACCAACACCGATTCCCAAACACGTCAAACCTCCGATAATCATCCTATCCCTCCTCTATTCAAACTAAAAATAAACGCCTTATTTTATTACCCGTTCTTTTAATAAAAATTTAATAAATGATTTAGATTTCTTTAAGATATTACTCTTAGTATATGAATTGTAAGCGAAAAAAGTATGATAACAAAATAGAAAGGAGCTTATTTGATGACCATTCATAAAATAAATGATTATTTAGGTATACCGGTGCTTACTTTACTATTGCTTTCTCTGTTAGGCGTTCCCCGCGTCGTTTTACACGATTTATCCATGGTGGAGGAGGGAAGTTGGATTAACAGCATCTTGGTCTTTGCACCGATTATTATATGGATTCTGTTTATTGTTTTAAAAAAGGTGGAAAAACCCTTTTTATCTTTATTACTCATTGGTTTTTTCTACGGGATATTTTTAGCAATCGTTCACCAAGTTCTTTGGAACACTGCTATAGAAACACCTATTCAATTTGGCGGTAACTTAAGTAACCTGCCACAAGCCGCAGTAAATAGTATTGCTCGTACATTTGCATTCTTCAGCAGCGTCACAACCGGCATCGTACTAGGCGCAATCACAGGAGCAGCCGGCTCCCTAGTGAATGTTATTATGAAAGGCTTTAAGTCAGCATAAGCACAGAAAACAGACCAGCATTAACAGGCAACTGTGCTTCGGTAAAAAAAAAGCTCCTGAAATTTATAAAATGAACCGGATTATGGTGCACCATTTCAATATAAAGAAATAAAGCAAACCGCTCTTTTCAAAGGGTAGTTTGCTTTTTGGAATTAACACTCACTAATCATCAGGATATTCCCGTCCGGATCTTTAAAATTAAAATAATGATGATGCTCTATCTCTGTAAGCAAATGCACCCCTTTATTTTTCATATATTGAAATGCTTCTCCAATGTTATTAGTATTCAGGTGAAATGCCGGTGTTTTAAAAGTTTTATCCTTTGCGTAAATTTTACTATCCAACACAATTCCCGTGCCCTTCATAGGGATAACATAAAGATGACCAAAAAGGATTTCTCCATCTGCATGTAATCCTAAAATATCACAATACCAGTCTCTTGCTTTTTCGATATCACTTACCGGGATAAACACAGTTCCAATCTGTTTGAGGATAGGACTATCCATCAAAGCACCTCTCTTCTAATTTTTCAAACGGATTATTCATACTTGCTTCCCGTAACCAAAAATTTGTCTATTCCTCCAAATGAAAAGGACTATCAAACCTGCTTTTCATCTAAATCTGAATAAAGCATTCCGTACACAATGCTATCTGTCCATTCACCCTTATTCCAAAAATCCTGTATAAAATGCGCTTCTTTCCTCATCCCTATACGCTCACATAATTTTTGCGATGCTTCATTTCTCGCATCCAGATTTGCCTGGATACGATGCACATCAAATGAGGTAAACAGTCTTTCCACTAAACCACGCACAGCTTCAGTTGCATAGCCTTTTCCCGAAGCTTCTTGAGAAAAGCTGTAACCAATTTCAACGGTATCTTCCATCTCTGTATACCATACAGATAAATCACCAATCACCTTATTGCCACTTACCACTGCCAAATTTAAAGCAGTTTCTTTTGTAAGCACATTATTCTCCAGCTTGTTATGAAATTCCTCTTGTTTATTTTCATCGGTCCACTTCTCATGCAACAAATATTTACAGGTGGCTTCGTTATGATAAATATGAAATACATCCTCTAAATCGTTCACATTAAATGGTCTAATAAGTAACCTGTCTGTTTTAAATTCCAAAGCGTATCCTCCTATTTTTCTGTTATTTTGAATGGGGATGATAATACAAATTTGTCTAATTAAATTATACCAAATCTTCTTACAATATATCACTTTTCGTGCAATTCGGAATCACCTTCTTAAACGAAACATCCTTTTATCAGTGTTCATAAGGGATTATCTATAATAAAATATTTTGTATCAAACTTTAATATGCACTTTACAATAGTGTGTGTAATACACTATAATGAAAGTAGGAGTTGATAACATGGCGGATGCAAATGAACATTTAGATAAAATCATGCAGGAATTGAGAAGAGGAACCATTACAATAGGTGCATTAAGCCAGCTCTCAGAGCCGCAGTATGGTTATTCTCTCGTGACAATGCTTCATGAAAAAGGAATACACGTTGAACCTGGCACATTATATCCACTGCTGAGGAGACTGGAAAAACAGGGACTCTTAGATAGTACATGGGACACGAATGAATCGAGACCGAGGAAATATTACGTACTGAGTAAAACAGGAAAAGAAGTCTTTGATTTACTGGTTGTTGAATGGAAGAACATTGCTGCCAGCATGGATCAGGTAATAGAAAATAAGAGAGGTGACGAAAATGGAGATGATTAACCGGTATATTTATGCAGTTACGCAAAAGCTGCCTCAATCCCAGCGTGAAGATATTGCCATTGAGCTGCGCGGGCTAATTGAGGATATGCTGGAGGAACGATCCGGGCAAGGGAACAGAAGAGAAAACGATGTAGAAGAAATCCTGCTGGAGCTGGGCAGTCCAAGGTCATTAGCTGATAAATATCGAGGGAAAAAGAAATATATCATCGGCCCAGAGCTTTTTGATACCTATATTTTAGTAGTTAAGATTGTTCTCATTGTTATAAGTTCTTTGATAGGTATTGTATTTATCATCCAAACTATTTTAGAGCCGATGTCTATTTTAGATCATTTTATTGATATGATTGTTTCTGCCGTTACAGAGCTTCCACAAGCTTTCGGCTGGACAACATTTTTGTTTGCTATCGGTGAGCTGTACGGTGGAATGAAACAAAAAGATTTAATCGGGAAGGAATGGAAGCCTGCAGACTTACCGCCCATTCCAGATGAAAAGAGACAAATCAAACGCAGTGAGTCGATTATCGGAATTATTTTCTACACGATAATCATTGTATTTCTCGCCTTTTCGAATGAGTTCTTTGGAATTTGGGTATTTCAGGATGAATTTAACGATGTTGTTCCATTTTTAAATGAACAGACCTATGGCTCCTATTTATTGTTTATTGTTCTCATATTCGGATCTGGAATTATCAAAGAATGCCTGAAGCTCGTCGCCGGGGAATGGACGTATAGGTTAGCTGCTTATACAACAATTGTAAATGTCGTATCGATGGCAGCAGTACTATTTATGATTAGCGGGCCTGATTTTTGGAATCCTGAATTTATGAATCAATTGGCAGAAGCCGGAGTGGTTACGGCTGGTTCTGAAACATTTAATACGGTAACCATGATTTGGAATCAATCTACGTTCTGGATCCTTATTCTGTTTATTGTCGGTTTAGTGTGGGATGCTGTGGACGGATTTATCAAGTCTCGAAAAAAATAATTATATTCTAATGACGCATGGTTGAACAGAGAACAATTCAATCATGCGTCATTTCTCAGATTTTAACGTTGAGATAATTAGCGAATAGTTGATGCATCCATATTCACCTTTCCTGGTTAAAGGAATGTTCTGCCCATTTAGATACGTTTAACCAACTTCCCATTTTTTTAAATAATGTAAGTACTGTTTGCTTGGGCATCTATCCTCTCTATCCCCAGTCATTTTAAACCATTTATCCATTCATTCATATTTTCATTTGGTTGTCTCTCTTCAATCAACATCTTTAAATAATAACATTCATTTTGTAAGCTGATAATATTTGAATTAAAGACTCCAAGTACCAATCCTCCCAAAGCCGAATAAAACCGTTTCTGTATAATAGCTTTTCCAGTAAAGAATTATGAAATTTTATATTCTCACCGTTTTCTAATCAAATTGTAATCATCATCTTATCCGTTTCATTTAAGATGTTGTATGGAATGGAGGTGAAAAAATTGGCAATAGAGATTTTCAAAAGAAGAGAGCAAAAATATCTGATTACGTTGGAACAATATTCGCTCTTGCTGGAACAAATAATGCCCTATATGCGGTCAGATAATTTTGGTGTAGATGGAAGATATGTTGTCAGCAGCTTATATTTTGATAGCGATGATCACAAAATTTATTTTGAAACAAAGAATAAATTGGCTTTCCGGCAAAAACTTCGCCTACGCACCTATAATGAAACTGGTATTGAGAAGTCAGCTTTTTTTGAGATGAAGCAAAAACATAACAATGTGGTCAACAAACGAAGGATGTTACTTCCGTTAAAAGAAGCATATCACTATCTTGAAAAAGGAGATAAAAAACATTTAAATGACTTTCATACATCTAATTCGCAAGTACTTCGTGAAATTGATCACTTTCGAACATTATACGGACTAAAACCGGAAATGGTTGTTAGTTATGATCGCCATGCACTTCACGGAATAGACAACCCTGAGTTGCGTATTACATTTGATTTTAATCTACGCTGTCGCAATGATGATTTGCTTCTGGAACACGGTTCTGATGGAGAGTACTTTATTGATTGCAATCTAGTTGTATTGGAAGTCAAAGTAAATGATAGTGTTCCATTATGGTTAACCCGTATTTTACAGGCCCTTCAATGCGAACAGCGAAGTGCATCTAAATACTGTACCAGTATGGAATTGCTGCAGAGAAATCAACTGCCAGGTAAAATTGAAAGAGAAGTTGTATCAACAGGAGGAATATAGAATGGATTTTATGAATAAAATATTCGATTTACAAGCAAGTGAACCATCCAGCATTTATATGATTTTACTTGCATTGGTCATATCAACTTTATTGAGCCTAGTTATTACGAAGGTTTACATAATCACATTTACAGGCGAACGTTATGCACAATCCTTCGTACACACTATTATTATTTTGAGCATTATTGTCTCTGTCGTTATGAACGTTGTTAGTGATAATGCCGGAGTTGCATTTGGACTATTTGCTATTTTTTCACTGATTCGATTCAGAAGTGCGGTCACCAATGTGAAAGATATTGCGTATATTTTCTTCGGTCTTTGCGCAGGCATGACATGTGGGCTTTTTCGATTTGATTTAGCGATCATACTTACCTTATTTGCTTGTTTAGTACTTTACTTGCTTTACAAATTTGAATATGGAAAAGGAAAAGATACACAAATTTTAAAGGTAACTGTACCGGAAAACTTAAATTATGAAAATCTGATGCATGATCTACTTGCTGAGTATACACTAAGTTCTTCATTACGACAGGTTGAAACTACTAATCTCGGAACAATGATTTTGTATACTTATGCTATCCGGATAAAAAATGAAGTGCATGATAAAGAACTATTAGATCATATTCGCGAAAAAAATGCTAATTTAAAAGTATCCATTACTTATATGGAAAATACTGATGGGTAGAGTAAGCAGATAGTGTAAAGCCTTTTTATTAAGATGCGCTATATAAAAGAGGATATTAAAAAAGCCGAAAAGCAAGCGTTAAATAAGATGATTCTTTGAAAAATCATTTTATTTAACGCTGGCATTCTCGGTAAATATATTATGACAATATATTTACCGAGAATGCTGAACAACTTTAATTGTTATATTTACATTACTCCTTTATTTATTACGCCTTCTATAAAATCGACAATGCCATCTTCCACTTCTTCTCGAATATCTCGATAGTTGTGAATTTCGTGGCGATAACCACTGTACAGTTTTGTTTTTACCGTATGGCCTGTCTCTGCTAACCAATTGGATACAGCATAAACCCCTTCTCCATATAAACCGACTGGATCCTGATCACCAGCAATATTATATATAGCTATGGAGATAGGGACATTCTCTGCCCACTCTGTTCCAACAATCTGCTCCATCATTTGTACAAAATCATATAAAGACCGGATATTAGGAGGCGATGTGAAGTTATTAAATGGATCATTGGCATGATCAGCTACAATATCCGGATCTCCACTGATCCAATCATTCGCTGTATTCGGTTGATCTATCCGATCTGTCATCCAGCCCAATAACTTACCCAGCGCCTCTGCATCCACTTGGTCCCCCTCACCTGCATCAATTCGGTTTTTCAACTCTATACTCAACTCAGCGGCAGTCGGTAAAACACCCGATGTGCCACATAATATAGCACCTTCCACTCCTTCACCATATTTAGTTAGATAATTTCTAACAATCATCGAACCCATACTATGACCAAATAAGAAAAATGGCAGATGAGGAAATCTCTCTTGTACCATTCGACGTAATTGGTGTTCATCTTCCACCATCGTCATATATCCTTTCTCTCCCCAATTCTCCCAATTACCAGAATCAAATGCTGTTTTTCCATGACCAATATGGTCATCACAAGCTACAATAAAACCTTCTTCATTTAACCTTAAAATCATATGCAAATATCTTCTGGAATGCTCTCCGAATCCATGCACCAGCTGTATAATTCCTTTTGATTTACGAATTGGTGTATAAATCCACCCCTTAATCGTATCCTGCTCACTAAATGACGTAAATGATATCTCATGCAGTCCCATATTCATTTCCTCCTTCATAAAAATAATAAAAAAAGATACACTAAAACCGATCCTTTCTAATTCAGACCATCTAGTGAGCCTTCTCCAATTCTCATCTCTTTTTCATTAACTTTAATTTCAATTAAAAACCCCTTTGTAAGCGTTGTCAATATATATTTGTAATTATGAATTTTAAGAGAGTATCTTCTTTATTAACAAAAAATGATTTCATTAGCACACCTATTAACTCTTAATACAATTTATAATAGCATTTTATTGACAAACCAAAGACACTGATTCTCCTTTCATTGAATCAGTGTCTCTCCATTTCAATCTTTATTCCCTCAATATCTTCTCCATCTTCTTCCCTTTTGCCAATTCATCAATAAGCTTATCCAAATAACGGATTTCCTGCATCAGCGGTTCTTCTATATCCTCTACACGCACACCGCAAATGACGCCTTTGATCAGGGAGCGGGAATCGTTCATCCGCGGAGCTTCTGCAAAGAAAGTCTCAAAGGTTACCTCTTTTTCAATTTGCGCTTCCAATTCTTCTTGACTGTAACCTGTCAGCCAAGTAATAATCTCATCGACTTCTTCTTTGGTACGGTCTTTTCTCTCTGCTTTGTTTACATAATGCGGATATACACTTGCAAAAGTCATTGTGTAGATACGATGATTAGCCATGGTATAGCCTCCCTTTTACTGTTCCGTCACTGCGTCTTCTGTTTCCAAATGAAACGCGTCCAGCAACTTTCGAACTTCATCCGTTGTTTCGGTATGCATCAATTGATTTCTTAATTCACCGGCTCCCCGGAATCCCCGCACGTAAATTTTAAAGAATCGGCGCAATGGTTTGAAGGCGCGCGGCTCCTGCTCTGAATATTTATCATGCAGATCCAGCTGCAATCGTAACAAATCCAGCAATTCCTGACTGCTGTGCTCCCGCGGCTCTTTTTCGAATGCGAATGGATTTTTAAAAATTCCCCGTCCAATCATCACGCCATCGACACCAAATTCTTCAACAAGCTTCAAGCCTGCTTCCCGGTCCGGTATATCTCCATTGATGGTTAACATCGTATCAGGTGCAATCTCATCACGAAGCTTCTTGATTTCTCCAATCAATTCCCAGTGCGCATCGACCTTACTCATTTCTTTTCTCGTACGCAGGTGGATGGAAAGATTCGCTATATCCTGCTCAAACACGTGCTTCAGCCAGTCACGCCATTCATCTATATTTGAATAACCAAGTCGCGTTTTCACACTGACAGGGATTCCGCCAGCTTTGGCAGCCTGGATGATCTCCGCTGCTACTTCCGGACGAAGAATCAATCCGCTTCCCTTTCCTTTGGAAGCCACATTCGGCACAGGACATCCCATATTAAGGTCTATGCCTTTATAGCCCATTTCCGCCATTCCAATGCTCATCTCACGAAAATTATCCGGCTTGTCCCCCCATATATGGGCAACCATCGGCTGTTCGTCCTCGGTAAAAGTCAAACGCCCGCGCACACTATAAATGCCCTCTGGATGACAATAGCTCTCCGTATTTGTAAACTCTGTAAAAAAGACATCCGGGCGGCCTGCTTCAGCTACAACGTGACGGAAAACAACATCCGTTACATCCTCCATCGGCGCCAATATAAAAAACGGGCGTGGTAAATCACGCCAAAAATTATTAGTCATTTCTCCATTTCAATCCTCTCATTTATGGATGGATAAGGCATTATATACTTATCCTATATGTTAAAGCAGTCATCGATACTGCTTCTTTTTTATTTTGTCCATGATAATATTATCATAAGAGGGCTGCAGAGTACAAAAAGACAGAATTATAATTACAGCTTATCCAATCAAAAAAGACTGGAACATCACTTATCCAAATAATCCTCATTCAGAAAAAGCGTTCCAGCCTCCACACCTACTTATTTTTATGCAAATATTTATTTAACGCCGCTTCCTGTCTTTTAAAGTATAGATACCAGCAGAACCAGTTTACGACATACAGGAGGATAAAAATCAAACTGCCCCATAAAATAACCCAGCCGTTGAGAGGAATCCAGCCGACTAAACCAGCAATAATCAGCCAAAAACTATACGTAAGGACAAAATGGATAATCGATTTTTTAATCAGATGGTTCCCGCTTTCTCCAAAGATAAGCGAAGATATGCCGAAATAGACGCCCATTAACATGCTTGCTCCCATATGCATCCATATTTCCGAAACTGTTGACTCCACAGCATTGAGTTTCATAATGGTGAGGACAATAAACGTTAATATCGCTCCGAAAGCGATGCCCAGTGTCGAACGCTTCAACATTTCAAGTATCATAATATTACTGTCCTCCCTGCATTAGTTTGTTTTTAATGGCGCTGACATATTTTCGCGTAATATATTCCTTGTTGCCAGATTGAAAATAAACACATAAATTTCCATTAAAGGATGCTTCAAATTTTTCAATACGATGGATATTCCCGATAACCGACTTGGAAAAGCGCATAAAACCATATGGAACTAAGAACTCCTCCACTTCATACAGCTTCATTCGCACTTCAAAACGCCAATCCTTGGACACCGCATAGATTTTTCGTTTTTCCGCATGAATAAAATCAATCTCCTTTGGTTCCAGCAGGACCGTCTGTTCCTCATCAACCCCAAATAAACGCTGCTGTTTTTTCCTTTTAATCACATTCACAATATCCTCCAGCTCCTGCGTCCATTCCTTAGCCTGGATAGTGATTTGCGTTTCTTCATGGTTATCATCGATATCAATGTTTATTTTCATTCCGACCCCTCCACATTCGTTTCACATCTACGGCTAATTCACAGCTCGTTTCAGAAAATATGGGTACCGGATAATGGCAATACTAAATGCAGCTAATCCAATCGCTAATAAGACACCTAACGTCTGGAATAACTCCGAAGCTTGCGTGGTTCCTGCCATCGCATCCTGGAAAGACTGGTGTGCCCAGTATTGCGGCAGAAAACGGGCGATTGTCTGCATAAAGTCCGGAAGCATTTCAAGGGGCATCCATAATCCGCTTAGCATCGCTCCACCGAGAGCAATAATTTGTGTAATCGCAATCCCCATATTTTCGGTATTTACTGTCAGTGACATAGCGATCCCGATTGCTGTCACTGTAAATGTAATAAACAAGGATAAAATCAATAAAATAATCGGCTCACCTAATGAAACATCATAAACGACCTTTCCAAATAAAAATAACACAATAATCTGAAATAATACAATAAACATGAAGGGTAACCATTTTCCCAGTAAATAGGAATAGCTTTTGAGTGGTGTGCTTGCCAGCCTTGCCGTTATCCCTTTGTCTCTGTCTTTAATAAATACCTGCACCATCGAAATCATAATAAAAAATACAAACATCACTACATATCCTGGAACAATGGATTGAATAACCTCTTGCCTCGTCGCATCGTCGACTCCAGAAGTAAAGATAGCAATAAATAATACCGTAAATAGAATAGGCAGTAAGAATATCCAAAAAACAAGCCCTTTATCCTGTACATGTTTTTTTAATTCTACTATCATAACAGCATTCATTATGAACACCTCCAGCTTTATTTTTAATCTCTCAAGTTACTTCCAGTCAACCGGAAAAATACATCTTCCAACCGTGGGCGAACAAGCTCCAGCCGCTCTACATCTATTTTCTTCTCTCTGCAATAGGAAATCAGATTTTCCATCGCTGACAGCGCTTCTTCTGTATAGATTAAAAATGCATCCTTCTCCTGCGAAACATCACCATACGATTCCAGCTGTTCAGCCGAAATATGATCTGCTTTAATATAAATGGATGGCACCGCATATTGTTGAAGTAATTCACCTACCGCTCCATTCTCTATCAATTTCCCTCTATCGAGAAATGCAACATCGTCACAGAGTCTTTCCACTTCCTCCATGTAATGACTGGCATAGATAACCGTCTTCCCTGCTGTTTTCATTTCTTCAATCATTTGAAATATATATTGCCTTGATTGGGGATCGATACCGACTGTTGGCTCATCCATGATGATAAGCTCCGGATTATGCATCAGTGCACAGCCAATATTCAGCCTGCGCTTCATTCCCCCTGAAAAAGTGGATACTTTATCTTTGCTCCTTTCGCTAAGACCGATTAGCGCCAGCACTTCCTTTGTCCGTTGAGCCAGTTTGTTTCCTTTTAATCCATATATTCTTCCAAATAAATATAAGTTGCCGGATGCTGTGATATTCTCTTCCAATACAATATCCTGTGGAACATAGCCTAATTTCTGTTTTGTTTTATCGGAGATTCGTTGTTCATTAAATTCAATTTTTCCTTCGTAATCGCGGATAATAGAAGTAATCATCTTAATTAAAGTGGATTTTCCCGCACCATTGGGACCTACCAGCCCATAGCAGGTGCCCTCAGGGATAGTCATCGACATATTTTTTAATGCCTCTGTTTTCTCATAGCGCTTCGTTACATCTTGAATCGTCAGCATACTCACTATCTCCTTTCATTTATATTATGGCGAAGGAATAAAGGGTTGCCTTGAAGAATGGAATAACATGCGTGGCTCGAGGTATGAAATGCTGAAATAGTTGTTTAAAAAATAATAAGTTTATGTGGCAATTTTTACAATGCGGATTTTCATTCACTCCTCACAACTTTCAAAGAGATAGCTATCACGAAAAATGTTAAACAAATAATAGCTGTGGACACAACAATTGCTGTTGGTAAATTCATTATTTATCACTCCTTTTCCTTTATACTATGGAAATAGAAACCGTAATTGGGGAGATAAGAGATAACATGCAGGGTAACATGTAAAAAATCTTGCTTAACATCTATATAGCTTGAACAAATTATTTTAATAACAGATGTCTCTATTGTATAAATCTTTTTTACAATGAAAAACCCCTTAGACTATCCTGTCTAAAAGGGTTATCATTCCTATTTATCTTTTCTGGAAAACAGAATAACTATAAATAACAGCTTACTTCTCTTTCCCTATAAACCTAAACTTCCATACAATAGTAACCATTAAGACAATCAAACCAATCGCAGTTATTCCATAGACCGTTTGAAGCGCAATGGTAAATGATGACTGTATAGCTTGAAGCATTTCCGGGAATCTTTCTGATACGGCAACAGCTGAACCAACGTTTTCCATGGCTGAATCAGCTATTTCTGCAGGCACTCCAGCAGGAATAGAATTCATCAGCACCCAACGGTAAACTAACATTCCAAGACTCCCAATGAATGCAATACTCACTACCGAGCCAAATCCGCTGCTTACATCGGACATCGCAGAAGCTGAGCCAGCGCGCTCTTGTGGAACACTGGAGATAAGCTGCTCACCGGTAATCGTCATAGCAGGACCTACTCCGAATGCGAGAAGGGAAGCACCAATAATTAACAGAAGTGCTCCTGCATCATGCACAGTTAACATAATAAATAATGCACCAGCTGAAGCAGTTAACAAACCTGCTACCATAGCATATGCCGGACGTATCCATCTTGTAAGCACAGGAGATATTAACGTTCCCGCCATCGACAAGAGTGCAGGGATAATCAACAGAAGACCTGCCTCTGTTGGAGTCAGTCCTACAACTGCTTGCAAATGTTGTGCAAAAAGCATATCTGCCCCAGTCGTTACAAGTAATATAATCATCAAAGCAATCAATGAAAAATTAAATTTGCGAATTCGAAACATGCTCAAATCCAATAGTGGATCTTCCGCTTTTAACTGCCGACGAATAAACAGTACTCCAACTCCAATACCAATCACTACAGATCCAGCGTAAAGCATATTAAAACCAGCGTTAGCCATTTCCTGCAAACCGAAAATCAAAGTTATCAATGCGAATGAGGATAACAAAACACTGATAAAATCGAGACGTTTTGAATCCTTGTTGCGATACTCAGGAAGTAGGGGCGATATAACTAACAATACAATGGCAATCGGAACATTAATGAGAAATACAGCTCCCCATCCAAAGTAATCCAAGAGTAAACCGCCCATTGGAGGCCCTAGCGCCATGCCAGCTGAGAATGCGCTAAGGTTAATAGCAATTGCTACTGAAAATTGTTTTGGATTGAAAAACATATTGCGTAGTAAAGACATCGTGGACGGCATCACAGTTGCAGCCGCTACACCAAGAAGTGCTCTTGTCGCAATCAACATCCAAGGCTCCGTCGAAATTGTAGCAATAAAGGAGGCTGCCCCATAGACAGTTACACCAATCACAAGCAATCGCCTTCTCCCTATATTGTCACCCAAACGCCCCATCGTTAATGCGAATCCCACAGCCAGCAATTCGCCAACATGAATAATCCAAAGCATTTGTGTACTGCTTGGTTCCAAATCAGCAGCAATTGATGGTGTGGCAAGAAAGAGAACGGTCATGTCGGTTGAAAGCATAAAAACTGCTAAAGTTAATGCTCCAAGCCCTATCCATTCTCGCCATGTTGCCCTTTGCGCTTCATCAATATGCGCATTACTGCCATTTTGATTATCGTTTGTGTTACTCATAGCTGCCTGCTCTCCTTTTAATATGACTTAACCATTTCCATACTCAAGGTTATTGTTCACTTCTACAAATCTCCCTTTAACTTTTTAAAAATATCCATTCCAAGTTCCTCAAGCACATCTATGGCATTTTCGACTGGCAATTTAGGAAGTTCAAATTCCTGATTGATAACCTCGCGAATAGCTTGACGATCTGCTAATATATGCTTTTCAACCTCTCCATCACTATATTGAATACTTAACACATTATTAACTAAAGATAGAGACCGCCGTTGATTCAATTGCCAAATTTGGCAACGTAAATCAGACGTAAATAATCCATTAGGCTGGAAATATTCTTTGATTGCCTGCTGAAAATCATCAAATTGGTAGATTTTCTTTGTATCAAAATCCCAGACTATATTCTCAGATAATTCTCTATTCACATATCGGTAATACCTATACGTTCCTGGTTCATTTCCCGGACGAAGTTTTATCTCAACATTTCCAAATCGGGAGACATTCATCGGGTCTGTTTGCAAATGAACCGGTTCAAAAAAAGGAGCACCATTACCAGCATCTACATACACTTCTTCCTCTTCACCTGGTATCTGAACGAGCAAAGCAACATGCCTTCCGCCTAAAAAAGCATAACGGTTTTGGAAGCCAAGCTGTTTTAATAGCTGATGAAGACTACTGTTGATTACATAACACGTCCCGCCCATATGATACTGAAATAGCTGTCTAACAAACCGCTTTTCATCTTGAACAAGCTTCCCTTTTTTTTGATATTCCTCCAATTGCAGCAACGTGCTAATATTTTCAAAAGGAATTTGATTTAAATGAGCGCTGGATATTTCAGTTAAATATTCCAGCGAAGGCTCTTTAACAGAGACCTGAATATAGTGCAAATACTCCCTTGCCCACCCAGGCAATTGTTTTTGATTCATCATTCTCTTCACTCTCCTTTATTTCTTGTTTTTATCTACTTTCACTATACTAACCCTTAAAATAAAGCACATCCTACAGCTGTCTAAAAATCCCATAGAAAAAAGGCCTTACCATAAATAAGACCTTTTCTACGACGACCGTCGTATACTTATACTTCAAACCATCTATGTTTTAAAGCATGAATCGCCGCTTGAGTTCGATCTTGAACCTCCATTTTACCAAGGATACTTGTAATATGTGTTTTCACCGTTTTCTCTGTGATATAGAGTGCTGCAGCAATCTCCTTGTTACTTTCTCCATATGTGATATGTTTCAAAACCATCCGTTCTCTAGGTGTTAATTCATAGTAGCTGGATTGTTTCTCATCTTCTTTGGCGACATGCACCATTAAATGGCTAGTTATTTGCGAATGAAGCGAAGTTCCTCCCTCCATAACAGCGATGAGGGTTTCTTCCAAAAAGGTTGGGTCAACATCTTTTAGCTGATAACCGCTGGCACCCGCACGAATTGCCGGTATAACATGGTCCTTATCAGAGGAGCTAGTGAGTATAACCACCTTCACTTCAGGATAGTCTGCTTTTATTTGTCTGGTCGCTTCGATTCCATCCATATTTGGCATGATCACATCCATCAACACAATATCCGGCTGCAGTTTTTTCACTTGCTGCAATGCTTCTTTTCCATCCTGGGCTTCACCTATAATATCGATACCAGGCCTTGTTTGCAGAAAAAAGCGCAGACCTTTTAAAACGACAAGATGATCATCGACAAGTAATACTTTCAAAGAATATCACCTTCCTTTTCGATGGATTGGAACACGAACAATAATCGTCGTACCCTTTCCTTTTTCACTATTTATATGGAAAGAACCTTCAAGTTCTTCGACTCTTTCTTTCATACTTGTAATACCAAGGGATTGCTGTTTCTCAACAGCACCTCCACTGCCTTGATCTCTCACTTTCATTGTAAAGCCATCAGCATCTGATTGTATGACCATCGCAGCTTTAGATGTCCCAGCATGTTTTTGAATATTATTCAATGCTTCCTGTCCAATTCGCCACAATGCTTCTTTATACGATTGATTTATCTCTAAATCATCCGGAGCCTCCATAGATAAATCCAGCCCAATTTTTTGTGCATATTCGTGGAATGAAGTAATCAGTCCCTGTTCAAGGTGATTGGGACGAAGCTGCCAAATCAAACTCCGCATGTCTATTAAAGCTTCTTTTGAAAGCTGCTGAACTTCCAGAACAGCTTCCAAAATGGCACGTTCCTTCTTATCAATTAATCTTTGCAGCCCACCTGATATTAATGAGAGAGCAAACAATTTTTGATTGACAGAGTCGTGTAGATCCCGTGCAAGTCGATTTCTTTCCTTATCGACAAGCAATGCTTCCCATTCTTCATGTAGACGGATACGCTCAATACCCATAGAAAGATGATCAGCGAGTCCTTCCAGCATTCCGATTTCCAAATGATCACATGCTGTGGTGTTTCGGCTAAGCAATAACACACCGAATGTTGCCTCAGGTCTATCACGCATAAACAAAGGAAAAGCAATGGAATAAAGAGATTGATAGTCTTTTAAAGAGAAAAAATGCAACGGCTGTTTATTGTTCTGTGTAACACGCTGTTGTGCATAAGCTTTTCGAATGAAATCTGGTCGAGAAAGGTTTATTTCTTGTTCCGTATCAAAAACTTCTTTAGGCCCATGTTCATCTGAATGGAATTGGACGGTCAGCCTCTCTTCCTCCATTGTAATAATAGCGGCATGTGTCCAATGGGGTAAATGATGATGTAACGCTTGCATGATTCTCTGAAACAATTCATTTCGGTTAAGAACATTTCCAATTTCATGTTTAATTTTTTCGGCATTGGCATAAGCATTGATAAGATAACGTGCAGTATCATTTACTTCTTCTTTTGTTTGCTCCACGTGCAAACGCGTCCGTTCTACTGCTGCACCTATTTGATAAGCAATGGTTTCCAAAAGGATAAGGTCCTCCTCTTGAAAACGAAGACGCCCAGGTGAAGCTAAATTAAGCAAGCCGATTTTCTTCCCGCGAATCGTAAGAGGGATACTCGCATGATGGGTAAGTCCCCGTGTTTCACCCATCTTATCCGTAACAGCTTGTTTAAGACGAAAACATTTCACATGGTTGACAGCCTGTTTCATACGTCCTTCCCAATAAAGCTGCAAACACGTACAATCGGTGCATCCTTCCTGACAATGCATCAGTTCTTCTCTGTTATCAGCCATCGCAGGCGGAAGTTGATAATCAGCAGCAAGACGGTAAAAAGTAGCATCCTCCGTTAAAAAAATCCATCCGGTTTCCAATTCCATTAATTCAAGCAAGCGTTCTAATGATAATTGCAGCATTTCATGGAGGTCCATGCTCTTATTCAGAGTCTCCGAAATTTCCCGCTGGATTTGCAGTGCTTTTTGATAATTTGATAGATGACTCGACATCTATGCTTCCTCCTTTTGCCCGCTTATACAGTCGTTTCTTCTTTACAGGAAGCAACATTATTCTTCGTTAAAGCTTAATTCAAAACTGTATAGCCTAAAACAATTAGCAAGCGCTTTCTTCCTTGAATTCATTATCCTTTAAACTGAATTATTTTTACTTTCTTCATCTTAAAGTTAGCGTATCAAATACTTTGTTTCCTCACAAGATATCTATTTCAAAATGGATTATATCCATCTCCCTTTCATATCATATTATCTATTTTAGAAGATGCCAAATACTTATATACTTTTCTTGTATAAAATATGCTTTGGATTAATAACAACAAACAGTAACGCCACAACAAAATAAAACAGCATAACATATACCAATATATCTAATAAATCTCCTCTAATGATTACAAGGGAAAAATTAAATATCTGATGGGCAACAATCGGTATGAGCAGATTGTTGTTTAAATTATAAAACAACGTCACAATAATGGAAAAAGAAATAATCCCAATCATAAACAGGACGATATACTTGATTAAGTCTATCCCAGTATACCCTGAGGCAAACCATAATGGCATGTGCCAAAAACCCCATAAAACACCTATGATGAATGCTGCTGATAAAGGAGAATGTTTCTTTTGAAGTTCATTTAAGGCATACCCCCTCCACCCCAACTCTTCACCTAAAGGCCCCCGGACGAATTGATCGAAAAATACGAGAGATAAGATTCCCATACTGGTATACGATATTGCTGCACCTTCCGTTGAAGTTGTTGAAGTTGATAATAGAAATATGGTTATGCCGATGATGATAATTTGGAGGATGAACACGCTGCTGAGAACAGAAAATTTAACCTTTGGCGCAAATTGTTGTTTAACAAAATCCTTCAGCCTTAATCCGGGATAAATCTTTTTAAATAAAATAATAAATGCAAAGGTGGATGACCATGCAGCTATGATTTGTAAAAGGTTTGTTATGCTCTCTGGCGCACCAAACATCATGCTGATACCGATAATCAGAAAAAGTACAATAAAAATGATGTAAGATAATACAACAAAACATCCAAATGCGCTTTTTGTTGTTTGGATGATTAAATTCCCCCTTAGTGCTATTTTTAGCCTCATGAAAGCTGCTAATTATATCTTATTAAATCATCTAGCTTTTTGACGCACAAGCGACCCAGGTCTGATTTCTGTATTTGGTTCCATTTCATGTGTGTTTTTAATATATAGGCAAAATCTCGGAAAAACGTTTGAATTCACTGATGTGGGAAAAATCTAATCTTTGCAAAACCATTCATTAACATGGTTTAGCCCATATCAAATACAAAGAGCCTGCCAAATAACGCTCCTCCCTGACAAGCTTCATATCAGCATTTTTTACAATAGCAGAAATATTTCTGTTTTGATGGCACCCTACAATCTTTACTGCCAATGGATCTGCCATTTTTTGCATTCCTGCCAGGAGTTTATTATCGCTAATCCCATGTTCCAGCATCAGTATCTTCCCTTCCGGCTTGCACCACTTTTGAAACTTATTCAGGACATCCACTGGTCTTTGATAGGCACAAAAACTAGTAGAAGATACGATGGTATCAAAGCTATTCGCATCAAAATCCACTCTTTCCACATCATTTTGGATAAGCGTCGTTTGAAAAGGATAATCTTTCGCCGCATGCGCTGCTTTTTTCAACATTTCGGGGCTAAAATCCACCCCTGTCAGTTCTATATCTCTACGATAAAAAGGAAAATTAAGACCCGAGCCAATAGCAACTTCCAAAACGTTTCCTTCTGCTTCTTGAAAAATTCGTCGGCGAAAACGAGACATTGGATCATTCTTACGCCGTTTATCATATTTTTCTGCCTGCTTATTAAATTTTTTAATTAATGTTTTTTGATCCATACCATCCCTCGATTTCCTATTTATTTAGTGATATTTTAGCTATTCTACATGAAATACTACTTTTATGTTTTAATATTTTGTCTTTTCCGTCTAAAAAAATTCTGTTTATTTTGAGTGCTTCATCTGGTAAGTCTATATAAATGGCAACGTACCGATATGCATACAGGTTCGATTTTCTCCATCCATTCTATTATAGTCCCCCTGGCTCACATATTGCATTATTTAGAAGCATTTACATTGTGTTGTATTTCACCAACAATACGCCACATCCTTTTCTCTTTCAATTTAGCACCAATTGCTTCTGCTCTTATATTATCGGGAAAGCCATTTGATTTCTATATAAAAATGAAAAAAACGTTAGCGAATTTCCATCCCTGTCCCCTTTCAAAAAAGATAGGAATTTTTTTCACCAACGTCACATATTGACTGGAATAAGGCCTCCACACCATTTAACGACTTTACAGAGACGTCTTTCAGCCATTCGAATACTTTCCTCCCCATAAAAAAAAGACCTCACAGAGAGAGTCTATACCTTTGACCAGCAGCTTAGAAGGCTGTTACTCTATCCTTCTGCGTTAAGGGGACAATGATAATTCTTATATTAACATACGAATGTATGAAATTTGCACTGTGAATATATGTATAAGTAATGGGCCTGAGTGGACTCGAACCACCGACCTCACGCTTATCAGGCGTGCGCTCTAACCAGCTGAGCTACAGGCCCATTTTAGTAATGGAGCGGGTGAAGGGAATCGAACCCTCATCATCAGCTTGGAAGGCTGAGGTTTTACCACTAAACTACACCCGCATATTTAAGATGGTGGAGGGAGTAGGACTCGAACCTACGAACCCGATGGGAGCGGATTTACAGTCCGCCGCGTTTGGCCAACTTCGCTATCCCTCCACTATGAATTTAAAAAAGGTGGCTCGGGACGGAATCGAACCGCCGACACAAGGATTTTCAGTCCTCTGCTCTACCGACTGAGCTACCAAGCCAATTAACAATTATGTATGGAGGAGGTAGAGGGATTCGAACCCCCGCGCGGTTTGACCCGCCTGTCGGTTTTCAAGACCGATCCCTTCAGCCAGACTTGGGTATACCTCCACTTTATTATAAAATCTGCAAATTAAATCTGAATCATCAATGAATA
>NZ_JBVFXI010000012.1:0-56246 GCF_055524595.1 Oceanobacillus sp. B139/18 | reverse complement strand
CTATATTAAGTAAGTCTGGTAGCGATAGCGAAGAGGTCACACCTGTTCTCATGCCGAACACAGAAGTTAAGTTCTTCAGCGCCGATGGTAGTTGGGGGCTTCCCCCTGCGAGAGTAGGACGCCGCCAGGCTTATTTTTTTACATATTTAATTTATATTCCACAGTAGCTCAGTGGTAGAGCAATCGGCTGTTAACCGATCGGTCGTAGGTTCGAATCCTACCTGTGGAGCCTTTTGCTTCCATAGCTCAGCTGGTAGAGCACCACCATGGTAAGGTGGGGGTCAGCGGTTCGAGTCCGCTTGGAAGCTTAGTGTTAAACGCTTATCCTATAAAGGGTAGGGCGTTTTTTTGTGTTTATAAGGCTCTATACTGAATGTGGTGGTGTCCTCCGTTCCATCGTCAGATGGAAAGAAGGCAAAAAAATACACTCCTTTTCCTCTCTCTGATACCCTTGAGTTGTCGAGACAAAAGGAATGGGAGAGGAAAAGAGTGCATCATCATTTTATCACAGAGTTATTAGGAATAAAAGATTCTCATGTAGATGTGTGGATATCAGACTTAAAAAAGGTTTCCATTCAATAGATATATTTATTGAATGGAAACCTTTTAATTATATAACAATGATTAGAGCTAAGAATTAATCCTTTGGTTCTAAATCCTCAAGTGAATCAATATCCATATAAGCTGGTACTGCCAAACCAGTCTTAGCACCATCTAAGTTTGGTCCCAAATCATCAAAATCGCTTTCGTATTGCTCATATAATTCGGCATGTGTCACGGGCATCCATACAGCTAAGGATGCATCAGCACTTCCGGTAGCGATGGATTCAAACATAATAGCTGGGTCAACCTGTGTCAATGTTACCTGAAACCCTTGTTGTTCTAATGCAATTTTAGCAATATTTGCTGTGAAAATAGCATCATCCCAGGGTAAAAGAGCCAACTCAATGGAAGTGCCATCTACAGAATCTACGCCATCTGTCCACTCTGTAACAATTTCCTGATTAGCATCTGCCCAGTCCTGCGCTACTGTTTCAAAATCCTTTTCTTGAGCTTCTAATAGCGCTTCTTCTACGTCTGGAAGCTCTAACTCGATACGATCAAGAATTGTATAAGCTTCAGGCATTTCATCCTTCAGGCCCTCTCTGACTATCGTTGTGATTTGTTCTTCATCTCCATGGATTCCCTGTGGATCATCTAAGTATTTTAAATCCCACTGAGCAAACTTATAGTGAGGAGACCAAGCACTGAAAACGATTGGTTCTTCATTTTCAATAGCATCACTTAATTGCGTTAACATTGCTCCTGCGGAAGACAGCTCCTGCTCCCAACCAGCAAGATTATTGTAGGAATCTAAAACTTCTTCATTTTTTAGAGTTTGCCCGGCACCAGGTTCTGTTCCAGTGATTGTATAATCCAGTTCGTCACTAATATTTGCTTCAGCGTGTACGTCCCCATCATTGGAATTGCAGCCTGCAACAATGAGTGATAAAGATAAACCAGTAATTATACCGAGACTTTTCCAAGTGAATTTCTTAAATTTCATCATATGTAAAAATACCCTCCAATTTTATGTACTGCTTTTCTAATAACGTTACCAATTACTTTATAATACACAGAGTTTGTTATGAGCCGGCAGAATCAATGCTATACTTATTAGGTTTTTAATTCAAACGCTAAAAATAGTTGTTTCTGCATAAATAAGTTGTTAAAAGCGGATTAAACATAGGTTTCTGTAAAAGAGCAGCCTTTTACTGCGTCTATCTCTGTATTACATGTTGCTTTCGAATTTTAGTTAGAAGTTTATGTATTGGAAGTATAGGGTGGTAGGAATTTAGCAAATAATTTTCAAGAGTACAGTCTTAGTTTGGAACGCTTAGATCATAGGAAATCAAAGTAGTTTAAACAACATATGATGTTAGAAAAAATTAAATTTAATATAGTTAATAATTGAATTTAAAAAGCTCAAAAAGTAGAAATAAAAGCATTATGTAGCTAATGAGTCTTCTTCCCTCAGGCTAGCATCCGATAGAGGAAAAGAGTAAATAAAACATGTGTAATCCATTTTAAATTCTCTACCTTTTTCAAAATTGAAAATGCCTATATAAAAAAGCAAATCCATTGAAAATAGGATTTGCTTTTTTATATAGGCATTAAACTATACTACATCCGTTGTACAACAAATAGCTGATATTAAGGTGCAACCAGCTCTACTTTTATTCTATCCGGATCTTCAAAATAAACGGCATAATGATTGTCTCCGCCCGCAAATGGATGTTGGTCAGCATAAAGAATAGATACCCCTCTTTGCTGGAGCCTTTTCGTCATGTCATCTACAAATCTCCGGGAATCTGCATGGAAGGCTAAGTGATTTAAGCCAACTCGGCATCGATGATAAGGAATATCCAGAAATCTTTCTTCCGCTTGTACAAAAACGAGATACGTTTCTCCCAGTTTCCAGCTTTGCCCGCCGTCCCAATTTTGAAAAGGTGTATATCCCAGCTCGCTTAAAAACCAGTCCCAAAAATGAATCGTTTTATTTAAATTAGTAACATAAATTTCAATATGATGAATTAGACCATGGTTCAAAGGAACGCCTCCTTAAATGCAGTAATTATCTTGACTTACTTAATTATTATCTATGCAGATAGATACAATAGGTTTGAAAAAAGTTTACAAAATACGGGATGAATGAGAAAATAAATAGTATATATCTTGATAGAATAAATGCATTATAATCTATTATAGAAGAGCTAGATGATAAAGAAAAGTATTGGAGGAGGAGTTTGATGGTTGAGCGTTATGTTAAATTAGATAAAATTAATGACGTTAAAGATTTTGTAGAAAGAGTATCTGGGTTTGAATACAAGGCAGAGGTTATTTCTGACACATATATATTAAGTGCAAAATCCATTATGGGGATATTCAGCCTGGATTTGACAGAACCTTTAAAATTAAGAGTTCATGCAGATAGCTGCGATGATCTATTAGAGAGTATTTCACTTTATCTTGTTGATAAAGAATAAACTATGAGGGGTATTCAGTTAGGTAACTACATATACTGACACCCCTTTTTTATGTGCGTAAGTAATAGATTTCTCCATAAGACAATGAAACCCTCAAAATGTTTTCCTCGGTGGTTGTTAAATAAAACCTTTCCATTATTGTTCTGTTTTGCCTTCAATGTTGTAAATGTTTCTAAGTAGATTTTTCAACATCTCTTAATTCTATTTATGAATTTCCTGTTTTTGATTTTTTTCAAATGTTTTCGTTTAACATAATGTTTTAAAGGCTAATAAACGATGACTCTTTTAGAGTTAAAGATAGTATTTAATCATTCATATTGAAAACCTGATGATTTCGTAATTTCTGACACCTATTGTAATTAATCAGAGTAGCTTCAATAAGTATGCTCAAACGCTGCATCTAAGTTATATAAGATAGCAAGAATTAAGTAATTGAACTTGTTAAAAAAGAGAAATTTAAATAAGATAGGTCTTTTCGTTGGTTTAATTGGGAAAATAATCAAAATGAAAATGATATAATTAATAATTACAAACATAATCAACAACGAAAAAAAATATTAACTAAATTTATCACAAAAAAACAAAAATATTATTGACAAATCGAAAATAAATGATAATATTAATCTAAGGATTTTGAAACCGATTTCAAGTCACTTTTAAAGTTTTATCCTTTATACAAATAGGGAGGTTACAAATGAGTATTAAATTTGGTTGTCATACATCAACTTGGGAACTAGATTACGATAAAGAGACAGACTATTTAGACAATGTAATGAACACAGTGAAGGATGCAGGATTTAAAGGGGTAGACGTACAGGTTGCGATGTTAGGAAGATATCAAAATAATCCTGAAAAACTAAAAAGAGCATTAGATGAAAGAGGTATATATTTAGCAGCTTTAACAGTACCTTTTACTTGGGAAAATGATGAAGAAACAGAAAAAGAAAAGGAACGTGCGGACTATTATATTGATTATCTGATAAATTTTCCTGGAGCAGTTATGAATCTCCCGTCTCGTGTCGGTCCTAATAGAGATAATTTATTAAAGCGTCAAAAGCAGATTATCGCTTGTGCAAATGCCGTAGGAAAAAGAGCATATGAAAAAGGAGTACAAGCTTCTTTTCATCCTGCTTCACCAAAAACTTCTTATTTCAGAACAAAGCAAGACTATGATGTTTTGTTTGAACTGCTAGATAAAACATATATGAGTTATACTCCTGATGCTGGTCATATAAAAGCTGGAGGAATGCGCCCAGAAGAAATTATTAAAGAGAATCTTTCTATTATCAAACATGTACATTTTAAAGATTGTTCTAATAATTTTGAGTGGAAGGAAATGGGCACTGGAGATATTGATTTCCCTTATATCGTACAGACTTTAAAAGATAGCGGTTACCAGGGGTGGATAATGATTGAAGAGGAAACAGAAGAGGCTGCGGAAGACCCGAATCAGGTGATTTTAAATGTTGGGAAATATGTTGAGGAAAAATTGAGACCGATTACAGATGGTGTTAACCAGGATAACTAATTTCCGTTTTACAGTAATATTTTTAGGTTTTTAATTTAACGCTAGTTGATTTTCAATATTTATAAAGGATGAGGGAGGATTATTATGAAGTTTAAAATAGGTCTTGTTTTATTATCCGTGATGATGTTATTGGCAGGATGCGGGGGAAACAGTGAAGAGGGTAATGCGGCAAATAATTATCCGGAAAGAAACATTGAAGTTTTAGTAGGGCATGGTGCAGGAGGAGGAACAGACTTATTTGCACGTGCTGTGACTTCGGAGTTAGAAGATATTTTAGGAGTAAATATTAATGTTGTTAACCAAGAAGGAGGAGCTGGGGTTGTTGCGGCTCAGAATGCTTATAATGCTCCATCAGACGGATATACTTTAGTGGGGGATGCTGCTTTCCCGCTTACAGTAGCTGCGGGTACGAATCAGCATGGGTTAGATGATTTTACCCCAATTGCCCGTTTTCAAAGTGATACATATGCGCTTTGGGTAGACCCTGATAAATATAGCAGCATTGAAGATTTTATCCAAGCTGCAGAGGACAACCCAGGTGAAATTACTGTAGGTGGAACAGGTTCTATGGGGATGGATGAATTTACAGTATTTCTTCTAGGACAAGAAGCAGAAGTAGATTTGAGTTTTATAGCGATGGAAGGTGCAGGTGATATGCACGCTGGAGTTATTGGAGGACATTTAGATGCAATGGTTGAAGAATTCGGTCCGGCAAAAGCGCTTTATGATGATGGTTCAGTTGAACCTCTTGTAGTTTTTTCAGAAGAGAGATTAGATGAATTTCCAGATTTACCCACAACGGTTGAGAATGGTTGGGACTTAACAGATGGGAATGAGCGTGGTTTTTATATAAAAAGCGATGCTGACCCTGAAATTATTAGTGTATTAGAAGAGGCTATGAAAGAAGTCTATGATTCTGAAGAATATAAAGCGTATGAAGAGGAAAATTATCTGCACTTACGTGAAGGATGGATGGATTCAGAAGAGTTTACACAGCGGACAGAGGAGTTAATTGAACGATATACAGAAGTTGCTGATGAATTGCAAGGAAATTAATTGAGAAAGGGAGGGAAGAACCCTCCTTTCTTAAGCATTACGATATAAAGGTGGGACGAAAATGAATCAAGCAAAAAAAGACTATATTTTCTATAGTATTGTCATGATCTTTGCTATTTTTTTTCTTGCTTCTACTCCTCAAATCCAGAGTACAAATCAATCTTTTATTATTGGACCAGCGACATGGCCATATATTCTTCTGATTTTAATGATTTTTTTGGGACTGTACGGGATTGTTAGCACATTAATTAAAGCAAAGGTAATGAAGTCAGAGGAATTAATAGCTAAAGAAGAAGCAGCACCAGTAAAGAAAATATTTCATTTGTCCATTCCGGTTGTTTCTTTATTGGTAGTAATTATTTATGTATTATTGCTGAATGTAATTGGTTTTATTTTCTCTACCGTTTTGTTCTTATATGGCATTACGCTTTTACTTGGTACAAAAAAACAATTAACGGCTATTTTATTTTCAATTATAACAATGGTAGTTTTTGTTATTCTGTTTTCTGTTTTATTACAAATCCCATTACCAAGGGGTATAGGTGTTTTTAGAGAACTCAGCCTGTTTTTTTACTAAGTTGTAAGGGGGCAACACAATGTTGGATTATTTAATATCGGGACTATTAAATGTAGTCACTGACCCAATAAACCTAATTATGCTAATTGCTGCAATATTTATTGGATATTTGGGCGGAGCTATTCCGGGGGTTAGTGGAACAATGCTGGTGGTAATAATGGTTCCGGTTACTTATTCATTTGAACCAGATTCGGCTTTTATTTTACTTACTGGGATATATGCAATAACTGCATTTTCAGGTGCTATTAGTGCTATTTTACTTAGAACACCAGGAACTCCAGAAGCGGTAGTAACCACGTTTGACGGCTATCCTATGGCGCAGAAAGGGCAGCCTGGAAGAGCTCTGGGGATAGCAATTTTCTGCTCCGTTGTAGGAGGAGTTATTGGTACACTCTGTTTGATGCTAATTTCCCCAGCGTTGGCGAACGTAGCCCTCTCTTTTTCAGCTCCAGAGTATTTTGCTTTAGCAGTAATGGGATTGACGGTAGTAGCTTCGCTTAGTGGAAAGGCTTTGGCAAAAGGGTTGATAGGAGTATTAATCGGGTTAATGATTAGTACAATAGGTATGGATCCGTTGACAGGAACATTGCGTTATACTTTTGGATCTTCAGCTTTATTATCAGGAATTGATTTGATTCCGGTAATTATTGGACTTTTTGCTTTATCGGAATTCCTTAAAAAAACGACAGAGAGCCATGCTGTGCAAGAGGTAATATCAAATGTTAAAACAAAGTTATTTGAAATAGAAATATTTAAAAAAATAAAAGGTACAATGGCCAGATCTACTATTATTGGTATATTTGTCGGCATTTTACCGGGGATAGGTGCAACTACCGCCTCTATGCTTAGTTACAGTGAAACGGTAAGGTGGTCTAAAGAAAAAGAAAAAGATTCTTATGGTAAAGGTAATCCAAAGGGGATTGCTGCATCGGAAACAGCAAATAATGCTGCAGCAATGGGGACGCTTGTTCCGTTATTATCATTGGGGATTCCGGGCGGCGCAACTGCAGCAGTTTTATTAGGTGCTTTTGTTCTTCATGGAATGCAGCCGGGCCCGACACTATTCAGTACGGAGCCAGAATTGATGTATACCATATTTGCAGCATTGCTGATTGCGAATTTAGTTATGCTGATTGTATCAAAACCATTTATAAAAATATTTCAAAAAATAGTTAATGTTCCTTATTCTATTTTAGGTCCGCTTATTGTTGTGTTTTGTGTTATTGGTACTTACACAGTCCGGAATAGTTATGTTGATATTTTGATTATGGTTGTGTTTGGGATTATTGGTTTTATCCTTGAAAAATACCGTTTTCCTTTGGCGACAATTATTCTGGGTGTCGTGTTAGGTCCGTTAACGGAAAGTCAATTTAGAAGAGCTGTTGAGATGTCTAGCGGAGACTTTTCTATTTTCTTCACAAGACCTATTAGCTTAACTTTATTGATTATTTCAGCATTAATGTTGTTTTTCCCATTAATTAGCGGATTATTTAAAAAGAGAAAAAATCAAGAGCAAGAGGGCTAACCTAATAGATAAAGAAAATTAATGATTTATATTTGCTCTCATTAAAATGAAAGGCAAGAGAAATATCATCATCAAAGAATGTGAAATTATTTATTGAGGAGGAGTTTAAATGAGTAAACCACGAGTTGGGTTATTATATGGAGATGCGGCAGGGGTAGGACCGGAAATTGTTGCGAGAGCAATGATAAAGGAAGAAATTTTAGAACAAGCAACATGGGTTTTAATAGGAGACGAAAGAATCTTTCAAAGAGGTGCTGAGGTAGCGGGTAATGAAATGAAGTATCAAAAGGTAGATACAATAGACGATGTTGATCCTGCGAAGGGCAGCTTATGGCTTATTGATGTAAAATCTACTGATCCTAATGATGTCGAATATGGTACTTTATCTGCTGCTTCAGGAAAAGCTGCAGGAGACAATTTAGTATATGCGCTTAATTTGGCAAAAGAAGGAAAGTTGGACGGTTTAACTTATGGTTCTATGAATAAAAGTGCCCTGTATCAGGGAGGGTATGAATTTAAGGATGATATTCATTTAGTAGCTTCTGTATTTGAATTAGAATCAGGATTTAGTGAAGTGAATGTAATGAATGATGTATGGTTTACGCGTGTGACATCTCATGTTCCTTTAAAAGAAGTCGCAGAAAATATTACTAAAGAAAGTGTACTAGAAAGTATCTATTTTGCTAATGAGATTGTTTCTAAAGCGGGTATTAAACCCAAAATAGCAATTGCTGGACTGAATCCACATGCAGGAGATAATGGATTATTAGGTGATGAAGAAAATGATATTATCATCCCGGCAATTGAAGAAGCGAAAAAGAATGGTGTGGATGCTCATGGACCATTCCCGGCAGATACAATGTTCCTTAGGTTAGAAAAAGAATCATTTAACACTCTGCTCGCAATGTACCATGACCAAGCTCAAATAGGAATGAAAACATTAGGATTTAGCAAAGGAATTACGATTAGTGGAGGACTGCCAATTGTAATTACAACTCCAGCTCATGGGACAGCATTTGATATTGCAGGTAAGGGAATCGCGGATTCGAACGCACTGGAAGAATCATTAAAATTGTGTGTGAAATTAATCAATAACGGATATAAGTAAAACGATTATAACTTGTAGAGTTCTCTCCTTTAAAGAGAAAGGAGAGAACTCTACAGAACAATACATAAATAACCGAGGAGGTTCCTCTCATGAAAAAAGTCATTAACAATCCAGGTGATGTAGTTGAAGAAATGCTAGAAGGAATTATGCGCGCACATCATGGTAGCTTCCAAAAAATAGATGGAGTAAATGGAATCGTTAAAAAAGAATTAAAAGATAAAGTAGCTGTTGTTACTGGTGGCGGTAGCGGTCATGAACCTCTTTTCTTTGGTGTAGTTGGGGATGGGTTGGCTGACGGAGTTGCGATTGGAAACGTTTTTGCTGCTCCTACGCCGAATACGGTTCAAGAGGTAGCAAAAACAGTGGACTCTGGCAAAGGGGTTTTATTTATATACGGGAACTATGCAGGGGATGTTCTTAACTTTGATATGGCAGCAGAGCTCCTTGAATTTGAAGATGTGCAGACGACCACTGTTAAAGTGACGGACGATGTGGTTTCTGCACCGTTAGAAAGAAAAGAAGATCGCCGTGGAATTGCGGGAGATATTTTCGTTATTAAAGTGGCAGGAGCAGCTGCTGAGAAAGGTCTTTCTTTAGAAGAAGTAACAGCGGTATCACAAAAAGCGAATGAATATACTTACTCTATTGGGGTAGCATTATCGCCTGGAACCATTCCTGATTCTGGGGAACCTACGTTTACATTAGCTGATGATGAAATAGAGTTAGGGATGGGTATTCACGGGGAGCCGGGGATGGAACGGACCAAACTAATGCCGGCTGATGAACTGACCAATCAATTAATGGAAAAGTTATTAGATGAAAGTCAATTGACATCGGGTGATGAAGTGAGTGTTTTAATCAATGGCCTTGGTTCAACAACATTAATGGAATTATTTATTGTTAATCGCAAAGTAGCGCAAATTCTCGATGAAAAAGGAATTGGCATTCATGATATCGATGTAAATAATTATTGTACAACCCAGGAAATGGGTGGATTTTCGATTTCTTTACTGAAATTGGATGATGAATTAAAAGCATATTATGATGCCCCGGCAAATGCACCATACTACAAGAAATAATGGAGTTGGAGGGATTTACAATGACGGCAACGGACGTAAAAAAATTGGATGCTGCGCAAACAAAAGCAATGATTCTCTATGCAGGAGAAAAAATAAGAGAAAATAAGCCATTGTTAACCAAAGTCGATAGCGCGATTGGTGATGGCGACCATGGAATTGGTATGTCAGTAGGCTTTGAAAAAGTGGAAGAAAATCTAAAAGATCAAGAATTTACAACGATTAATGATATTTTTAAAAAGACGGGTATGTCCATGGTGCAATCTATGGGAGGAGCTTCTGGCGTTATTTTCGGCACGATGTTTCTTGGCGGTGTAAAAGATCTGGATTCTAAAAGTGAATTAGATGTACCTGTACTTTCGGAAATTTTTAGTGCATCCTTAGATGCGATTAAGCAGCGGGGTAAAGCCAGTTTAGGAGATAAAACAATGATTGACGCTCTGGAGCCGGCTGTTAATGGGTTGAAAGAGAGTGTAACTGACTCTGCAACACTATTAGAAGCTTTGAAAAAAGCAGAAGAAAATGCTGCTGATGGAGTAGAGAAATCTAAGAATTATATTGCGAAATTTGGAAGAGCAAAATCTTTAGGGGAAAGAGCGCTTGGTAATCAAGATGCTGGTGCTACAAGTGTATGGATCATCTTTAAATCCATGAGAGAATGGGTAGAGCAATTAAATAAATAGATACGAGGTTAATATAGAGGCATTTCTAAGGAGTGCCTCTATATTATTGAGGCGATTAAAAACAGCAGCTTATATAAAGTAAGGAGAAGGTGATTTAAAATGACAAGTACTACAAACGTATCAACAGAACAATTATCTATTAATACAATTCGAACATTATCCATTGATGCCATTGAAAAAGCAAATTCAGGACATCCCGGTCTGCCGATGGGGGCAGCACCAATGGCTTACACGCTATGGACGGAATTTATGAGGCATCATCCGAAAAGTTCAAAATGGTTTAACCGTGACCGTTTTGTCCTTTCGGCTGGTCATGGTTCGATGCTTTTGTACAGTTTGCTGCATTTATCAGGCTATGACGTATCATTAAATGATATTAAAAATTTTCGTCAATATGGATCTAAAACCCCAGGGCATCCGGAAGTGCATCATACGGATGGGGTAGAAACCACAACTGGCCCGCTCGGACAAGGAATTGCGACAGCTGTTGGAATGGCGATAGCGGAAACGCACCTGGCTGCTACTTATAATAAGGAAGGTTTTAATGTAGTCGATCATCATACCTTTGCACTTGTGGGTGACGGAGATTTAATGGAAGGAATTTCTCATGAAACTGCCTCCTTAGCCGGTCATCTTGGTTTAGGGAAATTAGTTGTCTTGTATGATTCAAATGATATTTCACTAGATGGTGATTTAGATAGATCTTTTTCAGAGAATGTGCAGGAGCGTTTTCAAAGCTATGGCTGGGAAGTCATTCGGGTGGAAGATGGAAATGATGTCGATGCTTTGAGAAAAGCAATGAAAGCAGCGAAACAAAATACGGAACAGCCGACACTAATTGAAGTGAAAACGGTAATTGGGTATGGGTCGCCCAATAAATCAGGATCTTCTTCTTCGCATGGAGCGCCTCTTGGTGAAGAGGAAGCGAAACTTACGAAACAAAACTATAACTGGGAATATGGTGCTTTTCACGTCCCCGTTGAAGTATATGACGATTTTAAAAATAAAGTTGCAGAAAAAGGTGCCAAGGCAGAAAGTGATTGGAATGAACTGGTAGAAGCTTATGCTGATAAGTATCCAGAAGAGGGGAAACAATTGCAATCAGTGATGAAAGGAGAATTACCGGCTAATTGGGATAAAAATCTCCCGGTCTATGAAGCTGGTTCTTCTCTGGCAACGCGAGCCTCGTCTGGAGAAGTGCTAAATGCCATCGCGAAGAATGTACCTAATTTCATCGGTGGCAGTGCGGATTTGGCGGGATCTAATAAAACAACGATAAAGGATGTATCTGATTTTTCAAAGGCTGATTACGCCGGGAAAAATATTTGGTTTGGAGTGCGTGAATTTGCAATGGCGGCAGCGCTTAATGGAATGGCCCTTCATGGCGGATTAAACGTATTTGGCGGCACCTTCTTTGTATTCAGTGATTATTTACGTCCGGCAGTAAGATTGTCTTCTTTAATGAAATTGCCAGTCACCTATGTTTGGACACATGATTCTATTGCGGTCGGGGAAGACGGACCGACTCATGAACCAGTGGAGCATCTAGCTTCTTTCCGTGCAATGCCTGGTTTGTCTCTTATCAGACCTGCGGATGGAAATGAAACGCAGGCAGCATGGAGACTTGCTGTGGAATCAACGGATCAGCCCACAGCTATTGTATTATCGAGGCAGAATCTGCCGACTTTACCAGGAACAAAGGAAAGTGCTTATGAAGGCGTGAAGAAAGGTGCTTATGTGGTGAGTGATTCTTCTCAAGGTGAGTCTGATGCTATTCTTTTGGCAACCGGTTCTGAAGTTCAGCTGGCTGTCGAGGCTCAAAAAGTATTGCGGGAGAAAAATATAGATGCTTCTGTCGTAAGTATGCCATCTTGGGATCGTTTTGAAGCACAAACGGCATCGTATAAAGAGAGTGTTTTGTTGCCTAACGTGAAGAAGCGGGTTGCTATTGAAATGGCCTCTTCATTTGGCTGGGACCGTTATCTTGGGAATGATGGAGTAATGATTGGTATAGATACGTTTGGGGCTTCTGGGAATGGAAATAAGTTAACCGAAGAATATGGATTCTGTGTTGATAATATTGTGGCGCAAGTGGAGCGTTTATTTGTTTAGAATCCGCAGAGATTTAATTTTTTGGTGAACCCAATTTTGGTTCTGCCAAACTCATAATATCCTCATCTATTAAGAATCGGGAGCAAACCGAATCCGATAGATGGAGGATATTTCATTTCCTTTGTTTCTGCTAAGGGAGCATGGATACATAACTTTTAATAAAAAAATTCATTATTTAAAGTAAAATTATCAATCGCTTTCATTTATTATTTTATTCATTCATTTTATGGTATAATACACCATAGACAACTATGGACTAATCAGGAATAGGAATAGATACTTTTTTTTGCGAGGATGACGGATGATGAAAATGTTTGTTACGGAAAGAAGAAACAAGATAATGGAACTCTTGCATGATAAGCAGCGGCTGACCGTGAAAGAATTGTCGGAGCAAATCGGTGTGTCTGAAGCAACCTTGCGTACAGATTTAAACAAAATGGAGAAAAACGGTCTTTTAACTCGTACACATGGCGGGGCAATGTTAAATCAACAGAGCGAGGTTGATTATGATACCAGTTTTTCTGTGCGTGAAAAACAAAACCGTAAAGAAAAATCATTGATTGCTAAGGAAGCTTTTCAGTTCATTGAAGAAAAGCAATGTATCTTGCTCGATGCCAGTTCGACAGCACTTGAGTTAGCACGTTATCTTAATGAACAAATGATCCGGCTGACAGTAGTAACGAGCGGGATTCAAACAGCGCTGGAGTTAAAGGATAACCCGAATATTACGGTTATTTTAATTGGCGGTGTGGTGACGAAGGGTTCTACGACAATGGAAGGCACATTAGGGGTGGAGTTATTAAACAAGCTTAATATTGATATTCTTTTTACTTCTGCCAATGGGTTTTCTGTAGAAAATGGAATGACCGATTTTAATTTGTATGAGGTTGAATTAAAACAACATATGGTGAAGAAAGCGCAGAAAATTGTGGCTGTTATTGATCATTCTAAAATTGGGGTGACTTCTAGTGCGCCATTTGCAAGTACAGATCAGATAGATGTACTTATTACCAATGATTCCATCGATTCGGATACAGAGCGGATTCTTGTGAATCATAATATTCAAGTGATTTCGGCGCTGTAAAGCGAGTAATTTTTTGTTTATATATACTTTAAGGAAAAGCACTGTACAAGAATTTTCTTACGTACAGTGCTTTTCCTTATGATAATATCGAAAACATTAACAAGAACTTTTTGCTGCATCTTTGAAGTTCTGATCAAGAAATTGGCTTTCTCTGTCAGTGATTTGATCTACTTTGCGTTGAGATCCGCCGGACCATGCTACATTCAGATAGGCTTCCACTACTTTTTTAGCGGACTCTGGTCCGATGACTTGGGCTCCCATTGCGATGATTTGGGCGTTATTACTTAATTGAGCGCGTTCTGCAGAGTACGTGTCATGCGCTGTCGCTGCGCGGATTCCCGGGTATTTATTAGCTGCAATTGCAACGCCGAGACCAGTTCCGCAAATAAGCACACCGCGTTCTATTTTCTTCTCGCTGATGGCTTCTGCTACATTGAAGGAAACCCCAGGATAGTCCACAGCATCGCAGGAATGTGCTCCGAAGTCCACCACTTCATGATCGGTTGATTCTTCAATAAATTTCTTTAACGTTTCTTTTAATTCATATCCGTTATGGTCTGCACCAATACCAATTTTCATTCTGCAAACTCCTCTCGTATATTTAATCTACTTTCATTATATACTTCTAATTTTCTTTTATCAACTTTTATTTTCGTTTTTAATCAATTTGATAAAAAATGAAAATAAAATTGCGTACTTTATGGAAGCATCTTTTTCGACTGTGTACAATTCTACAGAAAAAGATTCTTTTGATTCAAAGTATATATTTTAGATATACGAGAGGACGTTGAAGGTTTCAATCATTTTTTATATCAATTATTATTTTATTTCATTTGCTTTTATTTTATTTTTACTTGTTTCACTGTATGAAGAATTTGTTTGTAATTTGCAGGGTCATGTCCGAATCGGCCGATGAAAACCCCGTCTACATCGTCATGGGCGGTAATTTCATAGACATTGTCTTTGCTCACCGAGCCGCCGTAAATGATACGGATGGCTTCCGCTGTTTCTGCATAATATGCTTCTTTAACAATTTCGCGGATCAGTTCATGTGTCTGATGCACATATGCTGCATCGGCTGCTTCTGTCTTTCCGATTGCCCAGACTGGCTCATAAGCTAAGATGGTCCTTCCAATATGTTTTACGTCGACTTCACCAAAGGAAGTAAGGATTTGTTCCTTCAACGCCTGTTTACGTTCCAATTTATTCTCTAAGTACTCCTCTTCACCAATGCATAGAACGGGGGTCAGTCCTTTTTCCAGCGTAAGTTTTGTTTTCAAATGAATCATATCCAGTGTTTCGTGGAAAATACGTTGTCTTTCTGCATGGCCAATTTCCACATAGGTTGCGCCTATGTCGATAATAGATTCAATTGAAACCTCTCCGGTATAAGCGCCATTTTCATAGGGTGAAATATTTTGTGCGCCAAAGGCAATTTCAGACCCTTTTAAGGCTTGTGCTGCTGGGTAGAGGACACCTAAAGATGGGAAGGCGAATTTTTCTACTTCGTTTTCGTTTTTGGCCACTTCTGCTAAGGCTTTTACTAATTCCGTTGCTTTGTCGATTGTGTTAACATATGTTTTATAGCTGATTCCAACGACTGGTTTTCTCATATTATTATCCTCGCTTTCTACTTTTTGAATGCGTTTCCATTTATGATTGTATTTTTCCCTCTATCGTATAGGTATTTCATTGTACCTTTTACAAAGAAACTGTACATTCGCCGGAGGGCAGGCGAATTCGGGTTTTGGCAATACATCACCCCTTTCAGGTAGAAGTTTAAAAGAATAGCTGTTCAACAGCTTGGGTGCATTTTAAATCATCGTGCCAACGTCATGGGGCAAATCAGATAGAAACAGGATTCTCAATCCTTTCTTCTGCTTTTTTTAAATAGCATATAATCATACACATCTTGCATTTCCTCGGGAGTGAGAGCTGCCATATCACGGAGCATCGCTTCGGCATCGGGACTTATCTTTTGAATGTGCTGGACCAATTCATTCTCGTGGTCAGCTGCACTAGAAGGAGCTTCTTCTGCTCTGCCTAATAAATAGTCTGCAGTAACCTTCAATGTATCGGCAATAGCGGTTAATTCTTCTCCTTTAATTGGGCGTTCGCCAGATTCGATCCGATTCATGACACTGACGTTCATATTTACTTGTTTAGCCAGCTCTTTTTGTGTCCAATTTCGTTGCGACCGTAATTGAATGATTCGTTGACCGGTATTCATTGCGCACCTCTTTATTTCTATTTTAGAAATTAATTATAACATATGAAAACGGTGAAAAATAACTTCTGGCGAGGTTTGGATAGAAAAGCGAAAGTATAGTATAATTGTTATAGATTCAGTGTTGGAGATACATATTTTGGTTGATGAAGGAGCGGCTTCAATGAAACGGATAGGAATCCTTTTTATAATAGCAGGTGTCATTTGTATTGGTGTTTTTGGCTATCAAATTATAGGACACGAACAAACGCAAAAGCAGTCTTTGATTCAGGCGGAGGAAAGAATCAAACAAGGCGCCAATGAGCAGGGTGAAGCAGGCGGGGAGGATACAGAAAAATCAATAGAAGCGTTCGATGCGGACCAGGACGAAGCATTTGCTACATTAGAGATACCTAAATTGGGAAAAACGTTGCCTATTGTGGAGGGGACAGACCCAGATTCATTGCAAAAAGGAGTCGGACACTTATCCAATTCCGTTTTTCCTGGGCAGGGGGAGCAAATCCTCTTATCCGGGCATCGGGATACGGTTTTTCGTGATTTTGGTGAATTGGAGATAGGGGATACATTTGTGGTGCAGATGCCTTATGGTGAGTATACGTATGAATTAAGAGAAACGGAAATTGTGCCTGAGGATGACACTTCTGTCATCGGTGAGATGGGGGAAGAGGTATTAGTTGTCACTACCTGTTATCCATTCCACTTTGTGGGCAGTGCGCCGGATCGTTTTGTTGCCTATGCTTATCCGGTTTCTGAATAATAGAACAAAAAAGGAGCTTTCAACCTGATAAATCATATCTGGCTGAAAGCTTCTTTTTAATCATTTAGTACGGTTTTTAACGTTTCAATATTTTTTTCCATTAGACTGAAGTAATCTTCGCCGTTTTCTATATCCTCTTCGGTAATAGTCTCCATATTGCTCAGTACAGCACTGTCAGCGCCAATTTCGTCTTGGATAATTTCACTAATTCTGCTGCTGATATTTCGTTCAAAGACAACATACTTTAAATCATATTCGCGGGCAGTATCCACTATTTCCACCAAAGCAGACTGAGAAGGCTCCTGCGAAGAGGAGAGTCCATGGATGCTGATTTGTTCTAAGCCGTATCGATCTTCCCAATAGCCATATGCTGCATGGGAGACAATCATTTGCGGATGGTCTGCGTTCTCAATCGTTTGTGCTAATTCCTGATCCACCTGTTCCAATTGTCCTTCTAATTCTTCTAAGTTCTCCGTGAAATATGCTTCATGTTCTGGCATTTTTTCGATAAGAAGATCGGTAATATTTTCAGCTAATTGAATGCTGATGACAGGGTCAAGGAAAACATGCGGATCACCCACACCGCTTTCGCCGTCATGATTATCGATCAATAATTCAACGACGCCTGATTCGGCAATTACTTCTCCATCTGCATCTTCAAGCTCCAGTTTTACTTCTAACGTATCGTTGATTTGTGTTTCAAAGGAAGCATCGTCCGCTTCTTCATCCAATTCCCATTCCTCTGAACCCTCTGTGCGGAAATACCAGTTCCATCCCGCGATGTCTTCATCGACATTTGCTTCTGCTTCTATGGAAGCTGTATCGCCGCTGTGGTAATGGTCATTGATGCCGTCAATGATAATGTCGCCGTTGTCCTCTGCTTCTTCCTCGTTGTAATGTTCTTCTTCATTCTCATGAGCGTGCTCCGCTTCTCCGCGAAGAGGGATATCTTCACCGATGGCAGAAACCTCTACATTTTCTCCTTCTAAAATATCCTCCGCTTTGGAAGCAAAAGGCTCCATGCCGACACCGGAATAAATAAATAAATCCTTCTTAGCTAAATCGACCATCTCACGTGAGCTTGGTTCGTATGTGTGTGCATCCGCATTTGGCGGGTAGATGCTTTCTACATCGACATAATCGCCGCCGATTTTGGAAATAAAATCTTCTAATGCGAAAATAGTAGTAGAAATTTCAAGCTGTTCCTGATCTCCATCCTGACTGTCCTCTGCGGATTGACAGCCTGCAAGGAAAAGAAGGAATAAACCGAAAAAGAGAATGACCCGTTTTTTCATTGAATTGAACCTCCATTAATTTATATAGTGCGTTTGAATTTCTTATAAAAAAGAAAAATAAGTAATCCTTACTATTATGGTTTGCTTCGTAAAAAACAAACAATGAACCTGTAATTCTTATTATTCGTAATCGTTACGATTTAAAATTTACAGGTTTTTAGAGGGGTTGTCAAGGAGTTTTTTACAAAAAAATTGTCAGCAGCTCATTTGCTGCTGACAATGGATGTGGTATTTATTAAGGTAAGCCGACAATCGTTTTTGGTTCTAAGAATTCTTCGATGCCGTAATCTCCCCATTCGCGTCCAATACCAGACTGGTCGAAACCGCCAAATGGAGCGGTAAAGTCAGCTTGTTCATTATTGACTACAATTCTGCCGGAGCGAAGGCTTTTTGCTGTTTTGGTCAGCGCCTCCGGATCATTACCGACAACATAGCCTGCTAACCCATAAATTGTACCATTGGCAATTTCAATTGCTTCATCTAAATCGTTATAGGTGATAACGGAAAGTACAGGACCGAAAATCTCTTCCTGGGCAATCGTATCTTCAGGTTTTACATTAGTAAATACAGTCAGTTTAGAATAATATCCGGTTTCCAAGCCTTCTGGTTTACCTGTTCCGCCGGTAACTAGAGTTGCGTTACTGTCGATTCCTTTTTGGATATAGTCTTGAACGGTTTTCCATTGATCCTCCGATACCTGTGGTCCGGTGAAAGTAGACTCGTCTTTTGGATCGCCGACAGGATATTCGGAAATATGGTTTTTAATCGCTTGGATAAAATCATCATGCATGGATTCTGGGACCAATGCTCGCGTTCCTGCTGTACATACTTGACCTGTATTGCCAGCGATATGGGAAATAGCTGTTTTTGCAGCATAATCCACATCTGCATCATCCAATACGACAATTGGCGATTTGCCGCCAAGCTCTAAGGAAACCTTTTTAATATCTTGAGCGGCGTTTTCCATAATTTTCGTACCTACGCCGCCGGATCCTGTAAAGGATACAAAGTCGATATCTGGATGAGAGCTGATGCCGTTACCGATGGTAGAGCCTGTTCCGTTTACCAGATTGAATACGCCTTTTGGAACACCGGCAGCTTCGAACACTTCTTTTAATAAGACAGCCGCGAAAGGTGTTTCTGTTGATGGTTTTAATACGACGGTGCTGCCCGCTGCAAACGCACTAGCCAGCTTTGTAGACGCCTGATTTGTCGGGAAATTCCAAGGCGTGATTAAACCAGCGACGCCAATCGCATCCTTTTGGATAAAGGAGTTTTCCCGGTTTTCAGTAAAGTCAAAATCACGTACCAGTTTTGCCGCTGTCCGGAAATGATTTAATCCCATCTGATATTGTACGTTGGTTGTAAATGTTACTGGAGAGCCAAGCTCTGCCATGATAACTTCAATAAATTGATCTTTTCGTTTTTCATATTCATCTGCGATTCGGTCTAATAAATCAGCACGTTCTTCTTTGGTTGTTTGTGAAAACGCCGGGAAAGCATCCCGTGCAGCTTGAACTGCTTTATCAAGATCCTCTTTGGTACCAGAGCTGATTTCACCAATTTTTTCTTCGGTTGCAGGGTTGATTACATCAATTGTTTCGTTTCCAGTGGAATCAACCCACTGACCGTTAATATAATGCTGTATATAGTTATACATTTTCTCCACCCCTTTGCTTGTTTTTCAATAAAGAATATTCAATAATACGTTATCAGCCTTTTTGAATATCCATTACTACTTGTTCCCGCAATAAAAAGTGATTAAACGTAGTAGAGAACATGGATTTAGCCAATAAAAAAACTGTCTCTTCTTAAATAATGAAGAGAGACAGTTTTTGAGAGATTAGCCGCCAATAATATTGAATCCGGCATCTACATGCAATACTTCGCCGGTGATTCCACGTGCCAGTTCGCTAAGAAGGAATAATGTTGCATCTCCAACTTCGTCTTGATCGATGTTGCGGCGCAGCGGAGCTTTTTCTTCCACAACTTGAGATTTTTCGTTGAAATTAGCTACTCCTTTTGCAGAGAGTGTACGGATTGGGCCGGCTGACACAGCGTTCACACGAATGCCATCTTTGCCCACATCTTCAGCTAGGTAGCGGACGCTTGCTTCCAGAGAAGCTTTAGCAACACCCATCACGTTATAGCCAGGAACGACTTGTTCTGCTCCGATGTAAGTTTGTGTCACGATCGAACCGCCTTCAGTCATCAGTTCCTTCGCAGCATTTGTTATGGTTACTAAGGAATAAGCGCTGATTTCTTGAGCAAGCAGGAAACCATCGCGGGAAGTAGTGACAAATTCACCCTGCAGGTCTTCCCGTTTAGCAAAGGCAACAGAGTGAACCAAGCCGTGAATCACGCCGATTTTTTCTTTTATTTCATGAAAGGCTCCCTGAATACTTTCATCGGATTCAACATCGCAAGAGATGATTGCTTTTGGTTCAATTTCATGCTTCTCTAAAAGTTTTACTAATTTTTTGTAGGATCTTTCCTGTCTATTGGTGAAAATAAGGTTCGCTCCGGCATTATGTAGAGATTTTGTAATACCCCAAGCAATACTTCTTTCGTTAGCGACGCCCATTACAACAATGTTTTTACCTTCTAATAATTTTGTCATACGTATCCTCCATTCAACATTTAACTTAGCATCTATTATAACGGATTAGTACCAGGTGATAAAGTTATAAACTGTTTTTCTTTTCTATAAGAAGTATGTGTGATAAGTAAAAAAGCAGTTCAGTTGGACTGCTTTGCCGATTCAGAACCCAGGTAATCGCAGTCGGGAAAATATACGGTACTTTCCTGCCGGAGAATTCTTGTTGTCAAAAAAGATACTCACGCTGGTTTTATATTTATAGAAGAAAAGAGAGGAAATAAGAAATGAGAAGCCTTGGAAATAGTGTCATAACGGGTTTGGTGGAGTGATTTATCGACTTTTGAAAAATAAAATAAAGTTTTTTTCATTTTTCCCTTTACAAACGGTTGGTTCCTCGATATAATAAAATTCGTCAGTTTGCGAGAGAAGCTTTCAAAAAGCCTCTCAGAAACGCACTATGGCCCGTTGGTCAAGCGGTTAAGACACCGCCCTTTCACGGCGGTAACACGGGTTCGAATCCCGTACGGGTCACCAAATGGAGGATTAGCTCAGCTGGGAGAGCACCTGCCTTACAAGCAGGGGGTCGCAGGTTCGAGCCCTGCATCCTCCACCATCACGCCGGCCTAGCTCAACTGGTAGAGCAACTGACTTGTAATCAGTAGGTTGGGGGTTCAAGTCCTCTGGCCGGCACCATTTTTTCATGTATATAATTGATAATATGGTTAACAATAATATGGAGGGGTAGCGAAGTGGCTAAACGCGGCGGACTGTAAATCCGCTCCCTCAGGGTTCGGCAGTTCGAATCTGCCCCCCTCCACCATGTTTTTGTTGGGCCATAGCCAAGCGGTAAGGCATCGGGTTTTGATCCCGTGTACCCCAGGTTCGAATCCTGGTGGCCCAGCCAATTTTATTTTTTAGAAGAAATACATGATAATACTATTACTGATAATAGTATTTTTTTATGGACAGGGCTATATATAATAACCTGTCTTATCATAGGAGCCATTAGCTCAGTCGGTAGAGCATCTGACTTTTAATCAGAGGGTCGAAGGTTCGAATCCTTCATGGCTCACTACAAGCATGACAAGTATAAAATACAGAAAAACGGGATAATTTTATCTCGTTTTTTTCTTTATCAGCATAAAAATCTCATATTATTTGAACAACAGTTCGACGTTAGTAAAGAGCCTGACATAGTCTGAGCAGTCCAGCGTTTTTGGTATATGTTAGAAGCTGGAAATACCAATGCATTACGGTAATGCTGCAAACATAGTTTCAGTCACGAAATAAGTATCTTCTGAATGAAAAAACGATAGAATTCGTGTTATAATCAAAATAGTTTATTTTAGTACATTGTAATAAAAAAGCATATTTCAGATATGATAAATAAAAAGGATGAGCTAGGCATGACCTCTTCAAGGATACCAGGTTTTTATAATATGACGGTAGAAGAAAGGCGGGCATTATTACGTGAGGCCTTTACTTTAACAGATGCAGAAACGCAAAATTTGTCTAACGCCGATGCGCTTACGGTAGGAAAAGCAGATAATATGATTGAAAACGTCATTGGCACCTATCAATTACCATTCGGATTGGGATTAAACTTTTTAATAAACGGGAAAGAATATGTAGTACCGATGGCTATTGAAGAAGCTTCTGTTGTTGCTTCTGCCAGTCATATTGCGAAGATAGTCAGAGAGGCTGGCGGTTTTCGGACAGAATCAAAAGAAAGACTGATGATTGGGCAGATTCAAGTGGTTGGATGTCCGGATTTTCAAGAAGCAAAGCAGCAAATCCTTCGTCAAAAAGATATATTAATGAAAGCTGCCGATGATGCCTATCCAAGCATTGTCAGCCGCGGAGGCGGTGTGAGAGACTTAGATGTACGGGTTTTGAATGAGAACGATGCATCGTCTTATAGCAAAATGCTGGTCATGCATATCTATGTAGACACCTGTGACGCCATGGGAGCGAATATGATTAATACCATGGTGGAATCGATTGCGCCAATCGTGGAAGAAATAACCAAAGGAAAAGTGCATTTGCGTATTTTATCGAACTATGCCGATCGCAGCCTGGCTACAGCAAAATGTGTAATACCTCCGCATCTGCTAAAAACAGGTTCGTTTGCTGGAGAAGAGGTCAGAGATGGTGTCATCCATGCGTATGAATTTGCTGCCTCTGACCCGTATCGTGCAGTAACGCATAATAAAGGGATTATGAACGGCATTGACCCTGTTGTGATTGCGACAGGAAATGATTGGCGGGCAGTAGAGGCGGGGGCACATGCTTATGCTGCCAGAAATGGTCATTATGGTTCCATGACTACGTGGTCAAAGGATGAAGAAGGTAATCTCGTTGGTGAAATTGAGTTGCCAATGTCGATAGGAACTGTCGGGGGAGCGACTCGCGTGCACCCATTAGCTGATTTTTCTTTATCCGTTATGCAAATTGAATCAGCAGAAGAGCTTGCGCAGGTAATTGTAGCAGTTGGTCTTGCTCAAAATCTTGGAGCGCTCAAAGCGTTGGCGACCGATGGGATTCAAAAAGGGCATATGGCGCTTCATTCACGTTCTGTTGCGATAGCTGGCGGAGCAACTGGGGAGATGATTGATGTGATAGCAAAACAATTAGTAGAACAACAAGAAATCCGTGTGGGAAAAGCTAAAGAATTGGTGGAACAGTATAAACAATGAGTGCAGAAAAAGTAACAGCATCGGAAAAAACAGCTATTGGCGTAGCTCATAGTAAGGTCATTTTAATTGGAGAGCATTCGGTTGTACACGGGCAGCCGGCAATTGCTATTCCATTTCCTTTAATTGGCGTAGAGACGGTAATTGAGTATGTTCCTGGAGCGGTGAAAATGGACAGTACCTTTTATCATGGCCCATTGCGGCATGCCCCGAAAGAGCTGGAAGGAATTGTGGAATGTGTCTCTAGTTCTTGTGAATATCTTGGGATTCCTTATAAGGATTTGTTAATACGGATTAATTCCTCGGTACCGCCAGGAAAGGGTCTTGGTTCAAGTGCATCTGTCGCTATTTCTATTATTCGCTCTTTATTCCATTATTGCGATAAGGAATGCTCGACAGAAGATTTGCTGCAATTAGCGAATGTGGCAGAAACCTATGCGCATGGAGCACCAAGCGGGCTGGATACCTTAACGATCACTTCCGATAAACCAGTGTGGTATAAAAAAGGAAGTCCTGTTGAGCACATTGAATTAGGAGAAGACCTGCATTTTATTGTTGCAGACTCCGGCAGATTTGGGGATACACGTACATCAGTTGAATCGGTAGCAAATCTGTTAAAAGCAGCTCCGCAGCGTATCCATTCCAAAATAGAACGGATTGGGGCGTTAACGCATCATGCAAAAGATGCATTGGAAAAAGCTAGTAAACAGTTTTTAGGTCAACTGTTAAATGAAGCACAAAAAGAACTGGAAGCATTAGGAGTCAGTGATGCCGGTTTAAATAAATTGATTCGCTTTGCCCGGGAAGAAGGGGCTTTAGGTGCGAAATTGACAGGCGGCGGAAATGGCGGTTGTATCATTGCGCTTGCGCAAAATGAAGTTCATTCAAAGCAGCTGGCAGAGAAATTACGCCGTTTTGGTGCAGCAGCAGTCTGGCCGTTTGTTTTGAAGAAATAAAGCGATGCCTCATTCGGCGGGGCTTTTCCCCGGCTGAATGAAGCCGCATGAAAAGAATGATTTGACAGGGATTGTAGAAAAGGAGATTCAAATAATATGAAGGCAACAGCAAGAGCGCATACGAATATTGCTTTAATCAAGTATTGGGGGAAGCGGAATGAATCATTGATTCTTCCTGCCAACAGTAACCTTTCCGTGACATTAGATGGTTTTTCTACAGAGACAACCGTTCATTTTCAGGAAGGGTTAAAAAAAGATTCCTTTCATTTGAATGAACAGAATGTAGAAGGAGATGCGCTTGGAAAGGTAGCGATATTTTTAGATAAGGTGCGTGCTCTTTCTGGAAAGGAAATCTATGCACAGGTTCAATCTGTGAATCATGTTCCTACTGCTGCCGGATTTGCTTCTTCTGCATCTGGTCTTGCAGCATTAGCTGCAGCAAGCTCCAAAGCAATCGGACTTTCTCTAAATGATACGGAATTATCGAAGCTGGCTCGTCAAGGCTCTGGTTCTGCTTCCCGTTCGATTTTCGGCGGTTTTGTTGAATGGCAGATGGGGGAACGGGAAGATGGATCCGATTCGTTTGCCGTGCAAATTGCTGACAAGTCACACTGGGATATTCGCATTGCTGCTGTGGTTTTGTCAAAAACAGAGAAAAAGGTCTCAAGCAGGGAGGGGATGCGACGTACCGTAGAAACCTCTCCTTTTTATGCAGGCTGGCTGGAGCAGACAGCAAAGGATCTGCAAGAAATAAAACAAGCCATTAAAGTGAAGGATTTTGAGAAGATGGGAAGCGTTGCAGAAGCGAACTGCATGCGCATGCATGCTACAACTTTGGGAGCGAATCCTCCGTTTACATACTGGCAGGATACCACGATGCGAGTGATGCAGACGGTACAAACCTTAAGAGAACAAGGGATTCCTGCCTTTTTTACGATTGATGCCGGCCCGAATGTAAAAGTTTTATATTTACCAGAAAACGAAGCTAAGGTGAAAAAACGCCTGCAGGCAACAGAAGGCGTGGAGGATATTATAATCAGCAAACCCGGAAGCGGAATAAGCTATAGATAGGAGGATAATATGGTGGCAAAATCAATCACGGTCAAAGTACCAGGGAAATTAATGATTGCGGGAGAATTTGCCGTATTAGAGCCTTATCAGAATCTGGCAGTGATGGCTGTGAACCGTTTTGTCTATGCGACGGTAGCGGAAGCGGATAGCCACCAGCTGACTCTTTCGGACTTTTCTCTTCATAAGGTTCCATGGTCTTGGCGAGAGACAGACATACATATTGATTCAGACGATCCCAGGCTGTCTTTTGTTAAGAATGCACTCCGGATTACATATCGTTATTTAGAAGAACAAGGACTGCCAGTTCTTCCGATGCATGTTTCTACACGCAGTGAGCTGGATGATGCCTCTGGCGTGAAATATGGATTGGGCTCCAGTGCAGCGATTGTTACTTCTATCGTAGCGGGAGTATTACGTTTTCAGGCTCCGCAATTGGCTGAAAAAGATACCATTTTCCGTCTGGCTGCGATATCGCATGTGATTACGCAAGGAAACGGATCGGGAGCAGATATCGCTGCATCCACTTATGGCGGGCTGCTTCAATTCTCTTCTTTTCAGGCAGATTGGCTTCTCGAAGCATACCAGGAAGCGGGGTCTGTCACAGAAGTCGTAGAGAAGGATTGGAAATATTATAAAACGAAGCCGATTACGCTGCCAGAAAATGTTTACTTTTGTGTAGGCTGGACAGGCAGTGCTGCATCTACGAAAGATTTAGTGAACCAGGTGCGCTTATTGAAAATAAACAATGCGAAAGCTTATACTTCATTTCTGAAAGACAGTGAACATGCCGTATCTCAGTTTTTAACTGGCTCAAAAGACAATGATATCAATCAATTATTTGCTGGGATAACAGCTAACCGAAAAGCGTTGAATCAAGTTGGGAAAGCAGCAGATACAAATATTGAGACACCCGATTTAACCGTCTTATGTAACTTGGCAGAGGATTTGGGTGGCGCAGGAAAGCCTTCTGGCGCTGGAGGCGGAGATTGCGGGATTGCTTTTATGCCTTCGCAGGAAGCTGCGGAACAACTAGCGCATGCGTGGGAAGAAGCAGGAATCAAAGCTTTGACGTTATCTCCTTCTACCGGCGGAGAGACGGTGATGGAAGAGAATCATTCTGTTTAAGAAATATTAGAAAAGATAAAGGAGAGCCGTTTTGCAATTCGATGCATTGTAAATCGGTTCTTTTATTTTTGCATTTAAATCAAAGGAATTCTGATACCATCTTCAAATATTTTCAAGTTTCTTATAAAAAATAAAAAATGTTTAATGAAGTGAAGGACAAAATAAGATATTATTATTCATAGAGATATAGTTGGTGAGGGGAAGATTACATAGAGATGTTTGTGGATAGGAAATGTAACAAAAAAAGACATACACAGGACATGTCTTTGAAAATTGAGTAAGGATGATTTAAGAGGTTTTTTTTAAATAAGCAAAAATTAATGCATCCAATTTTTCGCTTGTGGACAGAACAGGTTCTGAGTCTAATCCATGCTCCTCAGACAATGCCAGCATTTCTTGCCTGCATTGTTCAATCTCCATGAATAACGATTTTTTATCCACAAATTTCACTCCTTTTTTAGTATACTTATCGTTAGATATACCCTGTCGGAAAAAAAATAAACATTCTTTTTTAAAATGTGAAACCTTACAAGCGGTTGTTTCGTATAGAGAGTACCGCATAGTGCGGAGGTAATTAGATGGACCAATTTATAAAGAAAAAGATTATAGAAGTTAAAAAAGGAGACCAATCTGCTTTTTCGGATGTTGTATCCTTTTATCAAGATAAAATATACCAGCACTGCTACCGTATGCTGGGTAATAAGCACGAAGCGGAAGATATTGCACAAGAAGCGTTTATACGTGCATATGTGAATATTGATTCATTTGATGAGAGCAGAAAATTCTCTACATGGTTATACCGCATAGCTACGAATTTAACCATTGACCGCATGCGCAAGCGTAAACCGGACTTTCATCTTGATGCAGAAGTAAAAGGGACAGAAGGTTTGGATATGTATTCTCAGCTTGCCAGTACGGAACGTCTGCCTGGAGAAGAAGTGGAAAGCAGAGAACTGCAGCGGTATATTCATCATGAGATTTCTCAGCTTCCTTCTAAATACCGGAGTATTATCATGCTCAGGTACCTGGAAGAATTTTCACTAAAGGAAATCAGTGAAATTCTTGATGTTCCTCTTGGTACGGTAAAAACGCGGATTCATCGTGGAAGAGAGGCCTTGAGAAAGAGGCTTCGACATGTGTAAAGGAGCGTGCTTGATGTGAGCTGCAATAAAGAGTATATAAAAAAAATGCATGACTATTTAGATGGGGATATTTCCGCAGAAGAAGAAAGCTTACTAAGAAGGCATCTGGAGGATTGTGAAGATTGTCAGAAGCATTTTCATGAGCTTCATCGAACCATTGCTTTAATAAAAAGTGCGGAACGGATGGAAGCCCCGGTTGGTTTTACAGAAAATGTTATGAATAAATTGCCGACAGAAAAGAAATCGGTAAAGTATAAGCGCTGGTTTAAACATCATCCAATCCTTGTTGCAGCAGCTATTTTCTTCTTGTTGATGATAGGCAGTCTTTCCTCCACTTTTAATCAAGGAACGGATCAGCTTGTTGTTTCTGCACAGGAAGAGCTTGTCGTTGATGGAGACACCGTGATTGTGCCGGAGGGTGTCACTGTTTCTGGAGATGTCTACGTGAAAAACGGTGATTTATTAGTGCTTGGAACGGTGGACGGCAATGTTACCTTGTTTAATGGAGAGCTTTTAGACGGCGAATCGGAGCTGGAAGGCGGCGGCCTGATGGCCTCTGCAGGAGGAGTCAACGGAGAACTGGAAACCGTAGACCAAACGTTTGAGTGGATATGGTATCATATAAAGAATTTCTTTAAAGGATTATTCGCATTTTAAGATAAAACAATGAAAAAAGGAGCGAGATGATGTCGCTCTCTTTTTTTGGGCGAAAGAAACTGTCATAATGGAGTAAAACATAGCTGCTCCATCAATTATGAAAAAACAGCTGGTTCAGGGTATTGGAGTGGTCAAATTTGGCAGGATTTCTACACACACACATTTTAATGGTGTTCCATTTTCTAAAGAAAATAAAAAACTACAGACAGGTCTGTTTTTACAAATTTATGATATAATAATTATCGACTGTAATTCATAATAGTTCATGATAATATAAAACGAAACTTCATTCAGCGGGAATTTATTCTTTCCCTCCGCTGAAGGATTCAGAGAGCTGCATCACGTTATCTTCTGCTTAAATAAATCGAGTTTCATTCTCTATTTAAAGGCGGGAATTTTACGGCTGGTTCTCCGAGAGAAATAATTGCTTTTAAGATAATGTTTAAAACAAACAGGTAATTCTATTGGGTAAAGGATGTGTGCACATGCTTGATGGGGGATTTGACTTTTTAGATCTGCTGCGAATTGGCGTTGATATCGCTCTCGTCTGGTATGTATTATATAAATTAATCATGCTGATCAGAGGTACAAAGGCTATTCAGCTATTAAAGGGAATAGCAGTTGTAATGGTTGTGTGGGGAGTAAGTATGCTGTTAAACTTACAAACCATCCAATTTATCACAGGCCAAGTTATTAATTGGGGAGTTATTGTAATTGTTATTTTATTCCAGCCGGAATTACGAAGAGCACTGGAACAGCTGGGGCGAGGGAATATCTTCGCCAGATCGGGAAGCTCTGCTGAAGAAATTATTCAAAATGAAATTGAGGCTATTGTTACATCTTGTAATTATATGGGTAAAAGAAGAATTGGTGCGCTTATCTCCATTGAAAGAGAAACAGGAATTGGGGATTATGCGGAAACCGGGATTCCAATCAACGGAAAGCTTACTCACCAGCTTCTGACAAACATATTTACACCAAATACACCGCTTCATGATGGGGCAGTAATTATAAAAAATGAAGAGATCACAGCTGCGGCTTGTTACCTGCCTTTATCCGAGAGTCCATTTATCTCCAAGGAATTAGGAACAAGGCACCGTGCCGCAATGGGAATAAGTGAAGTAACAGATGCGTTAACGATTGTTGTTTCTGAGGAAACAGGTGCCGTCTCTTGTACAAAAAATGGAGAGCTGCATCGTGATATCGATGAAGAAAAATTAAGAGAAATGCTTTTAACGCATTTATCAATCGTCCCGAAAGCCTCTGACAAAAAATCATGGAAACGGAGGACTGGTAAGCGTGGATAATTGGTTTAAGAGTAAGTGGTTTGTCCGTATCCTTTCCTTAGCTTTTGCGGTAACACTCTATGCTTTTGTCAATGTGTCCGAAACACCAAATTCCGATTCAACATTTTCTGGTTCAACCACTTCCACAGAAACCTTGGAACAAATTCCAGTAGATATCCGTATTGACCGCGACAGCTATGTTGTCAGTGATGTTCCAGAAGAGGTCGATGTTACTTTACAAGGGAATCGAGGCAGTATGACACCGTATATACTTCAACGTAATTTTGATGTATACGTCGACTTAGAAGGCTTAGAAGAAGGAACGCATGTTGTTGAACTGCAGCATAATATAGCAGGAGATGTGGAAGTATTTATTGAGCCGAAAACAGCAGAAGTCACCATTGAAGAACGGGCATCTCAAGAGTTTACTGTAACTGCTGATCTGATTAATCAAGACCTGATGGCAGATGGTTACGAAGTGGTCGATTATAGAGTCGATCCGGAAACGATAACGATAACAAGCTCAGCGAGCGTCATTGAATCGATTGGCTCTGTAAGGGCTTATGTGAATATGGAAGGTGTCGATGAGTCAATTAACAATCGGGAGCTTCCGATTAGTGTATATGATATACAAGGAAATGAATTGAATGTCGGATTAGACCCTGAAAGTGTTCAGGTCTCCGTAGAAGTCGACAATCCAAGCAAGTCTGTACCACTGTCTGTAGAGACAACAGGTGAGCTGGAAGAAGACCTTGAGCTGGACTCTATTTCTCCAAATGAAGAGGAAGTGGAGATTTACTCTCAAAGTGACGTGCTGGAGGATATTTCAGAAGTGACTACCGAGCCGCTGGACTTATCCGAGATTGAAGAATCCGGCACAGTTGAAGTACCGCTTGATTTGCCTGAAAACGTGCAAGCACCGGAGACGGAAGAGGTAGAAGTTACGGTAGAAGTAGAAGGAACAAATGTAATCGAGAATGTAGCTTTAGAAGAAGAAGGCTTAGCAAATGGATTGGAAGCATCTTATGCAGACCCTGCATTAGAAGTAGAAGTGACAGGGGATGCCTCGGTGGTAAATGGTTTAACGGCAGATGATATCAACGCCGTACTGGATTTATCTGATTTAGAATCAGGAGAGCATGAAGTGCCTATTGACATTGAAGCTCCTGAAGATGTCACTGCCACAGGAAATGTGGAAGAGGTCACGGTGGAAATAATCGATCCGGCTGAAACAGCAGAAGAATAGTTGTATATTGTATGGTCAAAGGAGAGATATAATAATGGGTAAATTTTTTGGAACAGACGGTGTCAGGGGAGTAGCAAATGAAGGGCTGACTCCTGAAATGGCATTTAAGCTCGGTCGTTTTGGCGGATATACGTTAACAAAAGGCAGTGAAAAGCCACGCGTTTTAATCGGCAGAGATACACGTATTTCTGGACATATGCTGGAAGGCGCGTTGATTGCAGGACTTCTGTCAACAGGCGTAGAAGCAATGCGGCTGGGTGTTATTTCAACGCCGGGGGTCGCTTACTTAACAAAAGCAATGAGCGCGCAGGCAGGGGTGATGATTTCTGCATCCCATAATCCTGTAGAAGATAACGGGATTAAATTCTTCGGCTCAGATGGATTTAAGCTGACAGATGCTCAGGAAGCGGAAATTGAAGCTTTATTAGAACAAGAAGAGGATGATCTGCCTCGCCCGACAGGCGCTGGTATCGGATCAGTGAGTGATTATTTTGAAGGCAGACAGAAATACCTGTCCTTCTTAAAAGATACGATTGATAACGATTTTGACGGAATACGTATCGCTGTAGATTGTGCACATGGAGCAACATCCAGCCTGGCTACACATCTATTCGCAGATTTGGAGGCTGACATTCATTCCATGGGCTCTACACCGAACGGCCTGAATATTAATGATGGTGTCGGTTCTACACATCCGGAAGGACTACAGCAATATGTGCTGGATAAAGAAGCGGATGTCGGACTGGCTTTTGATGGAGACGGTGATCGCTTGATTGCTGTGGATGAAAAAGGAAACATCGTGGACGGCGATAAAATCATGTTCATCTGCGCAAAATACCTGAAAGAAATTGGGATGCTTCGTAAGGACACTGTCGTATCCACTGTCATGAGTAACTTAGGCTTTTATAAGGCATTAGAAGAAGCTGGTCTGAAAAGCGATAAGACGGCAGTCGGTGACCGATATGTTATGGAAGAAATGCGTAAAAACGACTATAACCTAGGCGGGGAACAATCCGGCCATATTATCTTTTTAGATTATATTACGACAGGAGACGGTCTGTTATCTGCATTGCAGCTTGTGAATGTAATGCGTGAATCAGGCAAGACCTTGTCAGAACTGGCAGACGAAATGACTATTTTCCCGCAGACATTGATTAATGTTCGGGTTACAGATAAGAATGAAGCATTGACCAGTCCAATCATCTTAGATGAAGTACAAGCTGTTGAAGAAGAACTGGGAGAGAATGGACGCGTTTTAGTCCGCCCATCTGGAACAGAACCGCTTGTGCGTGTCATGGTAGAGGCGAAGACAGAGGAAGATTGCCAGACCTATGCAGAACGAATCGTAAAAGTCATTGAAAATCATTTAGGTGCTTAATAATATCATGTACCTAAAGTAAAAAAACGCATGGATGTACCCATCCATGCGTTTTTTTAACTTCTAGAATCCATAGGAATCCTCTTTCTTTTTCCGGATGATTTCGTTGGCTTCATACGTGTCCATGGTATCCTCAATCAAACGCTCTAATCGAATGAAGACATCGTCATCGACGATTTTCTTTTGTTGAAAGCTCTTTTCCTCAACATAAACAAAGGTTTGTACTATTTGTGCTTTCATATAGGATAAAGTTGGTTTTAATTGATGATCAGCAACTAAATAATGCTTGGAAGAGCCTGCGGTTACGAAAAAGCTTACGGTCTTATTCTGAAATGCCCCGACAGGAAGCAAATCAAAAATATTCTTTAAGCTTGCCGGAATCGATGCCTGGAAGACAGGCGTGCCGATAATCATCACATCTGCCTCCATCACCTGCCTGGTGACCCAGGCGGTGTCTCCGGAATAATCGAGATAGTTCCGGCCGTCACTAAATTGCAAATCATAATCTTTTAAATCAATCAGCTGAAAATCTGCTTCTGGATATTTTTCAGCAATTTCTTTTGCTACAGCATCCATGACTGTCCGTGTTTTTGAACCGACAATGGAGCCGGATAAACCAATGATCTTCATGTGCTAATCCTCCTGATTCATGCCAGTGTGCTTACGAATGGCAGGCAAAATTTTCGTGCCAATCATTTCAATATTCTTAGCCAATTGTTCAAATGGAACGCCACCAAAGTCCATTTGCGCTAAGTAGCGCTGATGTCCAAACAGCTCATGCTGATAGAGAATTTTTTCAATAACCTCCTGCGGACTGCCGACATTGATGACACTGCGCTTATCCTTTGCTTGTGCAAATGCCTGCTTTGGAAATCCTTGTCCATTCGTCAGCTTCATTCCTTCATTGATATAAGGGTACATTTGCTGCAGTGCCTCCTGGCTTGTTTCTGCCACATGGAAAAAACCGGTGGCGCCGACAGGAAGATCGTCAGTATGATGTCCGCTTCTTTCAGCTGTTTCCCGATACGCATCAATAACATTTTTAAAAGCGCTGGCCGGTCCGCCAAGTGTTGCCAGCATCATCGGTACCCCGGTATAGCCTGCCTTCATTGCACTGGCCGGGGTTCCGCCAACTGCACGCCAGATGGGCAGTGTATTATCTTTCGGGCGGGGCAGCACATGGGCATCTTTTAAGGGTGCACGATAGTCCCCTTCCCAGCTGAGCCTTTCCTTCTCATTAATTTGCAGCAGCAAATCAAATTTTTCTTCATATAACGCTTCATAATCCTGTACGTCATATCCTAATAATTCAAATAGCCCGATTCGGGAAGCTCTTCCGGCAATAATTTCGGCACGTCCATTCGAAATTAAATCAATCGTAGCAAAATCTTCATAAACCCGAACGGGGTCAGAAGTGCTGATAATCGTTGACGAGCTGCCCAGCTTGATGGTTTCTGTCGCCTGCGCAATCGCCGCCAATACCACGCTGTGTGCCTGCGTAGTGAAATAATCCTGATGACTTTCTCCGACACTGAAAAAATCTAACCCTGCTTGTTCTGCCAGCTTTGCTAATTCGATAATTTCCTGAAGACGCTGCTGTGCCGAAATCCGTTTTCCGGTGAAAGGGTTGGCCAGATGGTCTCCCAGTGTATAGAGCCCAAATTCTAATCCTTTCTTTTGGTCAATGCGATATTGTTCCATACCTATGCTCCTCCATTGTTTTAGATTTTAAGGTTAAACCTATCTATTAAAAAATGTATTTGAAGTAAATTGCTTTGGGGAGGAAGTGAGCTACAGGCAGATAGGAAAATGGCGTGTTATTTTCTGCATGTATCGTCTCAAATTCTCCTCTCTATATCACTTTACTATTCAAATGATAAAATGACAATCAAAGTAGCTTGAATTAAAGATAGTTTTGCTGTTCCGCACGGAAAGGCCAGAGTGTATGGTGTATTTTATAAATAGTGGTATAATATAGAAAATACAGATAAAAGGGAGTGCGGGCAGAATGATAAAATTTCCAAAACCGAAAGTAGAACAGTTCTTTTATACGTATAGTATCGATCATTTCCAAGTGAGCAAAGATGAACAAAAGCTGGTATTTTCAACGAACTTGAGCGGTAAACGTAATTTATGGGCATTAGACTTGAGTAAAGAGCATGCGTATCCATTTCAGTTTTCTCAAAAGGATGAATCCTCCTCATTTATTCAGTTTGATCCAAATGGGAAGTATGTTTTAACAAGCTTTGATGCAGATGGGGATGAAAATTATCACATTTACGCCCTGCCTCCAGAGGGCGGATTACCGCAGCCGCTGATTACGGGAGCAGAGGACGAAAAATACTTGTTTGCACACCTGAGCAAGGACGGAAAACGAATTTATTATAATACCTCTAAAAATAATCCGAGCTTTTTAAACACACATGTGCGCCATCTGGATACAGATAAAGATGAGCTGATAGCAGAGGGAGAAGGAGCGCCGACTACACTGGCAGGTGTATCGGAAGATGAAGAGACACTAATATACGAAAGCGTGTTTGCGAACACGTATAATAATATATTCATCGAAAAAGAGGAAGAGAAAATCTATCTTACTCCTGATCCGAAAAAAGTGCATGTATCCTATGATCCAGTTTTTACGGATAATCACAGCATTTATTTCCCGACGGATTATGAAGGCGAATATATGTATTTAGCCAAGTATGACATGAAGCAAGAGACGTTTTCAAAAGTTCTTGAGCTGGAGGAAGAATCGATTGAAACCGTAAAATATGATAAATCATCCGATTCATTGTATGTAGTGACAGAAAAGGGTGTTGTCGATAAGCTTTATCAGTATAAAATAAAATCAGGAGAGCTGAAAGAAATCACAAAGCCTTTTGATTTGATTGATCAGGTGACTGTAACAGAATCAGGGGCAGTATATCTCCTTGGAGGATCCGCAGTAAAGCCGGATAACATTTATCGTCTGACAAATGGTGAGAAATGGGAGCAGCTCACAGATAATCGTGTTCTGGGTGTATCGGAAGAGGAGCTCGTGGATCCTGAAATTGTGACCTATGCTTCATTTGACGGGATGGAAATCGAATCACTTCTGTTCAGGGCAAAACCGGAAAATGCCAATGGGTATACCGTTTTTTGGCCGCATGGCGGACCGCAGGCAGCAGAACGGAAATTTTTCCGTGCGATGTTCCAAAGCATCCTCAATCGCGGCTATCATATTTTCGCACCAAACTTTCGCGGGAGTACAGGCTATGGTTCCTCTTTTGTGAAACTCGTCGAGCAGGATTGGGGGCATGGACCGCGCCTCGATAATGTGGAAGGTATCAAATGGCTGTTTGATCAAAAGATTACGGACCCGGATCATCTATTCTTAGTAGGAGGAAGCTACGGCGGTTATATGGCGCTGCTCCTGCATGGACGTCATCCAGAATATTTTAAAGCAGTGATTGATATCTTTGGCCCGTCCGACTTATTTACCTTTGTCAATTCTGTACCGGCGGATTGGAAGCCGATTATGGAAAGATGGCTAGGTGATTCAGAGCGTGATAAGGAGCGCTTTGTAAATGATTCTCCAGTGACTTATTTGGAAACCATGACAAAGCCGATGCTGGTTATCCAAGGTGCAAAAGATCCGCGTGTGGTGAAGGAAGAATCAGATCAAATTGTCCAAAAGCTGCAGGATAAAGGCCGCGATGTGGAGTACCTGGTGCTGGAGGATGAGGGGCACGGATTCTCTAAAAAAGAGAATGAGATTAAAGTGTATAAGCGGATGTTAGATTTTATGGAAAAGCATAAGTAGAAAAAACATCAGTGAAGCTGCGAATGGGATAGCTTTGCTGATGTTTTTTGTTTATAAATTATCGAATATGTTTTATCTGTGTTGTTATCCGGTCCAATCGCTTTTTTAGATTGGAGCGGTTATCTTCTTGTAATACTAAATTGGCTTTTGCTGCAAGGATTTCTACAACGCCGTCAATGGATAAATGGTCTGTCTGTATTTTTTCTCCAAATGCGTCATCAGCTAAACGTGTTATACATCGGTCCATTTGTCTGAAGCTCCATGAATTCTTTCTTTCCAGCCGTTTCTTTAACCGGCGTTCAATGACTTCTTTTGATGCGGATAAAACGAACGGATATAATTGGATTTCTTCTGATTCCAAACTTCCGGTAATTTCTTTAAAATAAAGCTTATCTGTGATTGTCATTGGAATAATAATTGGCTCTTTATCGTTTTCAGCGATATACTTTATGGTCTTGCAATTAAATTCTCTCCACATTTCATAATCTTGAAAGTCATTCTTTCTCAACGTGTCAGGCAAATTCTGATTTAGGAAGAAACCAATATTTTCTGGGTCGTACACGAAGGAGTTTTCCAGTCTTCTGTGAAGCTCATATGCTGTTTGTGTTTTTCCTGCTCCAAAAGCACCGTTGATCCAAATAATTTTTGTCATGGGGAAGCTCCTTTTGTCAGGTGAGGTTTTAAAATTTTCTTTAAAGTCTTTTCATTTATTTTTCATTATATCACTCTGCTTCACCCCTCTTCAAACCTTCTCCCATCCACTTCTGTAAGGCGGATACCTCCCGTCACTTATGGATATTCTGCAACATTTTAGAAGGATTTCATAAACTATCTTATCGGAAAGCAAGAAAAAGGTTGACCTTGAATACGACTTTCCGATAGAATATAGAAAGTTCTTGTTTTCCAAATGAAAGAAGTCCGTTTAACAAGAGCAAATAAAAGGAGAGAGGAGCAGAGAAACACGAAAGGAAACTATAATAACAAGCGCCAGGACTATTCTACGGACGGTCAGGAAGAATAGTTGACGAGGTCGGGGGTTATCGAATTATTCGGCGGGTGCCTCCCAGCTGTCCATCGCAGCTGCTGCTTTATCTTTAAACCATCAGGGTGACTTGATGAACAAAGAGATAAAGAATGATGTCTATAAAAACTAACACGAGAAAGGGGCAGAACAAGGCCCCTTCGCTTCGAATCGGTCTTTTGTCTCTGCCCCTTCAAACAAGGAGGACATCGACATGTGCGGAATCGTCGGTTACATTGGACAAAATGATACGAAAGAAATTTTATTAACAGGCTTGGAAAAATTAGAATATCGCGGATATGACTCTGCAGGTATTGCGACTTTAGGGGAAGATGGCGTACACGTAACAAAGGTAAAAGGACGTATCGCAGCGTTACGCAAAGAAGTAGATAACAGCAAGGATGCGACTATTGGTATCGGTCATACGCGTTGGGCGACGCATGGTGTGCCAAGTGTGCAAAACGCACATCCACATCAGAGCTCAACAGAACGTTTTACCATTGTGCATAATGGGGTTATTGAAAACTATGTAGACCTGAAGAAGGAATATCTGGAAGATGTTGACTTTGTAAGTGAAACAGACACAGAGGTTATCGTACAGCTTATTGAAAAACTTTATGAAAAACATAAAAATACCAAAAAAGCATTTGGTGAAGCAATGAGCCTGCTGAAAGGTTCTTATGCTATTGGTCTGATTGATGCAGAAGATCAGGAAACTTTATATGTATCCAAAAATAAAAGTCCGCTATTGGTTGGTTTAGGCGAAGGTTTTAACCTGATTGCCAGCGATGCTATGGCGACGTTGAAAGAAACAAACGAGTACTTGGAAATCTATGATAAAGAAATTGTTCTTGTCAATCGAAGCTTTGTAGAAGTGCAGACATTAGATGGAGAAGTTATCAACCGCGAGCCGTTTACAGCGGAAATCGATGCAAGTGATACAGAAAAAGGAACGTATCCTCATTTCATGCTGAAAGAGATCGATGAACAGCCAATTGTGATGCGCAATATTATTCGTGAATATCAGAATGAAAAAGGCGAATTAAAGCTAGAAAAAAATATTCGTAAAGCCATGCAAAAAGCAGATCGCATATATATTATTGCAGCAGGAACGAGCTATCATGCCGGATTAGTTGGAAAAGAGTTTCTAGAAAAGCTTTCTAATATCCCTGTAGAAGTACATGTTGCAAGTGAATTTTCCTATAACATGCCACTGCTATCTGAAAAACCTTTATTTATCTTTATTTCCCAAAGTGGGGAAACTGCAGATAGCCGTGCTGTATTAGTTAAAGTAAAAGAATTAGGACATCCAGCACTGACATTAACAAATGTGCCTGGATCAACCCTTTCTCGTGAAGCAGATTATACCTTGCCTTTACATGCTGGACCAGAAATCGCTGTTGCTTCCACAAAAGCATATACAGCACAAATTGCTGTTTTAGCGGTTCTTGCAGTAGATACAGCAAGGGTAAAAGGTATTAAATTAGATTTTGATCCATTACAAGAGTTGGCTATCGTAGCGAATGCAATGGAAATCATTACGAACCAAAAAGAAGAGCTGGAGCAGTTAGCAAGAGATTATTTTGCGACAACACGCAATGCTTTCTTTATTGGCCGCAGTACAGATTATCATGTTGCGCAAGAAGCAGCATTGAAGCTGAAAGAAATCTCCTATATCCAAGCAGAAGGCTTTGCTGGAGGAGAGTTGAAGCATGGTACCATCGCATTGATTGAGGATGGTACGCCAGTTATTGCTTTAACTACACAAGAAAATGTAAACTATTCTATTCGTGGAAACGTGCAGGAAGTGGTTGCACGCGGGGCAAATGCACTTATTATCAGCTCAAAAGGCTTAGAGCAGGATGAGGATGCTTTTGTACTGCCGGCAGTGCATGAGCTATTGACTCCATTGGTAAGTGTGATTCCAATGCAGCTTCTGGCTTATTATGCAGCATTGCATCGTGACTGTGACGTGGATAAACCACGGAATTTGGCGAAGAGTGTTACGGTGGAATAAGTGGAGATATTCATTATTTCTGTTTGTGTCCCAATAGAAAATTAATATTCCCAAACCCGAAGGCCTTTCTGATATATTTCTACTGTGCCTTCGGGTTTTTTTTATGTCCAAATCCCGTAGAAAATTCAAAATTAACCACGCTTCATGTCTTCACCTTTTCCGGTGGGCACATGGTAGAGAGCGCGTAATTTGTATGATATACTTCAATAAAAAATTAATATATCCTGGCTTCATCCTGTGGTATGCCTTGCTATTTTGCCAGAACTCTTTATTTTAACTGAAATTGCGGAATACGGGTTTGTGGTAGGCGGTTTAAGGGATTCTCGTTTTATTATACGTAGGAACAAAATGGAATTTAGTGTATTTCTTCTGTGATTTACAAGATAAGAATGCATACAAAAAGAATTGGGATGAGGCTTTTAGTGTCTTTATTTTTAAGATGAATAAGTTTTGGGAAAGGAGATATTAATTTTGAAAGTTAACGGAGGTCCATTATGGAGAAAAAACAGTGCGATATAATACAGCCAAAGGGTGTTAAGGAAAAGAAACTAGAAGTGATTGACGGGTTCACGATAAAGTATCATGCAAACGGAAAAACTATATGGTCAAAGGGGAAAATGATTGGAGATCAGCCAGAGGGCTATTGGGAATGGTATCGTGCAGATGGAACCATAAAACGTTCAGGGTATTTTGGAAATGGGGAGCCTGTTGGTGAGTGGATCACTTATGACAGCAAAGGCGAAAAATACAAAACGACTAATCGGGACAAGTAAAGGGTACTGTGCTCTGTCAAGTAGATAGTGAAAAAACAAAAAATCTATGCAACAGGCTGGTACCGATATTTCTTTTACGTATATTGCGAACCAGAACCCTATGCAACAAAGGGCGGCATCTGGGTTTGCTTCCAAGGCTGCTTTGATGTTTCCATGACCAGCTCATTATTGTTATAGTAACCCGCCTGATAGGCAACGGTAGGACCATCATAAAGGTCTTTGATGACACTTAGATATGCTTTATTAATCAAGCTGTATTCTAAGTGTTTGATATCTGTTACCCATTTTTGATTTGATGGGTCTGCTGTAAATTCCTGATCAAGAATATTTCCTCGATATTGACATAGCTTGTTTTGTGGAGTAACCATTGGAACGGTGTATAATTGATTTTAGGTCTAACACAATCATTAATCGACGAATGCACTTCAGAATATACCCATAGCGGGATACCTTTAAAATGTTGCATAACAATTGAATAGGGATACCTGCTTCTTTATGATATTCATGAACCGCTTCAAATGCAGGAAGTTGTCTCTCTAATGGTTCTACTCTCTCCTGTCGGTTTCCTCTAACTTTTTTAGGAGGCCATTTTTTGTCTCCAAATACTGATTTTACGGTGTTCCAGTTCCTTGATTTGAAGCTCTAATTTCTCTTCTTCCATCAGATTTGGCTTGGATTCTAATGTCTTTCCACGACAATTTTGAAAGTCCTGTTCTCCATTTTTCTTATATTTACGAACTCAGAAATGTGATGTGAGAGCATGAGAGAGAAGCGGTGCTGGGTGGAACGTTAATTTTATATAGGGAAAATAAATTTATTGAAATTAAGCCCCTCAATTGGAGGCTTAATTTTTGGTTTACTTGGGTCATGCTTTATAAATTTTAAGGCTTAATCGTATATTACATTTTTTCCTTCTTCCGTCAGCTTTTTTAAAGATGTAAGCATATGATTTATTTCTTCATCGGAATGTCTTTGCCAGGAACCTAATTCAGCTATTATTTTTAAAGGGGATTTAGATCTATAAGAACGTGTGGGGTTTCCAGGAAACCTTTTGTCAGTTAAGTTCGGATCATTTTCAAAATCACCCAAAGGTTCTACAATATAAATTCTTTCTTTTGATTTAGATGTTGCTAATTCAGCGCCCCATTTAGCAGCATCTAATGTTGCAGTAAAATATATATGGTTAGATTTTTTGTCTTGGTAATTTGATAAGAAATGTGGTTCTAATAAATCTCCAATTTTTAATTTTGTTTTAGTACCATGGAAAAAAGGACCCAAATCTAAGACATCTTTTTCGTTATTCATACGGAAACATCCCCTCGTATTTTAGGCTTGTATATAATAGTATAGTCTCGGAATTTTAGAAAGAATAGTCTATAAATAATTTAGAAAGAATAGTATAATGAAAGTAGAGAGAATGAAGTGCGTATATAAAATTAACGTTTCTTATAAAAAGTAACATTCCCAAACTTGAAGGTCTCCCCGGTATATTGCCGCTGGACCTTCGGGTTTTTTATGTTTAATTTCGTTGGGAAATCCATCAGCAGGAACGTAATTTTTCTATGACAAAGATTGGGGAAGCGGTGTGAGAGTAATGATACAAATAAGTTTTTGAATTATATTCTTACTCATTATATAGTTAAGGGAATTTACCTCCTTGGGCAATTGAATACAAAGAAATTAAGAAAGTGATAAGAACCATAGATTTTGTTGCCTGGCCAACTTTTCATTATAGGGATGAAACAGGATTTATATTATCAAAGGATTATTGGAGAAAAGGTTTAATCGTTGAAGCTGTTTCTAAGGTAATTAAGTTTAAATTTGAAAATATGGAAGTAAATAAGATTGAGGCATCGTGTATGGTTGAAAATACGCAATCTCAAAGAGTTCTTCAAAAATTAGGGGTTACATGTCACAAATAAGTCGGGAACAACCCTTTTATTTTTATTATGATCATTCCCGCTTTGTTCAAACAGGACATCCGTTGGTGCGGAAAATACTTCGCAACCGCTATTTTTTAATAAGTTATGAAGTTCACCATGAAGAAAAGAAGCCATTCTTTGATGTGTTATGCTTGGAGAAGGAGAAATGTAAATAATTCCATCGATATATTCTAATATCTCATCGGTTTGTTGTCGTTTCTCTTCAAATGCTTCATAGGTGTTGAAATTCCTATCTGATACAAGCAATTCAAGCACCATCCTTATTTGAAGTATAAGCGAATTCATATTAAAATAAAATGAAATATCTATTTACTTTATTATCCCTGCTTTATTTCTCAGGCATTCTTTTAATCAATAACCACAACAGAAAGAACAACCCCAGATAACCAAACAACGGGTACAATACCGACAGTAATTTTCCATATCCCACCTGGCTGATTAAAAAGACAACAAACAGAATTACCAGGACAGCATGTTGATAACGAAGACGAAATGCCGACTGCAGTTGTCGTGTGATTCCAAACACATTCCCGACCACTGTATTGAAAATCTCGCCGTAAATAACGATTAAGAACAGAATATGAATAAGGGCTCCGAAATGTTGGACAATCTCGGCCATCGGTATTTCATAAGGAAATGTTTGCGGAAAGACGGACAATGAAAAATGGATTAGTAATAGGATGAAAAATAAAGCCATTCCACCCAAAAATCCGCCCCAGCGTAAAACGTGTTCATCCTGAATTTCCTTTCCCAATGGTACAAGAACAACCTGTGCTGTCATCAGATTAAATGCTGCATAGGCAAAAGGAGAGCCTGCCCAAGAAAGGTTGTCCGATAACTGAACAGGTAGGAGTTTTTCTGCCAGCAGATACGGATGCTCTCCCGCGATAGAGCCTGCTACAAACAGGACGAAAAGAAGCATTAGTGGCACAATATAGGAGTTGATGGCAAATAATCCATTTAATCCTTTCATGACAACGATATAAGAGAGAATGAGTGTAAGGATCACTCCTAATTGAAATGGAAGACCGAGCTGTTCATGAAATACAGCGCCAGCCCCGGAAAGCATGACAGAAGTGACGCCAATAACAACGAAGAAAATAAAAAGATTAATCACTTTGGCAATCTTTCTTCCAAAGAGATATTCATTTAAATCCTGGTAAGAATAGGCCCCAATTCGGGCTGATATAATCATTATTTTAGTTCCAATCAGAATAAACAAGACTCCGCTGATTGCAATGCCGACGGTCCCTAAAGCTCCATAGACACTAAAAAACGTAACAATTTCTTTCCCTGAAGAAAAGCCTGCCCCAATAACCGTTCCAACATATGTAGCTGCTAACAGCAATATAGAAATTTTTCGATTCCGCATCACGCCACCTCCTCATCATTTCTATGATTAGGAGGACGAGTAAATACCAGCTTTTCAAATTTTCACCTGAAAAAACCGAAAAATTATCCAAACAATCATGAGGAAAAGCATATACCCGAAAAAGGAATAGGCATGATTCCAATCTGGATGAGGCATAAATCCTCCCAGCTTTTCAGCGGTTTTTTCGATAAAAATGACCGCTGTACTAATCGTAAGGATCATTATGCACCGCGGAAGAATCCTCATCCGATTGGCCAGGTACAAGAATAAAATGACGGAAACAGGAAGAATCAGCAGTGTAAAGGCAATATTGACTGTAAATATTTCTGGGAAAAGCCGCATAGGAAAGTGATACATGCCGATGCCGACAAAAAATAAATCTAAATAGGTCCCGACGATGGAAGAAAAGAGAGCTGCGATGACATACGCCTGCTGTTCTTTACTCCTGTCTGAGGAAGATCGCCTTTTTTGCAATGATGATAAGCTCGATTTTTTCCATTGCCTTGCAGTATTTTTCATGAATTTCCCCACCTGTATTTTTTTCTTCTTCTACGAAATAATCAATCACACTTACATCGTTAAACCAGTCTCCTCTTTCAGCCGGGGAGTTGTTAACGTTTTTCCAAGCATATTTAAATGGAGGGCTATAGATTCGGGGAGCTCCTTTTCTGCGTTCACAATGCCTTGTTCTTCGCCGATAGACCGTACCCGGTGCAGATTCATTCACAGAATGAAACAAATCCTTCCAATAATCGGCTCGGGAGCCTGTATGCGGATGCTTCCCTGCCCATAGCAGAATATCTTTTAAGACAGATTTTTGTTGAAAAAGGATGGCATATAAACGTTTTCCCAGCATAATCCGCTCATGGAGAGAGCCGAAATGGTGCAGGGTATCACCGATTAATACGGGCTTCTTTTCTATTTTTCCAAGGTGATAATGCGGGAAAATAACATGATTAAAGCGTAAAAAATCATACAGCTTAAAACCCAATGTATCTAATACCGTTTCTTTAAAATGAGGATGATGCACCACTCTTTTTTCTAAATAGCTTTGTTCATTAATAATGGTTGCGATGGCTAACAGATAACGGTCACCATGCTCCCAAAAATGATTCCATACCACTTCCATAAATACAGAGACATTCAAGAAAGGAAGAAGGTGAAAAAGATTTTGATTCATTCTTACACTTTGCTGATACAGCAATAATTGCGGATAAACATCCTGGAATATTAACCAATTTCCCCGTTCTAAAAATAAATAGAAGTTTTTTTGTTCTTTTTCGGATAACAAACGCGATAGGAGGTCGCCTTTCAAATCAGTCATGTTCCAACCGCCGTTGCGTGATACCATATGCCCTAATAAAGCCCAATGGATTTCTGGGTACTGCATATAAAAATCGAAGTAGGCTTGTGTCCGGGTGACATTATTTTTATTCCATTTAATTGTCAGTTGATGAATGCGTTGAATGAATACCTGCTCTCTTTTAGGAAGCATGGATACGGATAGGCCGTTTGCTTTTGGATTCCTTATATTCTTCAGTTCTTTTTTTATCTCAAGAACAGACTTTTCATACACTTTTCTTTTTTTGAAACAGCCAATTGTCATCCAGTCTCCTCCCTCTCTAAGGAATATGCTTACACGGTGTCTCATATGTATAGGAAAAACGGTTCTTATAAGAGAGGTTTTCTGATGAAGGAAAAGATAGATGTAGAAATCAATCGTCTGGTTGACAGGCTTACAAAAGAACAAGAGCACGATGGTTCCTGGGCGTATCCCTTTGAAACAGGGATTTCCACAGATTGTTATATGATTATCCTCTTGCGTACATTGGAAATGGATGATGAGGACCTTATCGATGCGCTGGTAAGCAGGATCCTTCGTAAACAAGGGAAAAATGGCGCCTGGAAAATATTCCACGATGAAGTGGAAGGGAACCTCACAGCAACGGTAGAGGCCTGTTATGCGCTCCTTTATTCCGGCCGCCGAAAAGAGGAGGACCGGGAGATACGTTTGGCCACAAGGTTTATCCAGCGGCATGGGGGCTTAAAAGAAATCAATATGTTTGCAAAGGTCATGTTAGCTCTGACAGGGCAGTATAAATGGCCGCGTTATCTTCCTGTTCCAGTTAAATTCATTCTTTTTCCAGTTTCTTTTCCACTTAATCTATTTGACTTATCGTTATATGCACGGTCCAATTTGGTTCCTATATTAATTACGGCAGATTATAAATTCAGCCGAAAGACAAAGCGTTCGCCTGATTTGTCCGATTTATTTTTACAACGGGAAGATGACGGCGATTGGGAAACGGAGTTAAACGATTGGCGCTCCTTTCAAACCCCTTTTCAACGAGGAATTAGCAGTCTGATAGGAAAGCCGGAAGAGCTCCATGAATTAGCCTTGCAGCGTGCAGAGGAGTATATGCTGAATCGAAGGGAATCAGACGGGACATTTTACAGCTATTTCAGTGCAACATTTTTGATGATATTTGCTCTGATGGCCAGGGGCTATTCGAAAAAGGATCCGATTATTATCAAGGCAGTAGAGGGACTAAAAGCTTTTCAAACCAGCATTGGAAAACAAACGCACATGCAGTATACGACAGCAAACGTCTGGAATACGGCTTTAATCAGCCATGCTTTGCAAAAGGCTGGTGTATCCCCCTCTGCCACGGTAATTAAGAAGGCAAATCAGTATTTACTTGGGAGACAACAGATGAAGTACGGCGATTGGAGCATCCATAACCAGGATGTGACACCGGGCGGATGGGGTTTCTCTCATATCAATACGTTCAATCCTGATCTGGACGATACAACAGCTGCGTTGAGGTCTATTCGTTCCTTTGCCCGTCACACCCCCGTCTATCGACAAGCCTGGGACCGTGGAATTCAGTGGGCAGTCTCCATGCAGAATGGTGATGGCGGCTGGCCGGCCTTTGAGAAGAATGTAGATAATACATTGCTTTCCTGGCTGCCGATTGAAGGGGGAGGATCGATGCTGCTGGATCCATCAACGGCAGATTTAACAGGGAGGACATTGGAGTTCTTTGGAAATGACACGCATACAGATACGTATCAGCCTTTTATAAAACGCGGCATGAAGTGGCTTCTGCAAAATCAGGAAAAGGATGGATCCTGGTATGGCAGATGGGGGATTTGTTATATCTACGGAACCTGGTCGGCGATTACAGGATTAGCAGCGGTTAAAACACGCAGCAATCATCCGCAGATGCAAAAAGCGATCCAATGGTTATACGCCATTCAAAATCAGGATGGCGGCTGGGGAGAGTCGTGTAAAAGTGATATAGAGAAAAAATATGTCCCGCTCAAGGAAAGCACGCGTACACATACCGCCTGGGCGTTAGATGCACTGATTGCTGCAGAAGGAAAAGCAACGCCGGAAATCAAGCGGGGTATTGCGTATTTGCTGGAGACGGCGGAAAAAGTGGATTGGACAACAGCCTATCCGAAGGGGCAGGGGCTTCCTGGAGGGTTTTATATTCATTACCATAGCTATGAATATTTGTTTCCGTTGCTTGCTTTGGCGAATTATCGGGAGAAGTTTTGAAAAAAGGAGGATGTTTGAAAAACGTGGCTGCTTTTTGAACACATACTAAAAAATTACCCGGCATGCTCGGATAAAGCATGCCGGGCAATTTTGCTGGTTTAAAAATGCACAAGCAAAATAGGCAAGGGTATTGATAGAAACAGATCCGTTCTATAAAGATTTTTTATTAGTTAGAAAAGGGAGTATGAAGTTATCTCTTAATAAGTATTTACATCAATAAGCAATTTCGTGTAACGTGAATGTATGGAAATAGTTGAAATGAATGATAGAGGATTATGAAAAAAATTCTTATGTGATCGAGCAGTTACGTTTAATTAAGAGATAATAGGCGCTATCGTAATAAAACCTATAAAGGTGGGAGATACATTGATCGATGAATTAAAAGGAACCCTTAATCATGCTGGGGAAGAGGAAGTGAAGTCCCTTTTATTTCAAACCTTTTTTCGAATCCATATGCTTGAAGAATCAGACCAATATACGGAGGAGCAGTTTGTAGCAGACTTGAAGAAAACATACCATGATTTTCTAAATGTCAAAAGAGGCCAAACAAAAATAAAAAATAGTACCAATGATAAAGTTGTGCATATCCTCTTTGATGATTCCGCGGCTGGAAGCTTGAAATGGGTATTAAAAGAAATGGGATTACAAGATGAAGAAATGGTTATCTCCTTTTCAGATGTCTTTTCAATCGGCCCAATTTGGCAGTTGCATAATCAAGCGGGACTTGACTACAGGGAGGAATGGCTAAAAAACCATCTTATCCTGGATGATGATTATCTAGATGAATACCGACATCATTTCAACCGTACACTCTCCATGATAAGTGCTATCCCTGAAACGGCGTCTATTATCATTTGGACTGGGGAAAACGCTCATGAACAGATTGCTTTAAGCTATGTTCTGTATTTATTGAGAGATAAAAGGAATGATATAACCGCTATAAACACAACGAAACAGTATAAAAAACAATTCAATATTCCAGAAAAGGATAATTATCCGTTGCACACCGGGGAAATCATGTCTGAAAAGCTGCAGTTGATTTATCAAAATAGCAGTAAGACACCTGCTTTAAGCAAAGAGCAGCGGGAAAAATTCGAGCAGAAATGGCAAGCATTAGCTGCTACACAAGAAGCTCTGAGGATATGGGAAAATAGAGATATAAAAAGTGTAGATGAAAGCTATTATGACGACTTGATAATCAACAAAGCAAAAATGCTGCATCAGGAGCAAAAGAATACGGAATTCATCCTATCAGCACGTCTTATTGGCGAGGTGATCGGCTATTTAGATCAATATATTAGCGATATGTTTGTGGAGTATAGCGTAAGACGTTTAATTTTGAAGGGCGTTTTTGAAATAAAAGGTGTTCCCAAAGCAATGCGGTTTTACAGTGTGAAACTCAAATGAATTACGAAGCGTCAGGAGTAAATACATATGGAAAATAATTTAGAAAGCCTCTTTCTAAGAAAGCTAAGCGCAACCTTTGTGACCACCATCTTTCTATCGGCATTGTTTATTGTTATTCATTTTATAAATGGGTTTGAATCTGCATACCATCGCGGAAATCAATTCATGGGCTGGTTTACCGTTTATGCCCTGTATATTGGGATGATTATCCTGATTTATGGAAACGCGGTGGCAATAGCAATAGAATATTTGCAAAGTAAGTGGTTTCGTCAACATGACTGGCTGTATGTGTTGATTCTCGGCTTTTTCGGACTGGCTAATGGCATCATCTTTCAAGATGGAATGGCTGCCTTATACGGAATGCCAGCCGCCATCATCTATGGGATGTTTGATAAGTGGCTAGACAGAAGAAAGAGGAAGAAAAAGAGCGTTAAACCTTTTTGGATTATCCCAATCGCTTGCCTTGGAATAAGCTGGGGTTATTTAGAAGTAACCTCTCCGCCTATGCCCCCATTTACCAAAGAAGATGCGGTTGATTTTGCAACTTCTGGTGAAGGAACGTTAACAGATGACTTCCCTGACAATATTGGACAATGGGAAGGTACAGTGGAAGGCTATCACATTACAAAGGAAACAGATGCAGAAGAAATTGGGGATGAAACGTATATTGTCACCTTTACAGAACACTGGAAAAAGGGGGGGGGGGGAATCAGGTACTTGGACAGCTTCTTATGAAGTTGACAGGCAAAGCATGACTACAGTTAACATAGAGGGAAAGAGGCCGTCATAGGATGGGATGCATTAATAGGATTTTAGGAGAACGTGATGACAATAATAAAGTGTGGTGTGTTGTTGGCAGCTGATGTGCTGATTATTTTAGAGGGGAGGATCAATGATGGATAACCAATATTTTGTAGGATGGGGCACACTGGCATTGATAAATGCCGGACTTGCACAGGGAAAGAATCGGACAGGGTTAAATTGGTTCTTGCTTTCCCTTGTATTAGGCCCGATAGCAACATTAATTTTGTTATTTGTTGAGAAGCGAATGCAATGAATACGATAATACGCAGGAAGACTTCTAAGCAAGACACCAATAGAAGCACCTTGGAGTTTCTAAAGGATGAAAATAAATGCGGATCATTTTTCTTAACCAAAGGACGCCATAGAGAGGAGCGGCTTCATTATGTATAATAATAAAGATAAAAAATTCCATTGTGATCATTGCGATAAAATCATAGAAACAGGTGAAAAGTGCTGGATAAAGTGGAATTTCCCTCCCAGCCATTTGAAGACGCAAACAATGCCTAGAAAAAGTTTTGAGTGGGAGAACGTTCCTGTGATTTGCAGTGAATGTTCGAATAAGGATATTAAAATGTCAGATTATTAATCTATATCTTTGATAGGCTATTATTAATTAAATGACTTTACTTCAATGAGCCAAGATTATTTAATTGAAAATAATTATGATAGCACAATTAAACGCAGGTTTTCGTATAGTTCTCATTTTTCATACAAGCATCAAGCAGCTGCATATGCTAATCAAATTCCTTTGAACAATCAAATTAAAGGACCTGCAGAAGAAGAGAAATGTTTAACTATACTATACAATTATATGGACGAAGCAATTCAAAATAGTCAAGTTGTTGAGTATTTTACATCTTGGAATGGCGAAGAAGATTTAGCTCTTTTTAAAAAGAGGAGTATTCATTGTCTGGACATAAAAAATCCGTATGACTTAGTCATAGAAGATCGGGAGCTTTGGGAAATATTGCTTTGGAACTGAAATAAGTGAGCATACCATACTATTCTTTAGTAAAGGCGGGTATATCTAATGAAGAAGTTATTCCTTTTTATGCTGCTTACGCTTTCTCTATACGCGTGCAGTCAACCGGAAACAAATGAACCCGAACCTGAAACGACTCCCGTTGATTCGGTTGCCAATATGCCGGAAAGTATGCCGGATGACTTTGATTTTTCCATCCAGTTTGGTGTGGGCAAAAATAATGAGATTAACACTTTCGAAGGCACAGTGACGAAGGATTTAATAGAAAATGGTACAGCAACTGCAGAAATCAGCTTAACAGAGGAAGAAATGAACCAAATTTATGAAAAAATGAAAGAAATCAATATAAAAGAACCAAAAGAGTTTACTCCAGAACCCGTCGACGGAACGATTTGCAGTGTAGAACCACATGAAGAGGATGCGTGGGAAATTATCGTCAACGGAGAAACAATAACACATTCTGTTTCTGGAGCTTACTGTGAACCGACTGAAGATACAAAGGAATTTATCGGATTACGCGATGATGTATTTAGCGTTGTTAAGGAAAAGGATGCGTATAAAGCGTTACCTGATGCTAAGGGCGGTTATGAATAAAAGATTATCAATGTTTTATACATGAAGTAATAAAATGGCGAGTGGACTTATTCCATATATCAAGACGGAAGCCCCGTCTCCCATTTGAAAAATGAAAAGAGGAACCAGCTATGATCGGTTTACTTAATATAGGCAGTCTTCTGCTTGGACTCGTTGCGTGGATACTTCCTGTTATTATTCTCACAAGATATGATAAAAACAATCCAAAGAATTGGGCTGCGTTTTCCCTTGCGAGCATGAGTGCTTGTGCTATTTCGTTATGTTTTCAGTTAGCTTATAACTATCATTTAGTAAAAATAGAGGATTGGATTGCTCTGATGGATACAGCAGGTGCTGTTGTTTCTGCCGCAGCGGTTCTGCTTATCGTTACCATCCTATTAAATGCTATTACTATATTTGTATATCGGGACAAAGCAGCAAAATAGGGGAATAAATGTGTTAGAAAGCGATGGAAGAAAGGGACAAAATGAGGGGAAGGAAGAGAGATACATGCGGTTATATGATAAACCGATAACAGCGTATTTACATAATGATTTAACGGCTTTTGAATCGGAGGAAAATGACAAACAGCTTGTTTATCTTTTTGAAAAAGGCTATGTAACTGTTCTTGGGGAGTTCGAGTCTGATAAATATGTTGGTGGAAAAGCCTGTATTATTTTTAATCAGGAGGATGTTATATCGGTTGATAGAGGGATGCTGCGCTTTGTTGATGGGGAAAGTTGACGTATGTAAAAATGTTGCATCAATTTCTTCTTTTTGATATGGTTTTTTAAATGAAAGCTTTTATGGCAGAAAAAAAACGTCTATTATGATAAGAAATTACGTTGAAAAAAATGTTTTCTAGGGTTCCGCACATCAAATGCTGGTCTGGTCCGAGAGAAAACACACAGTGAATTACTGTGTCACGGAGGGATAAAAGCCCGGGAGAAGCTGTATGTACAGTTGCCTCTCAGGGCTTTTTTTAATTCGTTTTTTGGAAATAATAAAAGTGGAGGTGTTTGCAGTGAATCGAAATTGGATGAAAGTATTCGTTGCAGCTTTTTTGGAAATTTTTTGGGTGATTGGTTTAACGCATGCATATGATTTTTGGACATGGACTGGCACAGTTATATGTATTATTGTTAGTAATTATTTAATGATTACAGCGGCACAAGTACTGCCGGCAGGAACGGTTTATGCTATTTTTGTAGGGTTAGGGACAGCAGGTACTGTTATTGCAGGATTTCTTTTCTTTGGAGAAGCGTTTAAATGGGAAAAAGTAATTCTCATAGCAACATTATTAGCTGGAGTGATGGGTTTGAAATTGGTCACACCAGATAAGGCAGAGAAAGGAGCTGAATCCTGATGGCTTGGTTTACTTTAATTATCGCAGGCTTACTGGAGACATTTGGTGTTGCCATGATTAATCAGCTCTCTGTAAAACGGAATTGGCAAACAGTCATTCTACTTATTTTAGGGTTTGGTTCAAGTCTTGCTTTGCTGAGTTATTCCTTACAATTCATCCCTATGGGAACAGGCTACGCCATTTGGACAGGGATTGGTGTTGTCGGCGGCGCACTTATCGGCATGATATTTTATGGAGAATCAAAAGACTGGAGGCGTATGGTTTTTATCGCTATGGTTTTATGCTCTGTAATCGGGCTTAAATTAATCACGTAATAAGCGAAATGGGTATTGGTTTCAGTAGAATCTTTTGATAAAGGCGAATGGGTTAAAAGAAAACCATTCCACAAGAAATGAACTAAGAACGGGGAATCTTATGACAAAAACAAAATGGGCGCTCCTTGTTTTAGGAATCATGGATTTGGTTCTTATCATGATGCATGGTACCGATTATTATTTTCTTTTTTTAAAACCAACTGGATATGTTATTCCTATGGTTATAAACCTGATCGTTCTTGCTGCAATCGGTTTTCGTGCAAAGCTCCCTATTCGTTCAAACCTTCCTAAAATATGGACAATTGCCGGGCTTGTTATTTTTATACCAATCATATTGTTTCATGGCTTCATGGTTTTGTTGATGGAATATAGTTACACAAAAATCGATTCACCATACGATCAGCAGTCGCTAGTAATCGAGCATCGCAGCTTTACCCTTGGGGAGACAACCTATTCTTATAATTTTTACAAGACGAAATTTGGCTTTATCGGCAAACAACTGGATGACCAATCCATTAGCATAGTTGCTCGACGCAGGGACTATCCGTCTGAAAGCTTCAATGCTGAAAATGCTTTGGGGTTAGGAAATGTAGAGTGGTTAACAGCAGATTCTGTTCGTTTCCATACTTGGAAAGGGACGGAGGATGTTTATTTAGATTCTACACAACCTTCATCTGAAACAGACGAGACGGAAAACCTGGAGGAAGCGATAGAGCAGTTTATGGATAATGCTGAAAAGAAAGAGGGCGGACAAACCATCACCGTGAATGGAAATACATTAACAGTACGGTATGATGCGGCTGCAAATCAAGAGTGGATTGACATAGCCAATGAGAATGAGGCTGGAGCCATTCCGACACAGCAATGCTCGCGTATTGTGCCAAACAAGGAACGCGGATATTATATGCTGGAAGAATGTACGCACCAATGGGAATATCCTTTATATCCTATGTCTGAAAAAAGATAATTCCGTCTAATCGATAAGGCGCTATTCCTCCATTGATTTTATCGCTATATCATTGTCTGAGTTTACAAGAGGGATGGCTGTAAATAAACAGAGAGAATCGGAGCTAAACTTGTTTACTTGAGTTTAGCTCCGGTTCTCTCTTTGTGCTTTTATAAATTTTTTAACGGTGTCTGGCTAACCTGTAACTCATCCTCTCTCTTTATATTTGACATAAACACCCCTGATAAAGTAATCATGCCTCCCGCGATTGCAAGGAAATGAGGAATCTCATTCAACCAAACCCATGCAATAAGGAAAGCAAACACTGGTGTTAAATAAAGTGAACTCGTTGCCTCGGAAGCCCCGGTTTTGGACGTAACGTAGGCCAAAGTGAAGTAGGGAATAACCGTTGGAAAAATTCCCAGATAAACCACTGCCAGTGTTGCGTCCATTGGCGCGTTCATGATTGCCTCTCCAAGTCCAGGCATAAAAATCAACATGAAAAGCGTGCCTGCCCAAATCGTATATATCGTGAATGCGAAAAAACCATATTTTTTTAAGTAAGCATTTTGAAAAACAAAGTAAATACTTTCTGAAAGGGATGCGATTAAAATAAGGATAATGCCAGCGTTAAATGAAAAGCTGCCGGCGGAGTCACCGAAAGCAATAAAAGCTACCCCGCAAAAACTGATAAAGGAGCCTATCCATCCCCACAGGCCAAATTTTTCACGGAAAAATAATAAAGCCAATAATGCAGCGAATATAGGTGTTGTAGAGACCAATAAACTTGCAATCCCTGCACTAACCGTTTGTTCCCCATAATTTAGTGCTGTTTGATAGACGGAGAACCCCAGAAAACCTAATAATAAAATAATGGGTATATCTTTGATTTCCGGCAAACGAATTCTTTTGATAAAAGCTGCAAGAATCAGCATCAATGATCCAACTAATAATCGTAAAAGGGATATATGCTCTGGGGAGTAAGCAGTCAGAGCAGCTCGGATTCCGGGAAATGCAGATGCCCATAAAATAATGGTTACCAAATGAGCAAAAGCGATTTTTACATGGAAAGATTTTATCATAAGTACACCTCATTTATTTTAAGTACAACCAGTTTCGAACGGTGTTTCCTATGGTAATATGAGTGTGTTAGAATGTCTGCAACAGCTTAAATAGAAAAAATCCAACCAGTTTAAATAGGGTTGGAAAAGGAGTATCTATGAAAAAGCCCAAATATCAAATCATTATTGATTTTATAAAAGAGAAAATTTCTAAAGGAGAGTGGGCGATTGGAAGCCAAATACCGAGCCAGCGTCATTTGGCAAGAATGTTTGGAGTCAATCGAAGTACGGTTATCATAGCGTTAGAGGAATTAATGGCAGATGGATTAATAGAAGGAAAAGCAGGAAAAGGGACTGTTGTCACCAATAACACATGGACATTGATGGGAGACCATCTTTCCACAAACTGGAATGGGAATGTCACGCAGGGTATTCATAAGGCAAGTGTCTCTACAGTGCAAGAAATCAATGAAACGGAATCAGATAATCGTTTCATTCAATTAAGTAAAGGGGAATTATCACCAGAGTTATTTCCTTTAGAAGAAATGCAGGATATCATCCAAAAAGTTTCGAAACAATTGACCCCGTTCGGGTATGAAGAGCCAAAAGGGAATATAAAGCTGCGAGAGGCCATTAGTAATTATTTGAAAGAAAGAGGTATCGATGTGTCGCCATCATCCATCTTAGTGGTTTCTGGAGCGCTTCAAGCCCTCTATCTTATCTCCATTGGCCTTTTAAAGGATAAATCAACGGTATTCTTGGAAGAACCTTCTTACCTTTATTCGTTATCTGTTTTTCAGTCAGCCGGTATGGATCTCGAGGGGTTGCCGATGGATAACAAGGGCGTTAAGGTCGATTCTATTTACCAAACGAAGGAAACGGGCAGAAATATTTTATATACCATACCTTCCTTTCATAACCCAACAGGTATCTTAATGGAGGACAGAAGAAGAGAAGAATTAATGGAATACTGCATTAGAGAACAGATTCCTGTTATTGAAGATGATGTGTATCGTGATTTATGGATGGATAACGCACCTCCAGAACCATTAAAAGCCAAAGATCGTCATGGCAATGTCTTATATATTGGAAGCTTATCAAAGACATTAAGTCCTGGATTACGCATCGGCTGGCTGGTCGGTCCAGAGCCTGTTATTGACCGGTTAGCGGACTTGAAAATGCAATTAGATTACGGGTCAAGTACATTATCTCAGCTTGTAGCAGAGAAATGGTTATCCAGCAGTTTGTATGAACATCATATCGAAAAAGTTCAAAAACAACTGAGGATTCGCCGACAAAGAGCTTTAGAGGCATTGGAAAAATATTTAGGTTCTGTCGCCACTTGGGATGTTCCAAAAGGCAGCTTCTTTATATGGGTGAAAATAAATCCTGCTTTTAAAGTGAAAAAGCTATTTGAAAAAGCATTATCCAAAGGGATTCTCATCAATCCAGGAAGTATTTATAAGGAAAAAGCAGGACAATTTGTACGACTGTCCTATGGTTTTGCTTCGCTGGATGAAATTGAAAAGGGAATATTTCAGTTGAGTGAAATAATTAAAAATAATAAGGGATGAGATATTGCAAAACGGACAGCCCCTTCAATATAATTGAATGGCCAGTTTTTTAATGACTGTGCGTCGAATAAAACGGTTCGGGAGTTCATTATCCCATCCTCAAAGAAGCTGATTGTATTAGCCTCTAAAAAGCCGTTGAAAATGTGCATGATTCTTATACTCGTTATTACAAAAAGCAGAATCGGGCACCTCTTTTTAAATCAAAGAAGAGCTCGAATAGAATTGGGGAAAGAAAGTTTCGTTCGAAATTGTTTTTGACTAACTATTATTTATCTAACGTTTTAAATATAAGTTACTACCACTGAAAGACTGGCGTATCAGCATTTTGTTGCGTTATTTGCTGTTTGATAGAATTATTGATTCATAGTATGAAGTTATTTAATTTAATTTAATTTGGATATATTTTAAAATAATCGTTGACTTTCTATTTTCAGCATGGTAAATTTAATCTCGTTGCTAATTCGAGCGATCGTTCAGCTAACATAAATTTAAAAAGTTGTTGACATCGAATTGCAGATA
>NZ_JBVFXI010000011.1:0-76824 GCF_055524595.1 Oceanobacillus sp. B139/18 | reverse complement strand
CGGAAGAATGGAGTCTTATTTTATTAGATATTATGATACCTGAATTAAGCGGTCTGGAAGTATTAAGGAGAGTCCGCAGACAGGAGAACGACACCCCGGTTATTTTACTGACTGCCCGTGATGAAGTGTATGATAAAGTGAACGGCCTTGACCTTGGTGCAAATGATTATATAACTAAACCTTTTCAAATTGAAGAATTGCTAGCCCGTATCCGTGCGAATTTACGGAAAACCGTTCAGAGCGGGAGCAGTAATGAAACATTGCAAGTAGGCGATTTACAAATTGACACGGCGGCGCACGAAGTTATCCGGTCAGGTAATATGATTGAATTAACACCTAGAGAATATAATTTATTAGTCTGTCTATTGGAAAATAAAAATAGAGTATTGACACGCGAACAATTAATTGAAAAGGTCTGGGGCTTTGACTATATTGGTGAAACAAATGTGGTAGATGTCTATATCCGCTACCTGCGTCAAAAGATAGATAAAGGATATGATAAAGCATATATTCAAACGATACGTGGCGTAGGCTATTCGATTAAGGAAGGAAGCCAATGACATTACGTAAAAAAATCATTTTATTTTCATCTGTTTTTATGTTTTTGGTGATTGCTATTTCACATACGGCAATTTATTTTCTATTTTACCGAACGGCTTCCAATGGAGAAATCGATCAGCTTCATATCCAGGCAGACGCGTTAGTGTCTACCATTGCCGAAAATAATTCCTTATCGGAAGAAGCAATGGGAGAACTGTTAAAGGCTTATTTGCCAGCGAACGGAATTATTCGAATTATAAATGAAACAGAGAATGATGTTCTTCCTGTGCAGACAAAATCAAATCGTTATACAGACTTGAGTGTAAGTTATACAACATCAGAAACAAGCCGTATTGTCCAAGACGACAACACAGGAAGCAATTTTGCGGTTATCGAAAAACCAATCATTTGGGAAAGTGGCGAAATTGTTACAGTTCAGGTAGCGAATGAACTGGTTTATTTAGATGAAACAATGGGGACATTAACATACGTGCTTTTATTCTCCAGTGCAGTGATACTGATTCCAACTGTTATAGCGAGTATCGTTTTAAGCCGCTTTTTATTAACACCAATTCAAAAGCTAAAGGATACGATGCGACGGAATATCCTTAATAAAAATTGGCAGAAGATTGATGTGGATGAGCGTTCTAAGGATGAGCTTTACGAAATGGAAACCACATTTAATGAAATGATTGACTCCTTAAAAGAAAACTTTGAGAAACAGGAAGCCTTTGTATCCAATGCATCTCATGAACTGAAAACACCTATTCAGATTATCAAAAGCTACGCCCAGCTTATTGAACGTCAAGGAAAGAAGCGTCCGGAATTACTGGATGAATCTGTAGGAGCCATTGATTCAGAGGCTGACCGGATGCAGAAGCTTGTAGAGCAGCTGCTATTATTAGCAAAGCATAAAAATGAGGAACAGAAGCAGGCAGTAAATATACAAACGATAGTAAAGCAGGTTATTCAGACGTTCCAAAAGGCATACCCTGAACGGAGCATTCAGCTGGAAGCCGAAGCTGGAAATTATGAAAGCTTTGGTAATATCGATCAGCTAAAACAAATCCCATATATATTAATTGAAAATGCATTAAAATATAGTGAAGAAGCAGTTCTGGTAACAATGCATACAGATACGGAGAAAACTGTGATTCAATTTAAAGATGATGGGGAAGGTATTGCTCTTGAAGAACAGGAGAAGATTTTCGACCGTTTCTACCGCGTGGATCGTGCCAGAAATCGAGAAACTGGCGGAACGGGCCTTGGATTAGCTATTGCTAAAGAAATCATTGAAAGACATGATGGAGAAATCACCGTGGAGAGTGAAATTGGTCAGGGATCAACATTTACTTGGATTCTTTCCAAATAACATTTTTCTCATCAATTTCTAATCTAGTTATCATGCTTTCATAAAAACTGCTGTTTATACTAGAGAGAAAGGGGGGATAGAGCATGCGTAAAAATATAATCTGGGTGATTGGCGGTCTGATGGTGCTTGGTATTATTGGTTTAACCGTATATCAGACTAATGCTACATCTTCTAATCCGGATCTAAGCAGAGAGGAAATCAGTAACCTTGTCACTGCCCAATATCCCGGTCAACACACAGAACCTGAATTGAGTGTGGAGAATGGGGAACCGGTTTATCAGATGGAAATCACGCAGAATCAAGGTGTCTATTCCTTAAAATTAAATGGAGATACAGGGCAGGTAATTGATTTGACAGCTACGGAAAAAACAGCTGAACATCATCAAGAGAAAGAAACAGAAAACGATACAGAGCCTGCAAAAGAAGGTGAAAATGAAAATCCAGAATCAAATGAGGACACAGAAACTGCCGAAGAAAAAACAGACAGTAATGCTGATAATCAAGCGGCAGAAAATGATGCTGTGATATCACATGAAGAAGCAATGGAAATTGCCAAAAAAGAATTCCCGGGAGAAGTCACAGATTTGGAAATGGATTCGGATGACGACATTTTAGTTTATGAAATCGAAATTATCAATGGAGAAGATGAAGCTACGATTGAAATTAATGCTTATACGGGGAATATTGTTTCATTGGAAATTGATTTAGATGATTAAAAGTATTATAAAGAAATCCAAACGTATTCTCCTTGAAAGAAATGTGAGAGGTAAACGTTTGGATTTTTAATGAATGAAGAATTTTAGTTGGTAATATGACTAATAAATAGATTCTGTCTCATTCCAAAATAATTCTTTTGGCACATAAGCGTAGCCTTCCATCAAACGACGGGAGGTTCTAGCTACAGCTGTTTTGTTAAATTGAACCAGTTGACCATTGTCTTTACAGTCGATAGAAAATTCCATAGACCCTGATGGATGGCCAATAATAACTTCATTATAATAAGGATTAGTACTGCATTCATAAACTATGGTTCCCGTCAATTTTGCAGCAGCTGCTGTACAGATTCCGCCAGTAACGGGAAATGTTTTATGCATTTTTTGCATAGACATTGCGCGAGCTGTTAAATGAATTGTTTGATGCTCTATGATATCTCCATGTATATTTGTGTATGTCTGTGACGGAGAAACCATAATAATTTTAGGACTTGATGGGGTTACCTTTGTCGCATCTTCCACACTTTCTACAAAACCTATTTTTTTAGCAGCGGATGAACGGATTATTTCCAAAGTATTCAGCTGCTTTGCTGTTAAATCAGTATGCATCTCTGTTCCAGTAAGGCCTAATTGCTCCGCTTGAATAAATACTGCTGGTGCAGCTATATCAACTATACTGACATTAAAATCTCCCGCTTTTGTATGAAGGATTTCTTTTCGATTACCTGTAGGAAAAAGCTTCCCAGTTTTTGCACCATCAGCATGAAGAAAATTTAAATCTATTTTTGCTCCTTTTCCTGGTACACCATCGATAGTATAGTCTCCTTCAGATACTGATTTTCCAGAGCTGACTGGAACACAAGCTTCAATTATCGTATTTGTATTTGTATTAAAAATCCTTACCTTTGTGTATGGTTTTTGTACAGCAACCAAACCTTCATCGACGGCGAAAGGCCCAACACCGCTTAAAATATTTCCACAGTTTGAATTATAGTCAATTTTCCCTGTTCCAATGCCAACCTGTCCAAATGTAAATTCGATATCTGCATCAGGTCTAGTAGAGACACTTATAATAGCCAGCTTACTAGTTAGTGAATCTGCTCCTCCTAATCCATCAATTTGTCTTTCATCTGTCCCGCCATAGATGGAAAGAATTACTCTGTCTCTAACTTCTGGATCATCAGGCAAATCGTTTTTTAAGATAAAAACACCTTTGCTTGTTCCACCACGTATAATTACTGAACGTATTTTTTCATAATCTCTCATAAATCATTCTCCTTTGCTTAAAATCCAATTAAATTTGTCGGCCAATAAATATCAAGAGCTGAACTCAACAGGGAGACGCAAATAAGAACAAAAACTACAGAAATCCCGGCTGATAGCAGTTTCATTTTTGATTCGAAAATTAGGAATGTAAATAAGAATATAACTGTTGCTAACAATAATCCTCCGATAAAAATAAGTAATAAGTAACCAATCACCCATCCGATATATTTAAGCGGTTGTAATAAAGGAAGAATTGTTTGATTTTCCTCTTTTTTCTGTTGTTTATAGATTGTAAATACCTGAGCTATGAAATAAACAAACGTTAATATTACACCAGCAACAGAAATATAGAGAGGGAAAAATTGTGCTAATTTACTAAAGGTCAATGCTTCAATTAAAGTAAATGTAAATAAGGAAAAAAGAAATCCGCTAAAAATAAGATTAAGATAATCTTTGTTCATTTTATATTCCCCCTTTACTTTCAAATTTTTTACTAAAACGTTTCATGATTGTTCCTCCTGCAAGAAGAAGCACGATAATAATGGCAAGTGCAATGACTAGTGGATTTGTAAGCCATTCCCATCCGTACCTTTCAATGGATATCCAGTAATATCTTTCAGCAGGGAGGGCGAGCACAAAACCAATAAGTAATGGAGGACGCGGCCAATCTAAGATTGTCATAACGTAACCAAGTAAGCCGATAACAACAAATACAATCAAATCTCCCCATGACATCGTACTTTGGTAGGCACCTACCACTAATAAAACTAAAAGAAAGGGAACAATTTTTTCTCCTGGAACTAAACTGATTTTGGAGATAGGGCGAACTAACAACATACATAATAATGCACCGAAAATATTTGCAAATACGAGCGTCCATACAATAGATAAGGTTACAGGAAGATCGTCAGACAACATTTTCGGTCCTGCTTCCAGACCCATGAGTGTAAGCCCTCCCAGCAGGATTGCGGTAGTTCCACTGCCTGGTATACCGAAAAGTAATGTTGGGACAAGAGAGCCTCCTTCTTTAGCATTATTGGCACTTTCTGGAGCAATTACGCCTCGGATATCACCGCTGCCAAAATAATTATTTTTAACGGTTTTTTGCCCCGCACCATAAGCAATCCAGTCGACAACGCTACCGCCGAGTCCTGGGATAAATCCGATTAGAGCACCAATAACTGCACTGCGAAATACTAAAAATTTATTTTTCAGCGCATCCATAACTCCCTTTAGAATGCCGCTTTGCAATTTAGCGTGACTTGATACACTTCCTTTGTCTGTTAGCATTGTAATAAGAATCGGGAATGCAAAGATAGCCATTGCAACAACGGGTAAAGAAATCCCTTGTGTTAAATAAAGTGTATCCAATGTATATCTGTACTCAGGAACTGCCGGTGCGCTTCCTACAGCGCCAATAAGCAAACCAAGAATCCCGGAGATGATTCCTTTTATTGGTGATTTTCCTGCTAATAATCCTGCCATACTAAGGCCTAACATTGTCAGCATGAATAATTCGGGTGAGCTGAATGAGGTAATTAATGGTCTGGCAAAAGGAATTGTTAAATAAAGCGCAATTCCGCCAATAACACCTCCAATCATGGAGGAGAAAAAGGATGCGCCCATTGCTCTAGAAGCTTCTCCTTTTTTTGTTAATGGGTATCCATCCATAATGGTTGCTTGAGAACCCGAAGTCCCTGGTATACCAAATAGTATGGAAGGGAAGGTATCTCCTGTATGAATTACAGCAATCATTCCAATTAAAAGAGCCATTCCAACATATGGTTCCAGTCCGAAAACGAATGGAAGCAGTAAAGACATACCAACTGTTCCGCTTAAACCTGGCAGTAATCCAACAATGACTCCAATTCCAATACCTAAAAACATATAGATTAGTCTTGAAGGATCTAATACGATCATTAAAGCTTCGATTGCACTTTCAATCATGAAATTACTCCTTTCTATAGCTTATTAATGTCAATATCATAATGAAGTTGTAAATATTCAATGATCCATTTTTTGGTATCTGGTGAAATGGAGAAGGACTGTTCAATTTGATTATTTAATTCCTCTCCCACAAAGGCATCATACCCTTCAAGAATATCCTGTGATTCTTCTTCAAAGCTCGTATCTTCAATTAAATTTTCCATTCCTTGCTGCAGTATTTTTTGGGAATGGTTTGGTGCGTTTTTGTGTACCCAAATAACTTTGTTTAAGCTATAGGAAGCAGCCACGGTTTGCTTATAAGCTTCCCATGCTTCTCCGCTGGGTTCTGTTCCATAGATATCGATATAAATTTCTTCAATAGTAGGAAGCTCGGGAAATTGCGGATCTCTAATAAGATTCCCATCTTGATCCACTTGACCTAAACTATATAAAGGAACAGCATTTCCTTCTTCTACTAAATTTTCTACATTACTTTTATAGGCAGAAGTGGTTTGGTAATCAATATTGCTTTCTCCTTGTTCAAAAGCAACGCGTGATGGACCACGGCCTTCATAACCTAATACAGCTTTGACATCCATCTCTAAAACTTCAAAAGACAGCAGGGTTACCAAATCCAGCCCAGTTGGCGAAATGCCTGCATAATATAGTTCATTCTCTAAAGAAAGCAAGTTTTCCATTCCGTCCTTTGCAAGTTCCGGTTTTGTATAAACAATCCCCCCTGATGGAGCGCCTATTAATGGGGTGAAATCATCTAAATCATAATCTACAGAAGACTGCTCCAATATAAACGGAACGTGTGACGAGGCACTGGAGGTAAGAATATTGAATCCATTTGGTGAACGAGAATTAGCGTATTCATTCGTTCCGGTAATACTTGCACCTCCAGGAATATTTTCTACCTGGACTCGGGGCTCCCCTTCAATATGTTTGGCAAAGTAAGGTGTCATAAATCTAGCAAAAACATCTGTTCCTCCTCCAGCCTGAAAAGGAACAACAAACGAAATCGTTTCTCCATCATAAGAAGTACTTGCATTTTTATCATTCTCTGTTCCTGTTGCTTCCATGGTGTTACAGCCTATTAGCATGGCACTCATCAAGAGTAATAAGATATAAAAAAGATTTATTTTCAAAAGATTCATCCCTTTCCAAATAATAATTGTTTTTATAGTAAACGCTTTCAGAGAATAAGTAAAATAATGATATTTTATTTATCTTCATAAAAAAACTTGATAACCTATGATGTTTTCTACATAATGGGATTTAAATAAATCCAGAGGAGGAATAAGATGGAACAAAAAGATTGGATTTTATTGAAAACGCTTCATGAGGAAAAAAATATGACTCGTACAGCAGAAAAATTATATGTATCTCAACCATCTTTAAGTTATAGACTCAGAAATTTAGAAGGGAATTTAGGGGTAAGAATTTTTTTTAAAACAAAAAATGGAATAGAATTTACTTCTGAAGGAGAGTATTTAGTGAATTATTCTCGAGAAATGCTTAAACAGTTTCAGTTTGTGAAAGATACAATGAGTAATATGAAAGATGAGGTGTCTGGAACCCTGCGAATAGGCGTATCCAGTAATTTTGCCCAGTACTTGCTGCCAAGAGTATTGAAGGATTTTTCTAATAATTTTCCGAATGTTCGGTTTAATGTTAAAACTGGCTGGAGTACACAGGTTATTGAATTTCTTAATAATTCCAGTGTTCATGTAGGCATCTTAAGAAATATACGAGGATGGCATGGAGAAAAAATACTTTTAAAGAGAGAAGCGCTATATCTTATTTCTAAAGAAAAAATAAATATGGATTTTTTACCAGAATATCGCTTGATTAATTATAATACTGACAGCTCATTGAAAGAGAGCATTACAACCTGGTGGGCAGATCAGTTTTCAGAACCTGCGAATATTGAAATGGAAGTAGATCGGCTTGAAACATGTAAAGAAATGGTAAAAAATAATTTGGGTTTTGCTATTGTTCCCGGGATATGTTTGAAACAAGATGATGATTTATACCAGCAGGCAATTTATTTTAAAGATGGAACATTGGTTACAAGAGAAACTTGGCTTGTTTATAACCAATTATTTGAAAATTTGTCAGTAGTTAAGCATTTTGTAAACTATTTAAAACAATGGAATGAAGAAGATTAAATTTATTTATCGTCTTATTAAAGAAAAAAGTATTAGACGTTTATTAAAAGATAAATTATGTTAAAAGCCAAAGCGTGAAAAGGAGGAAAAGAATGACATTATATAAACTTGGTTTATTAGAAGGAGATGGAATTGGTCCAGAAATTGTCCATGCAACTGCTCGTGTAGTAAATGCAGCTATTAAAAAGCAGAAAGTTGAGATCAAATGGGTCCAGCTTCTAGTTGGTTGGAAAGGAATCCGGGAAGCAGGACACCCGCTCCCCGATGAGACGATTGCAGCTTTAAAGCAATGTCATGGATGGATTTTAGGGCCACACGATTCTGCATCTTATCCTGAGAGGTTTAAAGCAATGCGTAATCCTAGCGGTGAATTACGGCATCGATTTGATTTATTTGCGAATATTCGTCCGACAAAAACGTTCCCTGGCATTCATGGAGTAGTGAAGGAAGCGGACCTGATTATTTACAGAGAAAATACAGAAGGTTTTTACGTGGATCGGAATATGTTTCAAGGGGTAGGAGAGTTTCAGGTTACCCGGGATGTTGTACTTACTACAGGGGTCTTCACCAGGCAAGCTATTGAAAGAATTGCTCATGCTGCTTTTCAAAAAGCGATGCAACGAAAAAAAAAGGTGAGCATTGTTCACAAAGCAAATGTAATTCGTATGGGGTCAGGCATGTTTTTGGAAGTATGTAAAGAGGTTGCGAAGAATTATCCAGAGGTGCAAGTAGATGATTATCATATAGATGCAATGTGTGCCCATATTGTTCGGCGAATGTCAGACTTTGATATCATTGTGACGGAAAATATGTTTGGAGATATTCTATCTGACTTAACTGGTGAATTAATTGGAAGTTTAGGGCTTGCACCTTCTATTAATGCTAATAAGGATGTTGCCATGGCGCAAGCAGCTCATGGATCTGCGCCGGATATAGCAGGGAAAGATCTTGCTAATCCAATCGGGATGATGCTTTCTACTGCTCTTTTATTAGAATGGATGAGCAAAAGATTTGCTGATTCCAGATTAAAAAAGGCAGGAGTAATAATAGAAAAAAGTTTATATCAAACATTAGCTGATGGTGTAAAAACAAAAGATCTAGGAGGAAATAAAGGAACCGGAGCTTTCACAAATGAAGTATTGACAAGACTCAAGTCATAAAAAAATTTTATCAACTATACTAAAAAAACAGTATTTTATTTATCTTTTAAGAAGTATTATACTCAGTGTAAATTATAAATAATTTATGGGAGGACAATATGAATAGAAAAGATAACCAGAAATTCGATGTAGTTGTTGTAGGCACTGGAAATGCGGCACTTTGCTCAGCTATTGCTGCGAAGGAAAATGGAGTTAATGTTCTTGTTTTGGAGCGCGGACCCAAGGAGAAACGTGGTGGGAATTCTTTTTTTACAGATGGAGCAATACGTTTTGCTTATCAAGACAAACATGCGTTGAAATCAATTTTAACACAACTAACACCAGGAGAATTCGAAAAAATAAGTATACCAGAATATCAAGAAACTGATTTTCTTCAAGACATTATAGCAGTAACAGAAGGAAAAAGTGATCCCGAGCTATCTAAACAGTTAGTTGAAAAATCTTATGAGACAATTGAATGGATGAAGCAGCAAGGTGTAGGATTCGAACTGAATGAAAACCAGTCATTTGATAACAATGGCGTCCGTCAGTTTTGGGGAGGATTGCCAGTAAAAACATATCGTAAAGGTATCGGATTAGTTGAGGCTTTATTTCAAAAGCTGGAAATGCTTGAAGTAGAGATTCAATATGATTCAAGAGCTCTTCAACTAGAAATTGAAAATAATAAAGTAAGCGGTATCATTATTGAAGAAAATGGGTTAAGAAAGAAAATTCCTGCAAAGGCTGTGGTCTTGGCATGCGGCGGCTTTGAAGCAAACAAGGAAAAACGTATGAAGTATCTGGGCGAAGAATGGGGGGCAGCGATTGTCCGTGGAAGTGAATTCAATACAGGTGATGGGCTGGACATGGCAATAGAAGCGGGCGCACAACCTTATGGTGATTGGTCAAGCTGTCATGCACATACCACAGATTTTCAAGCTCCAAAAGTTGGTGATTATAAAAAACCTGGTGATATTTATAAGAAATCCTCGTATCCTCTTGGCTTAATTGTAAACGCAAATGGAGAACGTTTTGTTGACGAAGGAGCAGATTTTAGAAATTACACTTATGCAAAATATGGAAAAGAAACACTTCGTCAACCAAAACAAAAGGCGTTTCAAGTATTTGATAATCAGGTACGTCCATTGTTAAGAACGGAATATAATCTAGAAGAAGCAACCTGTTTAAAAGCTGACTCGATAGAAGAATTGGCTGAAAAAATAGGTGTAGACAAAAATAAATTTTTAGAGACTATAAGAGATTATAATGACGCTGTACAGGATGGAGATTATAACCCGGCAATCAAAGATGGTAAGGGGACAAAAGGAATTACACCTCCGAAAAGCAACTGGGCTTTGTCTTTTCAACAAGCACCATTCTATGCTTATCCAGTTACTTGTGGAATTACCTTTACTTTTGGAGGCATTCAAGCCAATAAGCATAGCAAGGTATTAGACGAAAATCAAAATCCAATTCCGGGATTATTTGCTGCAGGGGAAATGATAGGCGGTCTATTTTATGGGAATTACCCTGGTGGTTCAGGTTTAATGTCTGGGGCTGTTTTTGGGAAACTAGCAGGAGAATCAGCAGCAAGCTATGCGGAGCAGTTTGATGAAGTAATCAGTAAATAAGCAGTTGATTTGATAACAACAAAGCTCATATCCAAATAACTGCAATTTCTATTTGAGGGTATTTTCCAAATAACTTATTTCTCATGAAATTCTAATCTTACTCAAAGGGTGTTGTCATTATTAACGGGTAAGATGTAGTTAATAAGAAATAAGGAGGAAAAAATAAATGAATAAAAAAATTGGAATGTTTGCAGGAGCGGTTGTATTAGCAGGAGTTGTCGGAACAGGAATTTACCATGCAGAAGCAGCAAGTTCAAACGAAGGAGAACCCCAAATTGTTGAAGCAGGCAGCTTAAACATGGAGGACGCAACGAAGAAATTGGAAGAGGAATATCAAGGTAAGGTTAAAGAAATGGAACTGGATCGAGAAGGAGATAAGTCCTTTTATGAAGCAGAAATTATTGTCGAAAACCAAGAATACGATGTGAAGATGGATGCTGAGTCAGGTGAAGTGGTTTATGAAGAAATAGACGATAAGGATAGACATGATGATGACAGAAATGATGATGATGTAAATCTGGAAGAGAACCAGCAGGACACAGCGGCAGCAAATGAAAACAATGATAATAAAGAGAATATCATAGCACAAGAAGAAGCAATTCAGATTGCAAAGCAGGAATTTGATGGAGACGTTACAGAAATGGAATTAGATTATGATGATGGCAGATATGTTTATGAACTGGAACTTGTTAATGGACAGCAAGAAGCAGATTTTGACATTCATGCTGAAACAGGAGATATTCTATCTTTAGAAATCGATTATGAAGATGATTGATAAAAAATAAATTTAAAATACAGGTGATAAAAAGGAGGGCGATTTTAGTCCTCTTTTTTGGCAGTTAAAAAAGTATAAACTTTCTTACTACATAAGTGTAACTAAGGTCGTCGCCTAAGGGCTTGGTAACAACCAAGTTTTCTAACGTAAAAGAGTTTCATATATGAGGAAAAAGGGTAATAAAAAATTGATAAATAATTAAGAAGGGATTGATTAGGAGGATTTGTATGAAGAAGGTTACATTATTTATCAGCGAAGGTAGTCAAGCATCGGAAAAGGTAAAAGCATTTCTAGATAAGAATGATGTTACTTATGAACTAAAAAACGTGACAGAAAATAAAATGTATTTAAAGGAATTACAGGAAATGAAGATTTTTGGGACACCGACTCTGTTTATTGATGGTAAGAAAATAGAGGGAAATCAAGAGAATAAAATTCTTTATGAATTAGGATTAGCTAATAATTTGAGTGAGGATGCTTATTTTTTTGAAAATGTGTCCAAAGATGGTTAAGGGCTATGCACGTATCAGCTTTCATTTGCATAAAATGGTAGTAATCTAAAACGTAAATGTAAAGGTTCAATGGTGATGAAAAGAGCCGAATCTACCATGGTCTTAGACGTTCAGGGAATGCCTCGAAAAAAACAATTACCATACAGTATATTTTATAATAGAAATTCCTTTTCCCGAAACGTCATTATAAAAAGGCAAAAGAAGGTGAGAAATGTGCAATATCGAAATTTCCCCCCTAATGGATTTAGTAGAAATAATCCTTATGCACCAGTTTCTTCAACTATTAACCAGCACAATGAAAGACAAGAGCTTACTCCATATGAATTATTTTCAAAACCAGAATTACCGACACAGTATTTAATGTCGCAGCAGCAAATCCAGTCACAGCCAGGTGCGGGCGCCGGCGGAACAAATGAAAATAACCCGTTTAATTTTGATACAATGATTAGCAAAGTAAGTCAGTTAGCAAGTACTTATCATCAAGTTTCCCCGATTGTGAAGCAATTTGGTACGTTTGTAAAAGGGTTCATGTAGGTATATATCAGCCCGATTTAGAAATGATAAGGTTAACCTCCTGCTCTGTGTATCACAGGAGGAGATTCCATTAAGTTTAATTTTATAAAGGGAGTAGAAAATCATGATAGGATGTTTAATTATTCATGGGTATACTGGAGGGCCCTATGAAGTGGAACCATTGGCAAATTATTTAAGAGACAGCACAGATTGGCATATTGAAGTGCCGACTTTGCCTGGTCACGGTACAGAATTAAATTTGAAAGATGCTTCGTATAAAAGATGGATTCAAGCAGCGGAAGAAGAACTTCAGAAACTGATTGACCAGTTTGATACCATTTATGTTATCGGATTTTCTATGGGCGGGATGATTGCTTCCTATTTAGCAGCTAAATATGATATTGCTAAGCTTGTCCTGCTCGCTACATCCGGTAAATATCTATCCTTAAAACAAATAAGCTTAGATGTTGCTGCAGTAGTTGGCGATGGAATACGCGGAACATTAAAAGAAAATCAATTATTCAATCACTATAAAAGGAAAATGGGCGTTGTGCCGCTAAAAGCGCACTTTGAATTTATGAAGCTGATCCGGTTTACCAGAAAATATCTGGATAAGGTGAATTCTCCAGTGCTAATTGCCCAAGGACAGCTTGATGGCATGGTTCCTTATAAAACAGCATATTATCTTGATAAAGAAATTCACTCTGAAAAAAAGGAAGTAGTCTTTTTTGAAAGATCCAAACATTTAATTTGCCTGGGGACTGATAAAGACACATTAAACAATATGGTCTATGATTTTCTGATGGAATCATCTGCATAAAAAATGCTGGGACAAACTCCCAGCATTTTTTTAGTGTTTTTAATAATTAATTTTTGAAGAAAGAAATAACTAGCGCACCTTCACCGCCGTATGTGGAAATAAGCGGTCCTGATTCTTCTATAATAGCATCGTAAAAAGCGTATTTGCTGCGGATTTTCTCAAGTACATTTATCGCTCTTTCTTTATCTCGGCAATAGGTCATCGTGATGATTTTATTCTCGGTATTTTGTGTGTATTCACCAATTTGATCAACGAATCGTTTTAAAGATTTCTTCTCACCGCGTACTTTTTCTGCAACATCAATAGCGCCTTCCTCTGTTGCCTTCATCAATACTTTTATATTTAACGTTTTTGCGATTTTCCCCTTTATTTTTTCTAAACGGCCGCCCAGAACAAGATTATCTAAACTTTTTAATACAAATAAAGTCGCAGTTTGTTCAATGCGTTCTGTTAAATGATGGACGAGATCTTCAAATGCGTACCCTTCCTCGATTTTCTTATTTGCTTCATGCATCAGCAGGCAGATACCGCAGGAAGCCGTCTTTGTATTAAGCACCTCAATAACACGCTCAGGCTCTTCTTCTAAGAGCATATTTTTTCCTGCCACAGCATTTGCGTAGGTGCTGCTTATTTCATTAGATATACTTAACATCAGAATCTGCTTTTCCGGCGGGATTTTTTTATATGCTTCATAAAAATCGGAAGGACTTGGAGCTGCTGAACGCGGAACCTCTCCTAATTCCTTTACTTTCTGATGAAATAATTCAATATCCATCGTTTGCCCGCTTTTGTACTGGCCGTCACTAAAATGAAGATATAACGGAACGATTTCTACATGGAGTTTGTTTTGTAAGAATAGAGGCAGATCAGCAGAGCTGTCTGTCATGAATTGAATTGTCATTGATTCACCTGCTTTAATGCGTATTATTTGTGATTCTTTGTTGAAATAGTAACTTTATTTTTTCGTGATGTACTAAGGATAAATAAAAATAATCCAAATACAATAATGGTTCCTCCGAGAAATTGGGCCCAGGTCGGCGTCTCATTCAAGATAAGAAAAGCAAGGATGCTGGCGCCAATGGGTTCAAACACAATTGCCATGGAAATGGTGGAAGTACTCAACCATTTCAGTGACCAATTAAAAAGAGAATGCCCCAAAAAGGTCGGTATGATTGCCAGGGCAATAAAAATCCACCAATGATTGGCAGGATAAGAGAAGAAACTCTCCTGCCGGATGAGATTAAACAGTGTTAGTATAACCGTACTGATACCATAGACAATAAATGTATAGGTAATTAAAGAAACATTTTTTCGTACATGCTGACCGGATAGAAAATAAATGGTGACAGCGATTGCTCCGAGTAATGCAAGCATGTCCCCGTAAATGACTTCTCCAGATAATTGAAAATCCCCTGAACCGATAATCAATCCGCCGAGTAAAACAATGAAGATGCTGATGATTGCACCAGATGAGAAACGCTCGCCGAAGATAAAGTAGGTCCCGATAAAAGCAAAAATCGGCTGAAGTGATATAAGTACAACGCTGCTGGCGACAGAAGTGTAATTGAGTGATTCAAACCACAAAATAAAATATAGCGCTAGAAAAATGCCGGCAAGAATGGAAAGCCACCAATTTTTTGTAGAAATTCGTTTAAACTCATGCTTGTAATGAAATAAAATAAAAGGCAATAAGAGTAAAACGGCAAATAAAAGACGATAGTTGGCGATAATAGAAGCAGGCGCTTCTGTTGCAAGCCGGACAAGAATTGCTGATGTAGATATAGAAAAAACCCCAATGACAACTGCTGCTTTAGGGTTGAAGGCGGACTGACGCATGGTGATAACTCCCTTTTTACATGTTCAATACGATGTATTTTTTCTTCTTTGGTGTTATATAAGTGCAATGTGAAAACTGAATGCAAGCGCATGATAATTTTTTAGATCCTTCATTGGAGAAGTGAGGAATCTTTAATGAAAAGAAACTGGGAATTCTTAGTGCATACGCATACATAACTAATTACATTTTATCATGATACGAAAAAAAAATCATTTTAATCTGTGTACTGGATATATGGTATATAAGTATGGTATGATTAAGAAAGCATTTTTTAGGGGCCTCTTACCTTATTGAATTGGTTATGCCTTTTTTGTACTTTAAACGTTGATAATGAATAAGCGCTAAAATACGTTATTCGTTTAATTGCTGATGTGGAGTGAAATGTTCATTCAATCAGCAATTTTTAGGTAGTAAATCAGTAATTGTATAAAATATTTGAAGCGGACTTGATTTCAAAAGACTTTGCTTCTTTCACCGGAGTATTGATGATTTTTACTGATTTGTATAATAAAATGAAAAGTATGAGAAACTCTTTATAAGGCCTCTTTTGCAATAAAAAACAAAAAGGAGTCGACGATTACGTGACTAAATTTAACGAACTAGGCGTTTCTGCGCCAATAATGAAAGCTTTAGAAGAAATGGGGTTTGAAGAAGCTACCCCGATTCAAGCAGAAACGATTCCATACGCGCTGGAAGGACACGATGTGATTGGACAAGCGCAAACAGGTACAGGGAAAACCGCAGCATTCGGTATCCCATTGATTAATAAAATCGATCCAAAACTGAAAAAGGTTCAGGGTTTGATCGTTGCACCGACACGTGAGCTGGCAATTCAGGTAGCGGAAGAAATTAACCGTCTATCTAAATTCAAGCGGATACGGGCACTTGCTATTTTCGGTGGTTCTCCAATGGACCGCCAAATTCGAGCATTAAAAGACGGCCCTCAAATCGTTGTAGCAACACCAGGACGATTAATGGATCATATGCGCCGCAAAACGATTCGTATTGATGAAGTGCATACAGCAGTTCTCGATGAAGCAGATGAAATGCTGAACATGGGCTTTATTGATGATATTCGCGAAATTTTAAAAGGTATTCCAGAAGATAGACAAACATTGCTTTTCTCTGCAACTATGCCGAAGGAAATTCGTGATATTGCGACAACGCTTATGAAAGAGCCAAAGGAAGTTAAAGTAAAAGCGAAAGAAATGACAGTAGAGAACATTGATCAATATTTTATTGAGATTCCAGAGAAGTTTAAGTTTGAAACACTAAATAACCATTTGGATATCAATTCTCCTGAATTGGCTATCGTTTTTGCAAGAACGAAAAAACGTGTAGATGAAATCACTGAAGGGCTTCAAGCAAGAGGTTATCGCGCGGAAGGAATCCATGGAGACTTAACACAGGGTAAGCGTATGTCTGTATTGAATAAATTTAAACAGGGACGGGTAGACGTTCTTGTGGCAACAGACGTAGCAGCCCGCGGACTGGATATTTCCGGTGTAACACATGTGTACAATTTTGATATCCCACAAGATCCGGAAAGCTATGTTCACCGTATTGGAAGAACTGGGCGAGCTGGTAAAACAGGGGAAGCTATCTCCTTCATCACACCAAGAGAAATGGCTCATCTCAGCCTGATTGAAAAAACAACAAAAAGTAAAATGAAGCGTCTGACGCCTCCTACTAACCAGGATGCGCGACGCGGACAACAGCAAGTAACCATTGATAAAATGAAAAAGGCGATCGATCAAAAAGATTTGAACCCTTATTATGAAGCGGCGAAAGAATTACTTGATGATCATGATTCCGTTACGGTTATTGCTGCTGCAATCAGCATGATGACAAAAGAAAGAAGAGATACACCTGTACGCATTTCCTCTGCTGCACCAATCAGTGTGAAAAAAGCGAAAGAGGATAACCGTCGTGGAAATAATAAAAAACGTTATTATGGCGGACGTGGCCAAGGTGGACGCAATCAAGGCGGAAGAAACCAGGGCGGCAGAAACCGCAAAAATAATAAAGGGAATTTCCAGCGTAAAAGAAGAGACGACCGTTAATTTAATATCTGTATAAAAAAACATGAGGCAACGTTCTTACAAGAACAATGCCTCATGTTTTTAACTTTGGTGATAAACTTTAGCTCTTAAGACGGAATAACCGCAGCCTTAATGTGTTATAAAGGAACGCGTGATTCCAGTCTTGAAAGAGTATCGCAACGTCAGTAAACAAGCGTAAAAAGAAGCATTCACTTGTCTTTTAGTGAATGCTTCTTTTTAAATAAGATGTTTTTTATTCAGATAGCTCGGATAATGCATCCTGATCAGCGATAATCGTTACATTTGCATGCTTTTGTAAAATAGAAGCAGGGAAATCTTCTGTAACAGGTCCATTCACTAATTTATCTAACGCTTCTGCTTTTTGTGAACCAGAAACTAAGAGAATAATTTGTTTGGACTGCATAATCGTATCGATACCCATGGTAATAGCTTGTGTTGGTACATCATCGATGGAATCAAAGAAGCGAGCATTTGCTTGACGGGTGGATTCATCCAAGTCAATTACATGGGTTTGCATAGAAAATGGTGTTCCTGGTTCATTAAAACCGATATGTCCGTTTAAACCAATCCCTAAAATTTGAATATCAATGCCGTCAGCTTGTTTAATGGCCTTTTCATAGCTGTTGCATTCTTCCTGTAAATCATTTGCATCTCCATTTGGCAGGTTAACCTGTCCGCTATCAATATCAATATGATTGAACAGAAGATGATGCATATAATAGTAATAACTTTGATCATTTTCTTTGTTAAGTCCGACATACTCATCTAAATTGAAGGACGTCACATCTTTGAAAGAAACATTGCCTGCTTTGTGTTCTTTGATAATTTCTTCGTACAATCCTTCTGGTGTAGATCCAGTTGCTAAACCCAGCACACTGTTTGATTTCTCGTTTACTTGCTCTATCAGTTTTTTTGCTGCCAGCTGGCTCATCTCACTATAATTTTCTGCTCTGATAATATTCATTATGCTCCCCCTATAAGATAAATATAAATTATGATTTATCCTCATTATATAGTTTTTGCAATGCATCTGCCACTGCTTGTACCTGAGTTCCGACAATAATTTGCAAATTATTTTTACTTACTTGCTGAACACCGGGAACTCCTGTTTTCTTAATGCCATCCTGGTTTACTTTATCCATGTCCTGGATTTCCAGGCGCAGTCTGGTTGCGCAATTATCGATAGAATCAATATTTTCTTTTTTACCGAGATGTGTATAGATTGTTTCAGCCATTAATGTATGTTTGTCTTTAGCTTCATTGGCTGATTCAGGATTTGTAGTGGGTTCTTCAGCTAATTCATTATCATCCTGACGACCAGGCGTTTTCAAGTCTAATTTTACGATTAAAAAACGGAACAAGAAATAGTAAACAACAGCAAATGCAAGTCCTTGCAGGATGAGCATATAAGGCTGATTTGCCAATGGCAGCCGGAAGCTCAGGAAGTAGTCTACAAATCCTGCGCTAAACGTAAACCCTGCAGTCCATTGGAAGGCTGCTGCAATGAATAAGGACAGTCCGGTAAGTACAGCGTGAACAAAATACAATACAGGGGCTAAGAACATAAAGGAAAATTCTAGCGGCTCTGTTACTCCTGTAAAGAATGAGGCAAAGCCAACTGCCATCAATAGTGATGCTGCTTGCTTACGCTGTTTTGTTCTTGCTGTATGATACATTGCAAGCGCAGCTGCTGGAAGACCAAACATCATAATCGGGAAAAATCCAGCCATGTATCTGCCTGTAACACCAGGTTCGCCATTGCCATCCCAAAAATTACCGATATCATTAATACCTGCTACATCAAACCAAAATACATTGTTCAATGCGTGGTGCAATCCCGTCGGTATTAATAAACGGTTAAAGAATCCGTATAGACCTGCGCCGGCAGCGCCTAAATTACTAATCATTGTTCCGAAGCTCACCAGCCAGCCATAAACAACCGGCCAAACAAAAAGAACAGCGATGGAAACGAGCAGCATAGTTGCCGCTGTTAAAATAGGTACAAGACGTTTCCCGCTGAAGAAAGCAAATGCGTCTGGCAATGAAACATGACTGAAGCGATTGTAAAGCGCTGCAGAAATAAGCCCGGCTAAAATTCCAATAAAAACATTTTCGATATTATCAAAAGCCATGTCTACCTGACTTAAATCAATCTGCAGTAAACTAGCGACGCTTTCTGATTCCAATACCTTCGTAATAACGAGATAGCCAACCAGCCCGCTGAGCGCTGCGGCTCCGTCCTTTGCTTTTGTCATTCCTATTGCGACCCCGACTGCGAAAAGAATAGCCAGGGAGGAAAGGATAGCATCCCCGCCGCTGATTAGAAAAGCAGCAAAACGGCTGTCAGCTTCAAAGAAACTGTCTATCCAATGACCAATTCCCATAAGAACCGCCGCTGCAGGTAATACAGCAACTGGTAACATCAGTGATTTACCAAGGTTCTGTAAATATTTCATCATAATTTGTATCCTCCTATAATAATATTTAATACAATTATAGACGAAAAGAATACAAATTGTACATACATTTTTGAGATAGAAAAATGAAATACTTATAATAAAACACCTTGAAAGTATAATTTTTAATATTTGTAATTACAAATATTATGAAGAATTGTGTGTATTATCAGTTATTTAAAGGGCGATATAAAATTAATAACTGAATTTGAATATCAATGATTGAATTTGTTTTATTTGTTATGAAAGTATTTAGATTTTTCCAGGTTGAGCGGGAATACAATTGTGTATTTGTATGAAATAATGATTCGTTTTATGTTTATTTAAAACCAGCAGTTTTTTTACATCAGGTAAATAAATTCAAATACCAGTGAATCAGAATATCGCCTGAAAAATAAGAGAGCAGCGCGCCCAAAGCGATAAAAGGGCCAAAAGGAAATGGCTTATTCCGCTGAATGATACCGAAACGAAGTAAAACAATTCCAATTACTGCTCCAGAAATACAAGCCAGCAGAAAGGTTGCAATAATATGAGAGAAACCCAATACAACACCGAGTACGGCCATTAATTTCATATCTCCTGCTCCCATTGCTTCTTTATTCCATAAGATGACGATAAAAATAATCAAAAAACCAGTAAGAGCTCCTGCTACAGAGTCCCACCAAGGGTTTAGCGGTTCTATCAGCCGTACGAGAATAAAAGCAAAAAGGAAAAGAGCTAATAGCTTATTTGGAATGACCATATAATAGAGGTCAGTGATGATGATAAGAATTAATAGGGATATAAATAAAAGAGAGAGAAGCACTTCTGTAGGAGTGGCTGCATGCCAGTAACAAAGGGTAAAGAGAAAGCCTGTGGTAGCTTCTGTCAGCGGGTATAAATAAGAAATGGAATAGCGGCATTTTCTGCAGTGGCCTTTCAGAAGAAGATAAGACAGGATGGGGATATTATCGTACCATGCGAGCTGATAATGGCAGGCGGGACATTTGGAACGTTCATTGGAAAAAGAAATTTTTTGCGGGAGACGAATGCCGACAACCATAAAAAATGAACCAAAAATGGTGCCAAACAGGAAAAAGATGAATGAAGTATAGATTTCCATAAGAAACCTCCTTATTTAATTTTGAGGATAATTGCGAAGTGTTCTTATTATAGCATAAAGCCGGGCCCGTTTTATATTGTATTCATTTTTCACGAAATAAAAAGCTGGTTATGAAAAATTCACAACCAGCTCATTATTCTTATAAAATATTTGCCTGTCCTAATAGCCATAGAACAGCAATGATACCGACAATAATCCATAGCATATTTTTCCGGATAGCCTCTGGCATTTTCCGTTTTTTATTCCATCGATCCGGATCAAATTGCGGGCCGTCGTCATCATCTGCATACTTTCTTTTTCGCGGCCGGTTGCGCGACCAGGGGGAATAACTCTTTACGCCGGCTAAGAGAAGCGGAGCGTAGGTAAAACCGCTGAAAAAACCAAATAAATGTCCCAATATGCTAATGCCGCTTCGTAAAAATGTCATGGCCAACGCAATGGCTACAATGACACCAATGATTTGACTGCTGGATTGATCGATTAAATCTTTTCGGAAAAAGACCATATAAACATAGATTCCGAACAAACCGAAGATTGCTCCGGATGCGCCTAAATGAGCATAGGCAGGAGATTCAATAAAGTAAATAACAATATTTGCTGTCACAGCAGTGCCGATATAGGCTAAAATAAACTTGAATTTACCGAGCATTTGTTCAAGTGCAGGACCGAACAGCACGAGGGAAAAGGAATTAAACAGCATGTGCATGGCCCCGGCATGAAGAAAAATAGGGGTGAATAATCTCCACCATTCTCCTTCTCCAATCCAATAGTTGATTCCCACCCCATAATCTCTTATGTAAGTGCCAATTTGTAAATTTAAAAAATCAATAATAAACCACAGAAATATATTGATCCCGACAATGATGGTTACCACGGGATATAATTCAAAGAATTCTCTGATGCTCCGTTCTGTCCTAATAAACATATTGTGCCTCCCATAGCCAATGCTTTTAAATGAAATAAGTTGTCCTATATACTATAATAATAAGAAATAATACAGATTATGACCATTATAAAGGTGTTACTATAAATAGAAAAATTTTAGGAGCAGTGACCATGATACTTGGAATCGGTGTGGATATCGTTGAATTAGCAAGAATCAAACGATTACTTGAAAAAAATAATCGTTTTTTAGAACGTGTATTAACCAGCACAGAGATGGAACAAGCAGGGCAGTTAGCTCTTCATCGGCGCGTGGAGTATGCAGCAGGGCGTTTTGCTGCAAAGGAAGCTCTGGCTAAAGCAAATGGAACTGGGATTGGAAAACTGAGCTTTCAACAAATCGAAATTAGAAATCATGCCAATGGAGCGCCGGAAATGCAGGCAGAGGGGATGGAGGATATATCTATCCACGTGTCTATATCTCACAGCAGAGAGTATGCAGTAGCACAGGTTTTATTAGAAGAGAGATAGGATAAAGTAAAATGACAGCATTCTAAAAATGCATAATCGCATAGTTTGTCTCATATATTTTATTGCGGTAGGAGGGAACGAATTTGTATATTGTTACCGCGGAAGAAATGTACAAGATTGACCGAGAAACTATTCAAACGATGGGCCTTGATGGAAAGATACTCATGGAGAATGCAGGGAGAGAAGCGAGCAGAGAAATAAAAAAGCGGATAACTAAAGAAGATAAGACAGTTATTTTAATTGGCGGCGGAAATAATGGCGGAGACGGTTTTGTCATTGCCCGTGTGCTTGAAGAAGCAGGTTACGCTATCAAGGTGATCCAGGTTGCGCCGGACGAGAAAATTACAGGTGATGCAGCTCGCCATAAGAAGATTTATCGTCAATTTGGCGGCCAGGTGGCGGATTATAATGAAGGGACGGCAGATACAGTTCTTTCAGAGGCTGATGTGATTATTGATGCGATGCTTGGAATCGGTGTGCGCGGCGGATTAAGAGGCGATATCTTAACTGTAACGAGACAGGTGAATAAACAAGATGCGTATGTGATTTCCATCGATATACCAACTGGGCTGCCGGCAGAGGAAGGCTTCGCGGATTTTCAGGCTATTGAAGCAGATGCAACGATTATGATAGGAGCAGTAAAACAATCGGCTGTCTGTCAGCAAACGTCTTCCTATTATGGTGAATGGATTGTAGCGGATATTGGTTTTCCTGAAAAATTATTCCAAGCGCACACAAAAAAACGCTTGTGGACAACAGCAGATTTTCAGGAAGCTTTTCCAAAGCGGGGCGTCAATTCTCATAAAGGAGATCATGGAAAAGGGCTGATTATTGGTGGAAGTGAGCCGATGCCGGGATCCGTTCTGATGACAACAAAAGCAGCCTTGCGGACTGGAGCAGGGTTATTAACAACGGCTTCTGTGAAAAATGTAATTTCCATGATTGCTGGAAATAATCCGGAGGCTATGTATATTGGCGCATCCGAAACAGATGGCTGTATCACGGGAATCGATAACATTGACTTGTCTGGTTTTGATGCGATTGCTGTTGGCGTTGGTCTGGGCAGAAAAGAAGAAACGGCCAAAGGCATTTTTCCGGCATTGCTCAAGTATAAAGGACCAATCGTTATCGATGCAGATGGTCTTTTTCATCTGAGAGCCTATGCAGCAGATTTTAAGTTAAGACAGGCTCCGCTGATTTTAACACCTCACCCAGGTGAACTTGCTGCTTTAATGGATATATCTGTCTCGGACTTACTTATGGAGCCTTTCCGGCATAGTTCTGATTTTGCCAAGCGGTTGAACTGCTACCTTGTGTTAAAAGGAAAGCATACCATCATTACCGATCCGGATGGTAACCAGACCGTAGAATCAAGCGGGAACCCTGGACTTGCTAAAGGAGGCAGCGGGGATGTGCTGACCGGTATGATTTTAGCAACGGTGATGCAGAGCAAATCGATTTTTGCAGGAATAAATAACGCTTGCTTCTTGCACGGAAAATCTGCAGACTTATTAGTCCAAGAAGAACACTCGGAACAGGATTTGCTGGCGGGGGATGTGATTCAAGGCATTCCAAAGGCAATCCGTACATTTTCTTCATAAAACGGTGTGACGTACTGTTAACAAATCGTTCCCTTTGTTAAATGAGACAAGGGAGATATGCTGATGATAAATAGACGTTTTTTCAGTGTCGTTTTACTATTAGGTGCATTGAGTCTGGTGCTGGCAGCATGTGGAGAAAAAACGCAGGAAGATGTTGTGGAGGAATTGCAGGAGACAGTTGCCGATCTAGAGGGGTATAAAGCCACTGCGGATATGACGATGAATACAGGAGAGCAGGAACAAACATTTTTGATTGATATATGGTATCAGGCTGATGATCAATATCGTGTGAAGCTGGAAAATGAAGCTGAGCAGAATGAAAGTCAAGTCATTTTGAAAAATATGGATGGTGTTTTTGTATTAACGCCAGCTTTGGAAAAAAGTTTCAAATTCCAATCGGATTGGCCAGAGAATAGCAGTCAGCCATATTTGCTTCAATCACTGGTCAATGATGTATTAAACGATCCAGAAGCGCAATTTGAAACAACGGAAGACCATTATATTTTCCAGACGAAAACAAATTATCAAAGCAACAATAATTTACCGGCTCAAGAAATTTACTTTGACAAATCCAGTTATACACCAGCAATGGTCAATGTGTTAAATCAAGATGGGGAACCGCTGGTTAATGTCACTTTTCATGGTTTTGATTTAGATGCAACATTTGCAGAAGATGATTTTACGATGGAGAAGAACATGGAGCAGGAAACAGATGAGGAAAGTGCTGGTGCAGAAGAGGGAGCAGCTGTAGAAACAGCTGCGCAGGAAGTACGGGAGTTGTATCCTACGTTTACAGCTGGAGCAGAAATGGCGGATAAGCAAGAGGTTCCCCTGGAGGATGGAGAGCGAATTATTACAACCTTTGAGGGAGAGAAAAACTTTACACTTGTTCAGGAAATCAGAGAAACAGCTCCAGTGAGCTCAGCTCCAGATGTAGTCAATGGAGATATTGTGAATCTGGGAGCTACTGTTGCTGGGTTGGAAGATAATGTTTTAAAATGGAGTTATCAGGGTGTTGATTATCAATTGGCAAGTACAGAGCTGACGAAGGAAGAAATGATTGAAGTAGCACAATCTGTCCAAGGACAGTTAACAAAATGATACGGTTAATACAAAAGCAGGCTCTCTGAAAACGGAGTCTGCTTTTGTATGTCCCATTTCCAGTTTAGAGGTATGATTTTAACATATTGGCATATAATTAATAGACAGGTATTTATTTCGTTGCATAAATCAGCTAAAGGATAAAAATCGAATGAAAAATTCAAGGCTTGGTGAACGTTCTTTCATTTTTGAACATAAAATGAAAATTTAATGAAGAAAAATATTGTTTAACGGAGTATTTTCCTCAGCGGCAGTCAGGAAGCCGGGAGGAAAGCAGCGTAAGGGAAAAACGCTCATTTTTAACACTTCAAATAATATAGATACCACAAAATTTAAGGTTTAAAACGACAAATTTACATGATTTTTTTACAAATTCGCCATAACCCCTTTGCAAAAGTATGTTCACAATGCTATCATAATATTAAATTGAATAACGAACGTTAATTGTTGGCGGGGGTGCTTGGTTTTGGCTGAAAATAAAGAAGAAATTTTAGTGAAAATACCGAAAAATTTGCTGAGTGAGGTGGATGGATTAATGAAATATGAGAATAGCTCTGACTTAAGTGATTTCATTTGTGAAGCAACTCAAATTTATTTAAACCATAAAAAAGAAGAACACCTCCAGCGTTTTCATGAAACGATGCAGCGCGGATATGAGGAAATGGCAAGAATTAATCTAACGATTGCTTCAGAGGCTTTTCAAGCTGAAGAAGAGGCTGAAATTACTCTAGAGCGCTCTGTGATCGGGGTGTAACACTTGTGATCGTTCAAAGAGGCGAGGTTTATTTTGCTGACTTATCCCCTGTGGTTGGCTCAGAGCAGGGCGGTGTGAGACCGGTTCTTATTCTCCAGAATGATATAGGTAACCGATTTAGTCCGACTGTGATTGTGGCGGCCATTACCGCGCAAATTCAGAAGGCTAAGTTGCCAACGCATGTAGAGATTGATGCAAAACGTTATGGGTTTGACCGGAATTCAGTTATTCTGCTGGAACAAATTCGCACGTTAGATAAGCAGCGGTTAACGGATAAAATTACAAAATTAGATAAAGAAATGATGGAAAAAATCAATCAATCATTAGAAATAAGCCTTGGCTTACGAGATGTCTACAGTAATAATTAATACTTTTCTGATGCGTAAAAAGACTGTCCTTATATTAGGGCGGTCTTTTTTAATGAAGGTTCATCGGAGAAAGAAAGGAAATCATATAAAAAGTTGGAGGAGGAAGCTCTAACGGGTTCCATAGGGTGAATAATCTCAAGTCTCAAAAAAATACTCCGTTTTCCATAGATCCCGAGCTCCTCTCCTTTAAAGAAGACTTAGCGATTGGCAAGCCGACAGGCGCAGACAGAGCTAAAGTCGCACTTATGCCCAGAGGGTGAAAAGAAGACTTAGCGATTGGCAAGCCGACAGGCGCAGACAGAGCTAAAGTCGCACTTATGCCCAGAGGATAAAATAGAAGTTCGTTTTTTCTGCAGGGATTTATTTGATAAAAGCAGATAGTAATAAGACCGTTGTAACAGACCTCTCCTTGGCAAGAATACCGATGTTTTAAGAAATTATTCTCCTTCGTTAAAAGATATAGTAAAATGAAAAGGAATGAAGGTGGAGGTTGATAACGATGGATACAATCATTTTTGATATGGATGATACATTATATGACCAGGCTGCGACATTTCGAAAAACATGTAAAAAAATGTTGAACGTGGCTTTGTCGGAAGCGGAGTTAAATCATCTTTATCTATTAAGTCGCAAACATAGCGATGCGCTATTTGATGATCAGGTAGCAGGTAAAATTACAATGGAAGAAATGCATATCCGGCGAATCAAAGATGCTTGCGCAGAAATAGGAATACAGATAACAGCAGAGCAGGCTTTAGAATTTCAGGACAGCTACGTCCAAGAACAAGGAAAAATAGAGTTATTTGATGAAGTGGTGGAGCTCCTGGATTATCTTTCAGCGAGTCAGAAGCAATTAGCTGTAATGACAAATGGTGCGGAAGGACATCAGGCAATGAAAATCAAACAGTTAAAGCTGAACAAGTGGATTCCGGAAGAGCGTTTATTTATTTCTGAAACAATAGGGCATGCGAAACCATCCACAGCAGCGTTTCAATTCATGGAGGACAAGCTGGGTTTAAAGAAAGAAAATACAGTGTATGTCGGCGACTCCTTTGCTAATGATATTGTCGGTGCCAAACAGGCAGGCTGGCATGCCGTCTGGATGAACCATCGACAGAGGGAAGAACCGGAAGGAAGAATAAAAGCAGATAAAACAGTAACCAGTGCAGCAGAGCTATATACATTTTTTCGGGAAGAGACGCTAAGCACATAATGGATTAGGTTAATGAAAGTAATTTCATCATATAGAGCCTTGAGGGATTCCTCAAGGCTCTTTTTGTGTAAACTCAAGGGAAGTATTCCGGTAAAGGATACTGCTTCAAAGTGAATATTGAAATTTTCTATATAATGATATGCCAAACTTCTTGATTCTGATTATCGGTCTTTTTGGACACGAAGAATAAGTCCTTACATAAATTATTTATAATAATACCTATTGTAGTGAGAGGAATAGGATGATATACTAATATTCAATTTATAAATCTTTGTAAAATACTCGGGATACTCAAATATAAGTGAGAAAAGAACGCTGCAACTATGGAAAATAGTACACTATTCAGCAAAAAAATAGGTTTTTCTAAAATGAAAATTTAAAAAACTCAAAATATCTGTTAGGTGATGGATAGAAGGAAAGAGAGATCTAAGAAAGCTTAAAAATTACGAGGGAAGGATTTTTTCGTCGTGAATATGCATATGATGTGCTCAGTAGAAATTTTGGCGTTAATATTTCTTCCAATCGTAATAAAAAAGAAACGGCAAATCGGGAAGGCTGATTAGAAGTATATTGGTTTCGTAGGGTTATGCTGTATAAAGGAAGGAGAATATTTGTGAGTACAATTGTTGTTATATCAGGAAGTCCTTCAACATTATCCAGATCAGAACGCGTTCTTTATTATTTAGGTGAATTGGCGGAGCAGCAAGGGTTTCGTGTAAAGCATATATCCGTCAGAGATGTAGAAGCAGAAGATTTGCTGTATGCGAACTTCCAAAGTCCGAAAATCAAAGAGATTGCCGGGGATTTGGAAGCGGCAGACGGGGTCATCGTCGGGAGTCCTGTCTATAAAGCCTCCTATTCAGGCATCCTAAAGTCATTATTTGATTTAATGCCCCAGGATGTTTTACGGGGGACGGTTTCACTGCCTGTTATGACAGGGGGGAGCCTCTCGCATTTATTAGCATTGGATTATGCCTTAAAGCCGCTGCTTGCTACGTTAAAAAGCCAACCCTTAAAAGGGTTATATTTTCAGGATAGTGAAGTTGATAAAACCAAGGATAATCCAATCCTGGATGAAGCCATGATTACTCGGACACATAAACAGTTGGATTATTTCCTGGGGAATTTAAAACGAAAAGAATTTGTTTAACTGGTTCTTTTTTCAATACATAAAAGGGTCTGCAGCTAAGCAGGCCTTTTTTTAATGAGGGAGCTTTTGTCAATAAAATGAGAAAATAATAGAAGCATGTATGCGGGGGAGTGGATAGTGTAACTTGAAAAAATGCTGTGTTTATTTGATATATGGTACAATTGAGGTAAAATGGGAATAGTAGTTTCTGTATACTTAGAAGAGGCTGATACAAAAGTATTTTGACTGGAGTTTTGTAGAAGTTTGTATTAATATGGAAAAATGTTTAGAATTTGGAGGTATCAGGGGATGGATGCAAATCTGAAAGAATTAATGATCAGTAATAGTGATTCTATTGTTGATAGTTGGATGGATGAAGTAGGGAGAATAAAATCAGGGAATTATACAGCGAGTATATCTGATGAACTCTATGAGAATACCAACCGCGAATTTGTGAATGTTATTTTTACAAGTATCCAAAATCAGGGGTCTTCGAAAGTAGTAGAAGAGTTTTCGGAGAAAATGATCAACCTTGGCTGGCCGCTCAGTTATATAACCGATGGGCTGCAGGTTTTTCGTCGTGTTACCATTGAATTTTTACTGAAGCAAGCAGACCAAGTAGATTCCAGTCATTTTTCAAATGTCTTAACAAGCGTAGATGAATGGATAGAACCATTGATTCGACAGCTCGTCAATGAGTATTCAGGAAGCTGGGAAAATATTTTATCTTTACAGCGGGTAGCTTTACAGGAACTATCCGCACCGTTGATCCCTGTTATGGAAGGGATAACCGTCATGCCGTTGATTGGAACCATTGATACGGACAGAGCGAAATTGATTATGGAGAATTTACTGGAGGGGGCAATCAAGCATAACTCCGAAGTTGTCTTAATAGATATTACGGGTGTTCCTGTTGTGGACACCATGGTAGCACATCATATTATTCAGGCAGCGGAAGCGGTCAGACTGATTGGATCTACATGTATTCTTGTAGGCATCCGTCCGGAAATTGCTCAAACGATTATAAATATAGGGATTGATTTAAGTAAATTCCCTACCAGAAGCTCTTTGAAAAAAGGTTTTACCAGAGCGCTTGAAATAACTGGAAGAACTGTTGTGGATTTGCCTTCTAAAAACCAAGGCATTGATGAAATAATGAATGCTCTTAAGGGGGAATAGAGAAAATGCGGATACCTATTTTAAAGTTGCACAATTATTTGCTGATTTCTATTCAGACGGAGATTGATGATCAAACGGCTATTAAATTTCAGGAAGATTTATTAGCAAAAATTCATAAAACAGGTGCAACAGGTGTTGTGATTGATTTGACATCTGTTGATATCATTGATTCTTTTATTGCAAAAGTACTTGGTGATGTTGTGTCCATGTCGGATTTAATGGGGGCGCGTGTTGTATTAACTGGAATTCAGCCAGCTGTTGCAATGACATTAATTGACTTGGGAATACACTTGCAAAATGTCCCGACAGCATTAGATTTAGAACAAGGTTTAGTGAAGTTACATCAGGAATTGGGAGGTTAATATATGAACCCAAGATCCTGTGTCAACATTCATAAAGAGTGGGATATTGTTGGAGCAAGACAGCTCGGACGGGAAATGGCAAAAGAAATTGGCTTTGGAACCGTTGATCAGGCAAGGATTGCTACCGCAGTATCTGAATTAGCTCGCAATATTTATTTATATGCTAAAAATGGACAGGTTTGTTTTGAGTACATTTATACGAACAGTCAAAAAGGAATCTTAATGACAGCTGTGGACACTGGTCCAGGAATAAAAGATATAAGCCGTGTCATGCAAGATGGCTATACGACCTCTGGAGGGCTTGGTGCTGGACTGCCCGGGGTAAAACGCTTGATGGATGAATTTGATATAGAATCCGCAGCGGGGGAAGGAACTAAAATCAAAGCGATTAAATGGATCAGATAATATAATCCTTTTATTTTAGCACCCTTCCTTATTTTATCCAGTACATGCCATTGGTAATCCAGGTGAGAAAAAAAGAAAGAGAAAACAGTTGTGTTTAAAAATCACGAAACACCGGTTTACCAGCTCGGGGAAAGCCTTAAAAAAGAATAAAAGGTTCTTTGAAATAAGGGGGGAGTAACCACAGTGGAAGAAACGATCAGAAAAAATACTGTAAAATACCAGAAATTATTACAAAAATATATTGAAACACAAGATGAGAAATCATTGTATGACCTTGAATTAATCAGCAAAGCTTTTATTAAAAAGAATATCTTGCCGGAAGAATTAATCAATTTGCATATTCAGGCAATGGAGCGGATTTATCCTCAATTATTGGAGGAATATAAGCTGTCGATGGAATTTTTATTAGAAGCTACGGTTTTCTATGGATTGGCATTGCAGGAAGTTGATTATTTAAGACAGGAAAAAGATGTGCTGACTTCTGAAATTTCTGTTGCGGCGAATATGCAAAAGACCTTGCTTGGAACGCAAAGGCCGGAAGTAAGCGGATTAGATATCGGCGTGATTAGTGTTCCTGCTCATCAGATGAACGGAGATTATCATCATTTCACCAAAGGAAGCAATGGGACAATCGGGATTGCCATTGCGGATGTCGTTGGAAAAGGAATACCGGCAGCACTGTGTATGTCGATGATCAAATATGCAATGGACAGTTATCCAGAAGCGACAATGTCACCAAATAAAGTATTAGAAAACCTGAATCGTGTAGTAGAAAGAAATATTGATCCCAGTATGTTTATTACGATGTGTTATGCACATTATTTGCCGGCGGAAAGTAAATTAAGATTATCTTCCGCAGGGCATGAGCCGGGATATATTTTCCGTGCAGAAACGGAAGAATTTGAAGAGGTTCGTGCGAAAGGGATTGTACTCGGCGTGATGCCGGATGCTACTTATCGGGAATATGAATTAGCAATTCAGAAGGATGACCTGATTATCTTTCTGACAGATGGTGTTTCCGAGTGCAGAGACGGCGACCGGTTTATTGAAACAGAAGAATTGTTGGAAGTCATCCGAAAATATATTGATTTACCGGCACAGGAGCTGGTAGAAAATGTGTATCAGTATTTTGAAAAACTGCAGGATTTTCAATTGAGGGATGATTTTACATTAATTGTTCTTCGTAAAGAGGTTTAAAGAAATAAATGCAGGGAATACAATATAATAGTTTATTCTAGTTAAATAAATTTCGTTTCAAATGTTATAGAGAAAATGAATTTATAATGTATAGTCATCTAATCTTATATCTGGATGGCAGAGGGGGTTATTATGAATTTATCAGTAAACGTACAAGAAGACAGCAATGTAAAAGTTTTAGAAGTGAGCGGAGAGATTGATGCATACACAGCTCCGGAGCTGAAAGAAACATTAATGCCGCTGATGAGAGAGAGCGGCAATGAAATCGAAGTAGATTTAGAAAATGTGCAGTATATGGACAGTACCGGTTTAGGAGTGTTTGTCAGCGCTTTGAAAGCCTCTAAGGAAAGCGGAAGCCATTATACGTTGAAAAATGTGCAGGATCGGGTTTTTCGTATTTTTGAGATTACCGGACTTAGTGAGATTATAGAGATCAAAGCAGCGATTCGAGGTGGCAATGAGTGATGGAAGCATTTGATTATATAGAGATGAAAGTACCGGCGAAAGCGGAGTATATTGGAGTAATGCGTCTGACTCTATCGGGGGTTGCCAACCGGATGGGCTTTTCCTATGATGCGATTGAAGATTTAAAAGTAGCTATCTCTGAAGCAGTTACAAATGCTGTAGAGCATGCTTATGAAGAAAAAGAATCTGGTGAAATTACAGTTGGCTTCGGCCTGTATGAAGACCGGATGGAAATTATGGTAGCTGATCGCGGAGGAAGCTTTGATTTAGAAGAAGTAAAGAACGGTACAGGGCCATATCAATCCGATGAACCTGTTGAAAAAATCCGGGAAGGAGGGTTTGGCCTATTCCTGATTGAAGCACTCATGGACGAAGTAAAAATCAACAATAAATATGGCGTAATGGTTATTATGACTAAATACAATAGAGAAGAAGAGGTGGACATGGATGACGACCAAATCTCAACCATTCAATAGAGGGGGAGATGAGGTTTACCAATGGATAAGTACACTTCAGGAAGATCCAACAAATGAAGAATTACAGGAAAAGATTGTTTTAACTTATCAGAATCTCGTTGGATCTATTGCCAGGAAGTACTCCAAAAATAGCGCTATTCATGAAGACCTTGTACAAGTCGGCATGATTGGATTGCTTGGGGCAATTAAGAGGTACGATCCGTCATATGGTAAGTCGTTTGAGTCTTTCGCTATCCCAACCATTATTGGTGAAATAAAGCGATTTATACGAGATAAGACATGGAGTGTCCATGTGCCTCGTCGTATTAAAGAATTGGGACCAAAAATCCGCAAAAGTGCTGATGAACTAACGACTAAAAATCAAAAATCTCCTACCATACAAGAAATTGCAGAACACATTGGTGTACCGGAAGAAGAAGTTTTAGAAACAATGGAAATGAGTAAAAGCTATAAAGCTTTATCAGTTGACCATAAAATTGAAGCTGATTCAGACGGCAGCACTGTTGCTATATTGGACTTAATTGGTAACGAAGACAATAGTCTTAAAAACTTGGAGCAAAAAATGATTCTTGAAAAAGTTCTTCCTGTTTTATCAGAACGGGAGCAGCTTATTTTAGAATGCACCTATTTTAAAAACATGAGCCAGAAAGAAACAGGTGAAATGCTGGGTATTTCTCAAATGCATGTGTCACGGCTTCAAAGACGAGCACTCCGTAAATTGCGAGAAACAATGCAAACAGAAAGTACGGAGGTATTCGATTGATTTCCGGTAAATATGTCGATGTTTCCGTCTATCAACAATCTAAAAAGGGTAATCATTTATGTGGAGACAGTTACTTTTTTATAGAAGAAGACCATATGTTTCTAGGAGTGCTCGCGGATGGTCTTGGAAGCGGGGCAATTGCAAAAGAATCCTCACAGGCAGTAATCGATATTGTGAAGGAGCATAAATTTAAAACAGTAAAAGAAATTGTTGATTTATGCAATAAAAAATTGCTTGGCATGCGTGGTGCAGTGATGGGGATTTTAAAATTAGACTTCATCGATCAGACCTTTACTTTTTCCTCCATTGGAAATATAGGGATTATTATTTTGGAGCGAGGCTGTAAGAAAAAGCGAAATATTCCAAGCTCTGGATATTTGGGATCTCGTTACCGAGGCGTAAAGGCTATGACGGAAAAATTAACCGATGGAACAAATTTCATTGTATTTTCAGACGGCGTAAAAGATAAAGAGTTATCTGCGTATTATTTTAAAGACTACAATGTAGAGCAGATTACGGATACTTATGCGCAGCATAGTGACGGTACCAGGCAGGATGATACAACGTTACTGGCAATTAGATACAAAGGAGAAAAAGGTTGATTTATAATCACAATAACATGAACATGGATTCATTTATTATTGATTATAAATCAATCTTTTTTGTTGTGTCAGAAAGCATTGACACGTTTAATTTGATACAATAGAACGTAGAGTAAGGAGGAGAAGCAACAGTGAGTGCAGATGAAAAATTAATTGCAATCGTATCAAAAGATACCAATATTCAAGGAAACACTGTTTCGAAAGTGATTTCTCTTTTAAATGAAGGGAATACCGTTCCGTTTATTGCAAGATATCGAAAAGAAGCCACAGGCGGATTGGATGAAGTAAAAATAAAAGAGATACAGGATAGGTGGACATATGTCCTTAACCTGTCTGAACGAAAACAAGAAGTACTTCGTATCATTGAAGAACAAGGTAAGCTGACAGATGAATTAAGAAACGACATTGAAAAAGCGACGCAGCTTCAAAAAGTAGAAGATCTGTATCGCCCTTATAAACAAAAACGCCGTACAAGAGCTACTATCGCAAAGGAAAAAGGATTAGAGCCATTTGCCCAAGCTATTTGGGAGCAGAGCGAATCACTTGAGTTAGAACAGGAAGCCACACAATATTTCTCTGAAGAGCATGAGCTAAGCACCGTAGAAGAGGTACTTCAGGGAGTAAATGATATCATTGCAGAATGGATTTCTGATGAACCGGCTTACCGTGAATTTATTCGCAATGCCACGATGAAGCAAGGAACTATCCAATCTGAAGAGAAAAATAAAGCAGCAGATGAAAAACAGATTTTTGAGATGTATTATGAATATAGTGAAACGGTTCGCTCATTAGTTTCCCATCGTATTCTTGCACTTAACCGCGGAGAAAAAGAGGGGATTTTAAAAGTACAGGTAGAACCGCCTGTTGATAAAATAATTGCCTATTTAGAGAAAAAGGTAATTAAAAAAACGTGCCCGCAGCATATGAAGGAATTATTAACAGCAGCTGTAGAGGATAGCTATAAAAGGTTGATTGAACCCTCCGTGGAACGAGAAATCCGCAGTGCACTTACAGAAAAAGCGGAAGCACAGGCGATTGAAGTTTTCTCCGTAAATTTAAGGAATCTATTACTTCAGCCGCCATTAAAAGGGAAAGTCATTTTAGGAGTGGATCCGGCTTTCCGTACTGGCTGTAAGCTTGCGATTGTGGATGAAACCGGGAAGGTCCATCAAATCCATGTGATTTATCCGACTGCTCCAAAGAAAGATGTGAAGGGCGCAGAGAAGGTGGTTATCAGCTTAATAAATCAATTTAATGTAGAGCTGGTTGCGATTGGAAATGGTACAGCATCACGGGAAACAGAGCAATTTATTTCAGATGTATTAACAAATAACAAGCTGGATATTCCGTATATTATTGTAAATGAAGCAGGAGCAAGTGTGTACTCTGCCTCCGCTTTAGCAAGAGAGGAATTCCCTGATCTACAAGTAGAGGAAAGAAGTGCTGTATCTATTGCAAGACGGGTACAGGATCCATTAGCGGAACTGGTGAAAATTGATCCGAAGTCCATCGGCGTTGGGCAATATCAGCATGATGTCAGTCAAAAAGAGCTGTCCAATTCGTTGACATTCGTTGTGGAAACAGCGGTTAACCAAGTCGGTGTTAATGTGAATACAGCTTCTTCCTCTCTTTTGCAGTACGTATCTGGTTTAAGTAAAACCGTTGCAAATAATGTGATCAAAAAACGGGAAGAGGAAGGGAAATTTACCAGCCGGAAGCAATTAAAGAAAATCCCGAGACTTGGGGCGAAAACATATGAGCAGGCGATCGGTTTCTTGAGAATTGTAGATGGGGATACACCGCTTGACCGTACTCCTATTCATCCGGAAAGCTATCCACATGTGAAAGCATTATTAAACAAGCTCAAGTTTGATGAACAAGCTCTGGGGACAGCGCCTTTGCAGCAAAAGATAGAAGGAATAGACAAGCAGGCTGTCGCGGAAGAATTAGAGATTGGACTGCCGACATTAGAAGATATTCTGGAGGCATTAAGCAAGCCGGAACGTGACTTGCGTGATGATTTTCCACAGCCGTTATTAAAGAAAAATGTCATGAATATGGAAGATTTAAAACCTGGCATGGAGCTTCAGGGAACGGTGCGAAATGTGGTTGATTTTGGAGTCTTTGTTGATATTGGTGTTAAACAGGACGGTCTTGTGCATATCTCTAAGATGTCCAAGCAGTTCGTCAAGCATCCCATGGATGTCGCTTCTGTTGGTGATGTAGTCACCGTCTGGGTCGATGATGTGAATGTCCAAAAAGGAAGAATTGCGCTTTCAATGATTCAATAATGTATAAATAAGATAAGGGAGCTTCCATGCTGGGAAGTTCCCTCTTTTTCAACCATAAAAAAAGACGCTCACCATTAGATAAGGAGAGGTCTTTTTTTATTTTTCTATTATTTTACAGATTCTTCGTTTGCAGCTTCCACTTCATCAAGAGAGATGCCAATTGCTTCTGCAACGCCTTTTCCGTATTCTGGATCAGCTTTATAGCAATTGTTGATGTGACGAAGTTTTACTGATTTTGTTGCTGGAGCAATATCATCCGCTGTATTTTGGAAAAGAGCTTGTTTTTGCTCATCAGACATTAAGCGGAATAGCTTACCTGGCTGTTCGTAGTAAAGCGCATCGTCCTCATCAAAATCAAAGTAATCAGCATCTACATCTGTACCCAGCTGTAATGCAGGCTCCTGATGCTCTTTGCTGTCTTCCCATTCTCCATATTGGTTCGGGCTGTAGCTGACTTGTCCGCCAGTGTAAGGGACAACACGCATTGCGCCGTCACGATGATATGGGTGGAAGTTTTTCGCGTTTTTCGGATAGTTAACAGGGATTTGCCAGTGGTTCACGCCTAAACGGTAGCGCTGTGCATCTCCATAAGAGAATAGACGGCCTTGCAACATTTTATCTGGAGAGAAACCAATGCCAGGAACAATGTTTGTAGGAGCAAATGCAGCCTGTTCTACTTCTTCATGATAGTTTTCCGGGTTTTTATTCAGTTCTAATTCGCCAACTTCGATAAGCGGGAATTCATCTTTGTACCATACTTTTGTTAAATCGAATGGATTGTAAGGCATATTTTTAGCTTCTTCTTCAGTCATAACCTGAATGTACATTTTCCATTTAGGGAAGTTTCCTTCTTCAATAGCAGTGTACAAATCACGTTGGTGACTTTCGCGGTCTTCACCGACAACTTTTGCAGCTTCTTCGTTTGTAAGGTTTTCGATACCTTGCTGTGTTCTGAAGTGGAATTTCACCCATACGCGCTCGTTATTTTCATTATATAAGCTGTATGCATGGCTTCCGAATAAGTGCATGTTGCGGTAAGATTTTGGAATCCCGCGATCAGACATAACAACAGTTACCTGATGAAGTGCTTCTGGTAAATTAGACCAGAAATCCCAGTTTGCATCAGCATTCTTCATATTTGTTTTTGGATCACGTTTTACAACATGGTTCAAATCTGGGAAACGTTTAGGGTCTCTCATAAAGAATACAGGCGTATTATTACCGACTAAGTCCCAGTTTCCTTCTTCTGTGTAGAATTTCATCGCAGTACCGCGGATATCGCGTTCTGCATCAGCAGCTCCGCGTTCACCAGCTACGGTAGAGAAACGGATAAACATGTCTGTTTTCTTCCCGACTTCAGAGAAGACTTTTGCTTTTGTATATTTAGTAATGTCGTTAGTAATCGTTAATGTTCCATAAGCTCCGGATCCTTTTGCGTGCATACGGCGCTCAGGAATTACTTCGCGATCAAAGTGTGCAAGCTTTTCAAGAAACCAAAAATCTTCCATTAATAATGGACCACGTTTACCGGCCGTTTTAGAATCATCATCATTTGGAACAGGAGCTCCAAATGCAGTGGTCATTTTTCTTTTTTCACTCATAGATAGTTTCCCTCCTATATATTAAATACAATTATTATAATAACATAATAAATAGTAGATTGCTATTAATATTCTTGTTTAATTTGAATGACATTTTTTTATTTTGATATAGAAGTCCTTCTTGACGGTGGGTATCGTATTTTTAAGCAAATGTTAGTAAAGTGTTGTTTTCTTTTAGAATAAAATAATATATTAGATAAGTGATTCTACTAATTCTCAATTAAGTTTTTTAAATGAGAATAAAACTCTTAGTATAACTGAAATATAAGATAGAGAATAGAAGTTCCGACAGCTTCTTTTTTATGTTAAAATGAGTTGTCATCAGTTAAACAATTTTTGGGAATTTCTGATGGCGTATAATAAAGAAGTATGTTTTGAATTGTCAGGAAGGTAAGAAGAACATTAAAATAATGAAGCTTTCTTTATATATTGGAGGTTGAAACAGATGGACCCAATGCCGGAGGAAGAATTGTACCAGTTAGTTAATCAGCTGTCAGAAGCTTTCTTTAATAAAACGTTTATGGACAAAGTACGATTTAACTCCCGTCTGCGGACAACTGGAGGGAGATATATCCCAAGTAAACGATTAATTGAATTGAATCCCAAATATGTACTGGAATCTGATAAGGAAGAGTTTCACGGGATTATTAAGCACGAGCTTTGTCATTACCATTTGCATATTGAAGGAAAAGGGTACCAGCATCGAGATAAAGATTTTAGAGAATTGCTTGCAAAAACGGGCTCTCCCCGTCATTGTAAACAGCTTCCTTCGAATCAGCAGCGCTACCAGCATATATATGAATGCCAAAAATGTAAAATGGTTTATAAAAGAGTAAGGAAAGTAGATGTATCCAGGTATCGATGTGGAAAATGCAGGGGGAGATTACATCTGATTTAATTTTTTTCAATTAAGTATTGACGAATAATATGATCCATGATAAATTAATGTAGCTGATATGAAATGACAGTTTTCATTCATTGCGAATGACCTGTTCAGCAGCTTTGTCGAATGGCTTGGATTTTTGAATAACTTTCTAAGCGAAAAAAACTTTTTAAGAAATTCAACAGTTTTTGTTGACAAAAAACAGGATATATTGTATGATATTTCTTGTTGTTGCGTAATTAGGATATTACATAGATAGTGACTGATTACTTTTATATTCCACAGTAGCTCAGTGGTAGAGCAATCGGCTGTTAACCGATCGGTCGTAGGTTCGAATCCTACCTGTGGAGCCATTATTTGGAGAAGTACTCAAGTGGCTGAAGAGGCGCCCCTGCTAAGGGTGTAGGTCGTGTAAGCGGCGCGAGGGTTCAAATCCCTCCTTCTCCGCCATTTTAATTTTCATAATGGCCCGTTGGTCAAGCGGTTAAGACACCGCCCTTTCACGGCGGTAACACGGGTTCGAATCCCGTACGGGTCATCTTTCTAAGAAATCAAAATAAATAATTGGTCCGGTAGTTCAGTTGGTTAGAATGCCTGCCTGTCACGCAGGAGGTCGCGGGTTCGAGTCCCGTCCGGACCGCCATTATAGTTGGGCCATAGCCAAGCGGTAAGGCATCGGGTTTTGATCCCGTGTACCCCAGGTTCGAATCCTGGTGGCCCAGCCATTTTCTTTTTAGAAGGAATACATGATAATACTATTACAGATAATAGTATTTTTTTATTGATAGGGACTATAAATAATGACCTGTCATATATAGGAGCCATTAGCTCAGTCGGTAGAGCATCTGACTTTTAATCAGAGGGTCGAAGGTTCGAATCCTTCATGGCTCACCATTTTTATCTTGCGGATGTGGCGGAATTGGCAGACGCGCTGGAATCAGGCTCCAGTGTCCGTTAAGGACGTGGGGGTTCGACTCCCTTCATCCGCACCATTTTTTTATATTATGCGGTCGTGGCGGAATGGCAGACGCGCCAGGTTGAGGGCCTGGTGGGTGAATAACCCGTGTGGGTTCAAATCCCACCGACCGCATCATATGTACAAACCAGTCATATCAAGGGTTGCAGACCTTTGATATTTTTTTATGCACTCATTTTATGGGTGCTTTTTTGTTTTACTGATGCCATTTTGATGCCATGTAAATATATGGTAAAATCGTAATGTTCGGATTTAGAATAAATCATCCAATTTGTCAGCAGTTTCTCTTTGCTTACTAGAGAACAACTAAACATTAATTATCGTAGTAATGGATGAGCGCCCCAGGCGTTCTTTAAAGGTTACGTGTTCTTCGCTTTGAGGAACTAGTAAAGCAACGGGAAAATACCTTAAATCATGTCAGTAGATAGCTTCAAGGTTAACGTGTTCACCAATTTTTCGATGAGCCTGTTAAAAATATCTCTAGTTGCTGGAACATATTGACTTGAAAGAATGTAAACCCAATAAACCAGCTCAATAAAAGATTTATAATATTCATAATATAAATCTTTTTTGGTATAATTACTTTAATAAATAAGAATGTAGTGATTTTATAAATGAGTTAAATGAGGCAATCACTGCAAGGTTGTAAATTATTAACAGGTGGTGTGATGCTTATGAAACAGGCTTTATTTCTTATCCTGGACGAATACCAGATTGGGAAGGTGCTTACTTATCAACAACATTAAATCAGAGGGAGGATTGGTCGGTTCATACGATTTCTTTGGAGGATACGGTAAGTTCCATTGGCGGTTTTAGAACTGCTGTCGATTAAATCATTGGTTCTGAACCTGAGGATGCTCATCTATTGGTAACGGTAGGCGGGAATACATGGAATAATGATAATAAAAAGCTTTTGCATCTAATCAAAACGGCATTTCAAAATAATATACCTGTTGGAGCTATATGCGGAGCTGTGGATTATTTAGCGAAAAACGGTTTTCTAAATCATTATAATCATACGGGTAACTCTGTTGATGCTTGGAAGGGCTATGAAAATTATCATGCTAAGAGCAGTTTTTTTCAGCAGCAAGCAGTAACAGATAAAAATTTAGTCACTGCAAACGGAACAGCTCCGATTGAATTTACACATTTGATTTTAGAGTTGATTGAATTTGATACCTCCGAAAATATTAAAAAAATGATGTATATGTATAAGCATGGATTTTATAAATACTGTGAAAAATATGGGAATCCGTTTAGATAATCTTCTTAGATAATCTTCGCTTGAAATAAAATGAAAATTATGATTATAGTAGAATTGAGTATAGAGATTGGGGAGAATTGTCCTGAAATGAATATGACAAAAGGTTGTATCAGAATAGCTAGAAGGATTTGTGGAGGGATAACGTGTCAAAAGGATTAAAAATTATCTTGCTTTGGTCGCTTGCTTTCCCTGCAATAATCACCATTGGCCGTATGATAATTGATTTTATTTTAGGCAGGGAAATGGAATTCATCTCATACACGGCTGTTTTTTTAGGCATAGGAGCAGGAGGATTGATTTTTGGCGGACCGCTAGTGTACCTTGTAACTAAATCTAAAGAGGAGAAATATTAATTTTTAAATCTATATAATGTTTTGGTCCGTTGTAAAAAAACAGGCACTTATTCCAATAATGGAAAGGGTGTCTGTTTTTTTTAGTGGAATTATTCTATTTTATAAACTGTTGGATAATATAACTTACACAAGGCTCTTTTCTTTTCTCACAGATTTAAGGGCATTGGACCAAGCGACAACATCATCAATCATTTCGCCAAATCTTGGTTTATGCACTTCCATTGGTGCGAAAGTTGCCATGTTCTCAAAGTCATTAAATAAGCTGAATGCACCTTGTGGTTCAACTGTAGCTACTTTTAAATTGGATAACGTTGTACGTAATGCAAGGGAAGCTGCAATACCAAGCGTAGAGCCATAGCTTACGATGCCTGCTGCTTTATGATGCCACTCTGAACCTAAATAATCTAAATGATCCTTAAGGGACGAAGGGAAATTTTTATTATATTCCGGTGTAACAAAAATAAACCCGTCAAACGAATCAATTTTTCTTGACCATGCACGCTGTTCTTCTGTTGCGTATTCTTTATTTGTCATAAGCGGGGGGATTGCTTCATTGAAACGTCCAAGACCACTTTCTTTTATATCAACAATTTCAAATTCTGCGTCTATATCTTTATTATCTGCAAAATCTTTAACCCATTCTGCAACTTGTAAATTAACACGTACATCACGTGTGCTTCCTGTAATAATACCAATTCTTGTCATGCTGTAACCTCCGTATAAATTTAGATGTAATGAATCAAATAATAAGTTTGTATTAATTTGATTACAAGAGTTATAATAAACCTAAAGTGCCTTTTTGAGAAGAAGGCACTTTATTTATACCTAGTTACTTTTAGGAAACCATTTGATATATAAGGGGTTCATGCATATATTTATAAAGGAGCGGTTGAAAAGTGAAGAATATAACGACAGGTGAAAATTGTGGAGAGCTTCAAGTTGCGTTAGATATTATTGTAGGAAAATGGAAACCGATTATTTTATTTCACCTTATGGAAAACGAAAAATTGCGTTTTAGTGAACTGCAGCGGGCTATTCCGGAAATCACTAAAAAAATGTTAACTTCCCAATTAAGAGAATTAGAATATAACGATATTGTTCATCGCAAGGTTTATCAGCAGGTGCCTCCAAAAGTGGAGTATTCTATGTCACCGTACGGTCATGGTTTAAAACCGTTATTAGTATCAATGAGAAGCTGGGGGACGGAGCATCTGGAACATTTGGAGAAATTATATGGAAAAGATAATGAAGAGCAGAAGGAACAAATATAATTCCCGATAAGTTGTAATACGAAGCGGAATGGTGTTTTCTATGAATTACTCACTTTGTTGTCCAGTAATAGTATGCTGATTAAGCTTGGATACTTTTGTGCTTTAAAAGTATAAATCATTTATGGATGTATAACAAGGTTATAAAATGTCTTGATCAAAGAAGGGTTACATTAGTAGAGAGTATATCACGGACAATTGCCTGCAATGCTACCGTCTCATATCTGCCTCTGCTTGTAACCCCCTGTATTTTTATAAATTATATTATTGAAATTACCAAACTGATTCAAGTATATGAAGGATGCTTTGACTTAAATATTAGGAGGACGAGATGAATGGAAGGGAGAACGGTTTTGATAACTGGAGCTAATTCAGGAATTGGATTCGCAACAGCTGCTATTTTAGCCAGGCAAGGCTGTCGTATCGTCTTAGTATGCAGAAATAAGCAAAAAGGGGAAGAAGCACGTCAAGAATTATTAGCTGCTGCTGATAATAAGGATATAGATTTACTGATCGCTGATTTGTCCTCACAGCAGGAGATTAGAAAGCTGGCAGAGCAGGTTCAGAAGCGCTATTCCAAATTAGATGTTCTCATAAACAATGCCGGCGGTGTATTCGGTCAGTATCAAGTCAATAACGACGGCTTTGAAATGACTTTTGCGGTTAATTATTTAGCACCGTTTTTATTAACTCATCTGCTGCTTGATCAATTGAAGGCTTCCGGTTCAGGAAGAGTGGTTAATATCGCATCTGTCATGGAAGACAAAGAGTTTGAGCCGGATAATGCAGTAAATCAAACTGCTTCTGATTATTCGGGAATGCAGGCATATAAAACTGCAAAAACCGCTGTTCTGATGATGACGTATTATCTGAGTGAGCGCTTGTCAAACAGCGGTGTGACCGTCAATGCACTGCACCCAGGATTTATTTATACCCCTCAGGCAACCCGAATGGCACCGAAGTTTTTAAGACCAGTTATGAAGTTATTTTCAAAAAATCCAGAGCAAGGTGCCACTTTGCCTGCTTATTTGGCTTCATCCAATGAAGTGAAAGATGTTACAGGGAAGTTTTTTAAAGATAATAAAATAGAACAGACTTCCCCTGTTTCGTATAATGAAGAACGCCAAAAAGATTTATATATTAAAAGTCTTCAGTGGACGGGTTTAGAGGAATCTCCCTTTATAGAAAGTAATTAACTTTATGAGCTTCTGCTTTACTGAAGAAGTTTTCATTTTAATAAAGAAGGCAAAATTGCCATCTATGAAATCGAGAAACCGGGGTATAAGCGGTTTTCTGAGAATCAAAGCGGGAATCTAAAAATACTTCCTGGCATGTGCAGCAGCAGAAAAAAGTAAGTGCATGGCTGCTTTTTCAATTAATCATATCAAGGGTATTAAACCCTTGATATTCCACTTAAACTAATTCTTTTGAACGTTTTTTTATAAGTAAATAAACTACATACATAATGAAAAATAAGACGTATACGAAGGCAGATACAATATAGATAGTCTGATAAGACGCTGCTTCTGCTATTAATCCCAGTACCAATGAGCCGCCGCCTATCCCAATATCGAAAAAATTGAAGAAAGAGGCCATGGCATCTTCATGCTCCTGTTTATCGACTAGGTTGATACACCAGGTTTGTATAGCAGGAAGCAATGCTCCGAAACCTAGACCGTAAAATATTGCTGCTGTAAAAAAGACCGTGTCTGTATTGGCAATATATAAAAGACCTAATCCAATGATTGCAAAGATAGAACCTGGAATCAAGATGACGGCTGGTTCGTGCAAGTCAAACAGCCTGCCAGAAACCAATCGTACTGCAAAGCTGGCTGCCGCTATAACGAAGAAAAACAATCCTACATGAGAAAAATCCTTTTCCAAGGCATATAAAGAAAAGAATGACATGATTCCTCCTGCTGCCGTTCCGACTAATAAAATCAGAAGGGCAGGGAAGAGAACTTTCTTTTCAAGAATTTTTGTCTTTACACTGGCTGTTCTATCTAATTCTCTTCCATTTGGTGCGCGTTTAATCAATATGGCCATGATTACAGCCAGTATCAATACTGCCATTCCGCCTAAGAATAAGCGCTGAAAGTCATATAATTCCAGCGTTAAGATACCTATCATGGGACCGACAGAAATAGCAATCGTTTCACCCAGACCAAAATATCCAATTCCTTCTCCGAGCCGCTTTTTAGGAATGATTTCGGCTGCTAATGTAGCGAAATATGTCGTAATCAACCCAAACCCTGCTCCATGAAAAAGCCGAATAATCAATAGCGTAGTGATATCACTTGAAAGATAATAGGCTCCAGTCGCCAAGGCATTAATTAAAATACCTAGGATTAAGAGGAATTTTTTGTCCATTTTACTTGCTAGAAGACCAGCAAAAGGACGAGTCAGAATAGCAGATAACATAAATATTCCTGTGACGATGCCGACTTGGCTGGCGCCGCCTCCAATTGCAGTAATAAAGAGAGGAAGCGTGGGAAGCAGCATCTCGAAAATCATAAAAACTAAACCGTTGGAAACCACGATAAAGATAAAGGATAATGACCATATTTTGGTGTTTGAATCATGCATTTTTCGAAACTCCTTCTATGTTGGTGCATTTTGATACAAAGGACATTATATCTGATACGGGGCAGATGTAAAGAGGTTGAACGAAAGGATAGTGAATGAATTGTAAAATGGTGATGAATTAGTGATCTAACTGGAGAATGGGAGCTATCAGGCTGAGTCATTTTACAGGCTATGCATTCATGTGTTTTTAGAGATTATGACAGGAATTAAGCGGGGGAGTCATAAAGTAATGACAGAAAGAACAATTGGAAATATCCGATGATATGCACGCTGTAAAAAATATACACCAAAAATGGCACTGCCATTGGGTAAAACGTCTTTGGTATTGCTATTTTTTGTTGTTTTCTCACTTCATAGCAGGTGAAAATTTTCGATAATAACCTTTCTTTAAGGCTGTAGTTTCTTCCTCATTGTTGTTAAACAAGATTAATACGAAGCAGCATTTCCAATGCAGTTGAAAAGATGACACGATGAACCTTGTTTGAAGGGATATGAAAGTGAAATTCTGATAGAAACTTTCTCATCTATTAGAGTACTAGCAAGCTTCCCTGGCATATGGTACGATATGAAAAGATTAAGCGTATTTTCGCAAATGGAGTTTAATAGATACATAATAAGTCGATTTTGAAAAACATCGTTGTGCAGGGAGGAATCCGCTGCTAACCGGCAAGGAAATAATCAGGGTAAAGGAGCATAAAATTTGAAGTTCAAACAGTTAACCATTCTATTAACAGTCAGTTTACTTGGTTTGATACTCTCTGCATGTGGGGAAACTGATTCTGAATCAGAAGGAGAGACTAGAGAGGAAGCCAGAGATGAAGCGATGCAAACAGCAGAAGAATTTTTATCCTTTTTAAGCGAGGAAGAATTTGAAGAAGCGGCATCCTCTCTGAGTGATAATTCTATCAGTGAATGGACATCAAAAGATTTTGAAGATTTATTTGTTCCAACAGCTGAAATTTATGGTGGATTAAGTAGTATTGATTTAATGGAGGAAGAGGAAGATACATATTCGTCCATCTTTAATTTTGTTTATGAAGGCAAATTTGGTGCGCGTAAGGCGCTCTTTTATATCGGTATTAACAGAAATAATGAAGTATTTAATTTTCGGACAAACATTGATCCAGAATTACAGTTTTCAGAAAAGACCCATGACGTTGCGGAAGGATTTTTAGAATTTGCGAGGGAGGGTGCCTTTGAAGAAGCGGCTGACTTAGTGGAAGATGATATGGAATCAGATATAGCACCGGCAGATATTGCGTCTGATTGGAGCCGGCTGGAGGAAACGAATGGGGAATTCGCAGATATTCATCTTTATGATGAACAGACGTTTTCCAGAGATTCTTCTCTTATTTATGCTGCAACGTTTGGGGAACAGCTGGTTCTTTTTAATATCTATGTAAATGAGGACAATGCAATTACAGGTTATTATTCCCGCAGCTATGATGAAGAAGAGAATTACATCTATCCGGAAGAAGCGCATCAGACAGCCGAGGATTTTTTAACATTTATTGCTGCTGAAGATTATGAAGGGGCGGCAGATCTCTTAGATGATGCTGAAGCAGAGGCCTCTCCTGAAGATTTGGAAAGGTGGCGTAATAATGTTGAGCGGGAGTATGGAGAATGGGTTCGTTTTGAGTTGAATCATGAAAAAGACTATTATGGTCCTTCTGCTGGAAATTATTCGTTTGTATATGATGTGGAGTTTTCGGAACAGCCGGCATCCATCATTGTATATGTGAATCGTGAAAATGAGATCAGCGGATACCGGCACACGGATGTGGAAAGCGAAGAGTAGAGAATGGATTGAAAGGCAAGGGAGTTTGATAAGCAGTGTATCAAACTTCCCTTGCCTTATTTATTTTGTTCCTGAATCCATAAGGCCACCTGCAAAATAAGAGAATCATTGAAAATTTTCGGATTATATCCTGTTTCCCTTGTGATATTATTTAACCGGTAAAGCAATGTATTCCGATGTAAAAATAGGGCATCAGCTGTTTTTTGGATATTTAAATCATGTGCAAAAAATGCTTTTAATGTCATTGCCTGCGTTTCATCTAAACCGTTCAGAATTCGCCTGGAGAACCTTTCTCTCAGCGTCTGGTCAAGCTGATAAAGCAATGCCCGTACTTCAATCTGGCTGAATGAAATTACTTCGATTTCCGGTGCACTGATTTTTAAAGCGAGCTCGCAATCGGAATAAGCCTGATAAAAATGTTTCAGTTCATGAAAAGCCAGACTATTGGCTATTCTGAAGGTAATACCCAGCTTATGAAATAGTGCTTGCAGCGCTTCTACTTTTCGCACGGCTTCGGTCTCTTCCATTTCAGACACGGCAATAAACAGCTGATTAAGGTTTATAAATCCGGCAATAGCAGGACGCTTACCAAATAACCGCTCTATTTTTTGAATCAATTCTTGTTTTTGGATAGTGAGCGTATCTATTTGAATGACGAATGCCATGAATGGAGGCGTTAATTCTATTTTCAGCATATCAAGCCCTTGCTGGATCGTTTTATAAGAGGCATTGCTTTTTAACAGCTGGTCAATAACCATCTCTTTTGTACGCTGTTTCCATTCCAGCTGTGAAGTAATAAATTCTTGGTCAATCATCAGCTCTGTAGTCATTTTCACCAGCTCCCCGATATCCTCCATCTCATCCGGATTGCCGGTAACCCCAATCACCCCGATGATAGTGTCCTGAAAGACGATAGGTAAATTGATTCCAGGCTCCGAGCCTTGCCAGGAATCCCCTTGTTCAGGATAAATAGAGAGTGTTTCTCCGCTGCTCAGCACTTCTACAGCCCCTTCATGAACAGTATGCAGTCTAGTTTCATCCAGAGCGGCAATAATCTCTCCGTTCATATCCATAATATTTACGTTTCGATTTAAACGGAGGGAGGTTTCTCTGACGATGGCATTCGCAATTTCTTTTGTCAACATATCCATAATTCAAGCTCCTTTGTTTATACCCTACAATATTAAACTATATATTCCTCTTATTTTTGTATGATATAGCCATATACAATATAAGTCAATATTCGTATAATTTAAACTACAGATAAAAAAGAAAACGCTTACTAAAGGATGTGATGGAATGAAGATTATCGTTGCTCCAGACTCATTTAAAGGAAGTTTAAGTGCAGTCGAAGCAGCTAATGCCATAGATAAAGGAATCAAAAAAGCTTTTCCAGACGCAGAAACCGTCTTGATCCCTGTTGCTGATGGAGGCGAAGGAACATTAGAAACACTTGTTACTGCTACAGAAGGAGAGATGAAGCATGTCATTGTCACAGATCCATTGGGGAATAAGGTCGAAGCTGGATATGGAATTTTAGGAGATAAGAAAACATGTGTCATTGAAATGGCAGCAGCCTCAGGACTCACTTTACTATCTGAAGAAGAACTTTCCCCATTGGCAGCAACAACCTATGGGACAGGGCAGCTGATTAAACAGGCTCTGGATGATGGTTTTACTTCTTTTGTTGTGGGATTAGGAGGCTCCGCTACGAATGACGGAGGTGCCGGCATGCTGCAGGCGCTGGGGCTAAGGATTTTAGATGCAGAAGGAAATGAAATCGGTTATGGAGGAGACGCATTAGGTAAAATTGCTTCCATAGAAATCGATTCATTTGATCCCAGAATTAAAGATTGTCAATTTTTAATCGCCTCTGATGTAGAGAATCCGTTGATTGGATTAAATGGGGCATCTCATATTTTTGGCCCGCAAAAAGGTGCAACATCGGAAATGATAGAGCGGCTGGATCAAAATCTCGCACATTTTGCGGATCAGGTTGCAAAGGTTACAGGTATCAAGCTGCATGATATGCCGGGTGCAGGAGCTGCAGGCGGCATCGGAGGAGCTTTTCAGGCCTTCTTTCCATGTGAACTGGAAAGAGGAATTGATGTTGTCCTGGAGTATAGTAACATCAACCAATTTTTAACAGGAACAGATTTAGTCATTACCGGCGAGGGAAAAGTAGACGGGCAGACTGCTTCTGGTAAAACGCCGCTGGGAGTAGCGCAAACAGCGCAAAGGCAAGGAGTTCCAACGATTATTTTAGCAGGATCGGCAGGTGACGATACGGCAGTGCTCCATGATTTTGGCGTTGTCAGTATCCACAGTATTGTCAATAAACCAATGACGTTAGAAGAGTCTATGCGAAATGCATCTATCCTATTGGAATTAAGTGCTGAACAGGTGGTTCGTTCTTATTTTTACGCTTTTAATCACATCAAAGGGGGAGCGATTTATGAGAATTAAGGATACAATTGAAAAAGTACCTGGAGGGTTAATGGTAGTTCCACTTCTATTAGGAGCTTCTTTAAACACGATTGACCAAATGCATATACCGGCAGTGATGAGAGTTCTTGAATTTCTCGGAGCACCGCAAACAGAGGAAGGCTACTATGAATTTTTAAGAATTGGCGGATTTTCACAAGAATTATTTAAGGATAGTGCCCTTGTATTGATTGCTTTATTCTTATTCTGTGTGGGAAGCCAGATGAATTTGAAAGTCGGCGGAAAAGCATTAAAGAAAGGGATTTTAATTACAGGTTCGAAGTATGGAGCCGGCTTAGCCGTCGGGATGGCTTTTGGATTCTTCTTTGACCCGATGAGCGGACTATTTGGATTGTCCACCCTTGCATTAATTGCTGGTATGACAAACAGCAATAGCGGGATGTATGCTGCATTGACAGGAAAATTTGGAAATAGATCCGATGTGGGCGGTCTCTCTATTCTGGCTATCAATGACGGGCCATTTTTGACATTAGCTGCACTTGGGGTATTAGGTACAGCATTTCCGATGATTTCATTTATTGCAGTTCTTTTGCCAATCGGGATTGGAATGATTTTAGGAAACCTGGATCCAAAAATACGAGAGTTTTTAAAGCCGGGAGAAGCGGTTACGATTCCATTTTTCGCCTTTGCTCTGGGAGCTGGCATGGATTTGGCGAACTTCTTCAATCCCTCTGTACTTACAGGCGGATTAACACTTGCTTTTCTTACCTTTTTCTGTTCAGCTGGGGCAGGTATTCTTGTATTTAAATTATTTAGAGAAAAAAGCTTTATTGCTCCTATCTCAGAGGCTTCCACAGCAGGAAACGCCGCCGCAACACCTGCCGCAGTAGCCGCAGCAGCGTCAGTAGCCGTTGGTGCAGGAGCCATGACACAAGCAGAATTTGAAGCGATTCAGAGTATTGTTCCGATGGCGACCGCTCAGATTTCCATATCCACCATCACGACTTCGCTGCTTTGTCCTTTAGGTGTTATTTTAATAGACAAGTATCAGCGGAAAAAAGGAATCGATGGTACAAAAGAAGATTTGGGGTTAAAAGAGGATAAACAGGAAACGAAATATGCGGTTAATGACTGATAGGTTATAAGAAGCAGGTTTTATTCGACAAATCATGTTATTCTGATGATAGAATGATATGTTATTTTACAAATAAATGCTTTTCAGCAGTAACGGTTTGCTGCAAATGTCGTTTAAACCTAAAAAAGTACAGGATATAAGCTATTAAATGAAATGAGGTTTTTGAATATGAGGACGGATTTACTATATGGAAAGAATGGAATTTCTTTAGATTTGCCAGAAAACGCTTTACTTATTGAACCGACCAATCTGCCAAAGATGGAAGATGAAAAGGAAGCAGTCCGTCAGGCTTTGCGAAATCCGATTGGCAGCGCGCCCTTGAAAGAATCTGTCAAGGCTACCGATACGGTATCGATTGTCATTAGTGATATTACCAGACCGACACCAAATCATATCCTGGTTCCGGTATTAATTGAGGAGTTAAGCCATGTTCCTTTAGAGAATTTTGTTATTATTAATGGAACTGGAACACACCGCGACCAGACAAGGGAAGAATTTGTTCAAATGTTAGGAAGCTGGGTTGTAGACAATATTCGAATTGTAAACAATCACTGTCATGAAAAGGATACACTTGTTAATCTCGGGAAAAGTAAATTTGGCTGCGATGTCTACCTGAATAAAGATTATGTAGAATCTGATTTTAGAATTGTAACCGGTTTTATAGAGCCGCATTTTTTCGCAGGCTTTTCTGGAGGTCCAAAAGGAATCATGCCCGGAATAGCGGGGATTGAAACGATTATGACCTTCCATAATGCGCGGATGATTGGAGATCCGCTCTCCACGTGGGGGAATATGGAGAATAATCCGGTTCAGGATATGACCCGTGAAATTAACGGGATGTGTAAGCCCGAATTTATGTTAAATGTTACATTAAATCGGGAGAAAGAAATTACGAATGTGTTTGCTGGCGAGCTTTATCAGGCACATGATGAAGGATGTGCGTATGCAAAAGAGCACGCGATGTTCCATTGTGAAGAGCGGTTTGATGTCGTGATTACATCTAATTCCGGCTATCCGCTGGACCAAAATTTATATCAGGCCGTAAAAGGGATGAGCGCTGCCCATAAAATTGTCAAAGAGGGCGGTTCGATTATTGTAGCATCCGAGTGTTCAGATGGCTTACCTGACCATGGAAACTATGCGAAAATTTTTGATATGGCAAAGAGCCCGCAGGATCTGCTGGATATGATTAATAATCCGGAATTTAAAATGTTTGATCAGTGGCAGGTTCAGAAACAGGCTGTCATTCAGGTCTGGGCGGATGTTTATGTTTATTCCAAGCTGACGGACGAACAAGTAACCAATGCCATGTTAGAGCCGACTCATGATATAGAACAGACGTTAGAAGAGTTAAAGGAAAAGTATGGGGAATCGATGACCGTTGCTGTGATGCCTTTAGGGCCATTGACGATACCTTATGTTGAAGAAAAAGTGAAATCCTGAGCTGAGCGTAGTATACTGGTAATAGAATGAAATGTATTTAGTCAATAAATGGGAAAGTTTTTTATATCCTTTTGTTAGTAAAATCCCCCCTTCAGTCAGGGGAAATGAGGTGAATAAAATGATGGAAATCAATGAGAAAAATCGTTATTTAGGGAAAACACTGAAGGAAATGGGACGTGTCATGGTGGCATTTTCAGGCGGTGTAGACAGTACAGTTGTTTTGAAAAGAGCGCAGCAGGAGTTAGGAGATAACGTGCTGGCAGTTGTTGTTGCATCAGAATTATTCCGTGAATCCGAATTTCAGGCTGCGGTTCAATTAGCAGAGGATCTGGGTGTGAAGGTGCACCAAACAGAAATAAAAGAATTGAACCAGCCTCAAATTACAGCGAATAACCCAGACAGCTGGTATTACAGTAAAAAATTGCTTTACACCCGCCTGAATCAGCTGGCGGAGGAATGGGATTATCCGTATGTGTTAGACGGAATGATTATGGATGATGAAGCAGATTTCCGCCCGGGGCTAAAGGCAAGAACGGAAGAAGGCATCCGCAGTGTCCTTCAGGAAGCAAATCTATATAAACCGGAAGTCCGCGAGCTTGCGAAGGAATTGGAGCTTCCAGTATGGAATAAATTAGCTTCCTGCAGCTTAGCATCCAGATTTCCGTATGGTACAAAACTGGACAAACAAAAAGTAAATCAGGTTAATCAGGCGGAGCTTTATTTAAAACGTGCCGGTTTTGAAGAAGTGCGTGTACGTTATCATGATAATGTGGCGCGTATCGAAGTAGCAGCTGATAAAATGGTGGAATTACTGGAAAAACGTACAGAGGTTCAACATAAACTGGTATCTCTTGGTTTTGACTATGTATCGATAGACTTACGCGGTTACCGTACAGGCAGCATGAATGAAGTATTGCCAGCAGCTTCGTCAAAACAGCAAATCGCTGCCAATGCTTAAAACACAACTTCATTCCGTGGGAGTTGTTTCCTTTCTCCCCCGGAATTAGCCTGAGTGCCTCAGGGGGGGGAGTTAGCACCCGCTATCTCCTCTCTGAATAAATTTATTTTTACTCTCTATTTAGAGATGGAGTTTTACGGATGATTCTCCGGATAAATTTAAACATGATCTTTTACGGGAAAGCAGTTGAAAAAACTGCTTTTTCGCGTGAAAAGAGTATAAAGAAGATAAACAAAGGAGTAATTTTCATGAAGATGTTATATTTGGATTGTTTTTCAGGAATAAGCGGTGATATGACAATAGGAGCGCTGCTTGACGCGGGAGGGAGTTTTTCTCATTTGCAAAACGAGTTGCAGAAGCTTCCTTTAGTGGATGAATACGAATTAAATGTTTATAAAGTAGTGAAGAATGGGATTACAAGCACAAAATTTGATGTTGTGCTGAAGAATGAGGAGCATGGACATTCCCACCATGATCATTCTGAACAGGACGACCATGAGCACGGGCATAGCCATAAGCATGTTCATGAGCATCATCACGGGCATAGCCACGACCATCATCATGAGCACCATCATGGTCACAGTCACGATGAGGGACATCATCACCATCACGATCATAGCCATCATCATCGTTCCTATCGTGATATTGTAAATATGATTCAAGAAGCAGATTTATCAGAAGACGTGAAAGATATGGCGTTGAGGATCTTTAAAAAAATTGGTGAAGCAGAAGGGCATATTCACGGTGTGCCGCTGGAGGATGTCCATTTTCATGAAGTAGGCGCTGTTGATTCGATTATTGATATTGTAGGGACAGCGATTTTATTGGAAGAGCTTGAGATTGATGAAATCAAGTCAGCAGCTGTTCCAACAGGATCCGGAAAAATTCATATTGATCATGGCGTGTATCCTGTCCCGGCACCGGCTACGCTGGAGATTTTGCGTGGAGTACCGATTGCGCAAAGTGACTTGAAAGCAGAATTGACAACGCCGACTGGGGCTGCTTTTGCTGCGGTGTTAGCGGAGGAGTTTTGTGATATGCCGTCTATGAAAGTGGTGAAAGTGGGATATGGTGCCGGTACGAAAACATTTCCGAATCACCCCAATGTACTCCGGGTTATCATTGGCGAAGAGGCATAAACATTGAAAAAGTTTGGAGAGTAGGACAAGTAAATGGAAGAAATTTTAAAGGAAGTCCAAAATGGAACATTAAGCATAGAGGACGCGAAAAAGAAGCTAGCGACTTATGAAGATTTAGGTTTTGCCAAAGTAGATCATCACAGGAAACAACGGCAGGGTTTTCCGGAAGTGATTTACGGAGAAGGAAAAACCGTGGAGCAAATCATAGCTATCCTGCAAGCAATCAAAGCGAAGCAGAATGATATTTTAATTACTAGGATTTCACCGGATAAGGCAGATAAAATTTTAGGGGTTCATCCTGAATTGACGTACCATGATATGGCACAAATCCTATCCTTAAAGGTAGAAGAGAAAAGAGAAAAAAAAGAAGGATATATCGCTATTCTCTGTGCCGGAACCTCTGACTTGCGGATCGCTGAAGAAGCAGCCGTTACTGCTGAAGCATTGGGCAGTAATGTACGCCGATTTTATGATGTCGGAGTTGCTGGAATTCACCGGTTATTAGATCAGGCTCCAGCGATTCAGGACGCAACGGTTTCGGTCGTCATCGCAGGAATGGAAGGGGCGCTCCCAAGTGTGGTCGGCGGTCTTGTTTCGCATCCGGTCATTGCGGTGCCGACAAGTGTAGGCTATGGTGCGAACTTCCAAGGCCTGTCGGCATTACTGACAATGCTGAACTCCTGTGCGAGCGGAATCAGCGTGGTCAATATTGATAATGGCTTCGGCGGTGCATATAATGCCGTATTGATTGACCGGCTGGCTCAAGGAAAAGAGGAGTAGCATTTCGCAATAAGAAGGGAGTTGTCTAGATGGCACCAAAACATCCTCCGAATCAGGAACATATTGATGATAATATGATAAAAGTGGAAGTCAATTTGGATGATATTTCAGGGGAATGGCTTGGATTTGTAATGGACCGCTTATTTGAAGCTGGGGCAAATGATGTATTTTACACCCCCATTTATATGAAAAAAAATCGGCCGGGGGTATTACTGCAATTGCTCTGTTCCAATCAAGCACTTCCTGAAATGAAGGAAATCCTGTTGCAGGAAACTACGACGCTAGGCATCCGTTATTATCCGCTAACTGTCCACCGCATGGAAAGAAAGTTTATTCAAGTGGATACAGCATGGGGGCCAGTAACAGTGAAACAGGGGACCTCGAATGGAGAGGTCTTTCAAAGCTCACCAGAGTATGCAGACTGTAAAGCGATAGCTGAAGAACATGGAATTCCATTGAAACAAGTATATCAGTCAGTTTGGAAGCAATTATAAAAAATACACAGACCAATTTGAATTGGTTTGTGTATTTTTTATTAAAATTTAGTGATTAAAAAGGGAAAGAACTCGCATCTAATTTTTTTCCTTTCTGACAGGAAGATACTGATAGAATCGGTAAAGCTTTGATACGGCATACATGACCCATCTTGGAATCTTTTTTGGGAAATTCGTACGCTGATAATATCGTGCATAAGCCCATTTTAAATCTTCCCATTGCGTACATTTTTTCTCCTGAGAAAAACGGGCTGTATCAATCAGACGCACAGCGCCTTCTTTGGTCAGGATAAGGTTATGCAGATGAATATCTGAAGGATTTAATCCCGCCTCTCTCGCAGCATTTAATCCATTATCCACATCCTTGATATGTTGAGATGTCAGCGGAATACCTTCTGCCAGACATTCAAAAAATGTTTTGCCCTCAATAAAATCCATTACTAAATAGTTACTTCCTGCTTCATATATCGTTGGGTAGTAAGGACTGCCATGTAGCTTTTCGTAATTTAGCTTTTCTTCCATTGCTGTTTTTTCAAAAGACGGGTAGAAAATTTTAATCACTTTATGCTCATTTTTTATTCTGAATACAGCGGCACTCCTCCCCGCCCCATAGAGCTCTAAGTCACTATGATGCCCGAGTATTTTTATACGTCTGTGTTTCTTCGTAAATAAAACGGTGGTTACATAGTGATTGTACATGGATTGTTTCATTATTTTTTAAAACTGCCTTTTCTTTTGGTTAATTCCTTTTTGATCACAGGCAAGGCATGTTTTTGCGCTTGTTTTATTCCTTCTTTTACCATTTTAGACTTGAGAAGCTTCGTAAGTTTAGACATTTCTTTTCCTCCTTGGCTTATGTGCGGCAAAAGCTAATAAAAAAGAGACCTTTGCCCACATATTTTTTGGACAAAGGTCTCGCAAGCAACGAAATGAAACGGTTGCCAGCAGTGCCGAGGATTTCTCCTGTAATGACGACAGCTGCTATTATGCTACTCCCCTTTGGGATTAATTTGAATGTACATTTATTATAGAGGGCTTGTTTCGTAAGCGCAAATTTTAACGTACTTAAATTATCCACGCATGTTTCTCTTTTTTTAATACGTTTGCTATGCAGGAATAGGTGTGATACAGCGCTAATAAAAGCCTTCTTATATACCTTAATTCATCGTTTTCCGGCTTTTATTCAAGGGTAAACACGTATAAAGCACTTTGGAAGGAGCGGCGAACCGTGAAAAACCGTTGGGTCAGTGGACTTTTATATGCTTTAACGGGCTCCGTCATCATGTTTATGGTCAGTATCCTTCTTGGAGGAGAGCCTTATTGGAATGGAATAATTGGTTTTCTGATGGGAGGGTTTACTTATGGGGCATTTTTTCGTCCAGTGATGGAAAAGAAAATGAAATCAAAATAAAGGATGGGTATGCTTCAAAAATCGTATATGCAGAGAGGGAAGGAGGATGTGTTTGCCTGTTAACGCCTCACAGATGGTATGAATCGGAGGTTTTGAGGAAGGAACATCAAGTTTAACTTCATTTGCTACGTGTAATAATTACTATATAAGCATATTCTAATCAGGACAGTATATTATAAGGAGGAAGCAACATGCAGCTTAATGCAGCGCAAAAATTAATTCAAGATCATTTGCTGTCAGGAGAGATGAAGCCCGGAGAAGAGATTGGTTTAAAAATTGACCAGACGTTGACACAGGACGCGACAGGTACCATGGTGATGCTGGAATTGGAAGCGATGGGCATTGATAAAGTGAAGACAGAGGCATCGGCACAGTACGTGGACCATAACCTGATTCAGGAAGATTTTCGGAATGCAGATGACCATCTATTTTTACGGAGTGCGGCACAGAAATTCGGCATTTATTACAGCAGGCCTGGAAACGGTGTCAGTCATCCTGTCCATATGCAGCAGCTGGCACGCCCCGGGAAAACCTTATTAGGTTCAGACAGTCATACATGTGCCAATGGATGTATGGGCATGCTGGCTATGGGAGCGGGCGGAATTGACGTCACGATGGCAATGGCCGGTGAACCTTATTATGTGAAAATGCCGCGGGTTATGGGAATTGAATTAACAGGAAAATTGCCTGATTGGGTCAGCGCCAAGGACGTTATTTTAGAAATGCTGCGCCGCCATGGCGTAAAAGGCGGTGTCGGAAAAATCCTTGAATATTATGGACCAGGTGTGAAGGAATTATCTGCTATGGATCGGCATGTGATTGCCAATATGGGAGCAGAGCTTGGAGCGACCGCCACAGTATTTCCGTCAGATAAAGAAATTAAACATTTTCTAAAAACACAAGGGCGCGAAGACGAATGGATTGAATTAAAAGCAGATGATGGAGCGGATTACGATGAACATGAAGAAATTGATTTATCTGCGTTGGAACCGTTAATTGCAAAACCGTCCAGTCCGGGGAATGTAGTGCCTGTTATGGAAGTTGCCGGAGAAGACATCTATCAGTCTTACATCGGTTCTTCTGCTAACCCGGGATACCGCGATTTTGCGATTGCCAGTGAAATTGTGAAGGGAAAGCAAATCGCAAACGGTACTTCTCTGGATATTAATCCAACTTCCCGTCAACTGCTGGAGCAGCTTGTTGAAAACGGGCATATTGCGAATCTGCTGGCAGCCGGTGCCCGTATGCATCAGGCAGGATGCAACGGCTGTATTGGTATGGGGCAGGCTCCGGCTACGGGTAAGAATAGTTTACGGACGACACCCCGAAATTTCCCAGGACGGTCCGGGACAAGAGAAGACAGTGTGTTCCTATGCAGTCCGGAAACAGCTGCTGCTTCTGTATTAACGGGAGTTATTACAGACCCAAGAACATTGGATATGTCTTATCCGAAAATAAAAGAACCGACTACTTTTTCCACAAAGGGTATGCTGGAAGTGCCGCCGAAGGATAATAGTCAAATTGATTTAGAAAAAGGGCCAAATATCACGACTATCCCAGATTTTGATCCGATTGAGGATAACTTTGATGTTCCTATATTACTGAAAATGAATGATAACATCTCAACAGATGAAATCCTTGCCGGCGGTTCACGCGTCTTGCCATACCGCAGTAATATTCAAAAAATCAGTACCTTTGCATTTGAAATCATTGATGATGATTATTACGAAACGGCAATGAAACAACGTGATGACGGCGGTCATATGGTTGTTGCAGGTTTTAACTACGGACAAGGTTCGAGCCGGGAGCATGCGGCGCTCGCACCGCGTTATCTAGGATTAAAGGTCGTACTTGTTAAAGACTTTGCCCGTATTCATCTGCAGAACTTGATTAATTTCGGTATTTTACCATTAACGTTTGTCAATGAGGAAGACTATGATTTGGTTCGGCAGGAGGATGTGCTCGAATTTCGCCAAATCCATCAAACGATTCAAAATCAGCACACCTTTGATATTAAGCTGAAAGGGACAGAACGTACGATTGCTGTGCAGCATGACCTTACTAAACGTCATCTTGAAATTCTGCTGGCCGGCGGAATTATTAATTGGATTAAAGAAAAACAATAGAAAGGAAGTCAGCAATGGGATCTCAGGAACATGCTTGTAAAGCTTGTGAAGGAACAGGTTTATTAAGAGATGATGAGCAGTGGCAGTATACTTGCACCGTTTGTCATGGTGATGGATTTGTTGCCGCTGTGGAGAAGACGGAAAAGCTTCAAGTCGATGAGAACCACAGGGTCATTGATTAATAATAAACAGTCGGAGCAGTGCTGTTTCTTGATACAGCCACTGCTTCGACTGTTTTTGTATATAAAATCATCAGCCCGGTTATTTTAAAATATATTTCTTTCCACTCAGGAATAACAAGATTTCATATCCTGTCGACAACATGGTGTTCGTGTGAAATAATATATGAAAAAAGTATCTAGGTCATATATACCGTCGGATACAGAAGAGGGTGTCTGTTAGATGATACATATTGCTCCGCTGCAAATAGAAGATGAGGATAAGCTTTATACATTTGAATTACATAATAGAAAGTACTTTGAAAAATTTGTTCCTTCCCGTGGAGAAGCGTTTTACCAAAAGGATTACTTTCATGACAGACTACGTGAATTGCTGAAGGAACAGGCAGATAGTAAATCTTATTTTTTTCTGATCAAGGATGCGGACGGAGAAATTTTGGGGAGAGTTAACTTAACAGATATTTGTCCTTCACAGAAAATCGGCTTTTTAGGATATCGAGTTGGTGAAGCTCATACAGGAAAAGGGATAGCAGGAAAGGCAGTTGAGCTTCTCAAAGTGGAGGCAGAGAAAACATTAAGATTAAAGGGGATCAAGGCGCAAACCACCGCAGAGAATATAGCTTCTCAGAAAGTGTTGGAAAAGAAAGGGTTTGAGGAAATAAACAGGGAAGACACGGCTTATGAAGGAAAGCCTCTTACTTTTGTTTATTATCAATTAAGCTTTTAAAATCAATAGTTGCATTGATAAAATGAAGCAGTCTGATTGGAATTCCCATCAGACTGCTTCATATCGAGTTATTTTTCCAGCCATTGATTCACAAGATTTCGATTATCATTCACCCATTTTTCAGCACCTTCCAGCGCTTCTTTTCCTTCATTTTCAGCCTCACTGACGTAGCTCATCAATTCACCAATTTGTTCATCATCCATTTTCCAATTTTTCAACCATTGATCGACTTCTGGATAATCCTCATGAAAATTTTGGCGGGTTGCGTGATGAATTTTTTCAGCCTCTCCAAAGATATTTTGAGGGTCGTCTAAATATTTTAAGTCCATTTCTGAAAATACACGATGTGGGTTCCATAACGGCACAACAATATCCTCTTCATTAGTGATGGCCTGTTGTAACGCGGTCAGCATAGCGGGTTCGGAGCTGGCCGTGAGCTCATAATCCAGCTCGTATGCTTCCATTGCTTCTTCCACTACTAACATCGTGCCTGCTCCGGCATCGAATCCAGTTATTTCTCCATTTAAACTTTCCTTATTCGCATTTAAATCTTCTATACTATCCAAATAATCCATATAAGCCGGTACGACTAAACCAACTTTTGCATTATCATACCAAGTTTCTTCTGAGAAATTAATAGCATCTTCATATTGTGCTACATATTCTGCATCTTGAACAGGCAGCCATATTTCAGGACTGATATCCAGCTCATCATTTTCAAGTGCCGCCATTTGCGTCCCGATATCTAATAAATGCAAGTTTACTTCATAACCTTCTTCTTCTAGAATGAATTTCCACATATTTGTAATTGCGATATTTTCTTCCCAGCTGATTTGGCCCATATCGAGGCTGTTGGGGTTATCATCTTCTGCCGCGGATTCGTTCGATGTATTTCCGCCGCATGCACTTAATAATAGAATCGAAATTGCTGTGATAATGAGAATATTTATAGGTTGTTTTTGAAAGTTAAAGATGGTATCTCTCCTCTTAGTCTTTTTGGGATGTGTCCTTTGGTAAAAACTCAAAAATTTCTTCGGATCGAATACTGTGTACCAACTGATCCAGCCAGTTGTAATAAACCTTGGACTGGTTTAATAATTCATAATGATGTCTAGCTTCTTCTTTGAAGCTGTCAGAAACATGCTCATCATGAATAATTTCAAGAAGTGGTTTTTCAGCCTGATGGATAGCTTCCATATTTGTATTTGCTTCCCGTTCCCACATTTGGCAGAAGTAGGCCATAAAGGAATGAAAGAAATTTTTCTCCGCAGTATAGGTATGTTTTCTGGAACCACGCTGGAATTTCTTTTTTACCATTCCAATTTGCTGGAGATGGCGTACATTGGTGCTCATACTAGGCTTGCTCATACCAAGCTCTTCCCGCATTTCATCCAAATTCATTTGATTTTCAAAATACATCGTTGCATATATTTTACCGGCAGCTGGTGTTACACCGTATAAGTCCATCGTTTCCGATATCGATTGAATAACCTGATCTTTTGCCTCTTCTATTTGTTCTCTTGCCCTCTCGTCATGGGGATTGTTCAAAATAATGACCTCCTACAGATCAATGTCCATAAAGTTAAATTTTTTCTTAACAAACTTAATGATAGTAAAATAAATAAATTTGTCAAATGATTCGTGGATTCAGAAGCAATATAATTTTTACATATAAGAAGAAAATGGGTTCGTTTGACAGGATTAATTTTATTCGTTATTATTAAATTTGTTCAAAACGTTAAATTTTTTCTTAACAAAGTTAACGTAAGTTAGGAGGAACTCATTTGGATACCAGCAAACAATATATCAATGGGGAATGGGTGCTTGCCCTCTCTGGAGAGACAAGAGAAATAATTAACCCTTTTAATCAGGAAGTCATTGCGCTTGTTGCAGAAGGTAATGAAGAAGATGCTAAAATGGCCGTTGCTGCAGCTAGAAATGTTTTTGACCAAGGTGATTGGTCAGCGACTTCAGCAACTGAACGGGGAAATATCGTTCGTGATATTGCAGCACTGATAGAAAGAGATAAGGAAGAATTAGCAGAATTAGAATCGCTCGATACTGGAAAAACAGTGGAAGAGAGCAGAGGCGATATGGATGATATTGCCGGCGTATTTCGGTATTATGCAGAATCAGCAGATAAAGATGGCGGTGAAATAATTGATTCACCCGTCCCGCATACCATCAGCAAGGTAGTCAAAGAACCTGTCGGTGTATGTGGACAAATTACTCCGTGGAACTATCCTTTATTACAGGCTTCCTGGAAATTAGCTCCTGCGCTTGTTGCAGGAAATACATTAATTATGAAGCCGAGTGAAATTACTCCTTTAACAACCATTAAAGTATTTGAACTCATGGAAGAAGCAGGCGTGCCAAAAGGAGTGGTTAATCTTGTATTGGGAGCTGGAGCAACGGTTGGAGAGGAGTTAGCCATCAATGAAGATGTGGACTTGATTTCTTTTACAGGCGGGATTGAAACAGGGAAACGTATTATGCGGTCAGCCAGCTCCAATGTGAAAAAGTTAGCTTTAGAGCTTGGCGGAAAAAATCCCAATGTTATTTTTGCTGATGCAAATTTTGAAACCGCAGTTGATCAGGCATTGAATGCGGTATTCTTCCATGCAGGACAAATATGCTCAGCAGGAACACGCATTATTGTGGAGGAAAGTATTCACGATGCGTTTGTTGAGGAATTGGTGGAACGTGTGAGAAAGATTCGGTTAGGCAGTGGTTTTGATAAGAATACGCAAATGGGACCGTTAATTTCAAAAATACATTTAGAAAAAGTGATGGCCTATGTAAATAATGGCGTGAAAGAAGGCGCAAAGGTTGCGGTTGGAGGAACTCGTCCTGATGAACCAGCACTGCAAAATGGCTTTTTCTATTTACCAACCGTCTTGACTGGATGTACAACGGAAATGAATGTTGTACAGCATGAAGGGTTCGGTCCGGTTATTACGATAGAAACATTTCGTAATGAGGAAGAAGCTATCCGTCTCGCAAATGATTCTATTTATGGATTAGCTGGCGGGGTCTGGACAAAAGATATTGCGAAAGCAGAGCGATGTGTTGCTAACATGCGGATGGGTACAGTATGGATTAATGATTTTAATGTATACTTTCCGCATGCTCCATGGGGAGGCTTCAAGCAGTCAGGCATCGGCAGGGAATTAGGCAAACTTGGCCTAGAAGAATATCAGGAAACAAAGCATGTTTACCATAATATAAATCCAGAACCGATAAATTGGTTTTGAGGATAGTAGAATATGATTTTGATAATGAAATAGATATTAAATACGTTTTTGGAGGAATGTACAATGAGTCTTCATATGAAAGTAGAGCATATGCATAAATTTCATCAATTTGAATTACCAACAGCGATAAAACATGGAATCGGCGCGATAAAACATGTTGGGGAAGAGGTAAAAAACTTGGGAGTTACAAAAGCTTTATTAGTAACAGACCCGGGGATTTATCAGGCAGGTGTGACTGCGCCGATTGAAGCATCTTTGAAGAATGCCGGCATAGAAGTTGTTCTATTCAACAAAGTAGAGCCGAATCCTCCAGTGCGTTTGATTGCAGAAGGGTCCAGTTTATATAAATCGGAAGACTGTAATGGACTTGTAGCAGTGGGCGGAGGCAGCTCAATGGATACTGCTAAAGGAATCGGTGTAGAAGCGACCCATGATGGAAGCGTACTGGATTACGAAGCAGCGGATGGGAAAAAACCGTTAGAAAATCGCATACCTCCGCTAACAACAATTCCAACAACAGCTGGAACAGGCTCGGAAGTAACGCAATGGGCTGTTATTACAGATGAAGAAAGAGAATTTAAATTTAATACAGGCGGACCATTGATTGCTGCTTATTTAACAATTATTGATCCAGAGCTGCATGTTTCGATGCCACCGCATGTAACAGCAATGACTGGGATTGACGCGTTAGCACATGCCATCGAGTGTTATACCATGCATTATGCCCAGCCGGTGACAGATGCTGCAGCATTACTTGCGATAGAATACGTCGGTAAATATATTCGACGAGCGTATTCAGATGGAAATGATCTGGAAGCACGCTACGGGATGGCACAAGCTGCGATGTTAGCAGGGTTATCCTATGGCAGTGAATCAGCAGGGGCAGCACATGCGATGTCGCAAACACTTGGAGGAATCATTCCAGTAGCGCATGGTCAGGCTGTCGCAGCGATGATGGGCCCTGTTATGGAATATAATTGGAAAGGTCACCCAGCGAAATTTGCACGTATTGCTAAAGGGCTAGGTATCAATACATTTAATTTGACGGAGGAAGAGGCAGCTAAAGCAGCTGTGAATGAAGTTTATCAATTGGTAGAAGATTTAGAGGTTCCCAGCCTAGAAGAACAAGGCGTATCACCAGATATGACCGACCGTCTTGCGAAAGAAGCAATGAAAGATCCGCAAACAATTGGGAATCCGAGAGACTTGAATGAAGAAGGTTATAAATGGATTTATGGCCGCTGCTTCAACCAGGTTGAAAAAACAATATAATATTTTTTAAGAAGAACCTCCAACAGCAGCAGGATTACGTTGGAGGTTTTACATAGAAAACAGAATATTTTAGAGTAATTTGAAGAAAACAGAGAGAGCTGAAAAGTCTCTCTGTTTTTATATGGAATGAAGCGACATCATTACCCTTTAAATTACTCCTTGCAAGCCAACGGTTAAATATTGGTTCCCAGTGTAAGCCCTCCATCTACCACAATTTCAGCACCATTACAATAAGCACTTTCATCCGAAGCGAGAAAAGCAGCTACCTTTGCGATATCGTTGGGGTGACCGAGTCTTTTTAATGGGATAGCCTCAGCTTCGTTCACCTCTAGATTGCTGTCACTCACCATATTTGTTTGAATAACACCTGGATGAATCGAATTAACTCTGATTCCTTTTGGTCCTAATTCGATGGCAGCAGATTGTGAAAGATTGGACACTGCTGCTTTGGAAGCTGCATAAGCCGCTGCATCATTGATTGGAGAAAAAGCAGAGATAGATCCATTATTAATAATGGATCCTTTTTGCTGTGTCTCCATGTAGGGTGCGACTGCCTTTATCCCCATAAAGACACCGAGCTGATTCACCTGGATCAACTGATGAAAATCCTCTGCAGTCGTCTCTAATAAAGGTTTTTTAATGAATATACCTGCATTGTTCACCAGTACATCTATTTTATTATAGGCTTGAATAACAGTTTCAATGGCTGCTGCCCAATCTGTTTCTTTTGTTACATCTAATTGGACAGGAAGACTCTTGCTTTGCCCCATTTCGCAGGAGAGAGCCTTCGCATCCTCAAAGTTTCTTGCCCCTACGATAACTTTTGCACCAAGAGAAGCGAAGTGTTGGACGATACCTTTCCCTTGCCCACGATTTGCTCCAGTTATTAATACAACTTGATCTTTTAAATTTGGCATAATTTCTCCTTTAATGTTGATTGCTTTCTATTTGAATTTATCACAGTTTGTCTATTAGTAAAAATGCATCTACTTAGCCGAGAGAGATGGGGCTAATAATCAGATAGACGAATCCTTTATATTAGCAGAATCCTAACCGTTATTTTGAATTTTATTGAATTTTTTATAAAAAGGTTTTAAAATATTTATTTATAAGATAAAGTATAGGAAAATACTAACACGAAGTTTTTAAATAATTTTATTAATATGAAATACTATAAAAAATCAGGTGATATGTACTTAATCGTCGCCTGATTTTATTAGGTATGTCAATAAAAAAACATGTATTACTTTATGTGGTTGAGTAGTTAGTAAATATCTATGTCATCATGCTAGCATTATCCGGTAATTGTTTCATTTTTGTTGTAAATATAAGAGCCGGCTTCGAAATAGAAATACTCGAATCTCTTCTTAACAAAATAAAAATCACTCTCAGAGGAGGGATAATCATTGAAACAAGGAACCATTAATATCCTTTTAGTAGTATCAATTATTTGCATATCCTTATCAGCGATCTTTGTAAAATTATCGGATGCACCTTCTACCATTATGGTAATGTATCGGATGTTTTTAGCTTGTTTGTTAATTCTTCCTATCGTGTACAAATACCGAAAATCCTTTTTAAAGATTAAAAGAAAAGAATGGGCAGCTATTTCCTTTGCCGGAATCTTTCTAGCGGGTCACTTTGGATTATGGTTCGAATCATTAAATCATACGACGGTGGCAAGCTCTACCTTGATATTGGCACTGCAGCCTGCAATTGCTTTGGTTGGAGGTCTGGTTTTCTTTAAAGAAAAAATAGATATCCGTACCGTGGCAGCAATGGGGATTGCATTTGCCGGCGTGGTTGTTGTCGGAGGCGGAAGTTTTGGCGGCGGCAGCGGAGCCTTGCTAGGAAATATTTTATCTTTTCTTGCTGTCGTTTCTGTAGTGCTGTATTTAATGATCGGTCAACGAAATGTAAAATCTATCAATCACTGGGTGTACAGCTTTTTAGTATTTTTGGTGGCAGGGATTACTGTAGCCGTGTTTAATCTGATAGGCGGAATAGCTTTCACTGGCTATAGTGGGAATGATTGGATGGTTTTCCTGATGCTTGCTATTTTTCCGACCGGGGCACATATTATTTTTAATCTGCTATTAAACTATGTTAATACAACAACAGTTTCAATGAGTACATTAGGAGAGCCAATCGGTGCTTCCATACTGGCTGTTATTCTTTTGAATGAGGTGCTTACTTCGGTGGAAATGATAGGCGGCGTACTAATTATTGCCGGAATATTTTACTTCCTGCGATTACAGGGCGGTTCGAAACAAGCAGTACCAAAAGAACCGGAAAGCCTGTAAAGTCAAACTTCGCTCGGCGGAGGTTACGATCGGTTCACCATGATAGATAGGGTGTCATTTCCTTCCCGCGGCTTTTATAACCAGTTAATCTACGGTAAAATGAGTGAGCGGATAGTCTTTCATTTCGTTTATCCGCCCTAACGAGGAAGTTTTGATACGAGGAGTGAATGAGATGAAAAGAAGTCCAAGAGTCTGTGTTGTTGGAAGCATCAATATGGACATGGTGACAACAACAGATAAAGTACCTGAACAGGGGGAAACGGTTCTTGGTGAATCGTTTACAACCTATCCCGGCGGCAAAGGAGCAAACCAAGCGATTGCAGCAGCCAGACTGGGAGCAGATGTTGTTATGGTAGGAGCCGTTGGTGAGGATGCTTTTGGAAAAAGCTTAAAAGAACGTTTCCGAAACGAAGGTGCAGATAACGAAGCAATTATTGCTGTTCCTCATGAATCTACCGGCGTTGCCTCCATTATTGTTTCGGACGGGGATAATCGAATTATTGTTGCCCCGGGTGCCAATAAATATGTCACACCTGATCTGATACAAGAGAAACAAGATATAATTCTGTCCAGCGATATTATTTTAATGCAATTTGAAATACCGATGGAAACCATTGAATTTACGGTAAACCTTGCGTATGAGCATCAGATTCCTGTAGTTATTAATCCGGCGCCATTTGCTGATATTTCAGAGACAGTGGCAGAGAAGGCAGCATTTTTAACACCTAATAATTTGGAACTCTCGGAAATGAAGCAGTCGATAGATACTTCCTTGATAAAAGGGAAAATCATTGAAACAAGAGGAGAGCATGGTGTTGTATTTACCCTGTCAGATGGAGAAGAGAAAAAAGTTCCTTCCTTTAAAGCAGAGGTGAAAGATACGACCGGAGCAGGAGATACGTTTAATGGTGCTTTTGTTACGGAATATGCAAAAGAAAAGAATATTGAAAAAGCCATTCTGTTTGCGAATGCAGCCGCATCATTGGCAGTAGAAAAACGCGGTGCGCAGGAAGGGATGCCTGCCAGGGCAGCAGTTGTCCAAAGAATGCAGGAAGCAGACAGGTAAGCGAAAATTTCAATCGATTGAGTGAAAAAGAATAGAGGTTATTTTCTTCTATGGAAGAAGCGATCATCGAGCTGTTTAGTGTAAAATGCTGACAGCTTTTTTTGACAGTTAAAAAAGTATAAACTTTCCTACTGCATAAGTGTAACTAAGGTTGTCATCTAAAGGCGTGGTGACAGCCAAGTTTTCTAATGTGTAAATAAAGATATTAATTTTATTTTTTGAAAACGCTTGCAAAAACATCTTTTTTCAGTATAATTAGTGATAGCAATATTCCAAAAAGTATAAATAATTCCACGAGTTTGAACAACTTCAAATTTTTATTAATTCATTTATCAAATTTTCATTCCTTATAGAGAGCTAAATAAATGTCGTTTTACTTTATAAATGAGAACGGGAGGAACACGAATGGCAGAAATCGTCCTCGAACTAAAAGAGCTGCATACCCATTTTTTTACGGAGAGCGGAGAAATACCTGCTGTCAACGGCGTAAGTATTAAAGTCCATAAGGGGGAGGTCGTCGGGATTGTTGGAGAATCAGGCAGCGGAAAAAGTGTCACTTCACTTTCGGTAATGAACCTGATTCCCAGCCCGCCAGGAAAAATTGTAAGCGGGGAAATGAATTTTAAAGGAGAAAATCTTGTAAAAGCTTCCGAGAAACGAATGAAAAAGCTGCGGGGAAATGAAATATCCATGATCTTCCAAGAACCAATGACATCTCTCAACCCATTATTTACAATAGGGAATCAGCTTATTGAAGCGATTCGGCTGCATCAAAAAATAACAAAAAAAGAAGCACGAAAAAAAGCGGTCGATATGTTGCAGCTTGTTGGCATACCCAGAGCGGACGAGGTTGCAGGGGAGTACCCGCATCAGTTATCCGGCGGGATGAGGCAGCGGGTGATGATTGCGATGGCGATGTCCTGTGATCCGGAATTATTGATTGCAGACGAGCCCACCACGGCGCTTGATGTAACGATTCAAGCGCAAATCTTAGATTTAATGCGAAATTTAAATAAGGAAGAAGATACAGCTATTTTGCTGATTACGCACGATTTAGGCGTTGTTGCAGAAATCTGCGACAGAGTAGTGGTGATGTACGCCGGACAAATAGTTGAAGAAGGGACAACCAGAGAAATATTAAAAGACCCCGAGCATCCCTACACGCAAGGACTGATTAAGTCACTTCCTAACATGCATGAAAGAGAACAGCAATTATATTCCATTCCAGGTGTGGTGCCGAAGCCAAAAATGAACAGCGTCGGATGTCATTTTGCGCCAAGATGCGAATTTGCTTTTGAACGTTGTTTTCAGGAGAATCCAGGTCTTTATGCTTTGGGTAATCAACGTCAGAGCAGATGCTTTTTACATGAGGATACAGAAGGGAAGGTAAAAAAGCATGCAAAAGCCGATATTGGAAGTTGATGGTCTGAAGAAATATTTTGATATTAAAGGTGGACCTATAGGGAGAAAAGTCGGCGAGGTAAAGGCGGTCGATGATGTATCTTTTACGGTGATGGAAGGGGAAATCCTGGGTATCGTAGGAGAATCAGGCTGTGGAAAATCCACCACAGGAAAGTCCATTTTGCGCCTGATTGAACCGACAGAAGGCAAAGTGAAATTTCAGGATCAGGATATAACCAGCTTAACGAACAGCGAAATGCGCCGTTTGCGAAAAGATATGCAAATTATATTTCAGGACCCTTACGCTTCTCTGAATCCGAGGCATACGGTAGAAAAAATAATTAGTGAGCCATTGCTGGTGCATGGAATGACATCTGCAAAGCAGCGGCTGGACAGAGTAGGCGAACTTTTAGAAGTAGTAGGCTTGAGTCCTTATCATGCGAAAAGATATCCGCATCAATTCAGCGGAGGGCAAAGGCAGCGGATCGGCATCGCGAGGGCGCTTGCCAACAATCCTAAACTGGTTATATGCGATGAGCCGGTTTCCGCATTGGATGTATCGATTCAATCACAAATACTTAATTTAATGGAAAAACTGCGGGATGAATTTAACTTGACTTATATTTTTATTGCGCATGATTTAAGTGTGGTCAAGCATATCAGTGATCGCATCGGTGTGATGTATTTAGGGAGAATGGTTGAGCTTACAGAGAAAAACAAGCTCTATGATAATCCGAAACACCCTTATACGCAGGCGCTGCTTTCTGCCGTGCCGCTTCCTGATCCAGATATGCCGAGGAACAGGATTATTTTGAAGGGGGATGTACCAAGTCCTGCCAACCCGCCTTCTGGGTGTGCTTTTCATACAAGGTGTCCGCAAGCGATGGATATCTGCAAAGAAGTAAGGCCGGCTTTTCAGCCTGTGGAAGATAATCATTTTGTTGCCTGTCATTTATATAAATAAACGGGATGACAAAATATGAATCTTATAAAACGAAACTTCATGCAGCGGGAGGTTTTTCTTCTGCATGGGACAGCAATTACTCGTTCCATCGAAAATCGCTGTGAGTGGATTGATCCAGGGAGTTAGCGGCCGTGAATTACCGCCTGAACAAATTTATTTTTACTTTTTATTTTGAAGCGGGAGTTTTACGGACGATTCTTCATGATAAATTAACAAAATATGAGGGGGGAAAGCAATGAAGTTGAAGTTCTCAATTTTTATTGTCTGGCTGCTTGCCATTTTCTTGGTACTGGCAGCATGTTCAGGTGATGGCGGACAAAATGGGGGAGAATCGGAAGAAGGCAGTGATCCAGATGCTGCAGAAGAAGCAGAAGCGGATACTGGAGATGCGGAAGGAGATCAGGTGTTGATATTCGCCCGGGGCGGAGATTCAGAAAGTCTTGACCCGGCAAGCACCACGGATGGAGAATCCTCACGTATTACCAAGCAAATTTACGAAAGCCTTTTGGAATTTGATAAGGAGTCCTTTGAAGTTCTGCCTGGACTAGCCCATGACTGGGAGGTTTCTGAGGATGGGTTAAGCTATACTTTCTATTTAGAGGAGGGCGTAACCTTCCATGATGGAACAGAGTTTAACGCCGAGGCAGTCAAGGTCAATTTTGAACGCTGGGCAGATCCTGATCATGAGTATGCTTTTGCTGATGACGGCTATGTCTATTCCATGTACGGTACGATGTTTGGCGGGTTTCTAGGTGATGAGAATCATGTTGTTGAAGAGATCAATGTAGTAAATGATCATGAAATCGAATTTGTGTTAAGCCAGCCTCTGGGATTCTTCCTGCAGAATATGGCGATGACTTATTTTCCGATTACTTCCCCGGCGGCACTGGAGGAATATGGTCCAGCCATTAACGAAAATCCTGTTGGGACAGGACCATTTGAATTTGTCAGCTGGGCAAAAGATGATTCCATTGTACTTGATAAATTTGATGATTATCGTATAGAGGGACTTCCGAAGCTCGATCGCGTTGTATTTGAAGTCATTCCAGATAATGCTGCCCGTTTGATTGCGCTGCGTTCTGGTGAAATCGACATTATGGATGGATTGAATCCAGATGATGCAGCAGGCGTGGAAGCAGATGAAGGGCTGGAGCTTTATGAGCGGGCTGAGAATAATATTGGCTATGTAGGGTTTAATGTTCAAAAAGAGCCATTCGATAATAAAGATTTAAGACATGCAGTCAGTCATGCCATCGATAAAGAGGCTATTGCGGAGGCTTTATATGCTGGCTATGCGACTCCTGCGTCCGTTCCGCTACCGCCTAGCTATATGGGATATAACGATGAAGTAGAGAGCTTTGAGTACGATCCGGACACGGCTAGGGAACTGTTGGAGGATGCCGGTTATGCAGATGGATTGGAAATCGAATTATGGACGATGCCTGTAGCTAGACCGTACATGCCTGATCCAGAGACCGTTTCGGAAATTATTCAGAACAACCTGGAGGAAGTAGGTATTACCGTTACGATTGTCAGAGAAGAGTGGGCTCCATATTTGGAAAAAACAATGAATGGCGAACATCAAATGTATATGCTGGGCTGGTCAGGAACAAATGGAGATCCGGATTACTTCCTTAGCAGCTTATTGCATGGAGATAATGTCGGAAGCAGCAACCGGGAATTCTATGATAATGATGAAGTGGATGAATTTTTAAATCAAGCGAAATTATCCATTGACCAGGATGAACGGGCGTCCTTTTACCAGCAGGCACAGGAACTTATTGCTGATGACGCACCAATGGTTCCTTTAGTGCATTCCAGACCGGTGCTTGCCACAACAAATGCTGTAGAAAATTATGTACCGCATCCATCGACAAGTGAATCGTTAGCAGAAGTAGAGCTAGCAAATTAATTAGCAGTAAATGAAGGAGACTCTTTCGCCAGTCAACGTTCTGTCCTCTTCCTACAATCAGCAGGTAGCAATCATAATGGTATTTCTGATTCATTGGAAAAGAGGCCAGATTTTTCTGGAGAGAGTCTCCTGTTTACATTTCACATACATAAAGAAGAATAGAGGTGAAATAATGGTTTCCTATATTATCCGACGATTATTAATGATGGTTCCCGTGTTGATTGGAATGACATTAATCACCTTCTCCATTGTTCATTTGATTCCAGGAAACCCGGCTCAGGTGATACTCGGAGAAACCGCTAACCAAACAGCCATCGCAAATTTGGAAGAAAGCATGGGACTGAATGAACCTTATCTGACGCAATATGGAATATATGTCAAAGACCTGCTGCAGGGGGATTTGGGAACTTCTCTGCGCTCCAATGCGGAAATATCTACAGAAATCTGGCCGTATATCGCTGCTACATTTGAATTAACTATTTTCGCTATGCTTTTTGCTATTTTTATAGGAGTCAATGCAGGCATTATCAGCGCTTGGAAACAGAATTCCTGGTTTGACTTTCTTGCGATGTTATTTGCTTTAATTGGCGTTTCTATACCTGTTTTTTGGCTTGCGCTAATGGAGCAATGGATTTTCGCGCAGGAACTTGGATGGTTTCCGGCTTATGGCAGGCAGGACAACAGGGACCCGATTGCTCCTATAACTTATTTATATGTACTTGATTCTTTCATTCATTTGGATTTTTCCAGAGCAGGGACGATATTGAAGCATTTAATTCTGCCGAGTATCGCGCTTGGTACCATTCCGATGGCGATTATTGCCAGAATGACGAGGTCGAGCATGCTGGAGGTGATGAAGTCGGATTATATTCGTACAGTGCGTGCAAAAGGCTCCGGACAATTTCTTGTCATATACAAGCATGCATTAAAGAATGCATTGATACCAGTGTTAACGGTTATTGGCTTACAGACAGGAGTTTTATTAGGCGGAGCTATTTTAACCGAAACGATTTTCAGCTGGCCCGGTATAGGGAGATATGTATTTGAAGCAATAAGCTATCGAGACTACCCGGTAATTCAATCTGGCATTTTAGTTGTTGCATTTATTTTCGTCATCATTAACCTTGTTGTAGATATTCTATATAAAATCATTGATCCAAGGATTAATTATTAGGGGGGAAGCTGTGATGAAATTAGATGAACGAAAGCCGGAAGAAATCGAACAGCAAATAACAAGCCCCGTTAATAGAGACGACCGACCGGATGTGGAGCAGATAGAAACTGTCTCGCCTTGGAGAGATGCATGGAGGCGCTTGAGAAAAAATCGTTTTGCCATGGCTGGTATGATTATTATTCTCTTTTTTCTTATACTTGCGCTTATTGCGCCGCTTCTTACTTCCTACTCTTATTATGAACAAAACCTGGCCAACCGGCTGCTGCCTCCTTCTGGCGAGCATTGGATGGGGACCGATGATTTGGGGAGAGATATACTTACCAGAATAGCATATGGAGCAAGGGTTTCGTTGCAGGTTGGCTTTTTTGCAGTAATAGGTGCTCTGGTTTTTGGGACATTTCTTGGAATTATTGCCGGCTATTTCGGCCGCTGGGTGGATATGATTATCTCCAGAATATTTGATATTCTGCTGGCCTTCCCAAGTATTTTACTTGCAATTGCCATTGTTGCTATTCTTGGTGCTTCTTTGCAAAATGCATTGATTGCGATTGCCATTATTAATATACCTATATTCGGAAGGATTGTGCGCTCCCGAGTAATTAGTTTACGGGCAGAGGAGTACATTATGGCTGCTAAGGCACAGGGAATGAAGAATGGCAGAATTATTTTTCATCATATTTTACCGAATAGCATCACGCCGATTATTGTGCAGGCAACGCTTGGATTTGGAACTGCCATATTGGAAGCGGCAGCACTTGGTTTCCTCGGACTCGGCGCCCAACCTCCGACACCGGAATGGGGGCAAATGCTTGCCAGTTCCAGAGAGTTTATTCAGCTGGCCCCATGGACGCTTATTATGCCAGGAGTTTCTATTATGCTTGTTGTTCTTGGTTTTAACTTGGTTGGGGATGGCTTGCGCGATGTCCTGGATCCTAAAATGAGGAATTGATGCTGCTGTTTGCTCGTGTTTGTTTAAGAACGATGCTTGGTAATGTGTAAAGCAGAAGTATTTTATGACAGGCATTATGTTATCGTTTTTGCTATATATAAGCTGCCTTTGAGAAGAATGTTTATGCGGAGAACCGTTCGTAAAACTCTCACTGAGTGAAATTTCGTTTTATAAAAAGTATAATAAAAGCCCTCCTCTGCTCTAGAAAATGTGACTTTCCTTGCAGAGGAGGGCTTTTATTTAAACTGAGCAGTTCTATTCAATGTTGATTCCGCCATTACTTGTACGTGCTTTAATCAGTGTTTCTCCATCACCGTACGTGACATCCCAATCCTTTGAATCGAATACACGAATTCTTCCGTTATTCGTCCGTAAATCGAAGGTGGCATTTTCAGGCTTCTGTTCAGAAATAATCGTGATTTTTCCATTACTGGTTTGCAGGTCCATTGGAGTATCGAAGCTTTCAGTATCGATATGGATAGCTGCGTTATTCGTTTTGGCTTTCATTTCCCCGGAAATATCTTGCGCTTCTACTTTTCCATTTGTAGTTTCCACATTCGTATTTCCTTGTATAGAAGCAAGCTCGATTTTTCCGTTATTCGTATTTGCTGTTACCTCACCAACGATATTTTCTAAAGTAATCTTCCCGTTGGAGGTGTTTAAATTAGTATCGCCCTGCACATTTTGAAGTTCTATCTTTCCATTAGATGATTGTATATCGAGGAAGGAAGTTTCTATGTTCTCTCCTTCGATTTTTCCATTGCTTGTATGAAGCTGTAACGCATCGATTTGTAAATCAGCAGCATTTATTTTGCTATTCGTTGTTTTTACTTCCATTTTCTCCATCATGTCATCAGGAACAAAAATATCTAATGCAGCATTTGAATGAAACATAAAATCGAAATCAAAGAAGGGAAAGGAGGTTTCTTTGATTTGAATCGTTAGCTTTTCTCCATTAACTGAGGTGCTGAGTTCTTGCGTTTCACTCTTTCTCCCCGTTGTCGTATATTCAGCGATTGGCTCTTCGACATGAGCCGGCTGGAGACGGATTTGTGTATTTTCTGCATCGACTTCAATCTCAGTAATTTCATCAGCATCGAAAGGGATAGATTCTGATTCTTCATTGAAAGCAGATTCCTTGTAAGAGGAAAAAGTAGCAGCCATCCCGATAATTCCAATAAGAAGCAGGATAACAGCTAAAATAATAATTCGTTTTACATTTATCATGAATGGCTTTCTCCTTTCGCCAGGCGGACATTGAACCCGATATATTTAGAAAATAGACGGATAAAAGCATTTGTAATATAATTTGCAGCTATAAAAATGAATAATCCAGAACCGGCAAATGTAATGGAAGTAAATAATTCAAATAAATAAAATGATTCAGGGTGGATAATCCATTGCACGCCCGCTATCAGCAATTGGGCAACAAAAGAAAAAGCAGTTACCCATGCAGCCAGAATAATTCCGGCAATACCCACAGAAGGACCAAGGACAATAATCAGATTGAAGAAAAAGAGTCCTATGATGATGCCTGTTCTCCGGAGGTGACTCTGTTCACTATGATTTACTTGCACTTTTTCAAATTGCTGCGTGAATTGTAGTTCATTCGCAATCTGCTGTGGAGAACCCAGAGAGCGAACTATTTCCTCATCCGTTTTTCCTTCTGCTCTTCCCATTTCAAAATGTTCTTCAAAGTCTTGAATGATTTCTTCTTGTTCTTGTGACGATAAGTCTTGTAAATAAACCGTGAGTTCCTTTAAAAAGTCTAACTTATTCATTACTTTCCTCCTTCATTAACGAATCAACGCCTCGTGTAAAATTCTCGTATGCTTCTTTAAGCTCCAGGAGATAACCTTTGCCTTCATCCGTTAAATGATAATATTTTCTGCTTGGTCCTTCTGTAGACTCTTTAAGATAGGTTGTACAGTACCCCTGTTTCAATATCCGGCGTAATACGGGATAAACCGATCCTTCTGATATTTCAATTTTATTCGTAATCCGTTTAATCAATTCATAGCCATAGAAATCTTGCTTATCAAGGAGCACTAGTACACAAAGTTCAAGAACCCCTTTTTTAAATTGTGCATTCAATAAAGTCACCTTCTTTATAGGTAAGCTGATAAAACGAACCTTCATTCAGCGAGTTTTTTACGGACAATTCTCCGTGATAAATTTAACTATAGCATGTTGTTTAGTACTATTCAATAACAAGTAGTGCTTTAATTATCTTATTATAGAAAGGAATTTGATGTGATAGATTTTTAATCGCAGTGTAACTGGCTTTAGGGCACTTCGTTTAAGGAAAAAGAATGCCCCGTTTTTAAACAGAAAACTTTACAGCCGGTAATCGTCCTCTCCATTTCAAATAGAAACGACCTTGATGGGGCGAGTAATCGCAGTCCCAACGGTCTTGACGGGACGAGTTACTGCGCTTTTGGTCTCAAATAAGGCATTTTCTGAAAAACTAGTATTAAAAAATAAAAGATTTTCAAATCTTCCTTTGGGGAGAAATTACTATCTATATATAGAAGATAGCTGAATTGATGAATGGAGGGTAAGTGACTTCGCTGCGATGGGGAACAGAAGTTATCTGTATTAATGAAAGAACAAGTGCTTATATTTATAAAGAATAGTTTGATTATAATTTTTGGATGATTTTTTCTTGCAACAATGAAAAGGACATGCTATAGTATTAAAAGTCGATTGATTGCACGAGCGATTGAGAGATTGATTGAAAAATATATTTAAAAAAGTAATTGCATCGATTTAAAAGATGTGTTACTATATAAAAGTTCGCTTATA
>NZ_JBVFXI010000010.1:0-77327 GCF_055524595.1 Oceanobacillus sp. B139/18 | reverse complement strand
TCCAATCATAACAGTATGGATATGAAATACAGGGAGTCGCTTCCATGCACAGAAAGTAATCTTGACGGAACATTTTACCATACAGCAAGAACACCGATGCTTAAAGGCCAAGTGACGTTTTAGAAGAAATAATTGGCTATAAAAATGTTTAATGTGTTTTGAAAAGGGAAAAGTCCTTATAAAATGACCCTTACAGCTACTTACACTACGGAAAAAGGAGGCATTTTAATGGTTTGGACAATGAATGATTATCCAAGCTCAATGAAAAACCTAGAAAAACCTGTCCGTAAAAAGGCCATTGATATCGCAAATTCAATGCTGGATGATGGCTATAAGGAGAACAGGGCAATTCCAATAGCTACGGAGCAGGCTAAAGAATGGTATAAGAACGCGGATAAAGAAGAAATTCAAAGCTATGAAAAAGGCGGAAAACCGACCCAGCGCTCAAAGGAAGGAAAAGAAAAAACAAATAATCCGGAGCGGCTGGAGGAGGGAGAGGAAGTCTATAAGCAGGAAGAAGGATGGGCTGTCGGCTCTTCCGGTTCCAGTCAGGCAAGTGAACGATTTGATACAAAAGAGGAAGCGGTGAAAAGAGCGAAAGACATTGCTAAAAATAAAGGAACCTCCCTGACGGTTTATCGTGCAGATGGGACGGTTGAAGAGACTCGCAAATATGACTAAAGAAGGAATGCAGATTACTTTGTTCCCAGGTTTCCTTATGCTAAAATAAGTGAGGAAATTGAGGTGAACATAAATGAAAGTTGAAATTTGGTCTGATTTTGTATGTCCTTTTTGTTATATCGGAAAACGCCGGTTTGAACATGCCTTGGAGAAATTCACACATCGTGAACAAGTAGCAGTTCAGTTTAGAAGCTACCAGCTTGATCCGGATGCACAGCATCTTCCGGGAAAGAACTTCGCAGAAACTTTTTCTGAGCTGAAGGGAATGTCTTTAGAACAAGTATATGAAATGAATAAACAGGTAGCGGAGCAGGCAGCAGAAGTAGGCTTGACCTACCGCTTTGATACGATGAAATACGGGAATACATTTGACGCGCATCGAGTTGCTAAATTAGCTGCCGAGAATGGAAAGGAAGCGGAACTGACAGAACGTTTTTTTCAAGCCTATTTTACTGATTCCGAACAGTTGAGTGATAAAAAGACACTGATTCAGTTAGCGGAAGAAGTGGGTTTGGAGAGAGAGTGTGTTGAAAATGTATTGGACAGCTGTAAATTCCGTAATAAAGTCAATGAAGATATAGATTTGGCAAAGCAGCTTGGTGTCCAGGGCGTTCCTTTCTTTGTTTTTAATGAAAAATATGCCGTGTCCGGTGCACAGCCAGAAGAAGCTTTTACACAGGTACTTGAAAAGGTGTGGCAGGAAGAACAGGAAACGCCTGTTTTGCAATCATTGAACCCAAATGAGAATAAAACCTCCTATTGTACAGGTGATGGTTGTGAGAAAAAATAAACGTAGTAATCTATTCCATATATACCTGTAAATGAATGGGAGTACCCTTATTGAACGAACTATTATCAATAAATTTGACGAAAAATTGAACAGAATAATCAAAAAAACTGCCGGAAACGGCAGTTTTTTTGATTATCGTCATATTTACATAAATCAGCCATTGACGATGGCTGAAAATTTGATATACTAGGTATTGTTATCTAATTGATAATGAATATCATTCTTATTTAGAACAATTAGAACTTGATAATAATTATTATCTAGATTAATTTAAGTAAAATTTCAGGATAAGAAAGGTTGATGTATTTTTGGTGGAAATGCCTTATATTTAATGAAGCTTTACACTTAACTACATTAGCTATCCTTTTTTCACATACTTCTATTTTATTATTTAATACTTAAAGAAAGTAGGGCGATGACATGATTGATATTAAAGGATTGACAAAGAAATATGGGAATAAATCTATCGTAAATGATATATCGGTTCAAATTCAGCCTAATAAAATTACATCGTTTATCGGACCAAACGGTGCAGGGAAATCAACGCTGCTTTCCATGGTAAGCCGTTTGCTTGATGCAGACACAGGAGATGTATTACTGGACCAAAACAATGTAAAGAATATGAAATCAAATGAATTTGCGAAGCGCATTGCCATTTTAAGACAAGCGAATTTTTTCACTGTGAAACTGACGATTCGCCAATTAGTATCCTTTGGCCGTTATCCTTATTCGAAAGGCCGTTTAAATGAAGAAGATAATCGGATTGTCGATCAAGCCATTGAATATTTGAATTTAACAGATATCCAGCATAAATTCTTAGATGAGCTGTCTGGCGGTCAAAAGCAACGTGCGTTTATTTCCATGGTTATTGCCCAAGACACGGAATATATTTTATTGGATGAGCCGTTGAATAATTTGGATATGAAGCATTCTGTACAGATTATGAAAATATTACGCAAGCTTGTCGATGAGCTGGGGAAAACAGTTGTGATTGTATTGCATGATATTAACTTTGCTTCGGTTTATTCAGATCAGATTGTAGCTTTAAAAGAGGGGCGCCTGGTAAAAAACGGTCCGACACATGAAATCATTAATTCAGAAGCATTAAACGAAATCTATGATATGCATATTCCGGTCCATATGCAAAACGGCTGTCGTTTTTGTGTATACTTTGACTCACATATAAGTAAAAGCGGCTAATTGTTTAAACCCTATATATGATGGGTAAATCCAATAATTGCTTTCTTAAAAATGTCCAAACCTTATGCTTTCTCAATGAATATATCTTTGCTAGGATAACTTAACTTGAGCAGGTGCAGCTGCTTGAAAACGATTGATTTGATCCATGCGTACTCCTTTTGTCAGGAGTACGCATGTCGATGATGTTGAAACATCGTTTTTCAACCAAATAGTTTCACATTCTCATGAAAATCGTGTTTAAGCGGTTTCTTTCCATTGTTTAAGTAATTATTCTCATCTGGATTGTCGCAATTGCAGTTGAGAATAAAACGAGAATAATGGAATTTTTAATTGGTGATAATCGTACAAGAGATAAGATTAAAAAATACAGTTGACAATGTTTTTTTATTTGATATACTTTAAACAAGCTAATTGAGATTGATTATCATTATCAATGTGTTAGGTTATATCAATGCACTATAGTAAAACAGGAATTATTTTTTTAAATCAAGCGCAAAATATAATGCGGGTATTGATTTAATCAATCCAATAGTCTGCTCATCAAAAAAATATACATAGGGGAAGAGGTAGGAGAAATGAGAAAATCAAACTTTTTTAAGTCAACGTTTATTATAGCAATATTCGCAATTTTTGCTTTGGTGTTGGCTGCTTGCTCCGATTCAGGCAGTGAAAACGAAGAAGCCGATGACCAAGGAAATGAGTCTGCTGAAACGGAGGGTTCTTCTGAAGATGCAACGGTTGAAATTACGGATGCTCACGGAACCGTTGAAGTTCCAGTAAATCCAGAGAACGTGGTAGCTTTAGATAATAGAACGTTTGAAACATTATCTGATTGGGGAGTTGAATTAGCTGCTGCTCCAAGAGATTTAATACCTGAGGATATACCTTATGCAAGTGATGAATCAATTGAAAATATAGGAAACCATCGTGAACCAAACCTTGAACTTATCGCAGCTGCAGATCCTGATCTTGTTATTGTGGGCCAAAGGTTTGGAGGATTTTATGAAGATATAAAAGAATTAGTGCCAGATGCAGCAGTTATTGATCTTAATTTTGATGTTTCTGAGGAAGCTGACACACCCGGAGAAAATTTAGAGAACGGATTTAAAGATATTACAATCTCTCTTGGACAAATTTTTGATAAAAACGAAGAAGCTGAACAATTAATAGCTGATTTTGAACAATCCATTGAAGATGCTAAATCAGCTTATAACGGGACAGATACAATCATGAGTGTTATAGTATCTGGAGGAGATATTAATTTTGCAGCTCCTCATTCCGGCCGGGTTTGGGGCCCATTATATGATATTTTCGATTGGACACCGGCGTTAGAAATTGATCAAGCTTCTGCAGATCACCAAGGTGATGATGTTTCTGTTGAGGCTATTGCAGAAACCGATCCTGATTGGCTTTTCGTCATGGACCGTGATGCTGCTGTATCATCTGAAGAAGAAGCAAGTCCTGCTCAAGATGTAATCGATAATGCACCTGCTCTTCAAAACACAAAAGCTGTTTCTGAAGGACAAATCGTTTATGCACCGGCAGACACGTATACAAATGAATCTATACAAACATTTACTAAATTATTTGAAGATCTTGCAGAAACTTTAGCAGAGTAATTTAGAGGGGTATAACTATAGTGCTTAAAAATACAAAACAAAAAATGTTTGGGGCTGGGAATTCTCAGCCCCTGCATTCTAATCATCAAAAAATATGGACAAAGCCTTTTATATTAGCAATCCTCATTGTTATTATTTTAGGCGTTATTTCCATGTCTGTCGGAGTTTATGACATACGGGGACGCGAAGATGGAATGGATATGTTTTTCATTACCCGTATCCCAAGGACAGCTGCACTCATGCTTACTGGGGCTGCAATGGCAATGTCTGGACTCGTCATGCAGCTTATTACACAGAATCGTTTAGTTGAACCTACCACAACAGGAACGATTGAATGGGCAGGCTTGGGGTTGGTTTTCGTTTATTTATTAATTCCCGCACCATCTTTAGTTGAAAGAATGACTGGAGCAATCATTTTTTCCTTTATAGGAACGATGGTTTTCTTTTTGTTTTTGAGAAGAGTTAAACTTCGTTCGTCTTTAATTGTTCCGATTATTGGGATTATGCTTGGCGCAGTTATTTCAGCAGTTTCCACGTTTGTCGGGCTCGTTTTTCAAATGTCACAAAGTGTTGAAACCTGGTTTGTAGGTTCTTTTGCATCGATTCAGGTTGGAAGATATGAATATTTATGGCTGATTGTTGTAGTTACTTTTCTTATTTTTATCTATGCTAATAGACTGACACTAGCTGGATTAGGGGAGGATGTTACAAAAAGCCTTGGAGTAAGTTATAATACAATTGTTCTTGTTGGTACGGCTCTTATTGCTGTTGCAGTTGGAATTGTTGCCGCTGTTATTGGAAACTTACCATTTTTAGGTTTGATTGTACCAAATATTGTTTCCATGTTTAGAGGCGATGATTTAAGAAGTAACCTGCCATGGGTAAGTGTGTCCGGAATGGCGGCTCTAACCGCCGCTGATATTATATCCCGCACCGTTATCATGCCATTTGAAGTACCTGTATCCTTGATACTTGGAACGGTGGGCGCAGTTGTATTTATTGTTATTTTATTAAGAAGAAGGAGGCTGGGATAACGAATTGGAATATACTAATGAAAAAAATGTCAAAATGAATTCTAGCCTTCTTAAAAATGATAAACCATCTAAAGCTTTTCGTTCTAAAAAGGAGGAAAGACGTTATTGGATACTGTTGATAACGCTTATTGGATTAGGCATTCTTTCTTCGTATGGACTTTTAGTTTATAATAACCCGGTTCCAGTAGACTCCCCTTCCTTTATCCCAGTTGCTAAAAGAAGAATGGTAGCTATTGTTTCCATGATTATTGCTGCAGTTTGTCAGAGTCTGGCGACCGTTGCATTCCAATCGATTACGAATAATCGGGTGATCACTCCTTCGCTTTTAGGATTTGAAGCACTTTACTCCACAATACATACGAGTACCATGTTTTTCTTTGGTACCACGGCATTTATAGGTTATATGGGTACTGGATCGTTTTTATTTCAAGTAGCTATTATGGTCGCGATGTGTTTGATACTGTATGGGTGGTTACTTTCCGGAAAGTATGGAAATTTACAACTTATGCTTTTGGTCGGTATCATTATTGGAACAGGACTAAGGTCTTTATCAACGTTTATGAGAAAACTGCTTGCGCCTTCCGAGTTTGATATTTTACAGGCAAAGCTGTTTGGATCTGTTAATAATGCGGATGCAGCATATTTTCCGATTGCGATTCCGATTGTCATCATCGTAGCAGTTCTTCTTCTTGCGTATTCTAAGCGATTGAATGTATTATCGCTCGGAAAAGAGATTTCTAGTTCATTAGGATTGAATCATAAATTTAGTATCATTTATGTTCTTGTACTAGTTTCTATTTTAATGTCCATCTCAACGGCTTTAGTTGGACCGCTTACTTTCTTTGGTTTTTTGGTTGCAACGTTGAGTTATCAGTTAGCACAGACGTATGACCACAGATATATTTTTCCTATGGCTCTTGCTATTGGTTTCTTGGTATTAACTGGTGCATATTTTATTATGAACCATGTATTTAATGCGCAGGGCGTCGTTTCCATTATTATTGAAATTGCTGGCGGGCTAACATTTTTAATTATTATCTTAAAGAGAAAGACGTTATGATAAATAAATTTAAGTTTATTCATATTTTATATCCTCAAACTTGTTAAAAGCAGTATGTGATTGCATTCAACAGGTTTGAGGATTTTTTGTGCGGTCTGTCTATGGGGACATTCTATAAATAGAACTTTTTGGTAAAAAATGCTCTCTTTTCTTATTTTAATTTTTAGAAAATGTAGATAGTACAAATAAAGGTAGTATAATAAATAATATAGTAAACGCTTACCATAGGAGGTGATTATAATCATAAACCGGTTAAACCAAGTAAATCTACTCACCAAGATTCTTGTACTTATTATTGGACTAATCTTATTTGTAACCATATTACTAACGGCTTTTTACAGCTATATGGAAGTAGAAATGACGGAGGAGGAAATTGGTGAACAAGCTTTACAAACAGCGCAAATGGTAGCAAATATACCTTCCATTCGTGAAGGTTTTTCACAAGCATCACCTGAGGAAACGATACAGCCGATCGCTGAAGAAATGAGGAAATTAACAGGGGCTGAATTTATTGTTATCGGAAATACGGAAGGGATTCGTTATTCTCATCCGGATCAGGATAAGCTGGGCAAAAACATGGTAGGAGGCGATAATGATGCGGCGCTTATAGATGGTGAATCCTATGTTTCGCGCGCAGAAGGAAGTCTGGGACCATCTTTAAGGGGAAAGACACCTGTCTGGAATTATGAAGGTGACATTGTTGGTGTTGTTTCTGTCGGATATATGATAAAAGATATTAATGCAACGATTTTATCAAATATTAAAAAATTAATTCTGCCTTCTGTCATTGTACTATTTGTGGGAACAATCGGCGGACTGCTGCTGACTCGAAATATTCGCGGTCAATTAATGGGATTTGAACCTCATAAAATAACTTCTTTGTATCGTGAGAGGAATGCTATTCTTTCAGCGATTCACGAGGGAATGATTGCAGTTAATGAAGATGGAGTCATTCAATTAATGAACCAATCTGCTGAGAAATTGCTCAGCGGCAAGCAAAAGGCATTTTTTAATCAGCCAATTTCAAAAGTTCTGCCCGAGCTTCCATTATCCTCACTGATTAAAAACGGACAAGTATGCCGTAATAAGCAAGTGGAAGTAAATGATCGGCATATCATATTTAATATGGTTCCCATTTATAATCAGAACCAAGTAAGGGGGGCTGTATTAAGTTTTCGTGATAAAACAGAATTGAAAGAAATCATTGATACCTTAGGAGAAGTAAGAAGTTATTCCGAAGAACTCAGAGCACAGACGCATGAATATACGAACCGGCTTTATGTACTTTCAGGGATGCTCCAGCTTGGAAATTTTGAAGAAGCAATTGAATTGATTCAAAAAGAGACACAGACGGTAGAAACGCAAAATAAAATCGTATACGACCAAATCAGCGATAAAACGATACAGGCTATTTTATTAGGAAAGATAGGGAAAGCCTCCGAGTTAAAAATTAATTTCCTGATTGATGATTATAGTTCCCTGTCCGAAATGGCAGATTATATTGAACCGACAAATTTGATTACTATTTTAGGCAATGTGATTGATAACGCTCTGGATGCTGTGAGAGAGACAGAAAACGGAACGGTCCAGTTTTTCTCAACGGATATCGGTCATGACTATATTTTTGAAGTAGCTGATAATGGAGTTGGAATTGGTAAAAAAGATATCCATCGTATTTTTCACCGCAGATTCTCCACAAAGGATAAAACAACGCGCGGGTATGGATTAGCTATGGTTAAGGAAACAATTGAAAATCTAAACGGCAGAATTGAAGTCAAAAGTAATCTGGCTGAGGGAACCATTTTCACCATATTTATTCCCAAGCAACAGGCGAAAAAGACGGGGTGATGAATGTATGATACAAACGCTGATAGTAGAAGATGATTATCGTATCGCTGAGATTCACAGTGAATTCATCGAACATCTCGACAATGTAAAATTGGTTGGCAAAGCATTAAATGGAAAAGAAGCAATTGGATTTGCAGAAAAATATCCAATTGATCTGGTAATTCTGGATCTCTATATTCCAGATATTTCAGGCTTGGAGATTTTAGAGGAATTACGAAAAATCCAAGGAGAAATTGATGCCATTATTATTTCAGCTGCATCCGAAAAAAATATGATTCAGCGGACAGTTCGTAAGGGTGTTTTTGATTATATGATTAAGCCGATTAAACAGGAGAGGCTCATTGAGTCCATTAAACGCTACCAGTTATTTAATGAGCGTTTTAGTAATGAGGAGACGGTTAATCAGCATTTTTTAGATAATCATTTTGGGTTAAAAGGAAGTATAGAAATAGAAGCGCAGCGGACACCAAAAGGAATTGATCCTTTAACCTTAAATAAAATTAAAAAAAAGATTGATCAAACTAAAGAAGGAGTAGCAGCAGAGAAAATGGGAGAGCACATAGGTGTTTCCCGCACAACAGCCCGGCGTTATCTGGAATATCTTACTTCTTTGGGAGAAATAAAGGCAGACTTGGCATATGGGGCTGTTGGCAGACCGGAGCGCAGATATTATCGGTTATAAAACAAAACTTCACTTAAGCTGAAGTTTTACGGCAGTTTATATGAAAAAAATTGCAGGGCAGCTTCCTCTGCAATTTTTTTCTTTTTAAAACAAATGGATAGCGTGAACGAAATGAACAAAATAAACAGAAAGAAATCATTGTGATTAATTTTGAAAACGTTTACATAAATGTGATGCATCCTCTATAGTGTTTTTAAGACAGAAAATAAATTCATAAAAGGGGAGAAAGAAGAATGAAAAAGTTGTTACTTATTGCCTTATTCTTTTTTATTATCGTACTAGCTGCTTGTGGAAACAGTGATGATGCAGATGCTGGCGAATCAGGTGATTCAGGAGAAGGCGGAAGCTGGGAGCCGGAAGAAAGCATAGAAATTGTGGCACCGGCCGGAGCAGGGGGCGGCTGGGATACGACTGCGAGAATGGTTGCTAAAGTATTGGGTGAAGAAGGAATGATTGAAGAGAATATCGGTGTTGTGAATAAAACTGGCGGCGGCGGAGCTGTAGGATGGTCCTATATCGCTAATTATGAAGGAGATCCGCATAAGTTATTTGTTGCCTCCCCGCCGATTATATTGATTCCATTGAATGGGCAATCGGAATACGGTCATGAAGACTTTACACCGCTATCGAATCTAATTGCTGATTATGGCGCATTTGCAGTTCGGGAAGATGCGGAATGGGATGATTTAAATGATCTGTTCGAGGATATGAAAGAGGATCCGGAAAGTGTAACCGTTGTTGGTGAATCAGCTCCGGGAAGTATGGATCATATCCAATTTGTACAGATTGCAAAAGCTGCAGGGGTAGATATAACAAAAATCAGATATGTTTCTGCGCAAGATGGAGAATCACTTACGCAATTGCTGAATGGCAGTGTCGATGTATATTCTACAGGGATGGCTGAGACGGTAGAGCAAGTAAAGGCAGACAATATTAAAGTACTGGGTATTACTGCTCCTGAAAGATTAGAAGGAGAGGTTATCGAGGATTTCCCAACGGCAATAGAACAAGGAATTGATGAAACGTTTGTTAACTGGAGAGGCTTCTTTGGACCTCCAGGAATGGATGAAGCTTCGATTGCTTATTATGAGGATAAATTTAAGGAGTTGAGTGATTCAGAAGCATTCGCAGAGATTCGCGACCAGTTTGGCTGGGATGAAGAATACATGGGGCATGAGGAATACAAGGCATTCTTGGATGAACAAAAAGAACAGGTGCAAGTATTGTTAGATGATTTAGGTTTAAATAACGAATAAGATGCGCAAAGCCAATGATTCGGTATCCATCTGTTTCATTGGCTTTGCCGCCAATTAATTGGATTTGAGGTGATTGCATTGTTAAAGTCAATAAACAGCCGGGTAAGTCTGGTGTTGCTCGTTATTGCTATTGTCTATTTGATTTTCTCGTATCAGCTGCCGTCCTACGCTTATACGGAGGTAGATGCGGATGTTATTCCAAAAGCCTTGGGGTGGCTGTTAGTCTTTTTAGCAATATTATTATTTTTTTCAAAGGATAATGAGACAGAAGCGCAGCGACAAAAAAGAAATATACCTAAAAAAGAAATCGGGATGCTTCTCGGCGTTGGCGCACTCATATTTATATATATTTTCCTTTTAGAAATACTCGGGTTTATTTTGGTATCAGCACTTTTTATTTTTTTCTGTTCGCTGTTTTTAGGGTATAGAAGCCATATCGTTAATGGTATTGTCTCTATTGCATTTTCGTCTTTTATTTATTTTGTTTTTACTTCGCTATTACAGATATCTTTACCATCAGGAATCTTACCTTTATAAAGAGGGAGGGGAAATTTTATGGGAGCTATGGAAGGAATGTTAACAGGGTTACAAACAGCATTTAGTTTGCAAAGTATTTTTTTCGTTATGATAGGGGTATTTATTGGAACGTTTATCGGGATGCTGCCTGGTTTAGGTCCAATTAGTGCAATAGCTGTGATGATACCAATTACATTTGGAATGGACCCGACGGTTGCATTGATTATGATGGCAGGTGTTTATTACGGGGCCATTTTTGGAGGGTCTACATCATCTATTTTATTAAATGCTCCAGGTGTATCCGGAACGGTAGCTACTTCCTTTGACGGATATCCAATGGCGCAGCGCGGAGAAGCAGGGAAAGCTTTAGCGATAGCGGCGATAGCATCGTTTGTCGGCGGAACGGTGAGTGTTGTGCTGCTTATGCTGCTGGCTCCGATGCTTGCAAGCGTGGCTATTTCCTTCTCTCCGGCAGCTTATTTCGCTTTGATGCTGTTGGGATTGACTGCGATTTCGAGCTTATCTGAAGGCTCGACAATAAAAGCATTAATTTCTGCTGTAGCTGGTTTTATGGTCGTCACGGTAGGAATAGATGCTCAATCTGGAACGCAGCGGTTTACATTTGGAAATACAAATTTATTAGACGGTCTTGACTTCTTAGTAATTGCGCTTGGGTTATTTGCTTTGGCAGAAGTGTGTACGTTGATATTAAATAGAAAAGATAAATCGATTCAAAATGCACATAAAATCGGCAGTTTGAAATTAAGCAAACAGGATTGGAAGGATATGACCGGACCCATGTCCAGGCATTCTATTATCGGGTTTATCCTGGGAGTGCTTCCTGGTGCAGGAGCAACGATTGCATCATTTATTTCCTATATTACGGAAAAAAGAATCTCTAAAAATCCAGAAGAATTTGGAAAGGGTTCTGTCAAAGGATTAGCCGCTCCGGAAACATCCAATAATGCTGCAACCAGCGGCGCATTTGTACCGCTGTTAAGCTTGGGGATTCCTGGATCTGGAACAACAGCTGTATTATTAGGCGCTTTCTTAGTACTGGGCGTACAGCCTGGACCACTATTGATGACCGATCAGCCTGATATATTTTGGGGGGTCATCGTCAGTATGTATATTGGCAATATCTTTTTGCTTATACTGAATTTACCGTTAATTCCTTACATAGCAAAGATATTAATGGTGCCCCGACCGCTGCTGATTTCATTGGTTGTTATGTTTAGTATGATTGGCGTTTATGCAATCAGCTTCAATACGTTCGATTTATACATGCTGCTGCTATTTGGCGTCATCGGATTTTTAATGCGGTTATTTTCATTTCCTGCGCCGCCATTTATATTGGCATTTATCCTGGGAGGAATGCTGGAGCAATCCTTCCGTCAATCGATGACGATATCGAATGGAAGTTTGTCTATTTTCTTTCAAGACCCGATTGCTCTCAGTATTTTAGCAGTAGCGGCATTATCTTTATTCATTCCATTGATTTCAAAAGTTAGAAAAGGAAAGAAAAATAATTAAAAACCGGTTCTGCTTCATATTATATTTCCGGGTCAACCTAAGCAAGAGCAGCGTAAAATCCTGCTCTTGCTTATTTTAAAGAATAAAAAAAGTCAGACAGACTCATACTGTTATAGAACTGTAACAAAAATTAATGCTTGAAAACTTGAAACAGGGAAAGCATGTATGATTGAATGGAACATGACAAATCAAAAAAGCGAGGGATGTTTCAATGAAGAAACTGTCACTAACAATATTGATGATAATCACCATGCTTCTAGCAGCATGCGGAAATGATGATAACGAAGGCGAGCAAGAAGGCGCTGAACAAGGACAAGAGCAGCAAGAACAGGGAGAAGAGCAAGCCGCACCGCAAGAGCCGGATCCGGTAGAATTCTCTGATGATGAATTTTTAGATAAAGAGGAACCAGTTGTTGTTGTAAATGGAGAAGAAGTGAATGGAGCAGCGTATAACGCAGCTTATTCTCTAGTAAAATCAATGTCTGCTCAATACGGTCAGGATGTTTCAGATTTAGAAGCAGTACAGGATCAAACGATTGATTATCTTGTAGAACAAGAGCTTATTATGCAAGAAGCAGAAGATGCCGGTATCGAGGTAAGTGATGAAGAAGTGCAAGAAGAAGTAGATGCGGCGAAAGAAAGCGGCGGAGAAGAAGGCTTTCAACAATCACTGGAGCAGTTAAATTTAACAGAAGAACAATTTGCACAGCAGCTCAGATTTGATTTAGCAACACAGCAATATATGGAAGAAGAAGTAGATACAGAAGTAACAGATGAAGAAGTGCAGGAAATGTATGATCAGTTATCTGCACAAATGGGTGACCAGGAAATGCAAGACCTGGATGAAATTAGAGATGATGTGGAACAAATGGTTATCCAGAACAAACAGCAGGAAGCTTATACCAATAAAGTAGATGAATTAAAAGAATCTGCTGAGATAGAGGAACAAATTTAAAACTTTCTAAAGATGAAGCAATTTATTTTTAGAAAGCAGCAGAGAGAATTTTTTCTGGGAAGGATCGTCAGGGTCGGCGAATGATTGCCTGATACCAGACAGGATGAACCTTTACAGAAGAAAAAAATCTCATGAATAAAAAAGGAAGTGATTCTCCAAAGGGAGAGCACTTCCTTTTTTTCTTATAAAAAGCTGCTGATAGCATCTACTAAACTGTACGTACCGAGAAAGAAAACAACCGCAGTAACCAGACCGCCAATGATATTTAACCATAATGGATTTACGTATTTCCCCATTGCATTTTTCCTGTTCACAACTACCATGATGAAAACTGCAATAAGCGGCAGGATGATTCCATTTAATGCTTGTGCGACAAGCAATACTTCTAGAGGTTCAAAACCAATTGCAGAAGTGATAATTCCTAAAATAATGACGACACTAAAGACCGTTTTATATTTCTTATTAGCAAATCCGCCTTCCCATCTCATAAAGCTGCTTACAGTCACCGCAGCGCCCATAGGAGAAGCAATAGCAGATGAAAAACCGGCTGCAAAGAGACCGATACTAACAAATATTGGAGCTAAATCTCCCATCAGGGGCTCTAATGGGGAAGCAAGCTGTACCACGCTTGTCACCTCTGTACCTTGGATTAATGCACCAGCTGTAATTAATATTGCTGCGGTAATAATACCGCCCACTGTAATGGAAAGGATGGTATCTGTTCTTACTGCTTTTAAATCCTTTACATTGTTCCATTTCTCACTCACTGTAGAAGCATGAATAAAGAAGTTATAGGGAACAACGGTAGTACCAATTAAAGCAATAATCATCAGAATAGATCCGTCTGGAATCGATGGAATAAATGCTCCGTCAAGAACGTGGAGAACGTCAGGTCCGGCGACAAACATCGTGGTAATAAAGGTGATACTCATAATAACGATTAAAAAAATCATGACTTTTTCAATAAATTTATAACCGCCAAGTAAATTGAGCATTAAAATAATAATTCCGATAATTGGCGCAACATAATTTTCAGAGATGCCGGTTAAGTAAGAAACACCTAGAGAGGTTCCTAATAAATCTCCGCTTATGTATGCGGCACAGCCTACACAAACCGCAATAAGGACAATCCATACGGATGCGAATTTTAGAATTTGATTCTGGAATAATTCGCGAATGTTTTCTCCTAAGCCCTGTTTTGTTACAATTCCAATTCTGGCTACCATTTCCTGCAGGAAAATCGTCGCTATAATGGAGAAAATAACTGCCCATAATAAAGCAAAACCAAATCCTGCCCCTGCTCTTGTCGCAGTCGTTACTGTACCGGGGCCGATAAAAGATGCTGTAATGATAGCACCCGGTCCAATGATTTTGAGCTTCTCAACTAATTTTGATTGCGCCAAGTAAAACGCCTCCTTTGTATGATAAGCAGGAAGGGGAAGCTCCCTTTTCCTGCTTACTTGGCTTGCCCGCCATGAACATGACCGGCCAATACATACAGCACGGCTGTCGATACAAAATGTGCTGAATTTTGATTGAAATCCTGCTGCGGATAGACCTCTACAAAATCCATCCCGCAAAGGCCGCGTTTAGCAAATTCATAAATCATTGTCAGAAGCTCATAGGAAGTCAATCCATTTCCGTCCACTGGTCCGCCCGGATTGAAAGCAAAATCAAGCACATCACTGCAAATCGTCAAATAAACAACATCAACGTCCTTGGAAGCCATCTTATAGATTTCATTTGCATATTTCTTTAAATCACTTTGCTCGCGGATGTCATTGATGGTTATCGTTACAGCGCCGGCTTCATTTGCATGCTTGCCTGTTTCCGGTTTATTACGCGGGCCTTTGATTCCTGTATGAATCAAGCTTTCGTTACGTACACCTTCCGTTTCATATAAGCGCATAAAAGGGGTGCTTCTGGCGAACTTATCTCCTTCATGATGCGGCATATTATCATAATGGGAATCAAGGTGAATAATACCTACTTTTTTGCCTGTGTTGGTCAGGCCTTTTACAATCGGATAAGTAATACCGTGGTCTCCGCCAAGTCCGACTAGAAACTTCCCGCTTTTCCACAGATTTTCTGCAAAGTCCTCAATTCGATTCATGGTTTCCGGTACATCATGAGGAACGATGCTGACATCGCCGACATCGCCTAAACTTAGATGGTCTTCTACATTGATATGGTCTAATTCCGGCAGATATGTACTGTATCTGGCAGAGGATAAACGAATTTGCTTTGGACCAAGCTCACAGCCCGTATAATCTCCCCATGTACAGGCGCCTTCCCAAGGTACGCCATAGATTAGTACATCGGTATCAGGATTCTTTTGGTTTGTCAGATTTCTCGCTCCTAACAGCGGCGGTGTATTGCCATAAATATTTGTGCTCATTATCATTCTCCTTTTTTGAATAGAATTCGTTTTATCTGTTAATTCTTAAACAATCATAGAAAATAGATTGTTTATCAAGCCACCGGAATAAGGACAGATTTAAAAATATTCCTTATTTTATATATACACTTCTGAAAAATATATAAACCTTAATTTTCGCTATATAAAAAGCCATTAGAGGATTTCCTCTAACGGCTTTCCATGAACCTATTCTGCTTGGTTAAAATAAATACCTTATTTTTCAATAATGTAATCTATAGCGTGTAATAGCTTCGTCATCTGTTCCTTTGTCCCAATGGAAATCCGTAAATAGTTTTCCAGCTTTGGTTTATTAAAATAGCGGATTAGGAAGCCGGCCTGCTTCAGCTCCATAAACAGTTTCTCAGCCTCTATCCCTGCCGGTGAAGCAAGCACAAAATTGGCTTGAGAAGGAAGGACATGGAAGTCTCTTTTCTCTAATTCCTGCCGAAAGTACTCTCTCGTTTTAATAATTTCGTTTCTCGTTTTTTCAAAATAAGCAGTATCCCGGAATGCTTCCATAGCGCCGGCAATGGCTAACCGGTCAATCGTATAGGAATTAAACGAATCTTTTACCCGCGTTAATCCGTCAATCAGATCTTTATGACCCATCGCCATACCTACACGGAGGCCGGCAAGCGAACGGGATTTAGACAGGGTTTGTATAACAAGTAAATTCGGATAGCTGTCTATCAGGGAAGCAGCTGATGCTTTAGCAAAGTCAACGTATGCTTCATCCACAATCACAATCTGATCAGGATTATTTTTTAAGATTTCTTCTATCGCTTCCAGCTCCATGTATAAGCTGGTCGGTGCGTTCGGATTGGGAAAAATAACGCCGCCTTCTGCGTTAAAGAGTGATGGGGGAGAGATGGTGAAATCATCCTCCAACGCCACTTCCTCTACATCCAGCTGATAAAGCTTTGCATATACAGGGTAGAAGCTGTAGGTGATATCTGGGTATTTAATGGCCTTCCCAGGTTCAAAAAAAGTCATAAAACTAAGCGCAAGCACTTCATCGGAACCATTGCCGATAAAAACCTGTTCTTTTTTTAATCCATAGCAGCCTCCAATTTCCTCTCTGAGATTATCGACAGCAGGGGAAGGGTAAAGCTGCAATTTCGTCCTTGCCTCCTCCTCAATCGCTGCAATAACGTTTGGAGAGGGGGGAAAAGGGTTTTCATTCGTATTTAATTTAATAATGGATGAATCATCTAATTGTTCCCCGGGAATATAAGGTTCCAGCTGTTCGATTAAAGGATTCCAAAATCTACTCACGGTGCTGTCCCTCTTTTTCAATATGGCGTTCGTTCAATATTTTTTTAATATCTTTGGAACTTACGCCTTGCTCCTCCATTAAAACAAGGGAGTGATACAATAAATCAGCTAGCTCATTGGTTAATTCCTCTTTATCATTATTTTTTGCGCCGATAACGACCTCCGTCGACTCTTCACCGATTTTTTTAAGAATCTTATCTAATCCTTTATTAAACAGGTACGTTGTATAAGCGCCTTCCTGCGGGTTTTCTTTACGGTCTTTGATTTTGTCGGTCAGCTCATTAACGATAGAGAATAACGGTTTTTCTGTTTCAGATAAGGTTGTTTCAAAGCAGGTCGTTGTGCCTTTATGGCAGGCAGGGCCAAGCGGCTGTACCTGGACAACTAAAGCGTCCTGATCACAATCCACTGAAATGTTTTTGACTATCTGCTTATTTCCGGAAGTTTCCCCTTTATTCCAGAGCTCCTTACGGCTGCGGGAATAGAACCAGGTTTCCCCGGTTTCTAATGTTTTTACTAAAGCAACCTCGTTCATATAAGCTAAAGTCAATACTTTTCCCGTTGCGTAATCCTGAACAATAGCCGGAACGAGTCCATTTTCATCGTATTTGATTGAAATCTCCATTATGCTTTCCTCCTCATTGGTATTCCTTGTGAGGATAAATATTCTTTTAATTCCGGAATAGGAATCTCCTCGTAATGAAAGACAGATGCAGCAAGTGCAGCATCGATACCTTCTGCAAAAACTTCTGAGAAATGCTCTATTTTACCTGCGCCGCCGCTGGCAATCACAGGGATATTGACGGCATCTGCAATTTTCTTGGTTAATTCGATTTGATAGCCATTTTTTTCACCGTCTGCATCCATGGCATTGACAACCAGCTCGCCTGCCCCGAGTACTTCTCCGCGTTTCGCCCATTCCACTGCATCTATCCCGGTATCTTTTCTTCCGCCGTTAATAAATACATGGAACGCACCATCTGCTGTTCTTTTTGCATCAATCGAGAGCACGATACATTGACTGCCAAACTTATCAGAGGACTCCTTAATTAATTCTGGACGCTGCACAGCTGCACTGTTTACCGAAACTTTATCCGCGCCGGCATGAAGCACACTGTGAATATCCTGGGTGGTACGGATACCGCCGCCGACCATAAAAGGGATAGCAATTTCGCGTGCAACTTGTTCAACGACATCCAGAAAAATGTTTCGCTCTTCGTTGGAGGCAGTAATATCGTAAAAAACAAGTTCATCTGCTCCTTCACGGTTATAGCGGGCAGCCAATTCCACCGGATTAGCAACGTCCTTGATGTCCTGAAATTTCTTACCTTTAACGACCCGGCCTTTATCTACATCCAGACAGGGGATAATGCGTTTAGCGAGCATGATTGTCCTCCTCTACAACGTCTTCCAGTTGAATAGTACCATCATATAGCGCTTTTCCAATAATTGCCCCGTAAAGGTCAAGTGCCTGAAGGCTGGCAACATCCTCTTTTCGGGAAACCCCGCCGGAAGCAATGATATTCATATTGGTTGCTTCCTGCATCGCTTTCAGCTCCTCCAGATTCGGTCCGCGCAGCATGCCATCCTTTAAAATATCCGTATATACAATCGTTGTTAAGCCGGCTGCTTCTAATTCCTTCGCAAGGTCAGCAGCTTTTTTATCGCTATTTTTTGTCCAGCCATCTGTTGCAATATAACCATTCCGAGCATCGAGAGAAACTGCGATTTTATCTCCATATAATTGAATTGCTTTAGTGAGCATGTCCCAATCAGTGATTGCAGAGGTGCCGAGGATAACCCGGGCAGCACCGCCTTCCACGTACTCTCTAATCGTGTCCAGGGAGCGGATACCGCCGCCGACTTCAACAGGAATGGATAATGCCTGAATGGTTTTAAGGATAATTTCTTTATTTTGGGGGTCTCCTGTTTTAGCTCCGTCTAAATCGACCATGTGGAGGAAGGTGCCGCCTGCTTCCTGCCATCTTTTGGCTGTGTCCACCGGGGAGTCATTATAGGTTGTCTGCTGATTATAATCGCCCTGCTTTAAGCGGACACAGTTGCCATCTTTCACATCAATTGCTGGAAAAATGATCATGAAATCATCTCCTCATAATTTTTCAATAATGCAATACCGATATCCCCGCTTTTTTCCGGGTGAAATTGCATTCCTGTTATATTTTTATCCTGCACGATTGCTGGTACGCGTCCGCCATAATCGGCACTGGCGACCAATGTTTTTTCTTCCAGTTCATCAATTGCATAGGAATGGACGAAATAAACATATGGATTTTCTCCGAGCTGATGTAATAAGCGCTGAGGCTGATTGGATTGCAGGATATTCCAGCCCATATGCGGCACTTTGACCCTGTCTGAAATACGTTTTACCGAACCGGATAGAAGACCAAGTCCTGTACATCCACCATTTTCTTCGCTGAATTCATAGAAAAGCTGCATCCCAAGACAGATGCCTAAAATTGGCTTGCCGCTTGCCGCTTCTTTTTTCAAAATCGTATCTAATTTGTAGCGCTGTAATGCTTCCATCGCATCCTTGAAGGCGCCGACGCCTGGAAGAATAATGGAATCCGCCTGATGGATTTCTTCCGGATCCATGGTCAATTTAGAGTTTTTCCCTAATTTATCTAATGCAAATTGCAGGCTTTTAATATTTCCTGCACCGTAGTCAATAATGGCAATCATATCCCAGCCTCCTTTTAATCTTATAGGCTTCCTTTCGTAGAAGGAACACCCTTTATGGTCGGGTCAATGGATACCGCTTCACGAATTGCTCTGCCCAATCCTTTGAAGATGGATTCAATCATATGATGTGTATTGGTTCCGTATAAAACTTCCACATGAAGGGTCACCTTGGCATGGCTGGTGAAGCCAATCAGAAACTCTTCCACTAATTCGGTATCGAAATTCCCGACTTTGTCCTTTAACCCGTCTACACGATAAACTAAAAAGGAGCGGCCGCTGATATCGATGGAAATGGAGGAAAGAGATTCATCCATTGGTGTTGTTGCTGTTGCATAGCGTTTAATGCTTTCCTTTGTTCCTAATGCTTCATTAAATGCCTGACCAAGCACAATGCCGATGTCTTCTACCGTATGATGCTGGTCTACCTCTAAATCTCCGTCACATGCGACCTGCAAATCTAATCCGCCGTGTTTGGTAAAGAGAGTCAGCATATGATCTAAAAAGCCGACCCCTGTTTTTAATTCTGATTTTCCTTCTCCATCTACGTTAAGAGCAAGGGATATATTCGTTTCTTTGGTTTGCCGTTCTTTTTCAGCTTGACGCATCGTTGTTCTCCTTTCGAATTCGAATTGCATTGGCATGCCCGGTCAGGCCTTCCGCTTCAGCAATTGTGATAATGGTATCAGCATAATCCAGCAGCCGTTCCTTTGAATAATGAATGGTGCTCGATTTTTTCATGAAGTCATACACACCGAGCGGGGAGGAAAAGCGAGCGGTCCCATTTGTCGGCAGCGTATGGTTAGGGCCAGCAAAATAGTCACCTAAAGGTTCGCTGGAATACGGACCGATAAAAATAGCTCCAGCATGCTTAATTTTCTCCACTTGTTCTTCCGCATTATTTCCCATTAATTGCAGATGCTCCGGAGCAATCGTGTTAATTAATTCGATTGCTTGTGCTTCATCCTCGCAGATAATAATTTTTCCGTTTGTCTGAATCGATTCACGGATAATAGCTGCCCGCTCCAGTAAAGGAATTTGCCGCTCAACCTCTTTTTGTACTTTCTCTGCATAAGCAGCATCTGTTGTCACACAAATTGAGGCAGCATCCTCTGCATGTTCCGCCTGGGATAATAAATCAGCGGCAACGTAGGAAGGAGGGACGGTATTATCAGCAAAGGCACAAATCTCACTTGGACCTGCAATCATATCAATGGCAACATCGCCAAACACCCATTTTTTCGCACGGGCGACAAATGCATTCCCGGGTCCAACGATTTTGTCAGCTTTAGGGAGACTCTCTGTTCCATAGGCCAGAGCAGCAACAGCCTGAGCGCCGCCAATTTTGAATACCTGATCCGCACCGGCGATTTTTGCTGCTGTCAGTACAACAGGATCAATCGTTCCGTCGGGGCGGGGAGGGGTTGTAATCACAACCTGCTCGACACCGGCAACGACAGCTGGAATCACATCCATTAATACCGTGGAAGGATAGCTTGCTTTTCCTCCGGGAACGTAGACTCCGACACGCTCCAGTGGGGTTATTTTTTGACCAAGACGAATGCCGGGCTGCGGGCTGAACTGAAAACCTTCTTCTTTGGTTCGTCGCTGGTACTGGCGAATGTTTTCCGCAGCTTCTGTTAATGCTTGAAAGAGAGCTGGCTGTTCAGATTTTACTTTATCAAAGGCAATATTCCATTCCTCATCAGAAACGAGCAAGGAGGATAAATCAGCTTTATCAAATTTTTTAGTATATGCAAGTGCTGCTTCATCACCGTGCTCCTGTACAGCACGGATAATTTCCAAAACCTGCTCATCTAAATTTCGCTGCATCAGCTGTGTTGCTTTTTCAGTATTTACTGCATTTTGTTTATATGTTTCATAACGGAGAATTTGCATTTTTCTCACTCACAACCTGTTCCAATTTTTTTAGTACATCTTGAATTTCTTTTGAACGTGTTACGAAGCTTGCTTTATTCACAATAAATTTTGTACTGATGGTTTCGATATCTGCTAATACCTCTAATCCATTTTCATGCAGGGTGTTTCCTGTCTCGACAATATCAACGATGTAATCCGCAAGTCCAATTAATGGCGCCAGCTCAACGGATCCATTGAGATGTACGGTCTCAATTGTCTGATTACGTTTGTCAAAAAATTTCTTGGCAATATTCGGATATTTGGTGCCAATCGTTAACGACTGATTATCAGGAAGAGAGACTCCTTTTTTTCCGGCGACAGAGAATTTACATTTTCCAATCCCTAAATCAAGAATTTCATAAACATCTGCTTCTGTTTCAATAATATTATCTCTGCCGACAATCCCGATATCCGCAGCGCCTTTTTCAACATAAATCGGAACATCCATCCCTTTTAAAAAGATTAACCGTAATGTCTTATCTTTATTAAAAAAAACGAGCTTACGGGTTTTTTCATGAAACCCTTCAAAATGGATTCCTGCTGCTTCTAGTAAATCAATCGATTGCTTTGCAGGGCGGCCTTTGGCTAAAGCGATAGTTACTGGCTGCATCATTTAACGTCCTTTCTAAAATACCAATCTAGTAATTCCTGATTTGTCTTAAACACTGCTGCTTCTTTTTGTTTACTATATACTATCTCTTCGGATTTTACGAGTATCTCCGGTGAATCAGAGCGATTTTCCTTTTTATCGAACGCCTTTACAATGACTGTCTGATTTGCTTCCCGGAACAATTCGGCGAGTTGAAAAGCATGCTGGCGTTCAGAAGCTTCATAACGAAGCTGGATTATCTCAGCTTCTGTAAAGATGCCAGGGAGCAGGTCAACAAGCAAATCAACCTCAAAAGCAAAGCCGATTGCCGGCGTTTCCTGATGAAAGGAGCGGGTTAAATAATCATAGCGTCCTCCCATCATAATGGGCTGGCCAAGCCCCTCCGCAAAGCCCTGAAAGATAATGCCGGAATAATAATTCATATGGTTGATCAGGCCAAGGTTGATCGAAATATAGGAATCCACCTGATAATCCTGGAGAAGCTGGTACACTCTTGATACATAGTCCAGTTCTTCACGCATCTTGTCTGATGAGATAATATTCTCCGCTTCATCGATAACAAAGCTTGCATCTCCGTATAACATTGGAATTTTACGAAGCTTTTCAATTAAGGCAGCCTCCAGTCCCAAGTCTTTTAAAAAGGGAACAATCTCCGAGATGTTTTTCGACTGAATATATTGATCCAGTTCTTTCTGCTGCATGGCGTCCAGGTCAGCCTCGCGTAATAATTCTTTATAAAAAGCAGCATGACCAATTTCTATTTTAAAAGAAGGAATCTCTAATTCTTTTAAGCTGGTTACAGCTAATGCAATCAGCTCTGCATCAGCTTCCGGCGTACGTTCTCCAAATAGCTCTACACCTGCTTGTGTGCGGGAGCGTTCTTCTGTCGTGGAACGGAAAATATCCAGCACATAGGAGAGGCGTCCGGTTGCTACTTCCTCCTGCAAATTGGTATAATGTCTGGCAATCGGGATGGTTGCATCCGGCCGCAGTACGAGCACTTTTCCAGATGGGTCGATCAGCTTCAGCATATCGGCTGTATTGACGGTCCCTTGAACATCGTTATATAAATCATAATTTTCAAAAACGGGTGTCTCCACCTGCTGATATCCAAATTTAGAAAAGCGGCCGGTTAATGTATGGATAACATGACGTTTTTTTGAAAATTGTTTCGGGTAGAACATGGTATGAAGCAGTTGTTTATTTCTCATAAAATTCTCCTTCGTATTCAACACTTTATCAATTTAATGCTTTATCTAATTAAAGTTATTTAGTATTATAGTAATGTTCAGAAAAAAAGTCAATGAAAGGAGCATAACTTTTATGTACGATTTTCATATGCATTCAAGCTTTTCGGCAGATTGTGAGGCAGAGATGGAGGAGATGGTTCAGGAAGCAATAAACAAAGGGATGGAGGAAATTGCGTTCACCGAGCATTTAGATGTGGACTACCCGGATAAGGAGTGGGATTTTAGCTTTGATACAGAAGCTTATCAAAAAAAATTAGAAGGGCTGCGGGAGAAGTATCAGGACAGGATTAAAATCCGCAAGGGAATTGAGGTAGGTGTGCAGCCGCATGTGCTTAAGGAAACTTCCGATTTTATTGAACGGCTGGATCCGGAATTTATCATTTGTTCCATGCACTCCGCGAATAAACAGGATTTGCATTCCGGTGAATTTTTTGAAGATAGAACCGTAGATGAAGCATATCGTATTTATTTTGAAGAGTACTATGAATGCCTGAAAAATTTTAAAAACTATCATATTTTAGGCCATCTTGATTTAGTCAGCAGATATGCCTCTGGGGGCTGGGAACATGTGCCGCAGGATATTATGGAAGAAATATTAAAACTGGTTATTTCAGAAGGCAAGGGAATCGAATTAAACACATCCGGCTATAAATATGGCATGAATGCACCGCTGCCAAGTAAAAATTTATTGCGCTTATACCGTAAGCTTGGCGGAGAAATTATCACATTAGGTTCTGATGCGCACCGTCCGGAAGAGATTGCTGCTCATTTTGAAGAGGCTAAAGAGATATTAACAGATTGCGGTTTTTCTTATATATGCAGTATGAATGAAGACGAGGTCCAATATCACTCCATAAAATAAAAAGGCAATTCAGCGGGGGTGGCTGCAAGTAGAACTAATTGGTCGTTACTGACTGTTAGAACTTCCGCAATGAAACACCGTATTTCTTGGTTTAGGAGTCGGGATTCTTACAGTCAGTTACACTGCGTAAATTAATGACGCTTTTTCAACACTTCTATTGAACATGTAACCGTTTTAACAGAAATGTGTTACGATAATAGTAGGAATATAATACGAAATAGGGAGGAATAGGGATGAGTATGAATGTATTAGTAGCTTATGACGGCTCCGACCTTAGTAAAAAAGCAATAGAAGAAGCCAAAGAGCAGGTGAAACTTGCTGAAGATGCCGTTGTACATGTTGTTACCGTAATCTCCAATGGAGGGCCAACGGTGAATGCCGCTCTTGCCCGCACTTTTATGAATGATTTGGCAGAGGAAGCGCGCCCTGCCATCCAAGAAGTATATAATGATCTGGAAGCGGATGGGATAACATGTGAAACAGAGGTTTTGATAGATTATTCTTTCCGTAATCCGGGTTATAAAGTAATTGAATATGCCAAAGAGAAGGAAATAGATTTAATCGTTATAGGAAGCCGGGGGCTTGGCGGAGTAGGAAGGCTTCTTCTTGGCAGTGTCAGTACGCAAATCGTTCATCAGGCAGCGTGTAAAGTGCTTGTTGTGAAATAAAGGATAAATAAAAGTCTCAAGCTCCCAGGATATTTGTTCGTGGGAGCTTGAGACTTTTATTTATAAGGGTTGAATCAGGTTTCAGGCCATTTTTGCCCAAACGATTAGTGGCAGCAGCAATCATATCATTCGATCAGCGTAGTATGGCAGCATATTTTCATGTCTATGAAGAATAGTATCTTAAAAAAATCACTTGACCACTAAACGGCATCTATGTATAATTTTAATCGTAATCGTTACGAAACGTAATCATTACGTATTATGGAAGGAGTGTTTTTTATGAAGAAGTTTTGGCAATTAGGAATTATATTAGGCTTAATTAGTTTCCTGTTTATAGCTGGCTGTCAGTCCGGAAATGAAGAAGCAGATAATCAAGATGAAGGGACAGACAGCCAGGAAGAGACAGAAGGAAATCATGAAGAAGAAGAGCATAACCATGATCATGATGACGAAGCGGTTTCCTTCGAGGATGTGCCGGAAAATATCGAAATTGAAGAGTTATCCGACCATTACCATACAGGCGATGTTTTTAAATTAGAGGCAGTAACAGAAGAGGAAGATTTGGATCATTGGCACTGGTACATACGTGATTCTGCTGAAGAGGAATGGACGGTGGCAGAAGATCAATACGGGGATTCTTATATGGGTGATGCAGAAGTAGATGGACAGGAAGTTCTTGCGGTTCTTTACGATGATGATCATAATCCAGTTGCCAAGTCTCCGGTTACAGAAATTACGATTGACGACCATGAAGGCGAGGATCATGAGCATGAAGATGGTGAGGAAGGCGATCATGACCACGATCATGAGCATGAAGATGACGACCATCATCATTAATCATATTATGAATAGAGGGCAATAAAGACTTATAAGCAGAAATGGATTATCGGCCGGGATATTATTATGAACGGATTGCCCAATAATGATTGAAAGCAAATAGAATGCTGTTTAAAAAGCAGATTCTATTTGCTTTCTTTTTATAGATACCCATGGCGGAGGAATGAACAGAGGGCTTCCTGCAGGTACTTATTTTTCAATCATTATTTTCTTAAAATTTGTATTTTAATTCCTGATAAAAAATATGCCAATGAAGTAAAAAAATAAACACATAAAGTAGAAGAAATGGTGTTCCAGCAAAGGAAGGATGTTATAATAGCTATGTACTTCAGAGCATGAGATGTACTTAGATTTACAACAGAAATTGAGGGAAATAAATGAGAAAGAAGATTGCAGGTATTGTCCTGGGTCTCCTGGTTATCTGCGCCATTGCAACAGGTATTTATTTTTACCAGAACGATGAAACGCAAGCAGAGGAGTATACCGGTGCACCGACGATTTTTATACATGGTTATAAAGGAACGGAGAATTCATTTGGTCATATGCTTGACCGTTTTGAAAATACGTACCAATGGGGAAATAAAGGATTTATCTACTATGTGACAGAGAACGGAGATATTGTCGATTATAACTTAAATAACGGGAGATATGCGCCCATGTTTGTACAGATTGTTTTAGAGGATAATCGTGCAAGCTTTGAGGAAAGTACAGAATGGATTGCGGCAGTGCTTCTTCATCTAAAGGAAAATTATCGAGTGGAGGAAGTTAACCTGGTCGGACATTCTATGGGCGGTATTCTTGCTGTGAAATATACGATGGAATATGCAAGGAATGACTATCCATCTGTTAATAAACTTGTAGCCATCGGCAGTCCATTTGATGGTATTTATAATGAAAGATATTTTGAAATTCATCAAGATGCAGCTGCAGAAGATTTGAAACCCGATTCGCATGCGATAAATATGCTGCAGCAGAATATGTTTCCTGCGGATGTGGATGTTTACAGCATTGCCAGTACAGGTGATTCCGTTGCTGTTCCGGAAAGTGTGAAGGCACTGAGGAGTATGATACCCGAACAAAATTTCAAAGAGACGATTATTGATGACCCGCAGCTGACACACAGTGCCCTGCACGAAAGTATGCAAATTGATAAATTGATTCATAGCTTTTTGTGGCAAGATTAAAGTGAATCAACTACAATGGTATAGGATTGATTTATCAAATAATCTTACTTCAGTTATGCGGAAATGCTCAACTGGAGTAAGATGAATGCCTGTTTTTAACAAAGTAGGAAAAGAATGAGAATATAAAGGTCAAATAGAGAAAAGCTTTTGACAAATTAAAGGAATGATAGCATGAATAAATACCATCATCTTTATGATCAATTAATTCAACATACGAAAAAAGAGAATGTATTGATGAATGAGCCGATTAGAGAACATACGTATACGAAATTAGGCGGGAAAGCGGATTTTTACATTACTCCGTCCACTTACGAGGAAGTACAGGCGATTATTCGCTTTGCTAATCAGGAAAATGTCCCATTTACAATGCTTGGAAATGGTTCTAATCTGATTGTGAAGGATGGCGGCATCCGCGGAATCGTTATGAACCTGCAGCAGCTGTCGGCTATTTGGAGAGAAGGAGGTAAAGTTATCTCTCAGAGCGGAGCAAGAATTATTGATGCTTCCCGTTTTGCTTTAAATGAAGAGCTTGCCGGTTTAGAGTTTGCCTGCGGTATTCCAGGTTCCGTCGGCGGAGCGCTATATATGAATGCAGGTGCATATGGCGGAGAAATTAAAGATGCGCTGGAAAGTACGGTAGTTGCGACAAAGGACGGCGAACTGCTGACATTAACAGCAGAGCAATTAGATCTCAGCTATCGCACAAGTAACATCCCGGACAACGGTTATATTGTGTTGGAAGCAACATTCGCGTTAAAGCCCGGGAACAAAGAAGAAATTAAAGAAATGATGGATGATCTTACATATAAAAGAGAATCCAAACAGCCGCTCGAGTACCCGTCTTGCGGCAGTGTGTTCAAACGCCCACCCGGTTTTTTTGCCGGCAAGCTGATCCAAGACTGTAATCTTCAAGGGAAGCAAATTGGCGGAGCAGAAGTCTCCACAAAGCATGCCGGTTTTATTGTAAATAAACAAAATGCAACGGCTTCCGAATATATTTCCTTAATTCAATTTGTTCAAGCGACGGTAAAAGAGAAATTTGATGTGCAGTTAGAGCGGGAAGTGCGGATTATTGGCGAGGATGTGGAAGGATAGCCTCATGGCACAGGTTCTGGCTGTGATAGAGGATGGCTGGGATAAAAAGAAAATTTGACATGCCTTTTATCTATTCTTATAATATGAAGTGTTATTTTAAACTTCAGGCAGAGGTTCTTAGCTTAAACCCTCTATAAAAAACTAAGGACAACTTGCGATTATCAAGCCGTGTTCCTTGGGAGCACGGCTTTTTCTATGTGAGGAAGTTTTGAACTGCAAGGTAATAGAAAATAACTGATTTCTGTTATCGTAATATATCTAAAGGAGGTGATGAGTATGGCAGGAAGAAGTGAGAAGGATCTTCAAGGAATTGAATTGCTGGGAAATAAAGAAACGAAATATGCGTTTGATTATACACCTGAGATTTTAGAAACATTTGATAATCAGCATCCAAATCGTGATTATTTTGTGAAATTAAACTGTCCGGAATTTACAACGCTTTGTCCGATAACGAATCAGCCGGATTTTGGGACGATTTATATCAGCTATATTCCAGATATCAAAATGGTAGAGAGTAAGTCTTTAAAATTATATTTATTCAGTTTCCGGAATCATGGTGACTTCCATGAGGACTGTGTCAATATTATTATGAACGATTTAATTGAGCTGATGGATCCGCGTTATATTGAAGTAAGAGGAAAGTTTACGCCCCGCGGAGGTATTTCCATCGACCCGTATTGCAATTATGGAAAAGCGGGGACAAAATTTGAAAAGATGGCAGAAAACCGGTTAATGCAGCATGATATGTATCCGGAAAAGATTGATAATCGATAGAGGGAAACTAAGATCCTTGCACCTTTGAAGAGAAGGGAACAGGAGAATGTATATTTATTTCACTGCCGTTTTTGTCGGCCTATTATTATTATCGAATATTTTGTCGGTTAAATTATTTGAAATGGGAAGTATTGTATTGCCCGCTGCAGCGATTGTATATGTGATTACTTATTTGATGACGGATGTCATTGGGGAAGTTTATGGAAAAAAGGCAGCTCGGAGAACGGTCCAGGCTGGTTTTCTCACACAGGTGCTTGCCATGGTATTTATTTATATTTCCATTCAGCTTCCGCCGGCTGCCGATTTCCAATCACAGGCTGCCTTTGAAGAGATTTTTAATGGGAGCTTCCGGATAATTTTAGCAAGCCTGGTTTCTTATTTTGTCAGCCAGCACCTGGATGTTTCCATTTTTCATACGTTAAAACAGCGGCATGGAAGGAAAAAGCTGTGGCTGCGTAATAATTTATCAACGATGACGAGCCAGCTCTTTGATACCGTCCTATTTATTACGATTGCTTTTTGGGGCGTTGTCCCGACATCTGTTTTACTGGGAATGATTGTCTCGCAATATATTTGGAAGTTTACCGTTGCAGCGGTTGATACACCATTTGCGTATCTGCTTGTCCGCTGGGCGCGAAAATATGAAGAAAAACATCAGTCGGAGTTATTGAAAGCTTCCTGATGAAGGAGAGGAAGTTTCATAAAATCTTATTTTGCATAACAGGAAAAAACCAGTCAATCCGGCTGGTTTTTTTAATACATTCGTAATATACGAAATCCTTTGCTCCCCTAAGAGCCTTTTCCTCTTATATTATTGCCTTTACGGAATATTTTTCCTTTAAATTATAAGTGAAACTTCAAAATTAAAATATTGATAGGTAACCCATTTGAACCCGTTTAACCAGAAACATAAAATATCTATAAAAACCTCAGCCGAAGCTAAACATGGCTGGGGAGGATTAAATATTTTTCGCTCACCCTCTAAAACGCTGCAAAAAGGATTGAACACGAGGGTTCTCTGAATGCTCGATGACCTCACTTGCTGTACCTTGCTCTGCGATAACCCCTTCATCTAAAAAGAGTACCTTATCCGCTATATCCAGGGCGAAGTTCATTTCATGCGTGACAAGAACCATCGCCATATCATCATTTTCTGCAATATCACGAATAACATTTAGCACCTCTCCGACAAGCTCCGGGTCAAGTGCAGAGGTAACCTCATCAAATAACATGATTTTAGGACGCATCACAAGGGCACGGGCCATGGCTACCCGCTGTTTTTGTCCGCCTGAAAGCTGACTTGGATAATTATCCAGTTTACTCCCGAGTCCTACACGCTCCAGCATTTCTATCGAGCGCTTTTTTACTTCGTTTTTTACTTCGTTTTTCACATGCATAGGCGCTGTCATACAATTTTCTAAAATCGTCATATGCGGAAACAGGTTGAAATGCTGAAATACCATTCCAATCTCACCGCGAATAGAGCGCAGATGACTTTCATTCGCATACACCCATTTTCCATTCTTCTCCATTTTCCACAAATTGCGGCCGTCTACGATAATGTCTCCAGATGTTGGCTGCTCTAATGTCATCAGCATCCGGATAATTGTTGTTTTCCCTGATCCGCTTGGACCAATGACAGCGACTTTTTCACCTGGATATATATCTAAATCAATCCCCTTCAATATCTCCACATTCCCAAAGGATTTATGAACATTTTGATAGGTAACGATAGGTTCTGGCATTATTGTATTGCTCCTTTGCACGCATTTTTTATTTCAACTTACTAAAAAAGAAACTTCTATCATAAAGAGATTTTCGAGTGATTCTCCGTGATAAACTTTAATAACATACATACTAGAGTTTATACTAAGTCCCAATATGGTACAAGCAAAGGGGAGTAAGTGGTTTCTTATATTGGAGGCGCAGTAACTTACAGCAAAATAGAAATTAATTGAAAAGGCATGCATAGTTTAATAGGATAGAATATAAGAAAAGATGATGGAGGTATATTATGGGGTCCTATATCGCAGTAATTGCTGTTTCGGTCATTGTGGTTGCAATGGTTATTATTTTATCCTTGGTTACATTATCAAAAGGGTATGGCTATAAGCATAAAATAGATCCGCTTCCTGGTGAAGAGGAGAAGAAGAATAGTGACGGTAACGGCAATGAGAAGAATCAGAAAGAAGAAAAGAAATAAGGTTATCTAGGAGAAAGCCATGAAGAGTATGGGATTATTTATGATTGCAGCATGTGCAGCTGCCGGTGTTTTATTTACTGTCTGTTCGCTGTATTCTACAAACCAAGTAATTTATGTAGCAATGGATGGAAACGATCAAAATGAAGGTACATTGGAGTCTCCCTTTCAGACAATTGCTAAAGCCAGCTCGGAAGCGGAGGCGGGCGCTACTGTATATATTCGGGAAGGGACGTATAAGGAGCCGCTGATCGTCCAGCACAGCGGCACGAGGCACAAGCCAATCTCCTTTCAAGCGTTTGAAGGGGAAGAAGTTATTATGGACGGCGAGAGTTTGAATACTGTGGATGGAAACCGTGCACTTGTTGTTCTGGAGGATAAAAATTACATAAATATAGAAGGATTGACTATCCAAAATGTAACGACAGATGCAATGGATGAAACGGTAATGGGGCTTTTCATCAGCGGTTCCAGCAGCCATATTACAGTGAGAGACAACTTTGTCAAAGGAATAAAAACGTGGCATGAGGAAGGGAACGGACACGGGATTGCGGTATATGGTACGGATTCAATGAAAGATATAAATATCATAGATAATATCGTTGAGGATTTGAAGCTGGGTACCAGTGAATCGATTGTATTAAATGGAGATATTGACGGGTTTACGGTAGATGGGAATATAGTTCAGTTCAGTGATAATATTGGAATCGATCTGATAGGATATGAAGGTGTTGCCAATAATCCCGCTGCGGATTATGTCCGTAATGGGACGGTCCAAAATAATACAGTCCACCATATTTCCTCTTCTACAAATCCGGCGTACGATGGCGAGTATAGTGCGGCGGCTATTTATGTAGATGGCGGAAAAGATATTCTGATTAAGAAAAATGAATTATATGAGAATGATATAGGTATTGAAGCTACTTCGGAACATGCCGGGAAATATGCGGAAGGTATACAAATTATAGATAATCTGATTTCAAATAATCATTATACCGGAATTGCTATTGGCGGCTATGATGAAGAGAGAGGCGGCACTCGTGATACGCTGATTACGAAGAATATCCTGTATCAAAACGATACGAAAGACTTAGACGGCGGCCAGCTTCTGGTGCAGTATAATGTGCATGATAATGAAATAAAGGAAAATGAATTCACTGCCGGTCCATCGCGTATTTTTATTGCGAATTTCTTTCAGGAAAACAAAGATAATCGTTTGATTGAAAATATTTATTATAGAGAATCAGAAGAAGAAGGCATCTGGATTTGGAAGGGTGAAGAATATCGTTCTTTTTCTGCATTTACAGAGGCTTCCGGGGAGGAAGCCTCGCAATATATTGCGGAATAAAACGGGCTGTATTGTCTGTTTTAAAGGGGCATCTCCTGCTGTGAAGAACAGACGGTAATCCAAGCCATATTTTTTCCTAATCTAATAGAGAAGTTTTAGACCTCCCAAAATAGGTAATATTTTTATAAAGGAGGTTTCCAAAGATGGCACGAAAGAAATACTATGTAACAGTGGATACGGAGGAAATCCGAGAGCTTTCGCTACCTGAAAACGGAATTGAGTATGAAATATATGCGACACCGGAAGAGGTAAAAGAAGTGGAAGTTTTATTTGCCAGAAAAGAAAAAAATGCAAAGGATGCCGTTAAATTCGTAGGAAAACCATTTGATGAACAGCCTGTCGATGCCAAACGAGATAATTACGAGGGAGATTTGATTGCCCTCTACCGCAAATTATATGATTTAGGAACTGATAAAACCAAGAGCGAAATCAAGGAACTTCGTCTGTTTTAAAATAGGATGATAAAAAGAAATGCAGGCAGAAACTTTTTTTCTGCCTGCATTTCTTTTTGTGAAATATATTCGAATATAATAAATCAGACCATCTTATTCTTCTCCAACAGGAGGACGGTATCCCTGCTGCAACTCAGAAATGCTCAAACCAAATGTCATTTGCAGATGCGGGTAATCTGTAAAGCTATTAAAATCTCCGCCCCATTCAAAACCTAATTCCTTTGCAATGTCTGCAACTTCAAACCAATCAGACTCTCCATTGTTATTCCCATCATAATGGATATCCCAAATAACCTCTCCATCATGATTACGAATCGCATAATCGACAGCCAGCCCATAATTATGATAGCTTTCCCCGGCTCTGGCATGGGTAACAATATCTTCTTCATTTTCTCTGCCTCTGGCGTACAGTGTTTCCTGCTCTTCCTCTGTACGCAGACCATCTGTAATAACGACCTCTATATCTATATCATCCGCACGATCAATTAACGTATCCACCGCTTCTTGGACATCGGGATGAAGTTCTGATACTGTTTCTTCTCCATCCACTCTTTCATAAGAAGGGGTTGTCTGCTCGTAAAGCCAGAACAGCAAACCTATAAAAAGAATAATGGCAATCCAAGAAAGCGTAAAATGCTTTAAAGCTTTCATTCGATATTTTGGGCTCCTTTAAAAAGAATCTCTAGTTCTATCATAACATGTACGGGCTTTTGGTGAAGGATTGAACAGTTAGCGAAATCTGGCAGTTTTGCAAATTGATTTCTTCGCTGATCTAGACATATAATGAGATAAACTTGACAGAAATGGAGGGAAAACAATGTATTATTACCTCATCAGCTGTTTGATTGGCTATATTTTTGGCTGTATTCATGGATCGCAAATCGTTGGCAAGATAAAAAAGCGGGATATTAAGGGGGAAGGCGTAAAGAATGCCGGAGCATCGAATACAACGATTCTGCTAGGCTGGAAATATGGGATTGTTGTTGCGCTTATCGATATTTTTAAAGCGACACTTGCCATTTTGCTTGTTCTCTTTATTTTAAATGAAGCGGGAATGTCGGCTGAGAGAATTTCGCTATCTATTTATTTGACGGCTTTATGTGTTATCATTGGTCATAATTATCCAATTACGATGAAATTCAGTGGCGGGAAGGGCACGGCATCGTTAGTAGGCGCACTAATTGCCATTGATTGGCGGGTTGCATTAATTGGAATTGCTATCTTATTATTCTTTACCTTTGCAACGGACTACCTTGTTATTGGTGTGCTGTTTATGTATCTTTCCTTTTTAATTACAACCTATTATTTCTTTGGGAATGGACCTGCGCTGGTAGTGATCTTTTTAACATTGCTATGTATATACAAACATATGGAAAATTATCGCCGTATTCTATTAAAAGAAGAGACCAGGCTATCCAGTATGTTTAAAAAGAGTGCTTAAAGAGAAGGATTTAAAAAGGAAGTTTTTTAAGAAGGAGCGTGGACGAATTGGATATTTTATTATGGATTATCATTATCCTATTATTTATCGCAAGCTTTCTAGGAATTATTTTCCCAATGATTCCATCAGTTATCGCGATTTGGGGCGGATTTTTAGTCTATTATTTCTTTATAAACAGTGACTCCCTGACCTGGTGGTTTTGGACAGGAATGATAGTTATCACAGTTATTCTTTTTGTAGCGGATATTATCGCCAACAGTTATTTTGTGAAAAAATTTGGCGGGAGTAAGGCAGGCGAAAGAGGAGCTGCAGTTGCTGTTATTGTCGGATCATTTATTACACCGCCATTTGGAATTATTTATGTGCCATTTTTTACGGTTCTTGCTATTGAAATGATACAGCGCAGGACAGCAAAAGAAGCAATCCGCGCGTCGATTGGTTCTTTTTTAGGGTTTTTAGGCGGATCGGTTGCGAAAGTAGTATTGCAGCTAATAATGATTGCCTGGTTCTTCATTGCAATTTGGTTTTAACTGGACAGCATATATGAAAAAAATCGTCAGCTTCTTGACTTTCATCAGTGAGAACTATATATTAAAAGCATAGTTGAAATGTTGACGGAGAATAGTACGTTGTAAATGTCTAACACAGAGAGAAAAAGAATGCTGAGACTTTTTCTTAGACAGACAAGGGAACCTGCCTTCTGAGTTCGCCATATAAGGAGTTCTGCTCTGAAATTGGCGCGGTTTTGGACCGTTATCCAATAAAGTGTATATATATGCTGGACGCGTCTATAAAATAATAGATGGCAGCTTATATATAAACAAGGGTGGTACCACCACTAAACCTCGGTCCCTTTTTTTGGATGGAGGATTTTTTGCGTTTACATGGAAATTTCAAATAATAGAAGAGCAAAATAAGAAAGAGGTGCTTACTTTTGGGTAAGAAGAATAAGCAATTTGTAGAAAAAATTACAGCGATGGAGGATGATTTCGCACAATGGTATACAGACGTCGTCAAGCAGGCGGAGCTTGTGGACTACGGTCAGGTTCGCGGAACGATGATTATCAAGCCATATGGCTATGCAATTTGGGAAAATATCAAAGATGAATTAGATCGTATGTTTAAAGTAACAGGGCACACCAATGTGGCCTTCCCGCTTTTTATTCCTGAAAGCTTACTGCAAAAAGAGAAGGATCATGTAGAAGGATTTGCTCCCGAGGTTGCCTGGGTAACCCATGGCGGAGATGAGGAATTAACAGAACGTATCGCCGTGCGTCCAACCTCTGAGGTGCTTTTCTGTGATTATTACTCAAAAAATATCCATTCTTATCGTGATTTGCCAAAGCTGTATAATCAATGGTCTAACGTGGTTCGCTGGGAAAAAACAACACGCCCGTTCCTGCGTTCTTCTGAATTTCATTGGCAGGAGGGCCACACAGCGCATGCGACAGATGCCGATGCGACAGAAGAAACAAATCGGATGCTTGAAATTTATGCCAAGCTGGTGGAAGACTATCTAGCAATTCCTGTTCTAAAAGGAAAGAAAACAGATAAAGAAAAATTTGCCGGAGCTGAATTCACGTTAACGATTGAAGCGTTGATGCATGATGGAAAAGCCTTGCAATCCGGTACTTCTCATCATTTTGGTTCCGGATTTGCAGAAGCATTTGACATTACGTACCTGGATGAAAACGGTGAAAGCCAATTTGTGCATCAAACTTCCTGGGGATTATCTACCCGGATTATGGGTGCATTAATTATGGTACACGGAGACAACCGCGGATTAGTAGTGCCTCCAAAGATTGCGCCGACACAGGCAATGATTGTACCAATCGCGCAGCATAAAGAAGGGGTTCTCGATAAAGCTTATGCGTTACGCGACCAATTGGCTGGTATTGCCCGCGTGGACATTGACGGCAGTGATAAAATGCCGGGCTGGAAATTTAATGAATATGAAATGAAGGGTATTCCGGTCCGTATCGAAATGGGGCCAAAGGATATTGAGAAGGAACAGGTTGTTCTTGTCCGCCGTGATACGGGAGAAAAAGAATTTGTCGCCTTAACCGATGTAGAAGAGCGTCTGGCTGCCTTATTGGATGAAGTACAGGCAAACCTTTATAAACGTGCGCTGGAACATCGTGTAGAGATGACACATACTGCGAAGGATATGGATGAATTTAAAACAGAAATCGAAAAAGGCGGATTTGTCAAAGCAATGTGGTGTGGAGATGTTGCTTGTGAAGAACAGATTAAAGAAGAAACATCCGCAACCTCCCGCTGTATCCCATTTGAACCGGAAAGCGTATCGGAAACATGTGTATGCTGTGGTAAAAAAGCAAAAGAATTAGTTTACTGGGCCAGAGCATATTAATCATAAATAAACAGGTGAGACAAATCTCAGCCTGTTTGTGTAAGAAATAATAAGCACCCGCTTTTACATAAAGTTAAAAGCGGGTGTTCTCTATTACTCACCCATTACATCCGCAATTTCTTCTTGCAGCTTATCGAAAATATCCTGATCGATATCGGATACTTCATCACGATAATATTGATGTACAGGCTCTGCAACCTCTCTAAATTCTTCAATCTGTTCATCTGTTAATTCAATGATTTCTGTCGGATTATCCGTATCTGCTTCAATCGCATTGATACCCTCTTGGTTTTGCGCCGTTTGCTCCTCAAATACCCAATCCTGCATTTCTGCTACCGTTTCGTCGACTACTTCTTTCACATTATCATCCAAGCCGTTATACCAATCTGTATTCACTGTTGTCATGGCAACATAGTTATTATGGTTAGAGACGGTAACGGTATTCTGTACTTCATGGAAGCTCGCTGATTGAATAAAGAAAATGGGGTTTTCTTGTGCATCTACCGTTCCGCGGTCCAGTGCTGTATATAATTCATCCCAGCTTAGTGATTGAACAGTTGCTCCATAAGCAGCATATGTTTCACGCATAAGCGGTGATTCCTGAACACGAATGTTTAAACCGCTCCAGTCGTCAGGAGATTCAATCCCGGCGTTACTGGACCAAGCCATTGCTCCTTCTGTCCAGTAAGATAGCGGAGAAATACCATGTTCTTCATACTTGGCACGTAAATCCTGATTCAATGCTTCACTATTTGTCAATACTTCTTGTACCTGCTCTTGATCAGAAGGGAAGAAATAGTGCAGAGAGAAGATTTGTCCATCTTGTACCTGGTTCCCGGTGAAGCCTGGAGACATTACAGCCAGCTCAACTCCGCCCTGCTGAAGTAATTGGGCTTGATCCACTTCACTGCCCAAAGCACCGAACTCCAGCGGTTCAACGGTAATCGCTCCATCTGTTTTTTCGCTGATACGGTTTGCGAATTCCGCGGCGTATTCATATTGAACCTCGCCTTGAAGCTCTTCCGTTACAAACTGCCAAGACTGCTCTTCAAATTCTCCATTGCCGGTATCTCCATTACTTTCTCCATCATCGCTTCCTCCGCACGCTGCTAATAATAAGCTGAGCGCTATAATAGAGGAAAGCATCCATAGAAATCTCTTGTTTAAAATAATAAATACCCCCTAATTTTTATATATAAAACAGAGATAAACCTGTTTTATTAATTAATAAGTACTAATGATAATTGCGGGAAGAAAATTAATAGCACACCAATGAGTAATAAAATCAAAATATATGGCGGTGTACTTCGAATTACTTCCAAGTATGGTTTGTTAAATACCGCACTGGCGGTAAATATATCTACGCCAAATGGCGGTGTTGCAGAGCCTAATGCTGCCTGGAAGGTAATAATAATTCCAAGGTGGATGAGGTCTACTCCTGCAGTTTCTGCTGCCGGTATAAATATTGGTGTTAATACGAGAATCACAACAATCGGATCAACAAACATACAGCCTATAAAGAAAAAGATACTGACAACAATAAGTACATAAATAGCACTTGGATCCGTTCCTAACACTGCTTCGGATATTTGCTGCGGAATTCTGGCGTACCCAAGCACCCATGAGAATAATTGACCGCCGGCTACCAATACAAATACGGCTGATGTAACTAGCCCGGTGGAAAGGGCAATACTCGGAATCTTTTTTAATGGAATGGTCCGGAAAATAAAGACTTCTAGAATAAATGCATAGAGTACCGCAATACCGGATGCTTCTACCGGACTGAATATCCCTGTATAAATACCGCCGACTATGATTACTGGAAAGGCTAAAGGAAGTAAAGCTTTACGAAAAGATTTCCAGCGTTCTCCCCAGCCCTGGCGCTCAGCAAGCGGAATATCCTTTGCCTTTGCATAAATCACACTATAGATGGCAAAAGCGAGAAAAACCATTATCCCTGGAATAATTCCGGCGATAAATAAATCACCGACAGATACACCTGAACCTGCTGCTAGAGCATAAATAATCATGCCGATACTTGGCGGAATGAGCAGGGCAACATCGCTTGCGTTAATAATTAATGCAATTGCACTGGAATCTTTATATCCCGCCTTCAGCATTCTGTCCCGCATCGGACGCCCGATTGCTACCACGGCTGCTTGGGTGGAGCCTGAAATTGCCCCGAATACGGAGCACGCAGCTGCAGTCGTTACAGCATAACCACCGCGAATATGACCAATAAAGGAACCGATAAAATCTAACAATCTATTCGATGTTTTCCCCGAAGTCATAATATCTGCTGCGAATATAAATAAAGGCACACATAGTAAAACAGAAGATGAAATTCCTGTTAGTAACTGTCCCATCAGTAAATCCATATTTAAATTTGGATTAAAGATAAGCATCACAACAACAGGGGCTAACATTAATGGAATCATCATCGGAAAATTCAAAAATAGTAATACAATCATTATCGATAATAATGTCGCTAACATAAGTTTTTCCTTTCTGCACGTTTTCAGTTTACAAATTAATATCTTCTAATTTAATATCCTGCTTTTTTTTCTGATCATTGTAATCTGGAGCATCAATCCCTATATACACGGTATCCTTTGCCTTCGCAGTAAAATTGATATACGTGTTTCGTAAATATTGGATACCTGCTGTTAAGAAGCCAATTGGAATGAATACACCCATTAGATATCTCGGAAGCTCCAGAGAGGTAGTAACAGCACCTGTGTTATATTCAAACATTACAAAGCTGTAAGAGAAGTATGCAAGTATAAACATAAAGATACTTGCAACGAAGTTAATGATAATCATCATTACTTTTCGTACTTTAAAAGGGGCGAAATCATAAAACGCTGACATACTGATATGTCTTCCTTTTCTTGCTGCATAAGCAATCCCCATAAATGTAGCGATAACAATTGCAAATTGACTGACTTCATAAGCGAAATAAAATGCACCTGAATTAAAAACTTCTCTGGCAATAACATTGCCGATAATCATAAAAGAAATCAGTATAATAGCGAAGCTCAGAATAAATTCTTCCAGCTTCATAAAGGCTTTATCAACCCATTGCAAAATTTTCAATATGCTTTTCCTCCTATATACATCGTGTTCTAACGGATCATAAAAAACATCTTTTGTATTTAAGAAATCCATTTTGTATGTATCTTTTTAAATTGTCTCTAATAAAGACTTATCAACTTAATAAGTCAATTATTTTTTATCACGAAGAATCTTCTGTAAACCTCCCGCTGAATGAAGTTTTGTTTTATCACGGAGAACCGTCCGTAAAACTCCTGCCTCAAAATAAAGCGTAAAAATAAATTTATTTAGGCGGGAGATAACGGACGCTAACTCCCTGAATCACTCAACTAACATTCAGTGGGAGAAGAACAAAACCTCCCACTGAATGAAGTTTCGTTTTATGTTACAGAAATGTTTCAATATATTCAAATGGGCTATAAGGCGATTATCCTTCGTAAGACGCGATAACGCTGCATCTAGGATATATAGCAGTTATTAACAGCTATATGATACCAAATACTCTCTGATAGTTAAGAATACGCTCTAGCTTCTTCGGAGAGACTGTGCAGGAATAGTGCTCATTTGTTGAATCGTCATGCAATATGTGTTATAAATATACATGTTGATTTATATATATACATTGAGTGAGGGAATAATAATGAAAGCAAATTTAAAAAATGAATTAGATAAAGTGATACATGATTTAACAGATTTAAGCGATACAATTTTTAATCATCCAGAGTTGGGAGATCAAGAATTTGAATCAATGAAGCGGTTAACAGATTATTTAACAGTACATCAATTTGACGTAGAAAAAGGAATTGTTGGCCGTGATACTGCATTTAAAGCGACCTATTCAAGCGGAAAGCCTGGTCCTCAGATTGCATACTTAGCTGAGTATGATGCGCTTCCAGGAATCGGACATGGCTGCGGACATAATTTAATTGGAACCATGAGTGTCGGAGCAGGCGTGGTATTAAGCAAGCTGATCGATGAAATTGGCGGAACCGTTCATGTATTCGGTACGCCTGCTGAAGAGACAAACGGAGCAAAAGTGCCGATGAGTGAGCAGGGTGTATTTGAAGGGGTAGATGCTGCGATGATTTTACATCCCAGTGATGTTTCGCAGGAGAGCGGTGATTCCTTGGCAATGGATGCGATCCAGTTTGAATATCATGGAAAAACAGCACATGCTGCAGCTGCTCCGGAAGAAGGAATTAATGCATTAGATAGCGTACTGCAATTATTTAATGGCATTAACGCATTAAGACAGCATGTGAAATCAGATGTCCGTATTCATGGCGTCATTCCTGAAGGAGGAGAGGCTGCCAATGTGGTGCCTGATAAAGCAGTTGCTCAATTCTATGTCCGCGCAGCGGATCGCTCTTACCTGAATGAGGTTGTGGAAAAGGTGAAAAATATTGCTGAAGGCGCCGCTTCCATGACAGGAGCAACACTAGAGATATCCAATTATGAATTAAGCTACGATGATATGACAACAAATAAAGTGTTATCCGATCTATTTACAGCAAATTTAAAAGAAACAAGCAGACTTCCTGTGCACGGTTCAAAGGAAAGCTATGGCTCCATTGATATGGGAAATGTCAGCCAGGTCGTTCCGGCAATCCATCCTTATATCGGCTTAAACAAAGAAGGGTTGATCGGGCATACGAAAGAATTTGCTGACCAGACGATTACAGAAGACGGGCACTTGGCTTTGTACGAAGGAGCGCTCTCTCTAGCAAAAACAGGCTATGATTTATTAACAAATGAAGAAGCTTTGAAAGCAATGGAAGAAGAATTTAATAAAAATAAAGCGCAGGCTTTGGTCTAACTAGTTAGAAAACAGCGGAGAAGGATGTTATCCTTCTCCGCTGTTTTCCGATTTAAGAAGTGCTTCGATATCCTTTTCCATCGTATCCGGATTTTTTTGCGGACCAAATCGTTTTGCAACTTTTCCATCCGTATCAACGAGGAATTTCGTAAAATTCCATTTGATCTGTTCGCCTAATATCCCTTTTTGCTCGGTCGTTAAAAAATCAAAAAGCGGATGCACATTTTTTCCTTTTACGTCGACTTTGGAAAACATTTGAAATGTAACCCCGTAGTTCAACTGGCAAAATTGGTTAATTTCTTCGTCTGCTCCCGGATCTTGATGACCAAATTGATTACAAGGAAAACCGAGTACTTCAAAATTCTGATCTTTATACTTTTCATATAGTCTTTGTAAGCCTTCAAACTGAGGGGTGAAGCCGCATTTGCTTGCAGTGTTTACGATGAGCAGTACTTTCCCTTCATAATCTGACAGCGATTTCTCTTCGCCTTCCATTGTTTTTGCTGAAAAATCATAGATAGTTGTCATATTACTTCACCTCGAAAAAAATGATAAGATGTACATGCATTAAAAATAATTCCAATTGTATTATAGCAAGAAAGGGCGTTTATTTGTGACTAAAATAATAAAAGATATTCCATTAAAGACGGATGAAAAAAATGCTTATTTACGTTATCTCACTACTACGGATTTACCCGATATTTTAGAATTGCAAACGATTGTTTATGAAGCTTTAGAGGATAAAAAAAGGCTGGAGACGCTGGATGAAAGTGAATTTCGGACGATATTAGAGGGAGAGCCGCTGATGGTCGGTATCTTTCATCAAGACAGGCTGATTGCTTTCCGGGCTTTTCTGAATCCAGCTGCTGATGAAGAAGGGCTAGGAAGCGATATCGGCTTGACAGAAGAAGAATTTGCAGAAATCATTTATTCAGAGATTTCCAATGTACATCCAAATTACCGGGGCAACCATTTACAAACCCAAATGGGCCGATTCATTATGAATCAATTAGATACTTCACTTTTCCGTTATGTCTTAGCTACAGTAGCTCCCGGAAATATTCCAAGCATGAAAGATAAATTTGCACTGGGGATGCGCATTTATAAAGTAAAAGAGAAGTATGGCGGAAAGCTGCGCTATGTTTATTGTAATGATTTAAAATTAAAAGAAATCAGGGCGGAAAATCAAACGGAGATAAATATGAACGATATTGACGGGCAAGAGAAGCTGATTGAAGAAGGTTATATTGGTGTAGAGATGAAGAAGTCAGATAGGGAATGGACAATTACTTATCAGAAATAAGAAACAGGCTGGGGAATCTAAATTCTCCAGCCTGTTTTCGTATCTATATGATTAAACCGTTGTTGTTTCTGGAAGTGTTTCCCCAATCGCTGCTAAGCGGGCTTTCACTTCTTCTGTGGATAAATCATGTTCTTTCACATAAAGGTTACGTGGTGTCACCCGGCATTCATGCGTGCATCCGCGTAAGTATTTATGTTCATTTTCCTCAGAAGCAAGCATTTGTCGATTACACTCTGGATTTGCACAGTTTACATAACGCTCACAAGGCTCTCCGTCAAAGTAATCCTTGCCAATGATGACATGTTCTTTTTGGTTAACAGGAACGCTGATACGCTCGTCAAATACATACAGCTGTCCATCCCATAACTCGCCTTGAACTTCCGGATCCTTTCCGTAAGTAACAATGCCGCCATGTAATTGACCTACATCATCAAAGCCTTCATCCTTCAGCCAGCCGCTGAATTTCTCACAGCGAATGCCGCCTGTGCAATATGTTACGATTTTTTTATCTTCAAGCATTTCTTTGTTTTCTTGGACCCACTCGGGCAGTTCACGGAATGTCTTGATATCTGGGCGGATTGCGCCGCGGAAATGTCCCAAATCATATTCATAATCATTGCGGGCATCCAATACGATGGTATCTTCGTCCTGTAATGCTTCATAGAATTCTTTCGGTTCCAAATATTTTCCGGTTGTTTCTAACGGGTTAATATCATCTTCTAAACGCAGTGTAACTAATTCGTTTCTGGGACGGACATGCATTTTTTTGAAAGCATGCTTATCATGAGCATCTACTTTGAATGTCATATCTTCAAAGCGAGAATCTGCATGCATATGCTCCATATAGGCATTTGTCTGTTCCACTGTCCCTGAAACAGTTCCGTTAATGCCTTCTTCAGCTACTAAAATACGTCCTTTTAGCCCAAGCTCGTTGCAATATTTAAGATGCTCAGCCGCAAATGCTTCCGGATCCTCAATATGCACATAATTGTAATAAAGTAAAACGCGATATTCTTGATTTGTTTCCATTTGGTTTACCACCTGTTCATTTATATTTGCAAGATACAAATGAGTCTGGTTTCGTTTATTCATTTTTCGTCTTGCAATTCTTTATTTTAGCATGTTTTATTGCTTGATTCCAGTCCATAAGACAAACGCGCCTCTCATTATTTATCCCGCTGTAGACGTGAGCATAGTCAATCTGAACTTTTTCTCCATAAGATGGAGTATCTATGAAGGAAGGAGATGAAATAATGAGCGAATCATCTAAAGACCCAATGATGTCCAATAAAGTGGTTGAGGTAATGGTAGACAGTATTTTCCGTAAGAACGGGATTAAACCAGAAGAAGTGAAAAATAACCTTTCTGAAAAACAGCGTGAAATGTTAAAAGAAATGGTGACGGATTTAAAAGCGCAGGTAGAGGAGTTTCAGGAAAAGAAGAATGAGTCTAAAGCAGAATAATTTCTATCTAAAATGTGAAGGAAATATATGATTTCTTCACATTTTTTGTGCTGCTTTCCAAAAACGGCAGCATTGCATATTCCCTAAAAATTGGACTAGGTGATTTTGTTATTTTCCGTGTTCTTTGTGCTGGTGTACAGGAAGTATAGTTATCAATACCATAAATTAATTTAGAACTTTAAGAAAGGAGTGTTAATCGATGTCTGTCTACAGAAGTAAAACAGAAGGGACCAACCGTTTCCACGATGACTTATATGGAAACGATTATGCATGTCAACCTGAAGAAAATGCCTGTGACACAAAAGATAATCAATACGCACCGGCTTATTATGATAATTCCTTCAGCCCGAATTTTGGCGAGGCGAGTGTTGTTCAAACTGCAGATGAATTTTCGTATATGGAACAAGAATCTGCAGAGGTTATCTGGGTTAAAGAATCCTGTAATATTAATGTGAATTCAACAGATACGCAAATCGGCGCATCCTTACAAGCAGCACTGCAATTAGCTATTTCCATTGTTATCCGTTTATCCATTGCTGATTCTGGAGATGAGGAAGCGGTAGAACAAGAATTAATGCAAACAATCAGTGCCAGCCAGGTAAATAAACAAAAAATATTTATCTATAATACAAAAGATGCAACTGTGACAACAACCGACACAGATATTTCTGTTAATATTCAGCTGCTTTTACAAATCCTCATCGCTTTGGTAATCATGATTGATATTCTGTAATCCAAATTTGGTATAGAAAGGAGTGTAGACGAACATGATGCACAAAAAAGAGTGGAGAGCCCTAGATTATTGTGATGACGAACGAAACAACCAGGCAGAAGTAGAGGAAGCAGCCAAACAAAAGAATATAACGAAGCAATCCTCTGAGGAATGGATTATCATTAAAGACTCTGAGGGAGTTACAGTAACAACGACAGATACGCAAGCAGCAATCAGTTTACAGGTAGGGATTGAAGTAGCTATTGCTGTGGTGCTCAGCATTACATTGGCTGATTCAGACAAGGCAAAGGCTGTTTTCCAGGATTTAGAACAAGTGATGAAAACGAAACAAAGCAACCGTCAAAAAACTATTGTTGAAAAATCGAAAAATGTAAATATCACTACTACCGATATTGATATTGCTATTAATATTCAGTTATTGATTCAGCTGCTGCTGGCAATTGTAGTAAGTCTGGATATTTTATAAGAACATTAATTGCGAAAAATAACGGTACGTTTTTTACCGGAGCTCCCTTTATAAAACTGTTAAAGGGAGCTCTATTCATTTAAGAATAGATATACAGAGCTGCGGTATTTTATACTTTTCATAGGTGAAAACTATGCATAATTCCTGTTTTTAGCAATTTTAAAAATTAATGGATTTTATAGTGTAGAACGCTATCGTCATATGAAAACGCTTCTTCCGTTGAAAAACATCGAATTTTGTCTAATAATCTTCATCGATATTCACTTGCATTTTTTTATGAAAGGGGTTAAAATAATACTTGCAAAAGGTAATTGGAGTTACAAGAATACTTTACGATCTCTTTTCCAAGACGGTGTAAAAGTATTTAAGTTTCAATGACTTTGCATATCTTGTATAAGGAGGTCATGATAATGACTGGTAAAGTAAAATGGTTTAATGCAGAAAAAGGTTTTGGTTTCATCGAGCGTGAAGACGGAGATGACGTATTTGTACACTTCTCTGCAATTCAAGCTGAAGGATTCAAAACTCTTGAAGAAGGTCAAGATGTTGAATTCGAAATCGTAGAAGGCAACCGTGGCCCACAAGCTGCAAACGTTGTTCGTCTTTAATTCGAATGATATAAAACGCTGGATAAGCCAGCTAAAAAACCTCGAATGTTTTCTAGAAACATTCGAGGTTTTTTCTGATGAAAAAGTTTTGTTACAGTGTCATTTCCGCTTCATATGCAAGCAATTTAATCAATGCTTGGGTGCCGCTGTCAGCTTCGCCCATGTCAGCTAATTCTTTATAAAGCTTTAATGCCAATTCCAGTCCAGGTGCTGGCATTCCCATGTTATGAGCTGATTCTAAAGCTATTTCCATGTCCTTGATAAAATGCTTTACATAGAAACCGGGCTCATAATCCCGTTCAAGCATTCTCTTACCTAAGTTGGATAAGGAGAAGCTGGCCGCAGCTCCGGTAGAAATAGTGGCGAGTACTTCCTCCGCATCTAAACCTGCTTTTTTTGCATAGATAATGGATTCACTGACCCCAATCATATTGGTCGCAATCGCAATTTGATTTGCCATTTTAGTATGCTGCCCAGCTCCTGCAGGTCCAAGTAAGGTAATTCTTTCTCCCAGGACACGAAAGATAGGTGCAATTTCATCATAAGCTTCTTTATCTCCGCCGGTCATAATAGCCAATGTGCCATTTTTTGCGCCGATGTCCCCTCCAGAGACAGGAGCATCTAAAGCGGTCAAACCTGCTTTTTTTGCTTCTTCATAAATTTCGATTGCTAAGCTTGGCTTAGATGTCGTCATGTCAATGACATAAGCCCCTTTATTTGCATGGTTTAAAATACCTTCATCTCCAAAATACACTTTTTCCACGTCTTCTGGATAACCAACCATTGTAATAATGACATCACTTGCTTTTGCCAAGCTGGCTTGTGTATCATGCCAGGCAGCTCCAAGCTCCAGTAACTCTTCTGCCTTTGATTTTGTTCTTGTGTAAACATTAAGCTTGTAGCCTGCTTCCATTAGATTTTTTACCATGCTTTTCCCCATTACACCTAAACCAATAAAACCGATAGTAGCCGTTGATGCCGTTATCATTGTCTCTCTCCTTTGTATAAATGTTGTATCTAAATCTTGTCATGAAAATTCGAAAAACGCAAATAATTATTAAGAAAAAACAGCTGAATTTCCAATAAATTCTTTTCACTCGTTAAAATATACTTGGCAACGATTGCCTTGCATCGAATTTTTCCATTTACATATAGTATAAAACGAAACTTCAATCCTAAATAAATATAGATAGAAGGGGAGGATAACGATGAGAGTAGATACGGTAAGGCTAAAGCAGCGGCTGCTTGCGAGACAAGAGGAGTTAATTGAACGAATAAATCAAAAAACAGAAATGAAATATGAATTTAGCCAAGAGGTGTTAGGTGAATTATCCAATTATGATAATCATCCTGCTGATACAGGAACGGAGCTTTTTGAAAGAGAAAAAGACAGTGCTCTGCAGCGACATGCGGAATCAGAATTAGAAGAAATAAATAATTCCATTCATGCGATGGAAGAAGGAACCTATGGAATTTGCAAGGTGTGCGGCGAAAATATTGAACCAGAGCGTTTGGAGGCATTACCGACTGCAGATTGCTGCGCCGAACATGAAAAACAGCGGACATTTCATGGAGAGACACCGCCAAAAGAAGTATTTAAAGTAAGAGAAGATGGCGGAGAAAATAGTTGGGAGGATGTCCAGCAATATGGAACATCCAGCTATACTCCGGATTATCATGACGGTGCAGGGGTGCCGGAAGATGGGGAAGAGAGCTCTGATGATATAGAGGTGGAAGACTTTTTGGCTGCTGATATAGAAGGCAAGTATACAGGCGTGATGCCTAATCATGAGGCGTATGAGGATGAATTGGATAGCGAAGAAGAGTAATTCACAAAAAAATCCGGACGATAATCCCGTTATGTTGGAATTTTATCTGTCCGGTTTTTAGTAAAATATAGAGATTATAATGTTGATTCAAATATATTTGTTAGGATATCCGAAATAAATAAGGTATTCATAATTGTAATAATAACAAAGGTGATGGCTAACGATACGATTGTAAAATAAAAACTGTGTTTTATTTTTTCTTGAGTAAGTGCATGAAGCGCATGAATAATCGGATTAACGTACATCACGATAATAAATAAAATGGTTATAAAAGATATTCCCCATGGAAAACTTGCTTCTTCCGGCTGAAGAATCCACGTATCCATTTCGGATATATCAATCTTAACAATACCCAGCAGTGATAATAAAGCTAGCACAACAAATAAGCCTGTAAATGGTACGAGTGTGCCTGTGTAACGAGTGAACTGCTGCACAAAGGAAGATGAATGTTTCGCAAGATTAAGCGTAATAAAGCTAGCAATTAGTCCCGCAAAGAAAAGAATAATAAAAATAAGCATCCCTTTTAGCGTGGTTGAGAAAAAAGGTACATAATCGCTTAGTGACTCGTTGCTGGAAAAGACTCCGATAGTGTCTTGAAATATTGTGTTAAGAAGTCCCCAAAAGAATAATGTGGCTGCAAGGGTAAGTATAATTGCGGTAATAATAGAATTAGTTACGTGCTGTTCATTATCCCTAAAAGCGACATTCGGATTTTTAATCCGGGTAATAAAATAACTCCAATATTGATTTGAACCTGTTTTTACTTTTTCAAGTGTTGCATTGAATTGCTGTGATGTTTCTGCAGTGGATGCATTTTCCTGTTGTGATGTCTCTGTATGTACCTCAGGAGTATTTTCTTTAGATGGATCCTCTGTTGCTGTTTTTTCTTGTGGATGCAGCGGTGAACCACATTTTGTACAAAACTTTCCTTCCTCCGTTTCCTGATTACATGCTGGGCAAATCAAAAAATCACTTCCTTTTCCAATAATTCAGCAAGATAAATCTTGCTTTGAAAGTTAATTATATACGATTTTTCAGGGAATCGGTAGGGGAAAATAGGTTTATTCTCCTAATATTTCCTTCTGTGTATAGAAAAAGCAGGCTGCTGATATTCAACAGTCTGCTTTTTCCGTTGCTATAGATAGCTTAGTAATTCTTATACCCGCATTCAGTGAGATCACTCCTCGTTGAAGAAAGTGTTCCTTTATGCTGTTTATTGATTTGCTTCTGGTTGGCTGGCTTTTAATTCATCCATTTTTAATGTAATGGAATGCAGTTCTCCATCACGTGCAAATTCGATTTCTACATGTTCTCCAGCCTGCCCTTGATCAAAAAGCTCTTTGCGAAGCTCGATAATGGAAGTGACTGGATTCCCATTTATTTTTGTAATGACGTCAAATTGTTGCAGGTTCGCATTGTCTGCTGGTGAACCAGATTGAACATTTGCAATGACCATGCCGCCTTCTACATCTTCAGGAAGCTCGATTTCTTGCTGGTATTGAGGCGGAACCTGGGTTAATGGCGCTGTAGAAATACCGATTAATGGACGGGAAACTTCACCGTCTGTTTCCAGTTTTTCAACAACTGGCAAGGCTTCGTCAATAGGAATGGCAAAACCGATGCCTTCTACTTGGCTTTGAGCAATTTTCATGGAGTTGATGCCAATCACATCACCGTCTGCATTAACTAATGCGCCGCCACTGTTACCAGGGTTGATTGCTGCATCTGTTTGCAGTACTTCTGTTACCCAATCCGGAGCGCCGTCTCCGTTTGTATCTACTTCAACATTACGATTTAAACCGCTGATGATACCTCTTGTTACACTGTTATTAAAGTCCATACCAAGCGGGTTACCGATTGCCATAACCGTTTCTCCTACTTCAATATCTTCACTGGATCCTAAATTTGCAACTGTATCAACATGCTCTCCATCAATTTCAAGCACAGCTAAGTCTGTTAATGCATCTGTTCCAAGTACAGTGGCATCTACCTGATGTTCTTCATTCAAAGCTACTTGAAGCTGTTCTGCGCCTTCTACAACATGGTTATTTGTGATAACATACGCTTTTCCATCTTCTTTTTTATAGATGATTCCTGAACCAGTACCAGCTTCTTGGCTGTCCTCCCATAAATTTTGCTGCTGCATATTAATAACGCCGACAACAGCTTGGGAAACTTCTGAAATATCAGCAGAAACGTCTGCATCATCAGAAGCTATCGTAGGGATAATAGATTCTGAAGAGGCACTGGATGACGCAGTTTCTCCTCCAGAGGAATCCATTATGCCCTCCGAAGCCGGCAGCAATTGATTTCCTAAGAGCAGGACAACAAGTACGGAAGAAATAATTCCTCCAATTGCTCCGCTAAAAAAAACGCGGAACCAGCCTTTCGATTTTTTTTGCTTTGGCGGATTGGTTTCTGATGAAGCGACATATGTTTGCTGCTTTTCATCGGTTGTTCTATTTTGCTCTGATCTATTATTATCAATTGTCGATGCTTCATCAGTCAAAGGCTCATTATTCTTTTCAAGGTCACCCGATACATTTTCATTTCTTTCATTTTCATAATCGTTGTTACTCATTGTAAAGCACCTCCAAGTTATTTGATTTAATTTTATTATAGTACCGACCATGGGAAATCCTTTGGTATAATTGTGTAAAAACTGTGTAATCTTAAATCCCGTTTGTCAGAAGCAGGGTGTTCATGTAAAAATAAATAGTATAGAATGAAAGATTGTTGAAAATGGGGATATTCTTTCTTCCTATATTAGAATTACCCGATTTGTTTTTTTTAATAAACGTGAAAACGCCTGAAAATAATCAAGTATATTGCTTTATCACGGAGAATCGTCCGTAAAACTCCCTCTGAATAAAGTTTCGTTTTATTGCTGGGGTCTGCCGAAGCGGCATCTTGCCAAATCCGCAGTTGATAAACTACAATTTAGTACAGGATGAAAGAGGTGGGAAATACATGTCATACCATATTGGTTTAGTAGAAGATGATAAAAACATACAAGATATTGTTGTTGCCTATTTAAAAAAAGAAGGGTATCAGATAACTGTTCTGGACAATGCAGAAGACGGCTGGACATTATGGGAAAATAATCCACCGGATATGTGGGTATTAGATATTATGCTCCCGGGGATGGATGGTTATGAATTTTGCAGGAAAATTCGTAATGAAAGCGATGTTCCCATTATTATTATTTCAGCGAAAGATGAGGAAATCGATAAAATTTTAGGTCTGGAGCTGGGCAGTGATGATTATTTAACCAAGCCATTCAGCCCGAGAGAACTGATTGCCCGAATGAAAAGGCTGTTCAAACGGGTGCAGCCAAAGTCTTCGGAATATAAAGAACCGGACGATCGGGTAAAAGTAGATCAGCTCCTTGTGTATAAAAATGAACGGAGAGTATTTTTTGAAGGAATCGAATATGAAACAACTGCAAAAGAATATGATATGCTGCTCCTTTTAGCAGAGAACCCTAATCGTGCTTTTTCTCGTGAAGAATTGCTGGTAAAGGTATGGGGCGATGATTATTTTGGGAGTGACCGTGCGGTAGATGATTTAATGAAACGGATTCGGAAAAAGATGGAGCATATTCCCCTTGAGACAGTATGGGGATTCGGCTATCGTTTGAGAAAAGATGAGGAAGCATAATAATGAAATTACAATCGCAACTAAATGCTGCTTTTACAGCGCTGCTGCTTGTTATTATGACCACTGCGGGCCTGGTTATTTACTCGCTGGTATTAGATGTGCTCATCCAGGATGAACAGCGTCAGCTTGCAGAAACAGGAGAATTACTTATCAGTTTTCTATCGGAACAGTATGATGATGCAAGTGAATATCGAAATATTGATGACTTCTTGAAGGATCAAGAATTGCAGCTTTTCTTATATGACCGGAACTTAGATACAGTTTTATTTTCGACCATGTCTATTTCGGTTGTGAATGAGTTTTTTCAGGAAAATAATTTTGAGGACAACGAAGAAACACTGTGGCAGCATGGAAATGACCGTTTCGTAACGCAACGAATTATATTTTCTCCGGAGCAGTCCGGGATGGAATTGATTTTATTAACACCCATCAACGATTTACGAGCCGTGCAGCAAAACTTTTTCTTCCGATTAGCATGGGTATTTTTAATTGGAGCTCTGGCGGCAGTCATTTTAAGCTATTATATGACGAATAAATTGGTAACACCATTATCCTTGCTGAAGAAAGAATTGAAGAAGGTGGAAAACCGCCAATTTGACCAGATGAAGCGGATCCGGGCCAGCGGAGAAATAAAAGAAGTGGAACAGAGTGTCTACGAGATGTCACAGACATTAGAGCAATATATGAAATCGCAGCAGACCTTTTTTCAAAATGCGAGCCATGAGCTGAAAACACCATTGATGACAATCCAAGGCTACGCAGAAGGAATCCGTGATGGTATTTTTGATGAAAAAGATACCGAGAAAGGGCTGGATGTCATGGTGACAGAAGTAAACAGACTCAAGAAAATCATCAATGAAATGATTTTACTTGCCAAATTGGACTCTCAGCCGGATGTGTACGAGGAGACAGAAATCGATGTGCAGGCTTTTGTGGACGGGATTGTGAGCAAAGCATTGCCAATCGTCAATGAAAATAAACTGGACCTTCATCAGAAGGTGGACGGCTCCATAACGATACATGCAGATGAAGAAAAGCTCCTGCGAGCTGTTTCCAATGTGGTATTTAATGCAATCAGGTATGCCAATAAAGAGATATCTATCCATGTATATAAGAAAAAGAATATGATTTTCTTTGATATAGAGGATGACGGAAAAGGGATTACCGAGGAAGATATGGATAAAATATTCCACCGGTTTATCAAAGGAAAAGGCGGAGAAACGGGACTGGGACTGGCGATTGCACGTGCAATTATTGAACAGTCAAACGGGAAGATATATGCCGGGCAGTCGAAAAAATTAGGTGGAGCGAAGTTTACCATGTGCCTGCCTGTTTCTAGTAAGCCGAAAGGAAATAAAAAAATAAAATCTTAATGAATGATAAAAAGACTTCTTTCTTTGCCTGATTGGGCGTGGAAGAGGTCTTTTTTATCGCAGCCCCAGTGTAAAGCTCCGCAGAAAAAGCGATTTTCTTTTTCCGCCGCAGGCATAAATATGACTATACTTTGGTCTGCGCCTGTGGTCCCGCAATTAGCAAGGCTTCTTTAAAGGGAGCTAAAGACAAGTCTCTGGAAACGCAGTATATTTCTATAGCGGCTGCTTACAGTAAAATTATATCTGCTAAGTCATCCAGCTATTTTGGTGAAAATCCTTCATGAAATGATAATATAAAATACATTGTTATAATAATACATGAGCAATCAACACATCCTAAAGGAAAGAAAAACAATTTTACAAATTTCCTCATTATATGATATAATAAATTGGTTTTACATTCGATATGTTAGAGGAGCGTACTATTTATGCAATTAAGAAATGATATTCGTAATATCGCAATTATTGCACACGTTGACCACGGGAAAACAACGTTAGTGGATCAGCTATTAAGATATTCTGGGACTTTTCGGGAAAACGAGCACGTAGATGAACGTGCGATGGACTCTGGAGATATAGAACGTGAACGCGGGATTACTATCTTAGCGAAAAATACAGCTGTAAAATATAAAGATTCAACAATTAATATCCTTGATACACCAGGTCACGCCGACTTTGGCGGTGAAGTGGAACGTATTATGAAAATGGTTGATGGTGTTGCCTTAGTCGTGGACGCCTACGAAGGAACCATGCCGCAAACACGTTTCGTATTAAAAAAAGCTTTAGAACAAAAACTGACACCAATTGTGGTATTAAATAAAGTTGACCGTCCAAATGCCAGACCGGCAGAGGTCGTTGACGAAGTATTAGATTTATTTATTGAATTAGGAGCGGACGATAACCAATTAGAATTCCCTGTTGTTTATGCATCTGCGTTAAATGGAACCTCCGGATTAGAGCCGGAAGATCAGCAGGAAACAATGGATCCAGTCTTTAATACCATTATGGAGCATATTCCGGCTCCAGCTGATACAAGAGAAGAGCCGTTACAGTTTCAAGTAACTTTACTGGATTATAATGACTATGTCGGCCGAATCGGAGTTGGACGTGTGGTCCGCGGTTCTATCAAGGTAGGACAGCAGGTTGTTGTATTAAAAGAAGATGGATCACAAAAATCCTTCCGTGTTTCCAAATTATTTGGTTTCATTGGTTTAAAACGGGTTGAAATCCAAGAAGCTGTTTCTGGTGACATCGTAGCTCTGGCTGGAATGGAAGACTTAAATGTCGGTGAAACGGTATGTCCGGCTGAGCATCCTGATCCGCTTCCATGGCTGCGTATTGATGAGCCGACCCTGCAGATGACCTTTGTTGTAAACAACAGTCCATTTGCCGGAAAAGAAGGGAAGTATATTACGTCCCGCCGTATTGAAGAGCGTTTATTAAAAGAATTAGAAACCGATGTAAGCTTACGTGTGGAACCGACCAGTTCACCAGATGCCTGGACTGTTTCCGGACGCGGAGAGCTGCATTTGTCTATTCTTATTGAGAACATGCGCCGTGAAGGCTATGAGCTTCAATTGTCTAAGCCGGAAGTAATCATCAAAGATATTGACGGTGTAAAATGTGAACCGATGGAGCGTGTCCAAGTAGATGTTCCGGAAGAACACACAGGAGCAATTATGGAATCCTTAGGAGAACGTAAAGGCGAAATGCTTGATATGGCTAATCAAGGAAACGGACAAGTTCGTATTGAGTTTAAAGTGCCATCCCGCGGTCTTTTAGGATATACTACAGAATTTATGTCGCAGACACGCGGTTATGGTATTATTAACCATACCTTTGAGGCATACGAGCCTGTGATTAAAGGACAGGTCGGCGGCCGCCGTGAAGGTGTGCTAGTTGCATTGGAAAAAGGGAAAGCATCTACCTATGGAATCATGAACTTGGAGGATCGCGGAGTTATCTTTATTACTCCCGGAACGGAAGTTTATGAAGGGATGATTGTCGGAGAGCATAATCGTGAGAATGACTTAACGGTTAATATCACAAAAGAAAAGCACTTAACTAACGTGCGTTCAGCTACAAAAGACCAGACATCCACTATCCGTAAGACAAGAGATATGTCTCTGGAGGAAGCCCTGCAATATTTAAGTGAGGATGAGTATTGTGAAGTAACACCAGAAACAATCCGTCTTCGTAAGAAAATCTTAAATAAAAACGAACGTGAAAAAGCAGCGAAAAAAAGTAAGTAATGAAGTGGAAGCATAAGCTGCCAGAAAAGCCGGTTCGATTTTTACTAGAAATAGTAAGAATTGAACCGGCTTTTTTATATTAGAGAAGTATATAATTTTTAACGCAGAAGAATTCCGAAGCTAACACCAAATTGAATGTAGTTTATCCCCATGGATTTTGATGAAGAACCGTCCATAAAAACTCCCAAGGAGTGAAGTTTCGTTTTATGCCATCTAAATAGTCAGTCAGCATAGAAGAAAATATATATGATTATAATTTATTTTGTATTGGAGTAAACGTATAAGAAGTACTACTATTATAATTATAGAAAAAATATGTAAATTAAAGAGAAACAGCTGATAGCATATTATATAAGTTAAAGTCTTCCTGATTTGTATCGAAAAATTTCATTTGAAGCAGGCTTGTATCACCACTAAAAATTATTGGAGGGATAAAATGGCGGGATTAACGAAGGGCAGATTATTTAGCAATGAATTATTAGAAGAAATTAGAGACAGGTTCGCCTATATTGATATGGATCCGTTGACACAGAAAAAGCGGGTGTTTTTAGACAATGCCGGCGGTTCTTTTCGGTTAAAAACTGCCAATCAGAAATTTGCTCAGTACGACTTGATGCCTGACCACCCTTTGCGCAATCATGACACAGCGAAATTTTTATTCGAAGTGGAGCAAAGAGGCATAGAAGATGCAAGAACGATATTTAATGCAAAGCAGGGAAGTATTGCCACTTACTTTACTGCGTCTCAAGCAATGTTTGCAGCAACCGGTGTCATTGCGGAAAATATAGAGGGAAGCAATATTGTGACAACGGAATTAGAGCATCCGTCCGCTTATGATGCTGCCAAGTTTTATGCAAATAAGCTGGGAAAAGAATTTCGTGTAGCTAAAACAAACCGGGTAACTGGAGGTGTGGATGTTGCGGAAATCACCAGACTGATTGATGAGAATACAAGCTTTTTAAGTGTGATTTATGCATCTAATATTTCAGGTACGATTTTAGATATTGAAATGATTGTAAAGGAAGCCAGGAAAATCAAGCCGGATTTATACATTATCGTCGACGCTGTGCAGCATGCTCCGCACGGTATCATTGATATCGAAAAAACCCCTGTAGATGCGATTAACTTTGCACCATATAAATTTTTCGGGGTAAGAGGAAGCGGTTTTGCATATGTTTCCCAAAGGGCAGCAGCGCTTCCGCATCAACGTTTAACTGGAAAGGATGACAGTGATCTGCAGCTGGGAAGCTCCACACCGGGTCATTTTGCTTCTCTTAGCGAAATTGTCGATTATGTCTGCTGGATAGGGAGTAAATTTTCGGAGAAACAGGATAGAAGAAGGCTGTATGAGGAAGGAATGACACGGATCGCTTTACATGAAAGAGCATTGCTGGAAGCGATACTTCATGGCACAGATAAAGTAAAAGGATTAAGAAATATCCCTGGCGTTACCGTCCATTTAGATGATGAAGATTTATCTAAGAGGGATCTGATTATCGGAATAACAATTGATCACTTAGATTATCAAGAGGCTGTTCGGCAATATGAAGCGGAGCATATTGTGGTTTATGAGCGTGCTGCTTCCAGTATTTATTCTAAAAGAATGTTAGAGTCTTTTGATCTCGACGGTGTTGTAAGGGTATCTCCCCTACACTGCAATAGTGTGGAGGAAATAGAAGCATTTCTGCGTGTTACACAAAAAATAGCGGAAAGAGTTAAAACAGTAAGTTAACAATTAAATTTTTGCTTGGTGCTCCTCATTCAAGTAAGTGATTCTTTATTTATGGCAGTATGAGTGTCCGCCATTTCCCCTGCTGAGCAGAAGGGAAAAACGGTCACTCCTTTTCTGCTTCATATAAATCTGAAATGCGTGCTTCCCAGCGCTCTGCAAAATCATTTTTTACAGCGTATTAAAACTCACAGATGATCGATTTTTTTCTCCTTGATAAATGAAATAAAATCTGTGCCGACTTTCGGAAGCGGCTGTGTTTTTTTATAATACAGCATAATATTTTGACGGGCGTTGTCATCATCAATTTTGTAAAAGCATAATTTATTGGTTGCTTCTAAGTAATGCGTGACGCTGGCCCGAACGAAAGCGATTCCCTTTTCATTACTGGCAATGTAATAGGAAGTCAGCATCTGGTCAAGGTACATGGATATGGTTGGTGTGAAACCGGCATTTCTACACATTTTTAAACTTCGCTGGTTTAGGTCATTCCCTTTTTTTAATAGCAGAAAATCTTCCTTCTGAAATTCTTTCAGGTTTACCTTAGGATATCGTTCACTTAAATAGTTTCCATTAGCTATATTTTGAAAGGTGATTTGATAGTTACGAAGCTTATTATTTATTTCATAGCTTGAAGGCACTGCCAGTAAAATATGTTCTTCCGCCCAGACAAAGGAATCAAACATTTTAGAAATGTCCTTTTTCTCGACATCGATCATCATATCAACAATCCCTGTGCGCAGACATTTTATCAGATCATCCGCATTGGCTTCCAGAAGATTTACCTTATAATCGGGATATTCTTCCTTAAACTCTTGAGCGATTTTCGGCAGGATATGTGTGCAAAAGAAGGATGCGCCTCCAACACTGATGGTACCTTGATTATCCTCTGCTAAGTGATTAAAATAACTCCTCATTTCTTTTTCAATGTTCATAATAGTCTCGATGGATTCAATATAATATTCTCCAGCCTTTGTTAATTGGATGGGATTGCTGCTTCTATCGAAAATAGGAAGACCTATCTCTTCTTCCACTTTTTTAATCGTTGCACTGAGTGCCGGCTGAGAAATATATAATTCGCCGGCAGCTTTCGAAAAGCTCTTATTTAAATATACTGCATATACATATTCCATATTTTTCAGCATTTCATTCCTCCTCAAATTATGTATAGAGAAATACCTATAGTGTTATAAATTATTTCGTATTGGAGTTCGTATCTAAGATGGGATACTATTATAACTATAATGAATTTGCAGATATTTTGTAAAGGTATACTATTTTTCAATTATAGAAAAGAGGGTTAATCATGGATTTGATAGAAATAAAGTTTTTAAAGCTTGGTGCGGAATATGCTCCTGGTCAAGAAGGACGCCAGAAAACGAATGAAATCGATGTTCCTTTTGAGAAAATTCCCGGTAGGCCGGTGGACTTTTCACATGGGGATGTGGATGCTTTTCAACCAATTCCGGGCTCTTTAGATGCCTTTGTGGAAGGAGTTCATCTTGGAGGGAAGCAGGCCTACACAGAATATCGCGGGGGGATGGATATCCGGGAGAAGCTAGCTGAAAAGCTTGCTGATTTTACGAACACAAGCATTGACCCGGATCAACATGTTATCCTAACACCTGGAACCCAAGGAGCGTTATTTCTAGCAATGGGATCAACGGTGGCCAGAGGAGATAAGGTTGCTATTGTAGAACCGGACTATTTTGCCAATCGGAAGCTTGTTGAATTTTTTGATGGGGAAGTCGTTCCTGTCCAGCTGGATTATTACAAAACAGACACATCAGCCGGTTTAGAGCTAACGCAGCTGGAGGATGCTTTTAAATCAGGAGTAAAACTCTTTTTGTTCTCTAATCCAAATAATCCGACGGGTGTTATTTATTCCCGGGATGAAATTCAGGAGATTGCCGGTTTAGCAGAGCAATACGGGGCAACCGTGATTGTTGATCAACTCTACTCGCGGCAAATTTTTGAAGGACGGACGTATACTCATTTATGTGCGGAGAACCGGATTGATCGAGAAAATGTCATTACGATCATGGGACCTTCTAAAACAGAATCACTTAGCGGATACAGGTTAGGGGTCGCTTTTGGATCGGCAAAAATGATTAACCGAATGGAAAAACTGCAGGCTATTGTATCATTGCGCGCTGGCGGATATAATCAGGCCGTCTTGAAAACATGGTTTTCTGAACCGGCAGGCTGGATGGAGGAGCGAATTAAAGCGCATCAGGCAATCCGTGATGACCTGGTCGCCAAAATACGTGCAGCTGAGGGGTTTCAGGTAAGAGCGACAGAAGCGGGCAGTTATTTATTCCCGAGAATTCCGGAACTGGGTATTTCAATCAATGAGTTTGTGAAAGCACTTCGTCTTCAGGCTGGTGTGACCGTAACACCAGGAACGGAATTCGGTCCACAATTCGGTGACAGCTTTCGGATAAATTTTTCACAGGATCATCAAGCGGCGGTAGAAGCAATGGAACGTGTTATCCAAGTAGTGGAGGCGTATCGAAATGCATCCATCAAATGAAGGGAATAATCTGATTCCACAGGGGAAATACCTTCCTGCATCCCGGTTTGGAAATATTATTTATACAGCCGGGATGACACCAAGAAAGAATGGTGTGCTGCTTCAGAGCGGAAAAGTTATTGCAGCAGAGCCTGTATCAACCTATTATCCAGCAGTCAGACAAGCAGCTGCAAATGCCTTAACTGCTGCTGTAAACACACTTATGGAGGGAGAACAACTCATGCAGATATTATCACTCACCGTTTATGTGAATGCAGAGGAAACATTTCAATCCCATTCAAGTCTGGCAAATGCTGCTTCCGAATATTTATCTGAACAATTGGGGGAGGCGGGGATAGGCAGCAGGGCAGCAATTGGTGTATCCTCGTTACCGGGAAATGCACCTGTTGAAATTCAATTGGTTGCTGGAGTGAGCTTATAAAGAATATACTGGAATTGTTAATTAGAGCAAGCTAAAAAATGAATGTAACTTGATGAAATCTCCTTTATCGAGTTACATTTAAAGTCAAAAATGAAAACGCTTTAATTAACGAGGTTAAATGAAATGATGACGGGTGGATGACATCGAAGCAGAAAAGGTTGAAAAACAAAACTAGACTTGCTTACACTTATTTCAGTCATCCATCGTACGCTTCTTCGGATTGTAGCAAAGCTAACGATGAAATACTGCCAAAATCAGCCTTTTTAAAATCTGAAAGTTTGTTTAAACATCATAAACAATGGGGGAGTTACCATGAAAAAGATTTTATTAAGGTTAAAGAATGTCGGTCCAGGCGCTATTGTAGCAGCTGCTATTATCGGGCCGGGAACGATAACAACAGCCAGTCAGGTTGGTGCCCAATTCGGTTTTATCTTGATTTGGTCCTTGCTGTTCTCCGTTATTGCTACCATGGTCTTGCAGGAAATGACCACCCGCTTAGGAATTGTTACAAGAAAAGATTTGGGCACAGCTTTTAGAGAACAGTTTGAAAATCCTTTATTAAGGGTGTTGACAATCATATTAGTTGTCGCTGCTATTGGAGTCGGCAACGCAGCTTATGAGACAGGCAATATCGTCGGCGGTGCCATCGGTCTGACCACCTTAACAGGTTTCCCTATCCAGACATGGGGCGTAATTATCGGTATTTCAGCCGGGTTGCTGCTCTGGTTTGGCACATACAAAATACTTGAAAAAGTTTTCATTGTATTAATTGGTTTAATGGTACTCAGTTTTTTAATTACGGCAATTGTAGTTAAACCTGATTTATCGGCTATTTTTGAAGGTGCATTTATACCGACAATTCCGGATGGCTCTATTATCCTTGTGATTTCCTTAATCGGTACAACGATTGTTCCGTATACGCTTTTTTTGCAGTCAGCAACGGTTCAGGAGCGGTGGAAGGATAAAAGCGGGATAGGGGAAAGCCGGTTCGACATTGTTATATCGCTGATTGTGGTCGGTATTGTTACGGCCTCGATTGTAATCACTGCCGCAATGGCTTTTCCTCTTGGCACAACAATTGATAATCCAGCTGAAATGGCTATTCAATTAGAGCCGCTGCTTGGTTCTTGGGCAAAATATGTATTCTCGATTGGTATTTTTGCTGCAGGTGTTACATCAACGATGACGGCGCCACTAGGAGCAGCCTATGCTATTTCAGGAGTTTTTGGCTGGGACAGGAATTTAAAATCCATGAAATTCAGAGCCATTTGGATGGTTATTATTTTAATTGGAATCATTTTTTCAGGTTTGGGATACAGTCCGATTGAAATTATTGTGTTTTCTCAATATGCAAATGGCTTAATTTTGCCTGTTATCGTTCTATTTTTGTTGTTTGTCATGAACAACCGCCGAATGCTGGCCGAGAACGTCAACAAGCTATGGATAAATATTGCAGGCTGGGTTGTATTTGCCATTACGGTACTTTTGGCTTTATTATCATTTAATATAATAGGTTAGCTGGAGGAATCGCTATGCAAAATATCATCTTTCAGCCGTTAGGAGATACAGGGATACGGGTACAGTTTTGCGAACAGGTTTCCTCCCGGCTAAATAAAAAGATCAGGAGCTTTTGCCTTCTGCTAAAAAAAGAGCGTATTAAAGGTATTGTAGAATGGGTTCCTGCCTATGATTCCGTTTCTGTCTATTATTTGCCGGACCAGCTTACGTATCATGCAATCTGTGAAGAATTATCCACTTTATCCAGTTATGCATCACGGGATAAAGTGGAGCAGAGGAATCGGATATTTATTCCAACTTTGTACGGCGGGGAAGCTGGTTCTGATTTAGACCATGTCGCCGTTTCTAATCAATTAACAAAAGAAGAAGTGATTGAGAATCATTCAGGTACAGATTATCTTATTTATATGATGGGATTTCTGCCGGGCTTTCCTTATATGGGCGGACTGTCTAAATCCATTTGCACACCGCGGCTGGAAAGCCCGAGATTACATGTGCCGGCAGGATCGGTAGGAATCGCCGGGGAGCAAACGGTGATATACTCATTACAGTCCCCGGGCGGTGCAAATATTATAGGACGTACACCTGTCACCTTGTTTGATTCTTCCCAAGAGAATCCATTTTTATTTCAGGCAGGAGATAAAATCCGCTTTGTTTCGATTACGGAAGAGGAGTATGAAGCAATAGAACAAGCGGTAAAGGACGGCAGCTATAAAGTGAGAAAGGAAGTGTTCCATGATGAAACAAAGAAGCATTGATTTAAACAGTGACTTGGGGGAGAGTTTTGGAGCTTATACGATAGGTCTTGATAACGAAATTTTGGAGGTAGTCACCTCTGCAAACATTGCTTGCGGCTTTCATGCCGGAGATTATAATGTTATGGGAAAAACCGTTAAAATGGCTAAAGAAAAGCAGGTAGGGGTTGGAGCCCATCCAGGCTTTCCAGATTTGATTGGTTTTGGCAGAAGAGCCATTCAAGTGGATCCAGATGAAGTTTTTCATTTAACAGCTTACCAAATTGGTGCTTTAAAGGCCTTTTGTAATATTCATGAGGTGCCTATGCAGCATGTGAAACCGCATGGAGCTTTGTTCAATATGGCAGCGAAAGACCGGGAGATTGCTGAAGCAATTGCGAAGGCGACAGCTCAAGTAGATGAACAATTAATTCTCTTTGGGTCATCAGGAAGTGAATTGATTCGTGCGGGAAAAAAATACGGATTAAAAACAGCCTCAGAAGTATTTGCTGACAGAACGTATCAATCGGATGGCTCGTTGACAGCTCGAACAGAAAAAAATGCAATGATTACAGAGGTAGAAAAAGCAATTGAACAAGTACGCAGTATGGTTTTTGAAGGAAAAGTCACCTCCGTTGATGGAGAGGAAGTCCAGGTGGAAGCCGACACCATCTGCGTCCATGGAGATGGACAGCATGCCCTTCTGTTTGCAAAGGAATTGCGGCAGCGTTTGGAACAAGAAGGGATTCGGATGAAACGTGTTGGAGAATAAAGCGGAGCAGCAGCCGCTTTTTAAAGTAATTAAACCGGGACTGTTAACAACCATCCAAGACTTGGGAAGAACCGGCTTTCAAAAATACGGGGTTGTTGTCTCCGGAGCAATGGATCCATTCGCTTTGCAGACAGCCAATCTCTTAGTGGGAAATAGAAGAGATGAGGCCTGTCTGGAAATAACCATGATGGGTCCGGAGCTGGTTGTATTATCGGAAGCAACGATAGCTATTTGTGGCGCAGATTTAAGTCCTATGATAAATGGCAAAGCCGCACCGATGTGGAAATCAATCCAGCTTAAAAAGGATGATTATGTGACGTTTGGCGCTCCTCAATCGGGGGTGCGGACTTATTTATCTGTTTCGGGCGGGTTTGACTCACCAGTAGTTATGGGTAGTAAATCAACTTACCAAAAAGCTGGAATTGGGAAGCACGTTGAAAAGAAAGATACGATTTTCGGTTATGCGGTGAATGGAAAAGCAGGAGTTGGATTAATGCATACAGAAATCCCCAGGTACCGCAAGGAGGTAGAGCTTCGTGTCGTGAAAGGTCCACATATGGAGCGATTTACAAAGGAAGGAATAGATAACTTTTTCAATAACGTACATCTTGTTAGTCCGCAGGCAGACCGGATGGGGTATCGGCTTCAATCCAAGGCTATTGCTCATAAAAATGGAGCAGATATTTGGTCGGATGCCATTCCGTTTGGAGGTGTGCAAGTGCCGGTGAATGGCCAGCCAATCATATTGATGGCTGACCGGCAAACGACTGGAGGATATACGAGAATTGCTACAGTTATTTCTGTTGACCTTCCCAAAGTAGCTCAGCTTGTTCCGGGCGGCAAAATTTGTTTCCGGGAGGTAGATGTCGAAGAGGCACAAAAACTTTATAGGGAAAGAGAACAGTTTTTACTTCAAATAAAATATTTTTGCAGAGGTGATAGCAGTGTTAAAGGAAAGAATGGCTATTCGAAAAGGAGAGTGGACTAAACCCACAGCAGGGCTGGCTCCAACTCATGTACAGGCAAACCTGGTCATTGTTCCAAAGAAGCATGCGTATGACTTTCTCTTATTTTGTATGCGAAATCCGAAGTCTTGCCCATTGATTGAAGTGACGGATGCTGGCTCCTATACACCTGTAAGCTCTGCGCCGGATGCAGATATCAGAACGGATATTCCGAGATATCGAATTTTTAGACACGGGAAGCTGGCAGATGAAGTGATGGATATTACAGAAGAATGGCGTGAGGATTTTATCAGCTTTTTGATTGGATGCAGCTTTACCTTTGAAAATGCTTTAAGGGCGGCTGGAATTCCTTTGAGGCATATAGAAAACAAACAAAATGTTACGATGTATGAAACCAATGTGCCCTGTCATGGGGCAGGGGACTTTCAAGGGAATCTGGTGGTTTCCATGCGTCCGATTCGCGCAGATCATGTGCCCGCAGCTGTTCAAATCACATCGGCCTTCCCAACGATGCATGGCGCACCGGTACAGGTTGGTTATCCAGAGAAGCTGGGAATCAAAAACCTGCAGGCCCCTGAATATGGTGATCCTGTAGAAATAAAGGAAGATGAAATTCCAGTGTTTTGGGCGTGTGGTGTAACACCGCAGCTTGTAGCACTTCAAGCAAAAATTGAAATAATGATCACACATGCTCCAGGACATATGTTTATTACAGATTTGCTGGATTCTGAAATAGGAAGATGAGTTTGTAGAACGATTGAAGCTGCCAAAAGCGCCTAATCACTTTAAAGATTACGGCGCTTTGAATCATTTTGCTGGATTCATTGAACATATCTCTCATCAAAATATTCAATATCATCGATGTACCATTTATTATCTATTTTCATCATCGTAATATTGTCGTACAGCTCGTATTTGGAATCCTGATCAGGAATATCGGATGGCAAGGTGATACGAATCTCTGTGCCTACGATTTTATCGTCCTGTGTCAGCCAGGATGATACGCCTTTTCTTCTGGAAGCTTCAATTTGAGAATAGCGGAATCCGTCACCCGTATTTGTTAGAAAAAAAGTGATATTTTCAGGAGTTTCTTCATAATCCGGATTTCCTTCCATGCTGTTTCGGATTTGATAGGCAACTTTTCTGGAAAAATCACCTGAAAAATATTCGCCCAGCTGATCGTCAACTGTTTCGATGACCTCTTCCGGATCATCTGAATCAATAATAAGGTCGCCGTGATTTAATTCATGAATAAAGTCTTCCAGTACGTCCAGGCTTCCCACTTCTGCCTTGTCATGAGAATCAACGCAGCCAGATAATATAATAAAGATACATAAATATAGCACAGACCCAAAAATATTTCGCAAAGCGTTCCTTCCTTTCTGCCTTCCTTATCTGTCCTTTCCTAATCTTTCTAATTTTTCTCCATTTGAGTCATACTCGGTAATCCAATAGACATGATATTTATCCATTAACGTATCTAAGCTCTCTGCAAATTCTTTATTTTTATCAGCAATTGGCATGCTGTTTTCATTGAATTTCTCCAAAGCAATTTCTGTTTCTGATTCCGTACTGTCAGGGTTTAACTCATCAGCAAGCTCTTGGAATAATGCTAATAAATAAGACTCTCTGTCTAATAGTAATTCGTTTAAATCATTAACAGCACGATATTCCAAATCTGTCTGCTCCAGATAGTCAACACTTTTTGTTAAAACAGGCAATATATCGTTTTCGATAATAAGTAACATTTCTTCGGCATCCTCTGCCCAATTAAGAGAGGAGTATGTAGAACTATCTATCTCCCAGTTCTCCATCCAATGATTATAAAAGGCAATCAGTTCATCGCCTTTTTGACTTTTATTAAAACAGCCGGAAAGAAGCAGTATGCCAGCCAATCCAAAGAATAGCCAAACCCTTTTCAACAAAGCCACCTCCTTGCATTGCTAAGTAATAACAGCGCAATACAGAAACAAGATACAGCGTACCTTTTATGTACAAAAATAACGAATGTTTTCATGATGTAATAAATAATAATAAGAATATCGGAACAAGAAAAGAAACAACCACAGCACTGAGTGTCATAGATAAAGCACTGATGGCGCCTTCCATTTCACTGTCCTCTAATACTTTTGCCGTCCCTATTGCATGAGAAGCCGTTCCAATACTGAGTCCTTTAGCAATGGGATGCTCAATCCGGCAAATTTTTAAAATAACAGGCCCAAACATTGCTCCGCTGACACCAGCTAACATAACGAATACAGCAATTAGGGAAATATTCCCGCCTGCTGTGTCCGTAATACTGATCGCAATAGGAGCAGTTACAGATTTAGCAGCAACAGTCTGAATCAGCCAGTCATCAAAACCTAATAGCTTTGCTCCTGCTATTCCAGTAAAAACACCGGTCAGAGAACCGGCAAATATACCGATACCTATCGCACCTGCATATTTTTTGATTAAGTGAATTTCTCTGTATAAAGGAACAGCCAGAGAGACAACGATAGGACCGAGAAAAAGATCAATCCACTGCCCGCCAATCATATAGGTTTCATAAGAGATTCCTGTTAAGGATAAGAAAATGACCATACTTGCCGTACAAAGGAAAATAGGCATGGTAAATGGGCTTGGTTTCCTTCGATATATCCTCTTGGATAACCGGTACAGGATAAACGTTCCTGCAATTGCCGTTATCCCAATAAAGAAATTAGTCATAGGATTTCACCTCTTTTTTTAAGATGAAATTTGTTACAATCCCACTGACACCGATAACAATAAAGGTACTAACAATAACCAATAGAATGGTCAAGCTGCCTTTGCCATAAAAAAAGGTTAAGTACTGGATAATTCCAATGGTAACCGGGATAAAGAAAAATGGGATATCTTTTAAAAGAAAATCAACACCAGCCTGCATCCACGTTAAAGGAATTATTTTGAAAAATAACAGACTGAAAAGCAGCAGCATCCCAATAAGACTGCCGGGAATACTCAGGGAGAAGAAGCCTTGAATAAGCTGGCCAATAAAATTAAAAAGAAATAAAATACCAATTTGTAAAATCATTATGAAATACTTCACTATAAACCTCCGTTGTTATTCTCCATTTTGAACAGCCTTTAAAAAAGAAAAGATACTAATCATTTTATCAGAAAACGTGTCATTCGTTAAAGGGCGTTTTGAAAGCATATTTCCTTTCTTGAAAATCTTGATAATCTGGAACGCGACCCGTTGATGAAAAAAGATTTTTGTTGTCTGTCCCTTCTAAATAGAAAAAGTAGGATTGCATAAAAAAACAGCCCGGCAAAGCGCTGGCCAGGCTGTTTGTAATCTTAATATTATTACATGATCATCATTTTGTTAATCAATCATATTACTTTTCTTGCTCTTAAGATAGGCTTTATGAACACGCGGTGCAATCCATGGCCGGAAAGTATATCCTAACAGAATAAAGATAGCCGGGAAAATCGCCAGTATAAGGAATCGGTTGTAAACAACAGACCATACAATACCGCCGGTCGCTTCTCTTAGAATATCAATAGCATACGTGAACGGCAGGAATGGGTGAATAGCCTGGAAAAATTCCGGCGCTACTTGGATTGGAAACATTCCGCCGCCGCCTGATAATTGCAGAATCATAAAGATAATCGCAATCGCCTTTCCGACGTTTCCAAATAAGGAAACTAACGTGTATACGATAATCATAAACGCTAACGCAATCAAGACGCTAAAGAGTGTAAAGTAAACAGGGTGTGCCATATAAGCATCGAGTATAAAGATATTGCCGAGCGAAACAATGACCGCTTGTAAAATAGCTACAATCAAGAACAAGGTCATTCGGCCAAGATAAATATCTCTTAAGCTGAATTCTTCTCTATTTTTATCTTTTAGATCCGTTGTAATCAAATTACAAAGCAGTAATGCACCAACCCATATTGCCAGCACAGTGTAGAATGGTGTGTTGGCTGAACCGTAGTTCGGGATAGGGAATAATTTTTCTTCATCCAGTTGTACCGGACGGGAGAAATACTCTGTTTCATCACTCAAGTCATTCTGCAATGCAGCAATTAATTCCTCGATAATTTGATCGTCTTCCATCTGTTTTATCCGGTCATAGGCATTTTGAATATCCTCTTTGTATCCTGGCCAATCATCACGGATAAAGTCGGCCATTTCTCCAATAGCTTCCTGCGCTTCCGGTAAATTATCCTGCACAAGGGAATTCAAATTCTCATATTGGGCAATTAAATCATCCATATCGTTTGTAACAAAGCCGGCTAAATTATTTATTTCATCTTCTAAATGCGGCATATCATTCTGGAAAAAGCCGCTTGCCATATCCACACCATTTTTAAATTCAGGGAAGTGTTGATTTACAGTATCAGAGACATCACTGAATTGTTCTTCATAATATGGTAAGTTCTCATTTAAAAGGTTTAAATAATATTGGGAATCATTAACAACTGTTGCTGCTTCCGATAAATAATTAGAAGCTAAATCAGTATATTCCAATGCGGCACTTAACTTGGAATCTGCATCATTTAACCTATTTTCTAACGTAGTGAAAGCATTATTCACAAATGGTTCTAATGTGTCCTCGTTAAAGGTTTGTAACGTATTCAAATCATTTATGGCGTTATCCTTCACGTCTTCTAACTGGCTAAGGTCTAAATTTCCGTTTTCCAGAAAATCAATGACATTATTTAAATTAAAATCGCCGCTTTCAAGAGCCTCTTGAATGTTATCCAACTCCTCTTTATTCTCCGGAGTTTCTAATAAAGCAAGTGAGTTCTCCGTGCTTGTAATAGAGGATTGAAGCCCTTCAATACTGTCCTGAATCGCTTGAAGTTGCTCTTCTGCATACTCTGCCCGGTCAGGATTTTCCTTCATGGCAATCAATTCAGGCAGTTGCTGTATATTGCTTTTAGCAAGGTCTATATTTTGATCCAATACATTGGAAATTTCATCAAAAGCCTGCATCGTATCGTCATGAAGTTCATTAATGACTTGGTCGATTTCTTCATCACGCTGCTGCGTTTCCGGTGTATCTTCGGATTGCTCTGTTTCTTCTGCAGCATTATCGTTATTTTCTTCGCTTTCTTGTTCTGTGTTTTCTTCCGCGTCATTGCTGCTTTCTTCGTTATTCTCTTCGGTACCTTCTTCGGCATTGTCACTATTCTCATCGGTTTCTTCGTTCTCTTCATTTTGTGAGGTATCTGGAACAAATTCAGCATTTGCTAAATCTTCTTTGACCTCATCGAAAGAGGATTGGTAATCAGCTATTGCCTCATTTAACGTAGTTATATCTTCTTCCGTAAAATTATCCGCTTCTATTTTAGTAAGCATATCCTCTAATTCAGCAGAAAGTTCATTTCCTTGCTCTTTTGTTCCGTCAGCAGTACTGCTTAATTTATCTAAGGACTCATTTGATTCCAGACTGTCTGAATTACGAAGCTCTTCTAGCATTTCTTCCAGCTTACCTTGAGAATCACCAACTGAATCCTTTACGTTATTCACAAAATCAGGTGTTACGGATTCTTCTGTATTAAAATCAAAGGAAGGCAGTCCATTGATAATTTCCTCCGCTTCATTGATTCGGCTGTTGACAAGCTCTGATACTTCATCGGTTGCTTGTTCGGCCTCTTCTAACGTGTCCTGTGCATTATCAACCTGATTTTGATAGTCCTGAATTTGATTATTGATCTCTGGAATACGTTCTTGTACATCTGCTAGCGTATCGCCGGCAGTAATACTTGCTGCATAAGCATCCTCCAGTCCCTGATTAATCGCAGGGAAATATTGCTGGATAGAGCTGATTCGAGTTAAAGCATTTTCGATGTCAGGCATGGATTGATTTAATTCAACCACTGCATTTCCAAGCCGATTGATATCATCCAGATGAGACTGGGCAGTCAGAATCTGATCTCCGCCTTCCCGAATGTTCGACTCGTACTCCTGTAAGCTGTCTAATGTATCTGCATAGTTCTGAATCGTATCTTGATCTTCGTCTAACTGAACAATAAGGTCGCCTGCTTCATCAATATCATCAATGTGATCATGCAGATTATAAACAGCATCTCTTATTTTTTGCATGGTAGGCAGATTTTCTTCAAGCTCTATCCCTGCGTTATTAAATTCTTCCAGCAATGTTTTTGCCGTTGTCTGCACAAATTCATCATTAATGGTTTCTGTGATTTGTGTAGCTCCGGTGCTGGTCATTTTAGGAGCAATGGCATTGACCTTTTCATTCACTTTATATTGGACGATGGCGCTCCTTGGTTCTTCATTAAGTATACTGGCTACATCCTCCGAAAAGCTTTCAGGAATATGAATTGTGGCAAAGTATTCTCCTGTATATACCTTTTCATCTGCTTCTTCAATGGAATCATCGAACTGCCAGCCTAACGAATCATTTTCCTTTAAGTTTTCTATCAGTTCGTCTCCCATATTAATGGATTGGTCTTCCACTTCCGTCCCGGTATCATCACTGACTACGCCAATTTTGATTCCCTCTGTATTGGAGTAAGGGTCCCAGGATGCTTTTATATTAAACCAGGCATAAAAAGAAGGGAGGATGGCTAACCCAATAATTAAAATAAGAACAGAAGGAACCCGAATGATGTTTTTCATATCTTGTTTAGTAATTTTAAAAGCTTTTTTCAAAAAAATTCTCCTCTTTTCTCGATCGGGTAAATAAAAAATTATAAAATGTGTTATTATTTCAGAATCAATGCTAACATCTATAGTTGATATAAAAGAATAAATATGTTGTCTTCCTCTGGCGGTTGCACATAATAAATTCAATGTAGTTTCTCACCTATAGATTTTGGTTATGTGTCTTATTTTATGCTTTATACATACAGATTGAAGTATCCAATGGCTGCCAGAATCAGTACTTTTAATTTTTTAATGTTCATCTTTTACTAGAAGTATGGTATCATAAAAATAAATGAATGACAATCAGTCAGTTTTAAAATTTTCAAAAGGGGGCATAGTAGTGGCTAGAATATCAAATAAAAAAGAGCTTATTTTAGAGAGTGCCTATCAGATTTTTAAAGAAAAAGGGCTGGAAGATACGCGTGTCTCCCAGATTGTGAAAAAAGCCGGGATTGCTCAAGGAACATTTTATTTATACTATAACAGCAAAATGGATGTTCTCCCGGATTTAGCACAGCAAATCATCTCCAATTATACGCAATACCTTACAGAGCATGGAGATATAGAAGCTGGGCTGGATGCTAATTTACGCCTGGCAATAGATCGTATTTTTGAAGTGAACCAGGAAGATAGAACAATCCCTTCGATTGTTTACGCAGGGATTACCAGAAGCGGGGATATCGATAAGTGGAAGGTCATTTATCGTCCATTATATGATCTGATTGCTGACTATCTGAAGGCTGCAAAAGCAAATGGAGAAATCCGGGAAGATATCCATCCGGATTATTATAGTGAATTTGTAATATCTTTAATTGAATCTACGGCAAGAGGCTTGATTTTATTTCAGCATTCTCCGGAGGAAGTGGAAAAATATAAAGAAGAACTGTCATCCTTTATATTGAATGCTGTGTCTTGGACTCCGATAAAAGTAATTTAAATTAAAAAGACTTCGATTCTAGTATTTTTATAGAAGCGAAGTCCTTTTATTATTCATTCGTATGAACCTTCTTAGCTTAATAATACTTCCTTTTCTGCTTCTAATTGCAATGTGTCATTCATTTCCTTGTTTAAATCAGCAAATAAATCAGGGTGATCGGATAACGAAACACCGTATGATGGAATCATTTCCTTGATTTTCGGCTCCCATTTTGTGAAATGATGCGGGAAGCAGCGCTGAAGTACATCAAGCATGACATCAACAGAGACAGATGCTCCAGGGGAAGCGCCGAGTAAAGCCGCAATCGAACCATCTTCTGCAGTGATTACCTCGGTCCCGAATTGAAGGGTCCCTTTTCCGCCTGTATCGGTATCCTTAATAACCTGTACCCGCTGACCAGCAACTACAATATCCCATTCTCCGCTCTTGGCATTAGGAATGAATTCGCGTAAGTCTTCCATTCTTTTTTCATCTGACAGGAGCACCTGCTGAATAAGATATTTTGTCAGGGCCATTTCCTTCGCCCCGGCTGCCAGCATAGTGGTTAAATTATTTGGCTTGATAGATCCAAATAAATCCAAGTTTGAACCGGTTTTTAAAAACTTCGGTGAAAATCCAGCGAAAGGACCAAATAATAAGGAGCGTTTTCCGTTAATAAATCGAGTATCTAAATGCGGGACAGACATTGGCGGAGCACCGACTTTTGCTTTTCCATAAACCTTCGCGTGATGCTGTTCAACAACTTCCGGATTATTACAAACCATAAATAATCCGCTCACCGGGAATCCGCCAATATGCTTTGATTCCGGGATATTTGTTTTTTGTAATAAAGGCAGACTGCCGCCTCCAGCACCAATAAATACAAATCGTGCTTTATGATAAGAAACTTTGCCGTTGAATAGATTCTTAACTTTCACTTTCCATAATTGATCTTTCGTACGAGTAATCGATTCTACCTCATGCTTAAAGTAGAGCCGTGTCCCGCCTTGTTCCTCCAGTTGATCAAACAGTTTTCGCGTTAAGCTTCCAAAATTGATATCGGTACCTGACTCAATTTTGGAAGCGGCAATAGCCTCATTATCATTACGTCCATCCATCATAAGCGGAATCCATTCTTTTAACTTTTCTTCATCATCCGTAATCTCCATGCCTTCAAATAATGGATTATCCTTTAGAGCTTCTACACGTTTCTTTAGAAATTCCACATTTTTTTCGCCTTCTACAAAGCTTAAATGCGGTACGTTTTGAATAAAATCACCAGGGTTTTCTAATATACCCTGTTTCACCAGATAAGACCAATATTGTTTCGAAAGTTGAAATTGTTCATTTATTTTTATTGCTTTCGTAATATCAAGCGTGCCATCTGCCTGTTCCGGTGTATAGTTCATTTCGCATAGAGCCGAGTGTCCTGTGCCGGCATTATTCCATGCATCCGAACTTTCCCGCGCAGTCTGGTCAAGTTTTTCAAAAACATTAATCTGCCATTCCGGTTGCAGTGTTTTTAATAAGGAGCCAATCGTGGCACTCATGATTCCACCACCGATTAAAATGACATCTGTTTGATTCGTATCTTTCCTCATCATCGTCACAAACCTTCCTAAACTAAAATTCTTGCATGTATACTCTTACAAAATAGAATTCTCTAAAAATAACGGTCCAGCTGTTATTTAAATAAACAGTTACCCATATTAATCTATTATACTCCTTTTTGATAAAAGAAAAAAGATGTTTCACGTAATCGAATGATTATAAGTACAAATAAAGGGTGAAAAGGTCCTGCTAAAGGGGGAAGATGACTGCAAAAAAACTGCGAAAGCTGATCTATTTGCATCAGCGCCCGCAGTTTAAGATGACTTCTTCCGATAAAGGGGAAGCGTACAGCATCGGAAGGATCCTCCGGATTTAATAATTTCAGAAAAAGGAACTTCTATAATATGATAGCCAAGCTCTTTCAATAGATGATTCACCCGTTTATTTTCAGGAAGGCTGATTACTTTTTTATCTCCGATAGACAGGATGTTTGGCGCCATACTGAATTGTTCCTCTTTGGTTACTTCGATTAATGTATAATGCTCCTTCATCATTTGATAGGCAGCTTCACTCATTCCATCCCGGTAAATTAACGCCTGTGCGCCCTCCAGGATATTAAATACACAATCCAAATGAAGAATATCCTCCTGCAATGGAACAGCGGTAACCTCCAGATGAGGGAATTGCTCACAGAGATAATCGATTGCTGCCTGATTTGTGCGCTGGCTTAAGCCAATCCAAATACGATTGTTGTCAAGAATCACATCTCCGCCCTCTATACTTGTGTTGGAAAAAGAAGTATAGTCCAGTTGTTTGTCCCGAAGCCACTTTTTTAAAAGAATGGTTTCTTCCTTGCGAATATCCCGGTCCATATTAGCCGCGAATAATGTATCATGAAGTGTAAAACCAATGTCCCGGGTAAAAACTTGCTCATTTAAATTTGGCTTTGCCGGGAGGGAAATGACTTCGACATCGTTATCCTCCAGCGTTTTTACAAAGAAATCATGTTGTTCGGTTGCTTTTTTTATATCAATATTCTCGGTTGCATAATAAGCCTGTGTTTCATTAATAACCGTTGTAATTTTCATATAATCTGGCGGGACAACGATGACTTGCTGTAATGGGTCAAATTCATTTTGACAGTGAATGATATATTTTTCATTTTCCTTATTATCCATATAGACTGTGCCCCCAATTTTTCCTTAAGGTAACTTGTTTCTGTAAATTTATTATATGTATTAAATGATGAGGATGCAACGAACTTGGTGGGGCGAGTAATCGCAGCAATGATGTCAGAGTAATACGCCGCTGCGAAAAAACACTACGCTTTCCATGGGCTTGTGCTCAGCCTCCTCAAAAAAAGAAGTTCGCTTTTTTTCTACGGGTCTTCACCCTACGCTTTCCCATTCGAGCCTCTGTATTTTTCCTTCGCTAGATAGTTTTTTACTACCCATTTGTAACAAATATAATATTCAATAAACTCATTAACCTGACAACATTGGTAATCGCAGTCCCATACCAACACCAATGCTTAAAAACAAAATTGGTCATTCATACATTATCCGCGGCTTAACTAGCAGTAAAAACTTCATTGATATGTTTCAAGAATCTTTAAGAAATCATACCTTTAAGCAGATATCCTTAGGGTACTAACTTTTAAGCTGATGAGGCAGAAAAACGTTAGACTGAATAAAATATCGCTTTATCTTATTATGGCGCAGATTGCTAAAAAAATCCATCTATCGTATGTTATGATGAAAATGATAAATTTGTATCGGAAAGAGGATAATGGTTGGAAGATATACGGCACAGAAACAATCGATACAACCTTTGTTGATGGGAAGGCAATGAGATTAGCGATGCTTATACTGGGATGGAATACAGCGGTCAGGATATCGAACAGCTGGACGGAGAGTATGCCGATGCTATAAAAAAATTAGATTTCAGCTCGGTTGATGATACATTAACCGTAGCGTACTATACGGAAGAAGTGGGTTATGCCATTGCTGATATCATGATTGGAAATAATCCGCTCCAGCAATTAACTGTCGAAGTATTAGCAGATATGAAGGATTATTTGACGATTGAAGAATATATAGATCAATGGATGAGCACGGCAGAGGAATTAGGCTCCGTTGAAATAAATATTTTAGAACAAGAGGAAGATTATGCTATCTTTCCTTCTGGTATGACAGAGGCTACCCCGGAATTTGCAGAGCAATTTCAGGTCAGCAAGGTATATCTTGACGGCAAAGATATTTACACAATCGATTATACCCAACTGAATGACAGTGAAATCGATGATGAAGAAATAGATAGAAGGGTACAGATATTAAAGGAAATGGAGTAATATAAAATATGAAAATCTCCTCGTCACTACAGTACAGTGGATAACGGGGAGATTTTTTTAGATTTCCTTCTTTTTCTTTTTAGAGACTTTTTCATTCGGAATGTATTTTGAAAAGTGTACGGCAAAAATAAGGCATACTAATGCAAGCCCCCATGCAACAACGCCGCTCCAATACAGCTGCAATTTAGCTCCAATATAGATGATAAGAATACTTACTAAAAAAAGAATTAATGTTAAATACCGTTTCATCTTCCTTCCCCCTAAAAATCTGAACACAACGATATATATAATGATGGTTATTATCTAGTTTTTCTTTTCTATTTTAATCTATACCAACAGTATAAAGGATATGTCAATCATCGTCATGATAAAAGCCTTTTTAATATATGTATGCTGCTTTATTTCTGTAAATGATATTTGAACAATTTGTAAATTAATGAATAAAACCTTTTCTAAAGTATATTTTTCTGACCACTTTTGATAAAATAACCTGGTAGTAATGAAATATGAAGGAGAACAAGCATACATGGAATGGAAAAATGTATATCGTGGTTTAATTATGGGTTCCGTAGAGGTTGTTCCAGGAATAAGCGGGGGAACAATCGCTGTATTATTAGGCATTTATGAACAGTTAATTGCATCAATAAGCGGTTTTTTCAGTAAGGATTGGAAGAAGCATCTTAGCTTTTTAATTCCGTTAGGGGTTGGCATGGTTACAGCCATCTTCTTATTTGCCAGAGTGATTGATTGGCTGTTTACACATTACCCAACGCAAACACAATTTTTCTTTTTAGGACTGGTTATTGGAGTAATTCCGTTCTTATATCAAAAGGCAGAAGGGAAAACAAAGTTCCAGGCAAAACAGTATATATTGCTGATTATTGGGTTCATTGTTGTTAGCGGATTGGGAATTTTAAATCCGAATGAGGGACAGGTTATTCAAGATATTAATACAGATACGTATATCTTATTATTTATTGCGGGATTTATCGGCAGCAGTGTGATGATGGTGCCGGGAATTAGCGGATCTATGATAATGATGCTGCTTGGTGTATATCCAACGATAATGGCTGCCATCAGTAATTTTCAGTTTTCTGTTATCATTGTGGCAGGTGCGGGGATTGCACTTGGTTTTATTATTATGAGTAAAATTATTGCTTATTTTTTAAGAAATTATTTTACAAGTACCTACGCGATTATCATCGGGCTTGTTATCGGTGCCGTTACCATTGTTTTTCCGGGTATCCCGGCAGGCGCTGGAAGTATTATTGTGTGTATCCTTTTATTTATAGGCGGATTAATTGCAGCATTGGCATTGGGCAGATTAGAATATAAATAAAATGGAATGGGAGAGATGATGATGGAAGCAATTAAAACAGAAGCAGCATTTCAAGAAATTATTCAAAGTGAAAAACCGGTAATTATAAAATTCTTTGCAGACTGGTGTCCCGACTGTAAACGTATGGACATGTTCATCGGCGAGGTAATGGAAGAATTCAACGGCTATGACTGGTATGAGGTGAATAGTGATGAAGTGTCTGGATTAGCCGAGAAGTATGAAGTAATGGGCATTCCAAGCATTCTTTTATTCCAAAACGGTGAGAAGATCGCTCATCAGCATAGCGCGTATACCAAAACGCCGGATTCTGTTACAGATTTCTTGAAACAACATCTAGGCTAAAAGGCTTTGACAGCAGGCTTAGACCATGCTTGAATTAAACTGTTTCCCAAAAGGATTGAACGAATAGACAATTCTGCTTGATAAAGCAGAGTGATTTACGTAGGTAATTATTCATTCAGCTGTTTTGGGGACAGTTTTTTTGTATAATTAATTCGTATGCTTTAAATATAAAAAAGTGAAAAAATAACGTACGTTGGACACCCCGGTTAGAGGAAGTGTCATGTTTTCTTTAGAAAGGAGCACAGGCCATGCAGGAACGAATACTTATTGTTGAGGACGAACAAAAAATCAGCCGTGTTTTGCAATTAGAATTAGAATATGAAGGCTACGAAACAATCGTTGCAGCAGATGGCAAACAAGCGCTGGAATATATAGAA